>JAKSNY010000004.1 GCA_024399495.1 Paludibacteraceae bacterium
ATTGCATTGGTTGCAACACTATGTGCTATGGCGCAGACAAAGTTCTGGGTGTATAACAATGATGGCACACAAACAGAGTTTCTGATTTCAAAGGTTGATAGTATTAGTTTCACTGAGCCATCAACCCCAACAGAACAGGTTACCGATGCCTGTGGCATCACCTATCCAGTAGTTAAGATAGGGGAGCAGTACTGGATGGCGGAGAATTACCGTTGTTCAAAGTATGACACAGAGTCAGAGGCATACAACGCCTCATGGCTTACAGATAATACCATTCCAACATCAGCAATAATTTACACATACACCCCATACTACACCGATGCCTCGGACAAGAGCAAGTGGGATAGTTATAGCAAACGGTATGGAGTGAATCTTACAGATGCACAAGTTGCAAAACTTGGTTACCTCTACAACTGGGCCGCAGCTGTAGGTGTTGCGGACGGATGGGAACAGACATCAGCGTTCAGTGGCAATCGTCAGGGCATCTGCCCCAACGGTTGGCACGTACCGTCAAGAGCGGAGTGGCAGACGCTGTATGATTACATATACAGTGCACAAAAACTCACATCAAATGAAGTTGGCAAATATCTCAAAACAACCTCTGGCTGGTACAGCGGAGATAGTGACTACAAACCAGGATTAGACACGTATGGTTTTGCGGCTCTGCCGGCAGGCTTCGCAGCACTTGGAAGTGGTGTGTACTATGTTGGCTACGGTACCGATTTCTGGTCGGCTACTCCGGATGAGAGCTACGGCAGCGACGCTTACTACAGGACCCTCGATTACTTCAATGACTACTTGTTCGAGAGAAACTACAATAAGTACTACGGTCAATCTGTGCGTTGTTTGAGGAATTAGTACTACTACGGAATGTCCTTCACTCGTCATTTTGAGCGGAACGCAGTGCAGCGAAAAATCTCATAATGAGTATGAGATTCTTCGCTATGCTCAGGATGACGAGGGAAAGTTTTCGCTCAGTGAACTTACTTCCGTTCGTTCACTTAATCGTAACTTTACTCGTGGCTTCGCCACTCGTGAACTTACTCACGCTCGTTCACTTAATCGTAACTTTACTTCGCTTCGCTCAGTGAACTTACTCACGCTCGGAAATTGCAAAAACTAAAGTTTTTGTAATCAGCATATTATCCCAAATTAAAACAAGTTTTCCTTTGTGATAACATACTGATTACTACAAAAAACTCCGTTTTTTTTGCAATTTCACTCACTTAATCGTAAATTTGCAGTCAATTTTGTTAAAACAAGTTTTAACCATGTTACTTCGTCGCTCGGCATAGCCCAAGTCAACTTGACTCTGCTCTCGCTCTTAGTAACTTTCAACTTTTAACTTTCAACTTTCAATTAAATATGGTATATAGTAACGTTATTGATTTGATTGGTAATACTCCGTTAGTGTCTCTAAAGGAGACTACAGGGTATAATATTTATGCCAAGGCAGAGTTTCTTAATCCTGGTGGCAGTATTAAGGATAGGGTTGCATACAATATGATTATCCAAGCAGAGAAAGATGGCATTCTGCGTAAGGGAATGACCATTGTGGAGCCTACATCGGGTAATACAGGTATAGGACTTGCACTTGTAGGCGTAAGAAGAGGATATAAGGTGATTATTGTTATGCCTGAGAATATGAGTGAGGAGCGTAAGAAGATTATCAAGTGTCTTGGTGCAGAGCTAGTACTTACGCCTGCTAATTTAAGTATTGACGGTAGCGTTAAGGAGGCTGAGCGTATTTTAAGGAATCTTGGCACAAACGGATTTATGCCACAGCAATTTACAAACAAGAACAATCCACTTATTCATTATAGGACCACTGCGGTGGAGATGTGCAACCAGATAGACAAGCCTATAGATATATTTGTATCGGGTTTGGGCAGCGGTGGTACTCTGCAAGGTATCGGCAGGTATCTTAAAGACCAGAACCCTAATGTAAAGGTAGTGGCTGTGGAACCTAAAGATGTATCTGCACTTTTAGGTGATGAGCCTGGTCTGCACCAAATACAGGGTATAGGCGATGGTTTTATTCCTGAGGTTTTGGATGTAAAAATGATAGATGAGGTTGTAGAGGTATCTGATAATGATGCCATAGAGACAACCCGATGTCTTGCTAAAATACAAGGTCTTATGTGCGGCACATCATCGGGTGCCAATATATGGGCTGCCATGCAGATGGCAAAGAGATATGGTAGCGATAAGGTTATTGTTACTGTACTGCCTGACCGTATGGAACGCTATTTCTCCACAGGACTTTTAGATTAAGGTGACATTATGTCACTTTTGCCACATTGGCACACTATTTGCTCTTTATTGTGTTGGACAATGAAGAGCAATTTTATATAAAATATATCTATTATGCAACAAGGTAATATTGGTGTAACATCGGAAAACATTTTTCCTGTTATTAAAAAGTTTTTGTATTCTGACCACGAGATTTTTTTGCGTGAGATAGTTTCTAATGCCGTAGATGCTACTCAAAAGCTGAAAACTCTAAGCAGTGTAGGAGAGTATAAGGGTGAGCTTAAAGACCCTAAAGTGGAGGTCAAACTTGATAAAAAGGCAGGTACTCTTACTGTTTCTGATAGCGGTATAGGTATGACCGCCGATGAGATAGATAAGTACATTAACCAAATAGCATTCTCTGGAGCAGGTGAGTTTCTTGATAAATATAAGAACGATGCCAATGCCATCATCGGGCATTTTGGTTTGGGATTCTACTCTGCTTTTATGGTAAGCAAGAAGGTGGAAATCTTTACCAAATCATATAAAGAAGGTTCTAAAGGCGTACATTGGAGTTGTGACGGCAATCCTACATTTGAGATAGAGGATTGTGAGAAGGAAAGCATAGGTACAGATATTGTTCTTACCATAGATGATGACAGCAAGGAGTTCTTGGAGGATAACCGTATTCAGGAGTTGCTTACAAAATACTGCAAGTTCCTTCCTGTGCCAATTGCATTCGGAAAGAAAAAGGAGTGGAAAGACGGCAAAGAGGTGGAGACTGCCGATGACAATATAATAAACAACACTACACCTGCATGGGTTAAGAAACCGGCAGACCTGAAAGATGAGGATTACGCAAGTTTCTATCGTGAACTTTATCCGTATGCCGCTGAGCCGTTGTTCCATATACACCTAAATGTGGATTATCCGTTTAATCTTACAGGTATTCTCTACTTCCCTAAGGTTACAAACAATATAGAGTTGCAGAAGAACAAGATTCAGCTCTATTGTAATCAGGTTTTTGTTACAGATAGTGTGGAGGGTATTGTGCCAGAGTTTCTTACATTGCTTCACGGTGTACTTGACTCACCCGATATTCCACTTAATGTAAGCCGTTCTTATCTGCAAAGCGACTCTAACGTTAAGAAAATATCTGCACATATAACCAAAAAAGTGGCTGATAGCCTGCAAGATATATTCAAGGCAGACCGCAAGCAGTTTGAGGAGAAATGGGACAGCCTTAAAATATTCATCTCTTACGGTATGCTTACTGATGATAAGTTCTACGAGCGTGCCATTAAGTTTAATCTGTTTAAGACCACCGATGGGCAATATTACACCTACGATGAGTATAAAACACTTGTAGAGGCTAACCAAACAGACAAGGATGGCAATGTGATTTATCTGTATGCGGCAGACAAAGATGCACAATATAGTTATATAGAGGCCGCTAAAGCGAAGGGCTACAGTGTGTTACTGTTTGATGACCAACTTGATGTGCATTTGGCATCGCGTCTGGAGCAGAAGAATGAGAAGACCCGATACGTGCGTGTGGATTCTGATACAATAGACAAGCTTATTGTAAAGGAAGATGCCGCTAAAGTGGAACTTACTCAAGATGAGCAGAATGCAATGACAAAGATATTCAGTTCGGCCGCACCTAAGACAGACAAATGTGATTTTATAGTTACATTCGGGGCTTTGGGGGCAGAGGCACAGCCTATTCTTATTACGCAGAATGAGTTTATGCGCCGTATGAAAGAGATGTCTGCACTGCAAGGCGGTATGATGGGATTCTATGGCAATATGCCTGATTCTTACAGTCTTGTACTTAATACAGACCACCCTCTGATAAAGGGTTTGGTAGAGAAGCAGGCTTCTGAACTTAATGCAAAGGTATCTCCTATCGCTAAAGACATAGAGGCTCTGAAGAAGCAGGTTGATGACCTTAAGGCTAAGCATAAGGATAAGAAAGATGATGAAATACCTGAGGTTGAAAAAGATGCCATCAGAACTCAAGAGGCTCAGATGAGTGATTTGGAGAAGCAGAAATCTGATATCTATGCAGATTTTGCCAAGAATGAGCCTAAAGTAAACCAACTTATAGATTTGGCACTTCTTGCAAACAATATGCTTAAAGGCGAGGCTCTAAGTCAGTTTGTTAAAAGAAGCGTGTCATTGCTATAAAAAAATAAAAATTTTCAACTTTCAACTTTCAACTTTCAATTAAAAGTATTATCTTTGCACCGCAAATGCAAAATGATGCATTTGAATGGTTCCGTAGCTCAACTGAATAGAGCGTCACACTACGGATGTGAAGGTTCAGGGTTTGAATCCCTGCGGGATCACAGAAATAGCCTGTAGAGAATTCTATAGGCTATTTATGTTTTGTCTTGTACAACAAATGTTGTTTTTTACTACCTTTGCACTGTAATTTTGTTTCAATATGAAAAAATATGTTGTTTTTTTAGTAGTGTCTCTACTTGTATCGTGTAATAAAAGCGAGGAACTTAACTCAAACATACCAAACAGTCCTGTAAGTTTTTCAATTGATGTGAGTATTGGCGGTGCAGATAGCGAATTAAGGTATGAGAATGTAGGTTATAGTAAACTGTTTAACACAACACATCCTGCGGCTATGTCGGCGGGACACGGACGTTATGGCTATAGTGGGGTGGTGGTCACAAGGGCTATGGATAATAAATTGTACGCTTTTGAGGCGTGTTGCCCATACGAGTGCAAAAAAGAGATATCACTCAATGTTGACGGATATTTTCTAAAATGTGGTAAATGCGGCTCATCGTTTGAGGTTGGTAATGGAAGCGGCAGAGTTAATAAGGGACCTGCGTCACAGCCATTAAAGATATATAATGTTTACGAATCTCCATCAGGGGTATGTAACGTGGTAAACTAATAGATAAAACCAATCTTAAGAAACGTCTTAAAAAAAACAAAAAAATATTTATATCAAGCGTGATATATAGAAATATTTTTCGTAACTTTGAGCGATATTTTTTTTAAAAATCATGCTATGTTAAATATTGTTATTTTTGGTGCTCCCGGGTCCGGTAAAGGTACTCAGAGCGACTTTATTGTAAAAAAATACGGACTTGTCCACTTATCTACAGGTGACATTTTGCGTGCAGAAATTGCTAAGGGTTCTGAAATTGGTAAAATGGCTGACAGCCTCATAAGTAAAGGTAATTTTATACCCGATGACCTTATGATAAATATTCTAAATGCCAACATAGACCTTTATCCTACAGCCAAGGGCTTTATTTTTGACGGATTCCCACGTACTCTTACACAGGCAGAGGCTCTTGACAGTATGCTAAAAAAACGTAATATTAAGATTTCTTTGATGCTTAACATAGATGTTCAGACAAACGAATTGGTGAAGCGTTTGCTTGAGAGGGGAAAGACATCGGGGCGTAGCGATGATAATCTACAGACCATACATCAGCGTCTGCAAGTTTATGAGGCAAAAACACTACCTGTAATACAATTCTACGACCGTCAAGGTAAAAGCAACAGAATTAACGGAACAGGCACTATGGAAGAGGTGTTTGCGGAGATTTGTAAAGCCATAGATTCAGTAAAATAACTGTCCACTGTCAACTGTCAACTGTCCACTAATTAATAATGGCTGAATCAAACTTTATAGATTATGTAAAAGTATTCTGCCGCTCCGGTAAAGGAGGGGCAGGCTCCACGCATCTGCATAGGGAGAAATTTGTGCCTAAGGGTGGACCCGATGGCGGTGACGGAGGCAGAGGCGGACATATATATATAAAAGGTAACAGGAATTATTGGACTCTTTTGCACCTTAAATACGCTCGTCATATTTTTGCCGGTGATGGTGAGAGTGGTGGCAAAAACCGCAGTTTTGGTGCGGACGGCGATGATAAGACTATAGAGGTGCCACTTGGTACTGTAGCCTACGATGCTGATACTCACGAGTTTTTGTGTGAGATTACAGAACATGACCAGCGGTTGGTGCTGCTTAAGGGTGGCAGAGGCGGTCAGGGTAATTGGCATTTTCGCACAGCAACGTTACAGACACCACGTTTTGCACAGCCTGGTGAGCCTGGCATAGAGCGTTCTGTAGTGCTTGAACTAAAGATATTGGCTGATGTGGGGCTTGTGGGATTCCCAAATGCAGGTAAATCCACACTGCTTTCTGTAGTCTCTGCCGCAAAGCCTAAGATAGCAGACTATCCTTTTACCACGCTAGAACCTAATATAGGAATAGTTGGCTATAGAGACAGCAAGTCTTTTGTTATGGCTGATATACCTGGTATTATAGAGGGTGCATCAGAGGGCAAGGGTCTAGGTCTTAGGTTTTTACGTCATATAGAGCGTAATTCAGCATTGTTGTTTATGGTTCCTTCTACATCTGAGAATGTGGAGGCAGATTATGAAATCCTGCTTGCAGAACTTGTAAAGTATAATCCTGAGTTGGCAGACAAGAATCGGGTTCTTGCCGTTACAAAGTGTGACCTCACCGATGATGAACAGCAGCGTAATATAGCACTTACACTACCAAAAAATATTCCTTCAGTGTTCATATCTTCCGTATCGGGGAAAGGGATAGACACACTGAAGGACTTGCTATGGGATGCGATTAACAACTAATTTCCGCTGTTAATTTCTGCGTCCTAAAAACCTTAACAGATATAAGAATAAGTTGATAAAATCAAGGTACAGCGTAAGAGAGCCTAACAATGCAATCTTCCGTGTGCTTTCATTAACATCTGTAGCGTATGTGGTAAGCATTTGTTTTATTTTCTGGGCATCGTATGTTGTAAGTGCCGCAAACAATATAACACCCACAAAAGATATAATCCAACCAAGTTGTGAACTTTGTACAAACATGTTTACAAGAGATGCAATAATAAGACCTAAAAGTGCCATTATTGCAAATCTGCCAATACCGCTCAAATCTTTTTTAGTAAATGTGCCAATAAGTGCCATTGCACCAAACATTCCTGCCGACACAAAAAATGTAGTTGCTATTGACTCCATAGTATAAACTATGAATATAGAACTGAGCATCAGTCCGTTAAGTATAGAATACACCACAAACATTATTCCTGCCGCTGCAAATGAGAGCTTGTCTATTCTGGCAGAGAGTACAAACACAAGAACAAGTTCTGCTATGATTAAGCCCCAAATTCCAAAGGGATTACCGTATATTATATTCAGTAATACCGGAGTGTAGGCTGTGAGATATGCCATAATGCCTGTTACGGCAAGTGCAAGTGTCATCCACAGATACACGTTACGCATAAGAGTGCGTTGTGCGGTTGCCTCCTCTAATGAGTAGGCGTAACCATCGTTGCTAAAATAATCAGTTGCCATAATAATTTGTTTGAATTTTCTGCTAATATAGGTGTTTTTTTTGTAAAACTATTGTTTTGCAGCAATATTTTTCATATTTTTGTAAGTTGATAGTGATGTTTTTAATAAAAAATGCGTTTGATATGAAGAAATTGTTACAAATATCTATTTTGTTTGCAATGCTTTTTGTTGTTAATGCTGTATATGCTGATGGTATTACTGTAAATGTAGAAACCCCCGATGACAAAGTAACGCCGCAATGTTACTTTAATGGGGCAATGTCAGGCAATAAGTGGGTGCTTATGAAAAAAGTTGACTCAAAGCATTTTACACTGCATTTTCCCGATGCCGCAGAAATAGGGTGGGGTTATCAGTTTTCTTGGAATGCGTCGTTTGATGATGCAAACGCCGCTCCCAACGGCAACATCACAGATGAACCCTTAGACGGGGTGATAGATGTTAAGGTTCACAGTTGGAAAACCACTCCTGAGGAATTTGGAATATTAGTTGGTTCAGAAACCGTTATTCAGGGTGTCAGGTCTGATTTTAATCCGGAAGGATATTCTGCTCAATGGGAGGTTCTTAATGTCTATTTAACAGAGGGGCAGAAATTTATGATGTATAATATTACAAAAGAGGCATCTTGGATAGGAGGCATAGAGGGAGAGTCTGGAATTACTGTCGTTGATGATTCTTATGTGATTGCTAAGACTGGTAAGTACGACTTATATCTTAAGTTAGAAAATGAGAGTGATATGCTTTATGCAGAGCCTGCTAAAGAGCTGGTTTGGAGGGTGACTGGTGAGCAAATGCTAATGGGTTGCGATTGGGATGAAAAAGCAGATGCCAACAAAATGACTGAACAGTCTGACGGAACATATAAATTAGTAAAAGAGAAAGTAAATCTTAAGGCAAAAGAAGATGGCTATGGATATAAGTTTGCCGCTAATGGTGAGTGGAAAATAAAGATTCCTGCAGATGATTCCAATTACAAATTAAGCATTATAGAAGACGGCTCTTATACGGTTACATTTACATTAGACCCAAGCAAGGCAGAAGGTGGTGCGGTAGCGGAGCGTAATGGAGATATAGTGTATAATTATACGGAATATACAGAGTGGCAAGTGCGTTCAGACTGGAACGGAGGGGAATGGACTACCAAAAACATGACATCTAAGGGTTCTGGCGTATTTACCATTGATGAGAAATGGGGTAGCGGAGTAGGTTTGAATGTGTATAGTGGCAATAATGTGATTAAACAGGATTGGTATCCTGCAGGAGATGTAAATCTGACTATTGCAGACGGTCTTAATGTTGGCGATAATGTAACTGTTACATTGACAGTTGTTAATGATGACACCATAAAATTAAAGGTTTTACCTAAATCATCTACTGCAGCACCTTTAACTGCGGCTGAAAAACCATACGTATTAAGGTATAGAAATCTTATAGGTGCGGTTGTTCCTGCCGATTATAGAGGTATGAAACTTGCAGAAATGTCAGACGGTTCTACCGTTAAGATTCAAGAATAACGCTCTGTTGAAATATATAAAAAGTATATTGCTTGCTTTTTTACTATTGCCCGTCAGTGCTTTGGCTTTTGACGCTGACAACGGTAAGCCTGTGTTCTATACAGAGGCTTTTAGCAAGGATATTCATAGTCTTCAATGTGAGAATTTTTCTCATTCTCCGTATTATCCCATAATAGAGTTGGGTAGTAGTCAGTTTATAACGCTTAAATTTGATGACTTTTCGCCCGATATAAAAACGTACGCCTACCGCATAGTTCATTGTAATGCTTCTTGGCAGGCAGATGAATTATCTGAAAGCCAATATATAGATGGGTTTACAGGCAGTTACCTTTCTGATTACGAGACTTCACAAAACACATTTTTTACATACACTCATTTTGAGTTGCGTTTTCCCAACGATGAGGCAACGCCGTCCATATCGGGTAATTATGTTATTATAGTTTATGATAATGAATATCCCGATGTGCCTGTAATTACAGCCAGGTTTATGGTGGTGCAAAGTGTAGTAAGCGTGCAATGTAAGGCAACTGCCCAAACAGATATAGATGTAAATGGCAAACATCAGCAACTTGCTGTAACAGTTGATTATCCTGAGTATAACATAAACCAGCCGTCAACGGAACTGAAGGTGGTGGTGCAACAGAACAGACGGCTTGATAATCAGGTGGTGTTGGACGCACCTACTTTTTATGAGCGGCACACTGTTAATTACAAACTTAATAAGGATTTGATTTTTGAAGCGGGCAATGAGTTCCGTACTCTTGATATATCTGCCAGATATGTGCTTGACCGTGATGTGAAGAGCATAGATTTTTTTAAACCATACTACCATGTAACGCTTTATCCGTCTGCGATTAGGGCTAAAAAGCAATATGAATCTTGGAGAACAGTTAATGGAAGGTATGTTATAAATATGCAATCTGCATACAACCCCGATATAGAGGGAGATTATTTATTTACGCATTTTACACTCCCTATGGAGCTTCCGTACTTAGACGGGAAAGTTTACATATTGAGTCAGGCCACAGGGTATAGGTTTGACAGATATTCGGTAATGAATTATAATTATGAAACTAATGAGTATGAGGCTGTGCTGCTGTTAAAGCAAGGCGGTTATAATTATATGTATGTTTATGTTCCTAACCATAGTGATGTTGGGAGCCTTGCAGAGGTAGAAGGAGAATTTTGGCAAACAGGCAATGAGTACGCCGCATTTGTGTATTACAGACCGTTTGGCTCACTATATGATATGCTTATAGGTTATGGAGTGACATTCTTTAAGTAGTGGACAGTTGACAGTGGACAGTGGACAGTGAATAATATTATTATTAAGAATATGAATGGAATTTGGACTATAGTTTTGCTTTTTGTGGCAAACATCTTTATGACGGTGGCTTGGTACGGGCATCTTAAATTGCAGTCAGTGAATGTTATAACAGACAACACTCCTCTGTATTTTGTTATCCTGATGTCGTGGATGCTTGCATTGCCTGAGTATTGCTGCCAAGTAAATGCAAATAGAATAGGTTTTGAAGGAAACGGTGGCCCGTTTTCACTTGTGCAACTTAAAATAATTCAGGAAGTTATATCTATAACCGTTTTTGCTGTGTTCAGTATCGTGGCATTTAAAGGACAAGAATTAAGATGGAACCATTTGGCGGCTTTTGCTTGCTTGATTCTTGCAGTTTATTTTGTTTTTAGAAAATAAATAGTTATATTTGTAACTCATAACCTTAAAACATTACTATGATTGAGAAAATTCTTGTGGTTGATGATGAGGAGGATTTGTGTGAAATCCTACAGTATAATCTTGAAAAAGCAGGTTATTTGGTTGATGTTGCATATAGTGCCGAGGAAGCGCTGCAAGATGATTTGACCAAATACCGTCTGTTCCTTTTGGACGTTATGATGGGGGAGATATCGGGTTTCAAGCTTGGTTCTATGATTAAGAGTAAGGAGGAAACTAAGAATATTCCTATTATATACCTTACCGCCAAGGACACTGAGACAGATAAGTTACGTGGGTTTGACATTGGGGCAGATGACTATATTTCAAAGCCATTCTCTATAAATGAGGTCGTGGCAAGGGTGAAGGCTGTGCTTAAGCGTGCGTATAATCCTATTCCTGTAGTGGATAACCCCGATGATGAAGATGAAAAGAATAAAAATGAGTCTGCTTTGCAAACTGAAACAGTATCGTTTGACTCTCTTGTGCTTAATTTGTCAAATAAAACAGCCACTGTAAAATCTGCAGAGATATGCCTTACTAAAAAAGAGTTTGAACTGCTGTCCATGTTTTTACAACACCCTGATACTGTATTTACGCGAGAGCAACTTATAGAGGCTATTTGGAAGGGAGATAATTCAATGTCTGACCGTACAATAGATGTCAATATAACAAGATTGCGTAAAAAGATAGAGCCCTATAATAAGAACCTTGTTACCAGACAGGGGTATGGGTATTATTTCTCTACAAAATGATGTTTACTCAATGTATGATGTATGATGTATGTTCTCCTCCTACGTCATTCTGAGCGAAGCGAGAAATCTCCATTTCGTCATTACCTGACGGTCTGTAAACAGTCTGAGCGTAGCGAAAACTGCTTGCTGACCGTAGGTAATCTCAACTTGATGTATGAATTTTTTTCTAAAAAAGTTTGCAGAATAAAAAATAATTTATAATTTTGAGGTCGTTAATCAAACAAAATGACAAGACATAGAAGCCGGGAACGGCTTAAATATAAAGGTAGGTAAAAATTACCCTCCCCGAGTGCATCGGGGGGGGTAATTTGCTTAATATTAGACAGTTACAATGCAGTTGTAACTGTGAGGGTCAGGGGTCAAAGATAAGGGGTCAGGGGTCAAGGGACTGTGAGGAGTAGCGAGGGCAGAACTCTCCCTTCCGTCATCTCGACCAACGGGAGAGATCTTTACTTAATGTATGATGTATGATGTATGAAATCGATTCACCGATTACGGCTACGCCGTTATTATGGGCTTCGCCTCAACATACAAACAAGTTTGTCTGTGTTCGGCTTGCACCATAATTCACCGATAGAACGAGATTAACTAACATAATTATTAACTTTCAATTTTCAATTATCAATTATCAATTATGAAGAAATTTTATTCCGCTCCCAAGATGGAGCAAGTGAGAATGGAGGCAGAGATGCCCGTGATGGCTGGTTCATCAGCCCCATCAGCAAAATTCACAACAGAGAGTGTTAACTGGCACTAGTAATTAACCTTAAAAAAACAAGAAAACAAAATGAAAAGACTAAGTTTTATGGCTATGTCGGCACTATTGGTGCTTGGCGTGGCATCTTGCAAGAAGAATTCAGACGTACAGAACCCAGAGAGCAAAGAGGGTATGGTAAAGATGGTGTTCAGTGCCGTATCAAATGAGAGCAAAGAGAAGACCTCAATAAGTGGCTCAGACATTCTATGGTCAGAGGGAGACATTGTTAAAATCTACGCAGGCTCATCAACAACAGGCAATGACTTCACCCTTACAGAGGGCGACGGCACCACATCTGCAACATTTGAGGGATGGATAGCGGAGACAGCCACAGCACCTTACTATGCTGTATATCCATCATCAGCGGCACAAGGCATAGACGGCAGTGCCATCAAGTACAGCATACCTGCAGAGCAGGCATACGTGGAGAACTCATTTGCCACAGGCACAGTTCCAATGGTTGCATACAGTGAGGCGGACAAGTCACTTGCGTTCAAGAACCAGACAGCGTTCATAAAATTGCAACTTACAGGTGCAGGCACAATAGAGACAATGACATTAGAGTCTGCCTCAAACAACATCTGCGGAACGTTCAACGTAAGCAAGACAGATCCTACAGCCTCATCAACGGCAGTAGAGGAAGCAAAGAAGATAACCGTAACAGGTATCAGCGGCACAGAACTTGACGCATCAGAAGCAAAAAATGTTATAATAGCGGTAGCACCTGCAAATTTTGCGGCAGAAGACTTAACCCTATCAATGACAGATAGTGAGGGCAAGGCATTCTCAACCAAACTTGGAGCCATTAGCGCAGGACGTTCACAAGGCAAGGCTGTTGCGATTAATGTGGAGTTTGTGACGCCAGCACCTACACGTCCTGCATGCCAGAGTGCATTGGATGCTGATGCCAATTGGGTTCAGATAGGTGAACAATATTGGCTCAAGGAAAACACCAAGTGCATAGAGTATGATACAGAGTCTGAGGCATTCGAGGCTGGTATTACAACTATATCCACATCATCAAGTAGTGTTTACACCCCATACTACACAGCAAGCACCAAAGAGGAATACGGCTACTATTACAACTGGGCTGCTGCAGTAGGTGTTAAGAACGGACAAACGCAGACAGAAGCATTCACTGGCAACCGTCAGGGAATCTGCCCCAACGGCTCACACATTCCAACCGTAGATGAGTGGAACGCTCTTAAAACATTTATAGAGACAACAGACGGCAAAGGCAAAAATATGGCTGGCAAACACCTTAAGAGCAACACCCCAGATTGGAAAGGTACAAAAGAGCATTTGGACACATACGGTTTTGCGGCTTTGCCGACAGGCTACGCCATTGGAAGTGGCGTGCTCAGTGTGGGCTCCAGCGCCAGTTTTTGGACGGCTACTCCAAGTAAGGCCAATGGCAGCGACGCTTACGACAGGTACCTCGGTGGCAGCTATGACGACTTGGATGATTACGCCATCAGTAAGAGCGGCGGGCGGTCTGTGCGTTGTTTAAGGGATTGATACTCCTACGGAGTTATGTGTGATGTATGATGTATGATGTATGAGGGTCAAGGGAAGGTAATTTCCTTTGACTTTTGTTTTTTATGATTTTTGAAAGTTTTTTTTTGGGGTAAAAGTGATTTTTGAAAGTCTTTTTTTGGTGTTTAATGGAAATTGTGTAAATTTGCAGAAATATTTAATTAATTATGATTGATTTTACCGATATAGAAGAATTGGAGTTCAGTTATCATAACAGACTTGCCTCCACTCCAACTACATTTAATAGGTATATGTTGTCTCACATTTGTTGGGACGACAGACTTATTGGTATAAAAGGTGCAAAAGGTATTGGAAAAACAACAATGATACTGCAACACATCAAGAAAAGTTATAACAAGATTGATGATGTACTATATGTGTCAATGGACAATTTATGGTTTGCAAAGCATGACTTAAAAGATTTGGTGAGATTCTTTTATCAGCACGGAGGCAGATATTTGTTCATAGATGAGATTCACTACTACAAGCCTTGGCAGCAGGTTTTAAAGAACATATATGATGATTATGTTGATTTGCACATTGTGTATTCAGGGTCTTCTTTATTGCAGATAGAGAAAGGAGAGGCGGACTTAAGTCGCAGACTTGCAACTTACAATATGGCGGGAATGTCGTTCCGTGAATATCTGGATTATGAGAATGTTGTAAAACTAAACCCAATATCACTTGATACATTGATAAACAACCATGTGGAGGTGGCAATGGATATAAAACAAAAAGTTAACAATATTCTGCCACATTTTGAAAAATATATTAACAATGGGTACTATCCTTTTTATAAAGAGGTTCACAAAAATTTTCAACAGCGATTACAACAGGTAGTGAATCATGTATTGACAGTAGATTATCCCGCTATTGATGAAGTTGAGATAAACACTATTAGAAAAGCAAAAAAAATGCTGATGGTGCTCTCTGAGAGTGTACCACAAACTCCAAATATGAATGAGTTATATGCCCAACTTGAGACAAGCCGTAGTCAGGGAATTAAGATGATGTGGGCGCTTGAGCGTGCTGGACTGTTATCATTGTTATCTACTTCAACAAAAAAGCTGAAAACATTGTACAAACCTGATAAAATATTGCTTGATAACCCCAACCTTATGTATGCGTTGGGAAACAATACTGATATAGGTACCATACGTGAGACATTTTTTATGAATCAGTTAAAACAGATTGCAACCGTTACATATCCTCCAAAGGGAGATTTTCTTGTTGATGACAGGTATTTGTTTGAGGTTGGTGGTGCAAGTAAGACATTTAATCAGATAAAAGATATTGAAAATAGTTACCTTGCCGTTGATGGAACGGAAATTGGGCACGGAAACAGAATTCCACTTTGGATGTTTGGTTTGTTGTATTAAAATTTTACTGGTTATAACCAGTATTACCTCGTTTCGTTCCGTGAATTTTTGGAGTAGCGAGAGCAGAAGCCAAGTTTACTTGGATTATGCCGAGTCACGACAAAAAGGCAGGCGCAGCCTGAACCTGAGCCGCCCCCGCGGGGCGAAAACCAACCAGGATTATTTCGCTGACGCTCAATGATCCTGAGCCGCTCCTGCGGGGCGAAAACCAACCAGGATTATTTCGCTGACGCTCAATGATCCTGAGCCGCTCCCGCGGGGCGGCTGTAAAACAAAAAAGAGTTACTTCGCTATCGCTCAGTAACTTCCTTTTGTTTTGCTTGTGTGCTTTCAAGAGTAAACTCTTGACGCACCCTATCAAAACAAAAGAGTTTTCACCGTGTGAAAACTCTTTTTTGTTTTGTCGGGATACCAGGATTCGAACCTGGGACCCCCTGCTCCCAAAGCAGGTACACTAACCGGACTGTGCTACATCCCGATGTTCTGAAAACGGTGCAAAATTACACCTTATTTTTTATATATCAAAATTTTTTCATTAAAAATTGTTTTTATAGCCTAAAATATTGTGTTGAAAAATAAAATTGCACAAACAAACAAAAATCACTATATTTGCAACCTCTAAAAAAGATTTTTTTTACTAACAATTATGGCAGAATTGATAAAACTGAAAAAGGGGCTTGAGATTCCTATGAAGGGAGAGGCAGAGAAGTCTTTTGGTCAGTCATCTGTGGGAGATTACATCGGGTTTAACCCTGATGATTTCTACGGGATTGTACCTAAGCCTGCACTAAAGCCCGGCGATGCCGTAAAGGTTGGTACCGTACTGTTCTATGACAAGAAGAAACCTGACGTTAAGATTGTCAGCCCTGTCAGCGGAACACTTGAGGCTATCAACCGAGGCGACAGACGTAAGATTCTTAGTATCGTGGTTAAGAACGATAAAAAGGGTACAAAAGAGAGTTTGGAGAAGATAAACCTTAACGGCAGCGTTGAGGATATCAAGAAGGCTCTTAGTGATGCAGGTATGTTTGCTTTTGTAAAGCAGCGTCCGTACGATGTTATTGCCAATCCGGCAGACACGCCTAAGTCTATCTTTGTATCGGCGTTTGATTTGGCACCACTTGCTGCTGATTATGAGTTTATTTTTAAGGATTCACAGTCAGATTTCCAAAACGGTATTGATGTGCTGTCTAAAATCGCTCCTGTGTTTGTAGGGGTTAAGAACGGCACCAAGACATTTGCACATGTAAAGAACGCTACAGTAACGGCATTTGAGGGCAAGTATCCTGCAAGCAATGTAGGTGTGCAGATAAACAATGTTCAGCCTATAAATAAAGGTGAGATAGTTTGGACTATCGGGGCTCAAGAGGTGGTATATATAGGTAGGTTTGCCGCTAAGGGTGTAATAGATTTCTCTAAGAACGTTGCTTTGGTTGGCTCTGAGGCTTGCTCAAATTGCTACTACAAGATGGTTTTAGGTCAGAAACTTAGCCAAATTCTTGACTGCAATATAAGCAAAGGCTCTAACGCCACCATTATTTCAGGCAATCCGCTATCGGGTTCAGAGACTACGGCAAATGATTTTCTTGCTCCGTTTGTGAATCAGATTACGGTTATGAAGAACGGCTCAGACGCCGATGAGTTTATGGGTTGGATTATGCCACGTCCTACAACGTTCTCTACAAGTCCGTCTATATTGTCATCTTTTTTGGCAAAGATGTGTCCTTCGTTCAAATTTAACCCCGATACCAGAATATTGGGTGGTCAGCGTAATATGATAATGTCTGGTGAGTATGATAAGGTAACACCGATGGATATCTATATGGGCTATCTTATCAAGGCTATCATTGCATTTGATATTGACAAGATGGAGGCTCTTGGAATTTATGAGGTTGCTCCAGAGGATTTTGCAGCCGCAGAGTGCGTTTGCTCGTC
This sequence comes from Paludibacteraceae bacterium, assembly GCA_024399495.1. Lineage (GTDB taxonomy): Bacteria > Bacteroidota > Bacteroidia > Bacteroidales > Paludibacteraceae > Enterocola. The sequence continues at coordinate 17,196 of JAKSNY010000004.1, forward strand.
CAAAATGGAACTTCAGCGTATAGTACGTGAGGGTCTTGATAAACTACAAAAGGAAATGTGCTAAAAAGGGGAGGAACTATGAGTAAATTAAGACAATTAGTAGATAAAGTTAAGCCAACCTTCTCAGAAGGTGGTAAACTTCATGCGTTCCGCTCGGTATTTGACGGTTTTGAAACATTCCTTTTAGTACCTAATGAGACCGCTAAGCCAAAAGGTGCCCACATTCACGATGCTATAGACAGCAAGCGTATTATGATAATGGTTGTCATAGCACTTATGCCGGCACTTCTTTTTGGTATGTACAATGTAGGTTATCAACACTATCTTGCTATAGGTCAGGCTGCGGTGGCAGGTTTCTGGTCTAAGTTCTGGTTCGGTTTCCTTGCAGTGCTTCCTAAAATAATTGTTACCTATATAGTAGGTTTGGGTATTGAGTTTACTGTGGCACAATGGAAGGGGGAGGAGATTCATGAGGGATTCCTTGTAACAGGTATCATTCTCCCTATGATTGTTCCAGTGGATTGTCCGCTATGGATTCTTGCAATAGCCACTGCATTTGCAGTCATATTTGCTAAGGAGATTTTTGGCGGTACAGGTATGAACATTGTAAATGTGGCTCTTATAGCACGTGCGTTTATGTTCTTTGCCTATCCTACCACGATGTCAGGCGATAGGGTTTGGATTAGGACAGACAGTATTTGCGGACTTGGTGAGGGTCAGGTTATAGACGGATTCTCAGGTGCGACACCTCTTGGTCAGGTAGCCACCTCATTAGACCCTACAGTACATCTTACTGATGCCGCAGGTAATGCAATAAGTTGCTGGGATGCCATTGCAGGTTTTATTCCAGGCTCAATAGGTGAGACCAGCGTAATAGCCATTGCATTAGGTGCATTGCTGCTTCTGTTTACGGGTATTGCAAGTTGGAAGACAATGCTTTCTGTATTTATAGGTGGCGGTCTTACAGCATTCCTGTTTAATATAGGTGGTCTTGATACTGCGGCCGCACAGCTTCCTTGGTATGAGCATTTTATTTACGGTGGTTTCTGTTTTGGTGCTGTGTTTATGGCTACAGACCCTGTAACATCTGCCCGTACAGAGTGTGGCAAGTGGATTTACGGATTCCTGATAGGTGTTATGGCAATACTGATTAGGGTGCTGAATCCTGGATACGCAGAAGGTATGATGCTTGCCATCCTACTTATGAACGTATGTGCTCCGCTTATTGACTATTGTGTGGTTCAAGGTAATATTAAAAAACGTGCCAAACGTGCAATTAAAAAATAAAGGATATGGCTACAAAAGAATTTAAATGTAAGGTTTGTGGCTATGTCCACAAAGGTGACAAGGCTCCGGATAATTGTCCGGTATGTCAGGCTCCCGCTTCTGAATTTGAAGAAATCAAGAAGAAGGGGCTTGATACTAACAGTAATGTATATACAATAATCTACGCCTCAATTGTGGTTGTTGTGGTGGCATTCCTGCTTGCGTTTGTATCGGGTGCTTTAAAGGCAAAACAAGATGAGAACGTTATTCTTGATAAGAAGAAACAGATTCTAAGTTCACTTAATATCAATATTAAGGAGTGTGCAGACCCTGCCGCCAAATATGCAGAGTGTGTAAAGGGTGAGTGGATTCTTAACTCTAACGGCGATGTTGTTGACAGCATAGGTGGTTTTGACATCAACGTAAGTGAGGAGAATACAAAGCCTCTTGAAGAGCGTAAGCTTCCTGTTTATGTTTGTGAAATAGACGGTGCTAAAAAATATGTATTCCCTATGAGGGGTGCAGGTCTTTGGGGCCCGATTTGGGGTTATATTTCACTTGATGCAGATAAATCAACGGTGTTTGGTGTATATTTCTCTCATGAAAGTGAGACTCCTGGTCTTGGTGCTGAAATAACTCAGCCTAAGTTCCAGAATCAGTTCCGTGACCCTGAGAATCCTAAGCACATTTCACGTGACGGCAAGTTCACATCAATCGCCGTGGTAAAACCTGGCAACACTTGTGAGGATGCTGACTACGTAAACGGCATATCGGGTGGTACAATGACATCAACAGGTGTAAATATAATGCTGAAAGAGGGATTGGGACAGTATGAACAATTTTTTAATAAGGAGGATTGAAAATGGGACTATTATCAAAGAAAAGTAAAGAGGCTTTCATTACTCCTATATGGGGTAACAACCCTGTAACAATGCAGATTCTTGGTATCTGCTCATCGCTTGCCGTAACAGCCAAATTGGAGCCGGCACTTGTGATGGGTATAAGCGTTACCATTATTGTGGCACTGTCAAATGTTGTAATATCATTGCTGCGTAACACAATTCCAAGCCGTATAAGAATTATTGTACAACTTGTTGTGGTTGCGGCACTTGTTACAATAGTAAGTCAGATTCTAAAGGCGTTTGCCTACGATGTCAGCGTTCAGCTCTCTGTTTATGTAGGTCTTATTATTACAAACTGTATCCTGATGGGTAGGCTTGAGGCTTTTGCTATGGGTAACGGACCTTGGGACTCACTGCTTGACGGACTTGGCAACGGTTTTGGTTATGCAATAATTCTTGTTATTGTGGCATTCATCCGTGAATTGCTTGGCTCAGGTGCTTTGCTAGGTTTCCAGATCATTCCACAATGTGTGTATGATGCAGGATATCTTAACTGCGGTCTTATGCTAATGCCTCCTATGGCACTTATAATTATTGGTTGTATTATCTGGTTTCAGCGTGCTAAAAACCCTGAACTATAGTGTTTAACTTTAAGGAGATAAGAAAATGGAAAATCTTTTAAGTCTTTTTGTCAGTTCAATATTCTCTGACAACATGATTTTTGCTTACTTCCTTGGAATGTGCTCATTCCTTGCAGTATCCAAAAATGTTAAAACCGCTGTAGGTCTTGGTATCGCTGTAACTTTTGTACTTTGCGTTACTGTTCCAATCAACTATTTGCTTCAGGCATACGTTCTTGGACCCGATGCATTGGTTGCCGGTGTTGATTTAAGTTTCTTGAGCTTTATTATATTTATCGCTGTAATTGCGGCTATTACTCAGTTGGTTGAGATGGTTGTGGAGCGTTTTTCTCCATCACTGTACAACTCTCTTGGTATATTCCTGCCACTTATAGCGGTAAACTGTGCCATTATGGGTGCCTGCTTGTTTATGCAGCAGAGAATGACTATGGATGCGTCTAACTTTAAGGCAATCCACAGTTTTGGCAGTGCCCTTATATATGCACTTGGCTCTGGTATAGGCTGGACAATTGCAATTGTATGTCTTGCTGCTGTAAGAGAGAAAATGGCGTACTGTAATGTTCCTGCTCCACTGCGTGGGCTTGGCATAACATTTATTATGGTAGGTCTTATGGCTATGGCGTTTATGTGTTTTTCAGGTATTAAAATTTGATTGAGATATGAATTCAGTTATTTTAGCAATAGATATGGCGATGATAGGAGTTAGCGTCGGTGTTTTCTTGGGCGTTATACTGCTCCTTGTTATTCTGCTTCTTGTAGCCAAGAGGTATCTGTCGCCTTCGGGTCCTGTAAAGATGACTCTTAATAGCAATGAGCCTGTAGATGTTTCATCTGGCGGTACACTTATTTCCGCTCTTCAAAGTCAGGGCGTGTTCCTGCCTTCTGCTTGTGGTGGCAAGGGTGCTTGCGGTCAGTGCAAATGTCAGGTTATCAGTGGTGGCGGTGAGATTCTGCCTACAGAGTCTGTACATTTCTCACGTAAACAGGTTAAGGATAATTGGAGACTTGGTTGTCAGGTTAAGGTTAAGAGTGATATTCAGGTTAAGGTTCCTGAATCTGTACTTGGTGTCAAGGAGTGGGAATGTGAGGTTATTTCAAATAAGAACGTAGCCACGTTTATAAAAGAGTTCAAGGTTGCTCTGCCTAAGGGTGAGCACATGGACTTTATACCTGGTTCTTACGCTCAAATCCGTATTCCTGAGTATGACCTTAATTACGCTGATTTTGACCGTTCACTTATTGGAGACCTATATGTACCTGCTTGGGAAAAATTCGGTCTCTTTGGCTTAAAACAAAAGAACACAGAGGCTACAATACGTGCATACTCAATGGCTAACTATCCTGATGAGGGTGATATTATCACTCTTACAGTGCGTATTGCCACACCTCCGTTCAAACCAAAAGAGCAAGGTCCAGGTTTCCAAGATGTACCTTGCGGTATAGCATCTACATACATCTTCTCACTAAAACCTGGTGATAAGGTTATTATGAGTGGTCCTTACGGTGAGTTCCATCCTCATTTTGACAGCAAGCGAGAGATGATTTGGGTAGGTGGTGGTGCCGGTATGGCTCCATTGCGTGCTCAGATTATGCACATGCTTAAGACACTCCATACTCGTGACCGTGAAATGCACTATTTCTATGGAGCACGTGCCATTGATGAGGTATTTTTCCTTGAGGATTTCCAAGAATTGGAGAAGGAGTATCCTAATTTCCATTTCCATCTTGCTCTTGACCGTCCTGACCCAAAAGCAGATGCTATGGGTGTAAAATATACTCCAGGATTCATTGCTCCTGTTATGGGTGATACCTATCTTAAACAACACGAGGAACCTGAAGATATTGAATACTACCTCTGCGGACCTCCGATGATGGCAAAGACTGTGCTTGATTTGCTTCACAGCCTTGGCGTTGAGGACGATATGATATCATTTGATAACTTTGGTGGATAATATTATGAAAACATTAAGATTTATTTCAATTGCACTGGCAGGAGCGTTGCTGGTGCTTAGTGCGTGCAAGAAAGACAGTGGTAATGAGCCAAGTCCAACACCCGGACCAACTCCAATAGATAAAGTTACTGATGCGTGTGGCAACACCTATCCTGTTGTAAAGATAGGAAAGCAGTACTGGATGGCGGAGAATCTAAGGTGTGACAAATATGCCACTCAGTCTGAGGCATACAATGCCTCCTGGCTTACAAACAATACCATTCCAACATCCGAAGATGACACATTTACCCCATACTACACCGATGCATCAGACAAGAGCAAATGGGATAAATGGTACGATTATTCTGATAATCTCACTGACGCACAGGTAAAAAAATTGGGCTACCTCTACAACTGGGCTGCGGCGGTAGGCGTTGAGGATGGATATGATTACGGATCCAAACCATTCAGTGGCAATCGACAGGGCATCTGCCCCAATGGGTGGCACATTCCGTCAAGAGCGGAGTGGCAGACACTGTATGATTACATATACAGTGCACAAAAACTCACATCAAAAGCAGTTGGCAAATATCTCAAAACAACCTCTGGTTGGTACAACGGAGATAGTGAATATAAGCCAGGATTAGATACGTATGGTTTTGCGGCTCTGCCGGCAGGCGACGCAGGTGGAAGTAGTGTGTCCCGTGTTGGCTGCGATACCAATTTCTGGACGGCTACTCCTAAGGACGATAGCGACTACGGCTACCACGCTTACTACAGGGGCCTCGATTACGACTATGACTACTTGTACGATGGCGACCACTGTAAGTACTACGGATGGTCTGTGCGTTGTCTAAAGGACTGATACTCCTACGGAGTTATGTGTGATGTATAATGTATGATGTATGATGTATGAGGGTCAAGGGAGAGTGATTTCCTTTGACCTTTGTTTTTGTTGTGATTTTGTGTTTTTATAAAAAAAATAGTATTTTTGCAAAATGAATGTAATTGGTGATGTGTTTAGCAGGCAGTTTGATTATGGAGACAAAACTAAAAAATTATCCGTTAGGGGTCTATACATTTGAGAAGATACGTAATGGTAATTATTTCTACGTTGATAAGACTGATTATGTGTATGAAATTGCCAACAAGTATAACTATGTGTTCCTTAGTCGTCCTCGCAGGTTTGGCAAATCACTGCTTGTAGATACTTTGCAGTGCTATTTTGAGGGCAGAAAAGAGTTGTTCGCAGGTCTGAAAGCAGACGCTCTTGAAAAGGATTGGGTAAAATACCCTGTGCTTAGGTTTGATATGAGTTCTATAAAGTCAATGAACCCACAAGAGGTGAAAGACGCCATAAGCGTAATGCTTTTAAGGTATGAGAATTTATATGGCAAGGTAGATGCTGAAAAGACTTTAGGCAATAGGCTTGAAGGCATAATAGGCAGAGCGTATGCAAAGACAGGTCAAAAGGTGGTACTTCTCATAGACGAGTATGACTCCGCACTGCTTAAGGTTATGCACAACAAGCCTGTGTTTGAGGAATTAAGGGATATGCTCCGCAACTTCTACGGACCTATAAAAATCTGTGACGCAATGCTGCGTTTCGGTTTTATAACGGGCATAACCAAGTTCTCCCAACTGAGCATATTCTCAGAGATAAACAACCTTATGAACATAAGCCGTGAGCCTGAGTGGGATGGACTGTGCGGAATAACAAAAGAAGAGTTGCTAATGCAGTGTAAGCCTGATATTCAGGCACTTGCAGATTATATGGAAATCAGTTTTGAAGACGCTGTCGCAGGGCTTACTGAACATTATGACGGCTACCACTTCTCTGAAGGTAAGAAGGGGGTTATGACAGATGTCTTTAATCCGTTCAGCGTAATTAAGTGCTTCTCAACCAGACGTTTCGGACTCTATTGGTATGAGACAGGCACGCCGTCATTCCTCTTTGCAGAGATGCGCAAGTATAATACGGAACTGCAAAACATAGACAACCAAACTGTGAATGAGTCTGACTTTAATGTCTCACCTGAAACTGCGGTAACCGCCTTGCCAATGCTCTATCAGAGCGGCTACCTTACAATAAAGGATTACAGCCGCATAACAAATCTTTTTGTGTTAGGCTTTCCTAACAGGGAAGTTAAGAACGGCTTTTTGCAATCATTCTTGCCAGAAGTGTCAAACATACCAGGTGGAGAGGGCAACGCAATGCTTGTGCGTGTGGTTCAGGCACTCTACGCCGATGACATAGACACTGCACTTACAGAGATAAAGGCGTACATAGCAGCAATTCCGTACTATTATGAGAATAAGACTGAACCTGCGTTCCAGACTATAATGTACCTGATACTCACGCTACTTGGACAGAACATGAGGGTTGAGGTTCCGTTTGCCGTAGGCAGGACAGACGCCATACTTGAGACCACGAACACAGTCTACATAATAGAGTACAAGGTGGATAAGTCTGTGGAAGAGGCGTTAAAACAGATAGATGATATGCATTACGCAGACCCATACCTTGCAGACCCACGCCGCAAGTTAAAGGTGGGCATAAACTTCACTACGGAATCACGCACCATAGAGAGTTGGAAGACAGTGGAAAGTTGAAAGTTGAAAGTTGAAAGTTGAAAGTGAATAGTGATTCCATCACGTCATCACCTGACGGTCTGTAAACAGTCTGAGCGAAGCGAGAGAACTTTACTTAATGTATGATGTATGTTCCAAATCACCGAATAAACCTAATAAACAGCTAGATTATGAAGACAATAAAATTTTTTTCATTAGCACTGGCAGGAGCGTTGCTGGTGCTTAGTGCGTGCAAAAAAGACAGTGGTAATGAACCAAGTCCAACACCTGGACCAACTCCAACAGATAAAGTTACTGATGCGTGTGGCAACACCTATCCTGTTGTAAAGATAGGAGAGCAGTATTGGATGGCTGAGAACCTTAGATGTAACAAGTATGCCACAGAGTCTGAGGCATACAATGCCTCCTGGCTTACAAACAATACCATTCCAACATCAGAGAAAAAAGCATACACCCCATACTACACCGATGCATCAGACAAGAGCAAGTGGGATAAAGAGTATGATTATTCTGATAATCTCACTGAAACACAGGTTAAGAAGTTGGGTTACCTCTACAACTGGGCCGCGGCTGTTGGCGTTGCAGACGGTCAAAAGCAGACAACCGCATTCAGTGGCAATCGTCAGGGTATTTGCCCCAATGGGTGGCATGTTCCGTCAAGAGCGGAGTGGCAGAAACTTGTGGATTATATAGAAAAGACAGATGGTAAAGGAATAGACACAGCGGGCAAACACCTGAAGACAACCTTTGGCTGGTACAGCGGAGATAGTTACTACGAATCAGGATTAGACACGTATGGTTTTGCGGCTCTGCCAGCATGCTACGCAGATGGAAGTAGTGTGGGCAATGTGGGCGTCCATACCGATTTCTGGACGGCTGCTCCAAATGAGAGCGGTAGCGCTTACGGCAGGAAACTCAGTTACTACGATGGCAACTTGTACGAGTACGGCTACTATAAGGACTACGGACGATCTGTGCGTTGTCTAAGGGACTGATACTCCTACGGAGTTATGTGTGATGTATAATGTATGATGTATGATGTATGAGGGTCAAGGAAGCATAACCGCTCCTTTGACCCTTTTGCTTTGTTATAAAATCTTTGAAAAGATGTGAATTGTTTTTTTATAGCAAAATTATAGTTACATTTGTAGGCACATCTATGATTACCCAATAAGTATGTTTGCAGATATAATATTACCACTTGCCGTGCCTACGTGTTATACGTATAGCGTGCCAGATGCGATGATTCACACTATAAAGGTGGGAATGCTTGTCAATGTGCCATTGGGTAAGTCAAGGCATTACAATGGTATTGTGCTGAAAATTCATTCTGAATGCAAGGTTGGCATAAACTACAAGCCAATAGAGAAGATGGTTCTACCGCAACCTATTCTTACAGAGAATCAGATTCATCTGTGGCAGTGGATTGCAGAATATTATATGTGCAAACTTGGTGATGTGCTAAAGGCTGCAATACCCACTGCTCTGTATAATGCAGAATACAAACCGCAGAGTGAGGCTTGGCTGAGACTTGCTACAGATGAGTGGAGCAAACTATTTGGCAATAGAAAACCTACAGATAAGCAAAAAACGCTGCTTGACAGACTGTCAGAGTCAAATATCTCTATGGCTGAGGCTCAAAGCCTTGTTAGCGTGGCTGTGATAAGCGGTTTGATAAAGAAAGGTGCGGTGGAACGGTATTATGTGGACAAAAGTAGGTTTTCATACTCGGCTCCGCTGACAGAACTTCATAAACTCTCTGATGCACAGCAGATTGCATATAATTCTGTGTCAAGTTTTTTTGCTAAAGACCATAAGCCTGTGCTATTACATGGCATAACTTCAAGTGGCAAGACTGAAATTTATGTCAAACTAATAGACAATGTGGTTAAAAATGGCGGTCAGGTGCTGTATCTTGTGCCCGAAATTGCCCTTACAACACAACTTACAGAGCGTCTGCGGGCTTTCTTTGGTGATAAAATGCTTGTATATCATTCAAAACTGAATGAGCAGGAGCGTGCGGAGGTGTATAAGGATATTCTTGATGGCTCCAAATACTCTATAGTGTTAGGTGTAAGGTCTGCCGTTTTTCTTCCGTTTAAGAATCTGAAATTGGTTGTTGTAGATGAGCAACACGATGCCAGCTATAAACAGCAGGAGCCTGCTCCACGCTATAATGCTGTAAATTGTGCCATTATGTTGGCATCTATGTATAAGGCAAACACCCTGTTAGGCTCTGCAACCCCAAGCATAGAGGGGTATTATAATGCGGTATCGGGTAAATGGCATTTAGTGGAACTTAATAAGAGATTCAAGGATATAGAGCCACCTGAGACTATTGTGGTGGATATGAGGGCGGAGCGTAGTAAACGTAAGGTTACTTCTATGTTCTCTTGGATTTTAAGAGATAAAATAATTGAAGCGGTTAGTGCAGGGGAGCAGGTGATTCTTTTCCACAATAGGCGTGGATACTCATCGCAGGTGCATTGTGAGGCGTGCGGTTGGGTTCCTATGTGTGATTCATGCTCTGTAAGCATGACATATCATAAAGGTTCAAACTCTCTTGAATGTCATTATTGTGGCAAGCGTTTGCCTATGCCACAGAAATGCCCTGTTTGTGGAGGTGAAATTTCCGCTTACGGCTATGGGACGGAGCAGGTAGAGTCTGTAATTCATGATTTTTTACCCGATGCACGTGTGTTGCGTCTTGACCTTGACACCACAAAAGGCAAGAATTCCTATAAAAACATTCTTGAAAAGTTTGCACGTCATGAGGCAGATATTCTTTTAGGAACACAAATGGTTTCTAAAGGGCTTGATTTTGAGGGAGTTTCACTTGTTGGTATAATAAACGCCGATACTCTTTTGGATTACCCTGATTTCCGTTCCACAGAATTTAGTTATCAGACACTGCTACAGGTATCGGGGCGTTCAGGCAGGGCTCATAAAAGGGGAGAGGTTGTGTTTCAGTCTTCTCATGTTGAGTATCCTATTGTTGGTCAGATAATTACAAGTGATTATAAGGGATTTTATAAAGAACAGATAGAGGTCAGGCGATTGTTCTCATATCCTCCGTTCAGCAGAGTTATTTTTATAAGCCTCAAAAGCAGGAATATCAATGCAGTACAGGGTGCTTCCAAATTATTGGTATCTTATTTGTCAGAGCAGTTGAAAGGTATGGTTTTAGGACCTGAGATTCCGCCTATATCCAAGATTAGAGAATACAATATACGCCGCATTATGGTTAAGATTCCTGTAGCAAATTCTGTTTCAGCGGCTAAAATAGCGGTAATACAAGCCATAGAGCGTATGAACAGGAAATATTCCATGGTTTCCACAATAATAGATGTGGACCCAATATAGTTAAAAGTTAAAAATTAAAAGTTAAAAGTAAATTTCAACTTTCAACTTTCAACTTTCAACTTTCAACTTTCAATTTTCAACTTTCAATTAAAAATTGTATCTTTGCGGAATATAATGTCCACTCTTGAGTACATATTGCTATTGGCGTTTATCCCTGTTTTTATAGTGGCTCTGTATGTGTATAAACGTGATGTTTATAAAAAAGAGCCTATATGGGAATTGCTAAAGGCTTTTGGTGCAGGTATGTTATCTGCTGCAACTGTACTTATTATAAATGCCTTGCTTCATTTATCGGGTGTAAATTTAGAGAGCGTTGTATTTATAAAAGCGTATGTTGGTGCAGGGTTTATAGAGGAGTGCACTAAATTCGCTTTCCTATATTGGCTTTTTTGGCGTAATTCTAATTTTGATGAGCGTTTTGACGGTATAGTGTATGCTGTGTTTGTATCTATGGGTTTTGCATTTGTGGAGAATGTACTCTATATTTATGACGGAATGGAGAATGTGCGTGAGGTTGCACATGCCAGAGCCATTTTTGCAGTGCCTGCACATGCCCTGTTTGCCATAGCGATGGGTTATGGTATGGGTTTGGCTAGATTCTCTAATCGTGCGTCAGGTTGGTTGCTTGCAGGCGGGCTATTCTCTGCAATAATAATACACGGAACATACGATTTTCTGCTTATGTACGCAGACTTATTGGCTGATGTTAATGAGAGCTTCAGTGCTTTTATAATGTTGTTGTTTTATGTTTTTGTGATTTTAATGTGGATTGCCGGATTTAAGCGTATGAGAAGTTTGAACGAGGAAGATAAATGGAGACTATAAAAAAATCTGTTCTTATATTGATTGGCATATTTGCTGTGGCAATAATTGTTTCAGCGGAATCGGGTTTTGGTGATTTGAAAAGCAAAATCTATAAATCATATATGAACAGAGATATGAAGAGTTGGAGATATATTATTGATGATTTTCATAAAAAGGGAATGTCGGGTATAGACAGTTTGGATTTTATATTATGTGTGGAATACGGCTATTTGGCGTGGACATTGTCAGAAGATAAGACATCAGAATGTGAAAAATATTTAGATAAGGCGTTTTCTGATTTGGACAATTTTGAGAAGAATTTAGAGTCTGTGCCAAAAAAGACACATTTAAGAAAGACTTTGGAGGCTAAATATAAATCGTATAACTCTGCCTTTCTGGCATATCAAATAAAATTATCGCCTGTAAGGGTTATAGTTAATGGGTGGAAAAGTGTGAATAATGCAAAATCGGCTGTTACAAGTATGCCCGACTGCTGGTTCTCGCAAATAGAGTACGGAAATGTGATGCACTATATGCCTACCGTGTTGGGAGGCTCAAATATAAATGCGGTCAAGTCCTATCTTAAGGCTATAAGGTTAATGGAGTCAAATCCCGATATAGAAATTGTTAATAACAATTGGCTATACTTGCATGCTCTTATTTGCCTGGCTGATGCCTACAAATCAATGGAAGATTACGCAAATGTGCGTAAATGCTACAATAAAATCCTTAAGGTGGAACCAGACTACACTTGGGTTAGAGACTCACTTTTGCCGTCACTTGTCAAGTATGAGCAAAAAGCAAAATCAAAATCAAAGGATAAATAGATATTAGAACATATAGGCGAATGTTACTACAAATCCGCTTAGTTTGGCATCGATATCATTTTTATATTCTTTGGCTACAACATTATATACTCCAAGATTGTAACCAAATGTAAGTCTTGCCCCAGTATATTGGAATCCTAATCCAAAATGGATATCGCAGTTAAATCTGTCTAATGATTCATCAAATATATTGGAGTATGTGTATTCTTCCTCTTTTATAGTGGTTACAGTTGTACGTCCTGCCAATCCTGCATAAAACTGCGGTCCTGCTTCAAGGTTTATAGAAAAATCTCCTATAGGAATTTTCCCGATTACATATAATGGAAACATAAGGTTGAATAATCTTGTCTTCTCTTTTGCAAGAGTATATGCTGTTTGCTTGTATACAACCCCATTATTGGCTTCGTACCCAGTCATAGCAAACAATATACCCGATTGAAGTCCAATGTAGTCTATGAAATCATATCCTGCAAAACCGCCGATTTGAAAACCGCTTACACCACGCCATTCTGTTTTTTCTGAGTCTGACTTTACCTTTATATTTGTGTTTACATAACTTGCCGCTGGACCAAAGTGCCACTCTTGAGAGAACGCCGTTTGAAATGTTAATGCTGATAGCAAAAAGGTGATTGGTAATAAATGTTTCATAATTGAAATTTTTTTTTACAAAGATAATGTTTTTTATCTAAAAAATGCTTATTTTTGCATTTACATTTTATAAAATTAGTTATGAAAAAATTTATTTACTTGTCAGTTGTTTTAGCCACTATTGTCTTGGCTGGCTGTACATCTAAGAATCAAGAGAAAATTGTTAAGGATATTGATGGCAATCAATATACTGTAGTAAGAATCGGGTATCAGGAGTGGATGGTTGAAAACCTAAAGGTAACCCACTACAATGATGGAACACCTATTACTTACGCTCCGTCAAACGAGGATTGGATAAATGTCGCAAGTTCAAAAAAAGGTGCTTGGTGCGTATATGATTTTTATGGAACTTCAGATGATGCCATTACTGCAAACTCGTATGTGACATACGGTGCGTTATATAATTGGCATGCGGTAGAGACAGGTAAACTGGCACCAAAAGGTTGGCGTGTGGCTACAGAAGAGGATTGGCAACTTTTAGAGTTGTGGCTGAATTATGATAAGTGTAATTACGATGATTCCCATAACGGCAATAAGGTAGCCAAGGCTATGGCGGATAATGCATTATGGCTTCCTAACGAGGATGAGGGACCTGGAGATGTAGGAAACAAAAACACTTTTGTAAATAAAAACAATATTTCTGGTTTTACCGCACTTCCGGCAGGTGACAGACGTTCTACAGGTGAGTATGTTTTTCAAGGGGAACAGACTTACTGGTGGTCATCAACTCCATTGGATGGTGTTTCAGAATATGTATATGCAAGAGGTTTGAGTAATACAGAACCAAATCTTATGTCATTGTCAGGAAACAAGAATTTTGGTTTTACAGTTCGTTGTGTAAGAGACTTGGATGAGTCTGAATACTAATATATTATAGAAACTAATATTAGGAATAGAATATTGGTGCTTGACGGGGCTATGGGTACCATGCTCCAGAGGTTGGGTACAGACACCTCCGATATTGAAAAATTATCGGAGGGTGTTTATTTTGTACATAAGCGGTATATAGATGCAGGTGCCGATATAATTACAACCAATACTTTTACAGCCAATGAGGGTGCTGACATTAGGGAGCGTAACTTGCGTTTTGCCTCTGTTGCAAGGCGTGCCGCAGATGAGTGTAAAGAGCGTAAAATCTATGTGGCAGGTGATGTAGGACCAACGTCCAAGACATTGACAATGGATTCCGATGCCTCATTTGATGAGTTGCAAAAAAACTATAGGGTGCAGATTAAGGCACTGAAAGACGGTGGTGTTGATTTGCTTCTTTTTGAGACTTTCTTTGATACTCTAAACCTAAAGGCTGCACTTACAGCCGCTGGCGAGATTGCTCCTGAACTGCCAAAAATGATAAGTGCCACCATAGAGAAGAGTGGCAGAATGCTTACAGGACAGACTTTGGATGCGTTTGCCATATCTGTGGCACCATTTAATCCGTTCTCTATAGGTCTTAACTGCTCTTTTGGGGCTAAGGATATGCTTCCGTACATAAAAAGGTTGTCCGCTATGGCAGGGTGTTATGTATCTGCACACCCTAATGCAGGGCTTCCTGATGAGAACGGACGATATACGGAGACTCCAGAGTCTATGGCAGAGGCATTGAAGGCTTATTTTGATGAAGGTTTGCTAAATATAGTGGGAGGGTGCTGCGGTACTACACCGGAACATATTAAGATGATTGCGGAGACCGCTTCAACCTATAAGCCACGAGAAATACCTGTGGTGGAACAAATGACCATGCTTAGCGGTCTTGAACCCCTTGATTTCAGTAATTTTGTATATGTGGGAGAGCGTACCAATGTGGCTGGTTCTAAAAAGTTTGCAAAACTTATTGCCAGTGGCAATTATGACGAGGCATTGACTGTGGCAAGGCACCAAGTGGAGGGTGGTGCTCAGGTTATAGATGTTTGTATGGACGACTCTATGCTTGATGCCGTTTCTTCTATGAATACTTTTTTGCAGATGGCAGGGGCTGACCCATATATTGCCAAAGTGCCTGTTATGATAGACTCCTCATCGTGGGACGTAATTAAGGAAGCCCTTAAACATGTAGGCGGTAAGGCTATTGTAAATTCCATATCACTTAAAGAGGGAGTTGAAACATTTAAGGAGAGAGCAGAATATATCAAGAGTTTTGGGGCTGCGGTAATAGTAATGGCATTTGATGAACAGGGACAGGCTGTCACTTATAACCGTAAGATTGAAATCTGCAAGAGAGCCTACGATATCCTTGTAAAGGAGGTTGGCTTTAACCCATACGATATAGTGTTTGACCCCAATGTATTAACCATAGCCACAGGCATTAAAGAGCATAATAACTATGCTGTGGATTTTATACGTACAGTAGAGTATGTTAAGAATAATCTGAAAGGGGCTAAGACAAGTGGAGGTATAAGTAATCTCTCTTTTGCATTCAGAGGGAATAATGCGGTAAGGGAGGCAATGCACAGTGTGTTCCTGTATTATGCCGTAAAGGCTGGGCTTGATATGGCGATAGTGAATCCGCAAATGCTACAGGTTTATGATAATATTGAGCCTCAGTTGCGTAAAATGGTTACAGATGTTATACTAAACCGCTTTGATAATGCTGTAGATGAACTGCTCTCATACGCAAGCAAACTTGTACCACAAAATGGTACAGGTTTGGCAGATGTAAAACCTGTTAGAGGCGGTAGTGTGGAGGAACGGTTAAAGAATGCTCTTGTAAGCGGTTCCACTGAGTTTGTGGAGGCTGATGTAAATGAGGCATTGAATAAATATAAACCGCTTGAGATTGTGGAAGGGGTGCTTATGGACGGCATTTCAACCGTGGGCAAGATGTTTGGCGAAGGAAAAATGTTTTTACCGCAGGTTGTAAAGAGTGCTTCGGTAATGAAAAAGGCGGTAAGTTACATATTGCCACATATTCCGCAAGGGGAATCGTCTGCTATTAATAGAACTGTGGTTATCGCTACCGTTAGTGGCGATGTTCATGATATTGGGAAAAACATAATGGGTGTGGTGTTGACCTGTAATGGCTACAATGTAATAGATTTGGGGGTTATGGTGCCAGCCGATACGATAATAGATAGTGCCATAAGTAATAATGCCGTGGCAATATGTGTAAGCGGTCTTATAACACCATCGTTATCACAGATGATAGATATTGCCAAGGGATTGCAGAACAGGCAATTACAAATTCCGCTTATTGTTGGAGGCGCCACCACATCAGATGCACATACGGCAATGTATATAGATACTGTTTATGATGGTATAGTGGAACACTCCGCAGATGCAAGCATGAACGTAAGGATTGTTAATGACATTGTGCGGAATCCACTCTCTTACAAGCGGACAATTAAGGCAAAATATGCTGATATGCGTTTATCGTTGGTACAGAAAAGCCCTATTGCCGCCGACAAGTCAGTACGGCTGGATTGGAACGGATATACTCCTGTATCACCGCTGTTTACAGGCATAAAGGTCTTTAATGACTTTACATTGAGCGATATTGCTCCGCACATAAATTGGAAGGCGTATGCTGCCGCATGGGAGGTGCCGTTTGACAAGGCTGAACAGTTGATAGAGAATGCAAAAAAAATTCTTGATAAAGATGGGGCGGATATTACTGTAGGTGCTGAACTTGCAATATACAAGGCTCATACATTGAATGATACTGTAATAGTAAATACTTGTGATTGTGGTTGTTGTGGAGTAGAACGGTTTGAGTTTGCACGCCATAACGGTGTAAGTCTGAGTGATTTTATATCGCCAGATAAGGATTATATAGGAATGTTTGCCGTTTCTGTAAACGCAGGAAAGGTTATAGAAAGATACAAGTCAGAAAATGCCGATGTGGAGGCTATGTCGGTTCAGTTGCTTGCAGACAGACTTGCTGAGGCTACGTCTGAGTATCTGTTCGACAAGACAAAACAGAAATGGTGGCGTTTTAATAAAGGTATTAGACCGGCAATAGGTTATAGTTGCCTGCCAGACCATACAATGAAACGTCAGCTATTAAGAATACTTGATGCAGAGAAACATATAGGTATAACCCTAACAGAATCCAGTATGATGATACCTGTATCATCAGTCTGTGGATTCTATATTGCTAATGATAACGCTAAATATTTTTAATTATGAACATCGCCGAGAAATTAAGAGAGGCAAAAAGCCCGCTGTTCACATTTGAGTTGCTGCCACCTTTAAAGGGCAAAGGTATAGATGCCATATATAGCACAATAGATAATCTGTTGGAGTTTAATCCGTCATATATAAATATCACTTATCATGCTGCAGATGTGGTTTATAAAACCTTACCCGATGGGCGTATTGAGAAGCGTACCGTATGTAAGAGACCGTCTTCCATATCTACGGCTGCTGCCATTAAATATAAGTATAATATAGAGGTGGTTCCCCACATAATATGCAACGGACTTGATAAAGAGGAGACGGAGAATCTGCTTATTGACCTTGATTTTCTTGATATTCACAATATATTTGCATTGCGTGGTGACCAACGTGGCAACCGTATATTCATACCAAAAGAGAACGGACACGCACACACCACAGATTTGATGAAGCAGGTTGGTGAGTTAGGTAAGGGTGTGTATCTTGATGATGCCATAAAGAACCCAAAACCTATGGCATTCTCTATGGGTGTGGCTTGCTATCCGGAGAAACATATAGAGGCACCTAATATGGAGTCTGATATATTCTACCTTAAAGAGAAAGTGCGTTTAGGTGCGGAGTATGCTGTTACACAAATGTTTTTTGATAACAGGAAATATTTTGATTTTGTAAAGTTATGCCGTGAGAACGGAATCACAATACCTATTGTGCCTGGAATTAAACCTATAGCATCAATAAATGATATTAAAGTTCTTCCGCAGACTTTCAATATAGATTTGCCTGAGGCACTCACCAAGGAGTTGCTGAAGTGTAAGAGCAATGAGGAGGCACGTACTGTAGGAGTGGAGTGGTGTGCGGCACAAGCCAATGAACTGAAGGCTTTTGGAGTGCCAAGTATTCATTTCTATACATTGGGTGAGAGTGATAATATACGCAGAATCTGCAAAAAGGTATATTAAATCAGAGGTGCACTATGAATAAACTTAAATTAAAAAAGATGTCAAAGGATATTACAGCAATGCTGTATATGTTCCTTATTATGGGTTTTGCCGGTATGGTGTCATACGTATCAATCTTTTGGATAGTAGTATGGCTGACATTCTACCATTTTACAATGCTTGAGATTATATTTATCTCTTTGTTGGCATCTTATTTAGTTCTGTATCTGTTCAGGTTTTTCTTACGTACGGTAATGAGACCTCTGCATTTTCTTACATTATTCTCACGTTCAGGCTTTATAATGTGTTTTGTGGCATTTATAATATCCGTGCTGGTGTTTGCTTGCGGAGAATATGTGCTATTTAATGATATGGGGCTTTATACAAAAGAAAGCATAGTGGTGACAACCATATCATCTCTATGCTTTCTGTTATGTAGCAGCCTCGTAGTCAGAGGCTATATTTCCAAAAAACTTTAATTGGTCTTGTAGTCATATTTGACCTCTGCCAATTCAGCGTTGGCTTTCTCTATCTTCTTTTTAAGGTTCTCCTTGAACTGTGCAAATTCTTTGTTGAGACGCTCGTCAGAGAGTGCCAATATTTGTACTGCAAGGATTCCTGCGTTCATGGCTCCGTTAATTCCTACTGTTGCCACAGGTATTCCTGGAGGCATTTGTACAATAGATAGCAGAGCATCCAATCCCTCAATAGAGGATTTGATAGGAACACCAATAACAGGTAGTGTGGTCATAGATGCAATAACACCTCCAAGGTGTGCCGCCATACCGGCTGCCGCTATAATAACCTTAATGCCACGACTTTGTGCGTTTTTTGCAAACTGTTCCACCGCATCAGGTGTGCGGTGAGCGGAGAGTGCGTTAATTTCAAACGGTATTTTAAAGTCATTCAGGACGTTTGCCGCCTTCTCCATAACAGGCAAGTCACTTGTACTGCCCATAATGATTGATACAACAGGATTCATCTTAGTTTATCTTAAAGTTTAGAATTATAGGGTAATGGTCAGACATTTCCTGCTTGTCTGTTGAGAATTCAAGCGGGATAATGTTGTCTGTAATAAATATATAGTCTATACGGAAATTGTAAAACCCCTCGTGATATGTACTGCCCAAATCTTTTGCAGGCAACATTAGGAAACTGTCATTAAGAGTGCCTCTGATACGCCTATAAACGTATGAGGCAGGTATGTCGTTCATATCGCCACAGATAATGGCGTTGCTTCTCATATCGCGTGTATAGTTTCTTATTATATCCGCTTGTCTGGTGCGTTCCATTCCGGCTTTTATAAGTTTGTCATAAATCTTTGCCTTAAGTCCGCTTACCGTATCTGTAACTTGAGATATAAGCTCAGGAACCACTCTCTTATCCTCTTTAGTAAGTTGATTTGATTGTAGATAGCAGTTTACTACGTTAACGGTGTCTTTGCCCATAACTACAGATGAGTTTACCGCCCCATGATACAGTGCGTTCAATTCTATTTTTTCAGTAGAGACAATAGGGAATTTAGAAAATATAGCCAATCCTTTTACATACCTGCGGTTCTTATTCAGAATCTCCACATGGCAGTATTTGTAATGTTTCAGTTTGTTTTTAATATATTGCAATGTGTGCTTGCCGTCCTTATAGTAGAAAAACTCCTGCATACAAACCACATCGGTGTTTTGTTCCGATATATAATTCAAAATGCTATCCCCGATAACAGCTCCATTCTCAAAAAATGAGAATAGATGCACATTGTAGCTCATTATTGATATGGAGCCTTTCTCTGATTTAACCTCATATTTTGGGTTAAGACTATAGGTCTTTAATATGTTAGGGATTGATACTAAAAGCGCAAAAATACATAAGGTAAACATACCCCATTTTCTGCATATAGCCCAATAGACGGCAAGAAACAGTATGGCTATTGCAAATCCGGAGAAGAACAATGTAAGTGGATTTAGCAGATACAGTGTGGATATAGGCTTAATAAAAGACATTACATCCGTACACAGTATTGATATACCAAGAATTACTGTGAGTAGGCCTAATACTATTCTTATAAATATTTTCATTACATCTTGTCTGGAACATCAATGCCAAGCAGCGACATTGCGTTCTTTATTATTTTTGCCACATTTGCAGATAAAACCAAACGGAAATCTCTAAGAGCATTATTCTCCTCTTTAAGAATCTGGCAATCGTGGTAAAATTGATTGTATTGTTTAACAAGGTCGTAGGTGTAATTTGCTATCAGGCTTGGGCTGTATTCAGCACCTGCCTGTGCTAATACAGAGGGGAATGCCGCAAGTGTCTGTACCAAACTAATCTCCTTGTCACTTAACTCTGTGTTGCTGTCAAGAGCCCCAATGTTAATGCCCGATTCCTCTGCCTTGCGTAATACAGATTTAATACGTGCGTGGGTGTATTGAATAAACGGACCTGTGTTACCGTTAAAGTCTATAGACTCTTTAGGGTTGAATGTCATGTTCTTACGTGGGTCAACCTTTAGAATAAAATATTTAAGGGCACCAAGACCAATCATCTCACATGTGCGTGAAACCTCATCTTTGCTTAGACCGTCCAGCTTACCAAGCTCACCCGATATGCGTGTGGCTGTATCAACCATCTCGTCCATAAGGTCATCTGCATCAACTACAGTACCTTCACGGCTCTTCATCTTGCCTTCAGGCAACTCTACCATACCGTATGAGAAATGTACCAAATCCTTGCCAAATGAGAATCCAAGTTTATCAAGAAGCAGAGACAGAACTTTAAAGTGATAGTCTTGCTCATTTCCTACTACATATATCATTTTGTCTATCGGGTAGTCAGAGAAACGGAGAGTGGCAGTACCTATATCTTGTGTCATATAGACTGATGTGCCATCGCTACGTAGCAGTAATTTCTCATCAAGACCGTCAGCAGTAAGGTTAGCCCATACGGAACCATCGTCTCTGCGGTAGAACAATCCTTTTTCCAAACCTTCTGTCACTTTCTTTTTGCCTACAAGATAGGTGTCTGACTCATAGTATATTTTATCAAAACTAACCCCAAGCCTTTTGTAGGTCTCATCAAAACCTGCATATACCCAAGTGTTCATTTTTTGCCATAAAGCCCTTACATCGGGGTCGCAAGCCTCCCATTTACGGAGCATTTCCTGAGCCTCTTTCATAATGGGGGCGTTACGTTTGGCATCATCTTCCTGTATGGTGCTATCTGCCGCCATTATGGCTTGAACCTCTGCTTTAAGGTCTTTGTCAAACGCTACATAATAGTCTCCTACAAGGTGGTCACCTTTAATGCCTGTGGATTCAGGGGTGGCACCATTGCCGTGCTTGAGCCAAGCAAGCATAGATTTGCATATATGTACACCACGGTCGTTTACAATGTTGGTTTTTACCACCTTATAGCCGTTAGCCTCTAATATTTTAGAAAGGCTGTAACCTAAAAGATTATTACGCACGTGACCTAAGTGTAACGGTTTGTTAGTGTTAGGCGATGAATATTCTACCATATATAGAGGTGCGTTCTCTGCAACCTCCTTAAATCCGTACAGCGGATTGGCATCTATCTGCAACAGGGTGTCTATCCAGCAGTTCTGTGCAAGAGAGAGGTTTAGGAATCCCTTGATTACATTATAATCTTTAACTGCAGAGCAGTTTTTATTTAGGTAAGCACCTATGCTCTCTGCTGTATCTTCCGGCTTTTGCCTTGATATTTTAAGTAGAGGAAACACTACAAGCGTAAGGTCACCCTCAAACTCTTTTTTTGTTTTTGAAAGTGATAAAGACGATGAGTCAATATCTGCCCCATAGAGGCTTTTAACAGCCTCTACTACATATTTTAAAATAAGTTCTTCCATATTATTGCATCACTTTATCAGCAAGCTCAGCTCCTGCCTTGAATTTTACAACCCTCTTGGACTCAATGGATATTTTATTGTGGGTGGTGGGGTTAACGCCTATACGCTCCTTACGAACCATAGTTTGGAAAGACCCGAATCCAGATATTGAGATTTTCTCACCTTTCTTTAACTGATAGGAAACCACTTTGATAAATCCGTCCAATGCTTTTTTTGCATCTACTTTAGATAGTCCTGAATTGGCTGCAATAGCACCTACTAATTCTGTCTTATTCATAATAATTAAGAAAATTAACCTACAAATTTACTCAGAATTGCTGACATCTGCAATTTTTTGGCTATTTTTGTACCGCAAAACAAAAATAAAGAAGATGTCGTTTAGTTTCAGGTCAACAACACCACCAGCCATAAAGAACATTATCATTATAAATGTGCTTTTCTTTTTGGCATCTATAGGGGTTCCTAAATACTTTGGGTTTGACTTTATGGATTTCTTTGGACTACATTATTTTGAGTCAGAGAAATTCAATCCCATTCAGTTGGTTTCGTATATGTTTCTGCACGATACATCGGGAATCTCACACATATTCTTTAATATGTTTGGTCTATGGATGTTTGGGCGTGGCATTGAGGAGATATGGGGTACACGTAAGTTCCTTATATTCTATTTTGTATCGGGAATAGGGGCTGCATTAGTTCAAGAGGTTACTTGGTATTTCAGTGTGCAACCTATGGTGGAGGCGTTTAATGAGTTTATGAATACCAAGAATACTGAACTTCTTATGCCTTATTTAAGTAATGTAACAGAGAGTGTATATCCAACTGTAGACCAGTTGATAGAGATAAAAGGAATGATTTTTGACAAAATGCTTACAGTGGGTGCAAGCGGTTGTGTGTTTGGTATTTTGCTTGCTTTTGCAATGCTGTTTCCTCAAGCGGAGATTTTTTTGCTGTTCATACCTATTCCTATCAAAGCCCCGATATTTGTGACAATATATGCTGTAATGGAGCTGTTTTTAGGCGTGCAAAGTTTCTCTGGCGATAATGTAGCCCATTTTGCCCACTTGGGCGGTATGCTTTTTGCTCTGATTCTAATACTAATATGGCGTAAGAAAGGAGATTTATACTAACTGTCAACTGCCCACTATTATGTTTCAAGAACTAAAACAAAGTTTCAAAGATGGTAGCTACCTTACCCGCCTGCTATATATTAACGTAGGGGTGTTTGTGGTGGTAAATCTGCTTATAGCCATTTTTACGCTGACAAATGTTTCTACATATTGGGTTAGTTATTTAGAGGTGCCTGCATCGTTCCATACTTTTGTAGTTCAGCCTTGGTGCATAATAACCTATATGTTTCTGCATACAGGTTTTATACATCTTTTATTCAATGTGTTGGCTCTTTATTGGTTTGGCAAGTTTTTTCTTACATACTACAATCAGAAACAGCTTACAAGCCTCTACTTCTTGGGTGGATTGACAGGTGCGTTGGTGTATATGGTGGGGTATAACGTATTCCCATATTTCAAGCCTGTAATAGATAACTCATATCTGCTTGGTGCTTCCGCTTCTGTTATGGCTATTCTTTTTGCTCCTGTGGTAACAGAACCCGATAGAGAAATCCACCTTACTTTTATAGGTAATATAAAACTAAAATATCTTGGGCTTATATTCCTGCTTATAGATTTGCTTGGAGTGGGTGCCACCAATGCAGGAGGCAGTATGGCACATCTTGGCGGTGCGGTAGCTGGGTGCTTGTTTGCACTAATAATAAAGAAAAATGGTGTTGATATTTGTACCCCGATAAATAAAATCATCGGCTTTTTTGCCAATATGCGTTTACACAAGCCAAAAATGAAGGTGAAAAGCAAGCGTGAGTTCACCGATGCTGAATGGAATGAGTATAACCACAAGAAAAAACAGGACCGCAATGCCCGTGTAGATGAAATTCTTGAGAAAATCAAGAAATCGGGTTACGAAAATCTCACCCCCGAAGAGAAAAAGGAACTTTTTGAAATATCAAAATAGAAATTTGGTGTGCCACAATTCAAATTGCCTGACAGTTTCATTACCCCATTTTAATAGAGATTTACGTACCTCTTCCACTGTTTTTATGCGTGCAGGTTTGGCTTTTGAATAGAATTTGTCAGCATAACAAATCAATGACTCTTCAAGTGTCTGCGGCGTATATATGCGGTCTGCAGGCAATGGCAGATTCCTCTCCTTAATGTCATTTATGGTAAGTCCTGTTCCTGTATGTCTCTCTGCCACAAGAGCATAGTCATCAAGTCCAATGGAGCGTAGCATATCAGCCCCTAAATATCCATGACATATATAAGGGTATGTACCGTTACAGAAAATACCCGAAGCATCGGTTTTGATAACCCCTATATCGTGAAGCATAGCCGCCCTATATACAAAAGAGGGGTCTGCTTTTATTTCAGGGTGCTTGTCAAGTATGGCTACAGACAAGTCTGCAACCTGTTTGCTATGCAAGATAAGCAAATTGTAAAGGTCAGAATCCTTAGTATAGAATTTTTCTATAACCTCTAATGCCCATTTGTAATCAGACTTATCGCTCATTTTTTACCGTTCATAACGCTCACAGCCTTCTTTATGGTCTCATCACTTTGGTTAAAGATAGGGTAGAAACCATTGTCGCCCAATATGTTACGTGCTATATAGGCTTGAATTATGTTTGCAAGAATATCTTTACACTGGCTGAATTCAGCATCGGTGTATTCCACTTTCTTATCTTTAATATATGCCTTAAACTGCTCTAAATAGTCGCTCTTTTCAAGATAACTCTGCATTGATTTCCAATCCTTTATTTTGCTGAGTTTTGCACGGTTCCTATCGGCATATTGGAATGAGAATCCATATAAATGGCTGCTTAAAGATAGATTTTTATAAAGTTTGTTATATACAGTGGTGTCTTGTGCCACAAAATAATCGGGCATAATACCGCCACCGCCATATACTGTTCTGCCAAGGCGTGTGTGGAACTCTAATGAGTCTGCCAATGTTATGCTGTCTGAGGCAAAAAACTCGCCTCTGTCGTAACGCTCTACTATATCCTGCTCATATTTGTCTATCTCTCCCTGCTTATAAGGTTTCTGAATACACCTACCCGATGGGGTA
This sequence comes from Paludibacteraceae bacterium, assembly GCA_024399495.1. GTDB lineage: Bacteria > Bacteroidota > Bacteroidia > Bacteroidales > Paludibacteraceae > Enterocola. Next base: position 42,161 of record JAKSNY010000004.1, read on the forward strand.
TGATACCTGGCTGTTGTGAGCCTTATTTCAGAACCGTCTGTAAGCGGAATCTGCTGTTGTACAAGACCTTTGCCAAATGAGCGTCTGCCCACAATGATACCCTTGTCCAAATCCTGTATGGCACCGGAGAAAATCTCACTTGCTGATGCAGAATACTCATTTATAAGCACGCACACATTGTAACCCTTGAAATGCCCTGTTCCGTCTGCATATACATTTTGACGCTCAGAGTGCAGTCCCTCAGTATATACTATAAGTTCACCTTTGTCAAGAAACTCATTGACCATTTGTATTACAGCGGTAAGGTAGCCACCGCCATTATACCTTAAATCCACAATAAACTCTTTTGCCCCTTTCTGTTTAAGGTCTGTAAGCCCTGTCATAAACTCCTCGTATGTGTTTGCCCCAAATCGGCTTATTTTAATGTATCCTATTTGTGGGGTAAGCATATAGTGAATATCCACGCTGTTAACAGGAATATCATCACGTACAATGCGGAATTTAAGCAGGTCAGGTACTCCAGCCCTTCTAATTTTTACGTTTACTGCAGTGCCTTTTTTGCCACGCAGGGTTTTCAGCACCTTGTTGTTTGTGATATCGGCTCCTGTAAACACGCTATCCTCAACCTCCACAATACGGTCTCCAGGGCGTATGCCTAATTTTTCTGATGGTCCGCCTGCAATTACATCAACCACCATAATGGTGTCGTTCTGTATATTAAACTGAACACCTATGCCACTGAATGAGCCTTCCAAATCCTCGTGCGATTCCTCAACCTCAGAAGCGGGAATATAGGCTGAATGAGGGTCAAGGTTATGCATAATGTCTGGCAAAACATCGTCTGTAAGGTTATCTACGTCTATATTGTCAACGTATGCCTGGTCTATCAGAGTAAGGATTGCGTTAAGTTTTGTAAAACTGTTATGACTTCCGTACTGTGTTGTCTGATAGGTGTTCTCCGATGCTATGGGGTAGTTGTCAGCCTCCATTTTCTTACCCATTGAAATGCCTATGATAAATGCTATTATTACAAATACGGCACAGATTATTGGAAACAGTATCTTATTCTTGTCCATCGCTTAAATCCACTTTAGTTAGTTCTATACCGGCACGTTGTAATAGTTCAAGACCATCAGGAGTGTGATAGGTCTCTGCATATACAACTCTCTTAATGCCTGATTGTATTATAAGTTTTGCACACTCTATGCACGGCGATGTGGTGACATACATTGTAGCCCCCTCGCTGCTGTTGTTTGAACGTGCCACTTTGGTTATTGCATTTGCCTCTGCGTGAAGTACATATGGCTTGGTGTGGTCTGTATCGTCTTCACATACGTTCTCAAAACCGCAAGGTGTTCCGTTATAGCCGTCAGATATTATCATCTTGTCCTTTACAAGTAATGCCCCAACTTGACGGCGTTTGCAGTATGAGTTCTCTGCCCACACCTTTGCCATACGCATATACCTACGGTCTAATTGTTGTTGTTTATTCATGATATATTGGTTATTCGGTGATTACGGCTACGCCGTGATTAACGGCTTCGCCTCAACATACAAACAAGTTTGTCTGTGTTCGGCTTGCACGTTAATTCGGTTATTTGGTGATTTAAATCATACATCATACATTATACATCATACATTGTTAGAATAACAAATATACATACACTACATAACTAAGCAATATTATTGCTCCCGATGTTCTGCCTAAGAAACTGTATCGGGTGTCTGACTGCTTGAAAATCACCCTGCGTAACGGGAACATGCCTATTGCAAGTGCCACTGCAAAACCTATCATCCAAATAAGGTCAGGATAGAAGGTCTCAAATTTATAGTTGCTTATAGGGCATACAGCCGCCGATGTGCCAAGTACAAATAGAATGTTGAAAATATTGGAACCTACAATGTTGCCTATGGCTATCTCAGGTTGCTTTTTTGCCGCCGCTATTATTGATGTCACCAATTCAGGAATGCTTGTGCCAAATGCAACTATCGTAATTGAGATTACACGCTCTGATATTCCCCATTGGGTGGCAAGTTCGCTGGCTCCGTCTATTAAGGCGTTTGAGCCTACGGCAAGTGCCGCTATGGAGGCTATGGTTATCAGAGACGATACCCACAACTTATATTTTGGCTTATGTAATTCCTCTTTATCGGGTTTAGATGCTTTGCTTATACAAACTGCTGTGTAGCAAACAATTAAAGCAATAAGTAAAAAGCCTTCATACCTTGATACCGTTCCGTTTCTCATTACTGCAAAAAACAAAATGGAGACAATTATAAGGAAAGGCATATCACGTACAAAAGTCTCTTTAGATACGGTTAGCGGTAATATTAGGGCGGTTAATCCTAAAATAAGCCCTATGTTGGCAATGTTTGAGCCTATTACGTTACCTAAACTTATTTCAGGGTGTCCTGTAAGGGCTGCGTCAAGACTCACAATAAACTCAGGGGCTGATGTGCCGAATGCCACCACAGTCATTCCTATGATAAGTGGTGAAACCTTGAATCTGTTTGCTATGTCGGTGGCTCCGTTTACAAGATAATCGCCGCCTGCAAGCAACAGTGCAAGCCCTATAATAAGGTATAAGTAAGGTTGTATCGCTTCCATGTTAAATTATGTATGTTACAAACCTACAAAGTTACGTTTTTTTTGCTTATTTTTGCACAATAAAATAAGTAATTATGAGAAAAACCGTAATTTATTCATTAGTGGCAGTATTGGCACTTGTTTTTACAGGGTGTGGGAAACCAAAAACGTGGCAAAGTAATCTTGGTAGGGTGTTCGGCACATACTATTCATTAAACTATAAGGCTGAGGCTAACTATCAGTGGAAGTTGGATTCGCTGTTTGATGTAATAAACAAAAGTATGTCCACATTTGACACGCTATCAACCGTTTATGCCATAAATCACTCTGATGGGGCTGTAACTGTGGATGACAGGTTTGCATACGTGTTCAGTGTGGCTCAATATGTAAGTGAGCAGAGCTGCGGTGCGTTTGATATAACAGTGGCTCCGCTTGTAAACTTATGGGGTTTTGGGTTTGACCCGCAGGATACCTCTACATATAAATCTCAGGCACAGATAGATAGTATAAAGGAGTTTGTGGGGTATGATAAGGTTAAGATTACAGACGGCAAGTTGGTTAAGGCTGATGGCAGAGTTAAACTTGACCTTAGTGCCATTGCTAAGGGTTATGCCTGCGATGTCATTGCAGATTTTCTTGAGAGCCAGGGAGCAGATGATATGATGGTTGATATAGGCGGTGAGATTGTTACACGTGGCTATAACCCGATGGGCGAGTTATGGCGTATAGGTATAGTAAGTCCTGTAGATGACACTTTGCAGACCAACAACGATGTGGAGCATATAGTGGAGATGGATAACAAGGCTATCGCCACATCGGGTAACTATAGGCAGTTCTATATTACAAAAGAGCGTAAGGTAACCCATACCATAGACCCTGTAAGCGGTTATCCTGTAAATGGTAATGTGCTTAGTGCCAGTGTTATAGCCCCTAACTGCACCGTTGCTGACGCATACGCCACTACATTTATGGTGGTAGGCGACACAACTCGCATAAAAGATATAATAAAAGCCTCAAAATACAATCTTGAGGCTTACGTTATAGTGGATAGTGCAGGTGTCCACGTAGGCAAGTGGTTCCGTTAACTTGTCCGTAAATTATCCGTTAATGGATGCAAGGAACTCTGCATTGTCTTTAGTTATTCCGATTCTATCCTTTAGGAATTCCATTGCTTCTATAGAGTTCATGTCTGATAGATGACGGCGTGTTATCCACATGCGTTGCAGTGTATTCTCATCAAGAAGCAAATCATCACGTCTTGTACCCGATGCCATAAGGTCAATGGCAGGGAATATACGGCGGTTAGATAGCTTGCGGTCAAGTTGCAACTCCATGTTACCTGTACCCTTAAACTCCTCAAATATAACATCATCCATCTTTGAGCCTGTCTCTGTAAGGGCTGTGGCTATAATAGTCAGGCTGCCGCCGTTCTCTATGTTACGTGCCGCACCAAAGAAACGTTTAGGCTTATGCAGTGCATTTGAATCCACACCACCAGACAGTATCTTACCCGATGCAGGGGCTGTGGTGTTGTAGGCACGTGCCAATCGGGTGATGGAGTCAAGCAGAATTACCACATCGTGTCCGCACTCCACAAGGCGTTTTGCTTTCTCGTGAACCATAGTCGCAACTTTCACATGCTTCTCTGCCGGCTCATCAAAGGTGGAACTTATGACCTCTGCGTTTACACTGCGTGCCATATCGGTAACTTCCTCAGGACGCTCATCTATAAGCAGTATTATCATATAAACCTCAGGGTGATTCTCTAATATGCAGTTAGCCAACTCTTTAAGCAATACAGTTTTACCTGTTTTAGGCTGTGCCACTATAAGACCACGCTGACCTTTGCCTATAGGAGAGAACATATCTATGATTCTTGTTGATATAGATGTGTGAGGACCTCCGTTAAGGGTGAACTTTTCTTCAGGGAAAAGTGGGGTAAGGTGCTCAAAAGGAACACGGTCACGCACTTTGTTAGGCTCACAGCCATTTATAAGGTTTACACGCACAAGGGCAAAGAATTTTTCTCCCTCACGTGGCGGACGGATTGGACCCTCTATGGTGTCTCCAACCTGCAATCCAAAAAGTTTTATCTGTGATTGTGATACATAAACATCATCGGGCGATGTGCAGTAGTCGTATTCTGGTGAACGTAGGAATCCGTAACCACCTTCCACAATCTCAAGCACACCTGTGCCAATAAGCAAATCCTCAAACTCGTATGCCTTAGTTGTAGGCTGATTCTCTGCTGGTTGTGATGCCTGCTCTGATGATTGTACAGTTTGCTCTGTAGGTGTTTCCTGCTTTGCAGATTTCTTGCGGCGAGTCTTTTTTTCCGGTTCCTCCACCTCTACGCTCTTTAGCGTGGTTCTGCCTGCCACTGTTGCAGGAGCAGAAAATATAGAGAACTCCAAATCATCATTGTGTAATGGCTCTGCTGACTGGATAGGTTCTGCCTGTAGAACTGATTCTGCCTGTGAAATTGGTTCTGTCTGTAGAACTGATTCTGCCTGTACGGTTTCAATAGTTTTTTTCTTCTCAATGCTTACACTGCCTGTAGCACTTGCACTTGCAACTGCCTCTGGTTCTACGCTTCTTTTAATACGCACGCGTTTGCGTTTAGTTTCTTCTTCTGCCATAAGGAAGGTTATATTATATCTTATAGGTGAATTTCACAGATGCGATGTAGGGGTGCATCTGTCTCAAATACACTGCAAAGATAGTGCAAATTTTTTAATCTGCAAAATTTTTGGCTGAATTTGCGTAATTTGCGTATTGGACGGAATTCTTCAATGGGGTATAATAAAATCAAAATTCTATTCACATATTTGTGAAGTTAAAAATAATTTTGTATCTTTGCATTACATATAAGTTAAGGTATGAAAAGAGTGGAATGCAATATCTGTGCTAAAATTGCAGAGAGAATTGAATTGATTTTGCAAAAGAGAGGTATGACTCATCGGGATTTTGCTAATCTTCTTGGCAAACGGGAGTCTGAAATATCACGGTGGATGAGCGGGAAACACAATTTCACGATAGCAACCATCGCCGATATAGAATTTGCTCTTAAAGAGTCAATAATAGAATACACCACGCAGACGGATGTATTGCTTGCTGCAGAACAGGCATGTGCCTACAATACTCCCGATTCATTAAGGACAACATGTATCGGGTTGTTGAATAGGACAGACGATATTAACGTTTTATTCAGCATTCAAAAAAATATTGAGAACCTAATTAATTCTGTTGGTATGAATAATAGCAAATCAGATGATTTTATAAAATCTCTTCAACTGCGTGGAGGAAGGAGTGTTCCAAATAATGTTAACGGAATAGAGTGTTTAATTGAAGAAAAATATATCAGGAGATGAGGGTTTTTGTAGATACAAATATTGTTATTGACTTGATTTGTACAAGAGAGCCATTTGCAAAAGATGCGGTGGAGATATTCAAAAAGGGATATGAGAAGCAAATAGAGTTATACCTATCGTCATTAACTGTTATCAATACCATGTATGTATGCCGTAAATACGGCTATGACAAGGATGATGTTGTTATGTCACTTAAAAAACTTTGCTCTTTTTGCAATATAACCTCAATAGGGTCAAACGAGATTCACAAATCTTTTGCAAATATTGGGAGTGATTTTGAAGATACGGTGCAATTGCAATCTGCTGTGTCATCAGGTGCGGATTGTATAGTGACAAGAGATAAAACAGGGTATGCTCAATCTCCCATTCAGGTTTTTGAACCCAAAGAATTTTTTATAACTTTGCACAGCGATTCAAATTTATAAATCAATGAGTGCCTTGTACCTTATACCAAACACACTTGGAGAGTGTTGCCTTGATAATGTAATGCCTGCCGGCAATGCTAATGTAATACGTTCTATAAAGCATTTTATAGTGGAGGACGTGCGTACTGCAAGGCGTTTTATTAAGTTGACGGATAAGGGGGTAGACATTGATTCTCTTACTTTTTATGAGTTGAATCAGCACACCGATGCCACCTCTATAGTGTCTTATTTGGAGCCTATGGCTAACGGTTTTGATATGGGCATAATCTCTGAGGCGGGTTGCCCTGCTGTGGCAGACCCTGGGGCAGATGTGGTGGCAATAGCACAAAAGCGTGGGTATAAGGTGGTTCCGCTTGTAGGTCCGTCATCTATATTGCTCTCTGTGATGGCATCGGGGTTCAACGGGCAAAGCTTTGCATTTTTAGGTTACTTGCCCATAGATACGGCAGAGCGTCAGAAGGCGGTCAAGAAGATGGAAAGCCGCATATACTCTGAAAATCAGACACAGATTTTTATTGAGACCCCTTACAGAAACACTAAATTAGTGGAGCAGTTGCTCAGTTGGTGCCAGCCTTTAACCAAACTCTGTATTGCCTACGGCATTACCACTCCCGATGAAAGCATACGTACCCGCACCATAGCGGAATGGCGTAAGAGCGTACCGCAACTTGAAAAAGTTCCGTGCATATTTTTGCTGTACAAATAGGAGTTGAGGAGTAAAGGAGTATATTGTTGTAGTCTTTAACAATATTTATAACTTGCTTTTTATCCATGATAAAAACTCTTTTGTTTGAGAGAGTATTAGAGAACAATATTCTGGTGTTAGCTGTTTCAGCAGATTCTCTTTGTAAGACTGGTATTATTGTATATGTTATGTTTTTGCACAAGGTATGCAAAAGTTGCTGTATCTCAAAAAAATAGTTTTGATTCAGTTATAACAGCAATACGAGAACAAAAAAAGCGTGGAATCCGACTGTTGCCGTTCCACGGTTTGAGGTCTTCGCATTGCCCACCCCTGCAAAAGAACATCCCTTTCAGCGTGGAACTTCGTTGCAAAATTAAAAATTTATTTTCACTATTGCAAGAAAAATATTAAATTTGCAATGCGTATGGTGGATTCTATTTTTTTGACTAAAATGGCGAGAGCATTGTGAGTGCTGAACTAAAAGTTTTCCCAAAGAATTAAAGCAATGTCTGAAAGGAAGGATTTTATCTCTACCCGAAAGGGTATCAAGTATCTTGATTTGTTCGCTGGAGCAGGAGGCTTTAGCGAAGGTTTTATGCAAGCATATACTGACGATAAGTACTATGAATTTTGTCTTGCAAGCGACATAAACGAGAATTGCGAGTTGACACATAGAGTAAGATATAATAAAATGCTAGGTCTTGACACAAAATTTATTTGTCAAGATATTATGGAGGACTCATTCTTACCAAATCTTCTAAAGGAGATTGGTAATAAAGAGATTGACGTAATCACAGGTGGCCCATGTTGCCAGTCTTTTAGTCTTGCTGGAAGAAGAAGGAAACTTGATAAACGAGATGACTTGTTCTATCACTATTTGAAAGTAATTAAGGCTCTTCGACCCAAATATTTTGTGATGGAAAATGTCAAGGGCATACTTACCAAAGACGAGGGAAGAATTAAGGAACGCATTTTGAGAGAGATTCGCTCCATCGTTGATGATATGAAGATGGCACAGCTCAATGGCTATCTGGATAATAATCTGAAAGGCAAGATTTCTCCATCATTATATTCAGCACTCTATACTCGTATGGGTATGGAAACTTCTGATGCTGACTGGAATCAGATGAATGAGATTTATTTTAACAATCTTGATCAGCAGTTGAAGGAGATAACAAAGAACTTGCCATACAATGTAAGCAAGAGCAACGAGGCGGTTAACACTATACGACACGGTCTTATTCTTCTAAAAATGAGAAAGGAACGTGATGAGATTCGTAAGCAAGTTATACAGTTGAAGACTTCTGCCCATATTGACAATGACACTTTTGTTGATGGGTATAATGCTGTTGTTGAAGCCATTTCTGACGAACAGATACTTGACAATATCTTGAATGCCGTTGATGTTGTTGCAGATATGGGCAAATGTGAGAGGGAGGCAAAGGTGCTGAAGAAATCATTGGAGTTGCTGACTGCAACTTTTGATGAGTGCATTGATTTTGTTAGAGAACAATTTGCTGATAATGAAAAACTTCTCACTCGTTTTGAAGAATTAATGAGCGAGGTTAGGCTCTATAATATTACAGACCCCATAGTGTTATTGTCCTCAAATTATGGTGTTCCTCAGAATAGAGAGCGCGTTGTTTTTATTGGCTGTCGCAACGATCAGGAACTTGTTACTGATATTCCTGCTACGGTAACTGAAGATGAAAGGGTAAAGGTGTATGAAGCACTTTGGGATATGGATATGGTTGGGAATGGCGATATTGCCACAACATATAGGAGACCGAGACTTATTCCTGAGTATGAGTCTGAAAAGAAAACTCGCACCATACAAGGTGAACTAGATGAAGGCGGATTGCTGTTCTCTGAATGGTCACGAATCGGACGACTTGGGCATCGATTCGTTTTTGATGAAGAACCCTTCTATATTTCTAATATAAACGAGTTGGAACAACCTCGCAAATATCAGCATTTGGAACTTTTCAACCATCAAACAAGCCTCCAAAATGATGCTGTACGTGAACGATTGAAGATTATTGCCAAACACAATGATTACGACCTTGCAAAGACTGAATTGAAAGATAATGGATTAGACTCACATAAACGTAACTATGTTGTGTTAAATCCCTTAGGACAAAGCCCAACAGTTTGTACTATGCCCGACGATTTCATTCATTATTCTGCGTGTCGGCCTATGACCGTACGTGAAATGGCTCGTCTTCAGAGTTTTGATGACTCGTTTGTATTTCAAGGCAAACGTCAGACTGGTGGTAATAACCGACAAAAGGAAATACCACAATATACTTTGGTAGGTAATGCTGTTCCACCATTGATGGCACGTGCTATTGCCAATACATTGTTACAGCATATAAAGTAAGTTGAGAGATATATGGTAAATATGCGTCCATTCACAGAGTTTGAGCAGGAGAACCTCAAATTTCTAATCAACCATAATGTCAGGTTTACTCAGGTTGAGGTTACTCCAACAGGTCTCAGCAAAGGTATTCTTGACTCAACTGCACCTATGCGTGCATATTTTCTTGAAGAGGGAGTGCATGACTATTCGGAGCAGTTACAAGGTCAGGAATTCAAACAAATGCGTAATGCTATCATACTTACAGCTGATAGCCAGTGCATAACTCAGGTATCTTTCTACCGTCCAAATACTAAGAAGGGTGATCCACGTATGTGGATTTACAAATTAGGCTCACACACGGAAGGAAATGACATACATGTCTTGTTCTATTTCGCTAACAACCTATATTCTATAAATATCACCAGAATTGACATTGAGAAGTGTTATAATTCGGTTATCATTACTCCCTTGAAGGAGGTGTTAATGGAAATCAACAAGATAGGTAACACTGTATCGGAGGAACTTCTTGGCAAATTCCGTTCTGCTAGTGGACAATGGTTTGAATCAGAAATCCTTGCAGACACAGGTATTGGTCGTACCATTGAATCTTTCCTTGGTATCAGTATGAATAGTGACAAGACTCCTGACTACAAGGGTATCGAGTTGAAGAGCCATCGTGAAAGGAACTCGTCTAAAAAGAATGTTCTTTTCACACAAACTCCAGATTGGGATATAAGTGCTTTGAAATCAGGTAGAGAAATTGTTGCAAAGTATGGCTATCTAACTGATGAAGGTAAACTGACATACCAAAACACAGTTCAATGCTCTCCGCCTAATAGTCAACTTCTTTTTCTCAATGTTAACTACCTTGACGATCTTCTAGAGATACAAGCAATGCGTAAACAAAAGGAGGACATAGCTGTATGGCGATTGGTGAAACTGCACAATCGCTTATTGACCAAGCACCACGAAACTTTCTGGATTGAGGTCGAGAACAAAATCAATGATGGTAAGGAATACTTCCGTTACAAGAGGATTGAACACACAAAGAATCCAAATACTGGTCAATTTGATGTGTTGCTTGAGCAAAACTTGATAACTGTTGATTTGCTTCTTTGTCGCCCCAGTGGGAATGGTGATACTTACTCTTTCAAAATCAAGAAGAAGGGTATGCCTTTACTGTTCCCCGAGAGCATTTTGTATGATATATAAAAATTTGAAACTGGATACTTGATTCTTCTCGTGCTTGATAACTAACTAATAAGTTGTTTTTAAAATTTATTTTGTATCTTTGCATTATTATAAAAGTAATAATTATAAAAATAATAAGATATGAAACAACCTGCAAATCCTTTTATAGTAAACAAATACATTGCAAAAGAATACTTCTGTGACAGGGATACTGAGACTGCATTCCTAAAAAAACAGATAGATAACGGACGTAACGCAACAATAATATCAGAGAGAAGATTAGGAAAGACGGGATTAATAAGACACTACTTTAACAATGAAAAAGAGGCAGACAATTACTACCTGTTCTTTGTAGATTTATATGCCACAAACAGCCTTTCTGAGATGGTTTGCTTGTTAGGACAGGAAGTTTATAACACTCTTAAGGCTCAGGAATCATCTTTTGTTGAAAAATTCATTAAGAGCATTGCCTCTCTACGTGTAGGTATGAAAATAGATACTGTAACAGGAGAACCCGCTTTTGACATAGGCATCGGGGAAATATCATCGCCGGCGCTGTCACTTGATGAAATATTTGCGTACCTTGATGCGGCAGACAAACCTTGTATAGTGGCTATTGACGAGTTTCAACAGATAATGAACTACAAGGAAAAGAATGTGGAAGCCCTTTTACGCACTAAAATGCAACAATGCAAAAATATAAATTTCATTTTTTCAGGAAGCAAGCGTCATACAATGATGCAGATGTTCCAAAGTGCGGCAAAACCATTCTATCAAAGTGCCATAGTGCTTAATTTACAGCCAATTCCATTAAATGTTTATACGGATTTTGCCGTAAAACTGTTTGAGCAGTACGGCAAGCATATAAACGCAGATACAGTAGCGGAAGTTTACCGTATGTATGATGGGGTTACATGGTATTTGCAAATGCTGATGAATGAACTTTTTGCCATGACAGGGAATGATGAGACCGCTGATACAGATATGATACCCGATGCACTTGACAATATAATAAAGACACAAGAGGCTGGCTATATGGAGTTGCTCAGCAATCTTTCTATCAAGCAACGTGAACTTCTTTTTGCCATAGGCAAAGAGGGTACCGCATACGGCATTACATCGGGTAGATTCATCAAGAAATACAGTCTTGGCAGTTCAAGTTCCGTACAAGCGGCAATGAACGGTTTGTTGGAAAAAGACATTCTTACAAAAACAGATTCAGGATACAGAGTCTATGACTTTTTTCTTGCAAAATTTCTGCAAAAGAGTTAATTTTAAAATCTCAAATTTTAGTTGTAACTTCGTGGCAATAATGTTGCGGCATAAAAGTTGCCGTAAAAGTATGTCTATTCCTAATGATTTCATATTACAGATGCAGGGGATTCTGGGTGATGTGTATCCGGAGTTTGAGAGGGCTTTGCGGTTGCCTGCAACTACCTCTGTGCGTGTGAACAGTAAGGTGGAAGCCTCATGTTTGGAGGTGCTGAAAGATGCTGAACTTGTCCCATATTGTGATACAGGTTATACATTGCCTAAGAGACCAGAGTTTACACTTGACCCGATGCTGCATGCCGGTGCATATTATGTGCAGGAGGCATCGAGTATGTATCTGGAGCATATTATTAAGAAATATGTTGATGGGAAGGTATATGCTTTAGACCTTTGTGCCGCCCCTGGTGGCAAGTCCACTCATTTGGCACAGTTGCTTACCCCCGATTCTCTGCTTGTAAGCAATGAGATAATGCCCCAAAGGGCAAATATACTGTGTGAGAACCTTACAAAATGGGGTAATGTAAACACAATAGTCACCAATAACAAACCATCTGATTTTAGCAAGGCTGGCTCAATGTTTGACTTACTTGTTACAGATGTGCCTTGTTCAGGCGAGGGAATGTTCCGTAAAGAGCCAAAGGCTGTGGAGGATTGGAGCCTGCAAGCGGTGCAGATGTGTGCGGAGCGTCAACGCTCAATTCTTGAAGATGTTTGGGATGTCCTTAAAGAGGGCGGCTTGCTCATATACAGTACCTGTACTTTTAATCGTTCAGAAGATGAGGACAATGTGGAGTGGATTGCATCTGAGTTGGGTGCAGAAGTGCTGGAACAGAAACATTTTTATTTCCATAACACTTTAGGGGAGGGGTTCTATATTGCCGCTTTAAGAAAAACAACCATAGGTGGTGGCAAGCCTAAGATTAAGCCTGGTAAGTTTGAAAAAGCCCCTGCCGTTTCAGCATATATTAGAGGTGCAGAAAATTTCAAATTTATAAAGGTAGTGGATAGTCTGTTTGCCGTTCCGTCAGCCGATGCTGACATTTACGCTTGGTTTGCAGCCAATTTCCGCACATTGAAATGCGGCACAGAGGTGTGTGCGTTTAAGGGTAAGGATGAAATACCTGCCCATGCACTTGCAGTGTCTAAAATAATTGATGCAGATAAGGTTTCTTCAGTAGATGTTGATAAAGCCACCGCCTTGAATTATCTAAGGCGTGAGGCTATTGCAATAACTTGTGATACAAAAGGTTATGTGCTTGTTAGATTTAATGGTATCCCGATGGGGTGGGTTAAAAACTTAGGGAACAGAGCAAATAATCTGTATCCGGAGTATTGGAGAGTTAGGGTCAAGGTAGATGTATAATGTATGATGTATGATGTATGATGTATGATGTATGAGATGTTTCGCTACGCTCAATATGACGAAGATGAGTAGAAATAACGAGATTAACTAACATATTTATTAACTTTCAACTTTCAATTTTCAATTATCAATTTTCAATTGTATATGAAAATAACATTTTTAGGAACTGGAACATCTACGGGAGTGCCGTACATAGGTTGTAAGTGTGAAGTTTGCACCAGCACAAATCCTAAAGACCAGCGTCTTAGGGCATCGGTGTTAGTAGAGGTGAATGGGAAAAACATATTGATAGACTGCGGACCCGATTTCCGCCAGCAAATGCTGCTGCACCCTGTAGAAAAATTGGAAGCCGTGCTTATAACTCATGAACATTATGACCACGTGGGCGGTATGGACGATTTGCGTCCATTCAAAAACGTGCCTGTGTATGCACATGAAAGGGTGTGTGATATAATTAAAAGCAATATGCCTTATTGCTTTAACGGTAAGGACTATCCCGGTATTCCTAAAATTGAACTGCACACAATCCACCGTCCATATAAATCATTCTATATTGATGATGTTAAGGTAACGCCTATACACTATTATCACGCTAAATTGTCAGTGTTAGGTTATAGGATAGGGGATTTTGCTTACCTTACAGATATAAGTGCCATGCCCGATGACCAAATGTATAAACTCAGTGGCGTTGATACACTTGTAGTAGATGCGTTAAGGCAGACTCCGCATTTCTCTCATTTCTCATTGGAGCAGGCTATAGAGTTCTCCCACAGGGTAGGGGCTAAGCAGACTTACTTCACACACTGCTGCCACCACATCGGGTTGTATGATAAAGTAGAAGAGACACTCCCTAAAGGAATGTCTCTTGCATACGATAATTTGATTATTGAAATCTAATTACTTTTATCTTGGTACACCAATCAGATTGCATCTGCCATTAGGTGTTACAAGTATAATTTCATTATTCTCAAATACTTTGTAAGTAGAAGGTGTCTCCTCCTCATTTGGAGTTTCATCTTCTGTTGCAATTGATGCTTTGGCAGTCAAAGTATTTGTTCCTGGAACAAGATAGAACTCAACCAAATAAGTGCCAGTTGCTTCAATTGTCAGGGTGTTATTTCCTTCTTGAGGTACTTGTTGAGTACCTATCCAAGACATACCCTCAACAGCCTTGTATTCATAGTTGCCAGCGGTTAATGAAACACCCTCCTTTACTAATGAGTAAGATATCATATCGCCATTGATAGTCATCTTATTATTCTCATCTGCAGGGTCCCATTCAGAACCCATAAGAGCGGCATCTCCAGCGATAATCCAAGTCTCTTGAGTAGGTCCACATTCTCCCTTACCTACATACAGTTGGTCTGCTCCGTAACTGAGCTTGAGGTAGAAGCTGTAGCAACCATCTGCTGTAACTGAATAGGAGTTCTCTTCTTTGGTTATACCAGGAACACTTGCCTCATCAAGAGCGACAGCCCAAGTACCGCCTGTTGATGCGTCATACAGGGCAAAAGTCTGACCTTTAGCAAGAGACTGATTAAGAATCATCCACTCATTTTCAGCCTTAGGATTCTTCTCACCCATTACTATGGTCTCTCCATCTATCTTTATGCCGTAGCCTGTTTCAGGAACGGTGCACTCACGTACATTAAGGGCAAACTTGCCAGACTCATCAGTATCACCCAACTCATAGCAAGTTGACTCTGATACAGGGGTATCAACTGTTTGTGACGCTCCCTCTGCAACATTGTTGTTGAAGATTATCTGCAAGCCCTCATGCTCACCCTCTATGGTGTAACTGTACCAACCGTCTGCGGCTGTAAGTTTATCACCAGGCCAAGCCTTTGTAATAGTACCTGCATTGTCAAATGCGTAGATTGCAACCTCTGACCAAGTGGTTGAAGATTCAAGTAACTTAACCACGATGCTTTCAGGTGCTGTTGTAACTGTGAATGGCAATTCAAGAACAGCCTCTTCTTTTTCACCTCCAGCAGATTCGTATGTTGCTGTAGCCTTAACAGTGTAAGAGTCTGCGGCATCAGGTGTGAATTTACCACCCTCTGCAGCCTGATACTCACCCTCACCTTGCTTAACTGCGTAGGTTATTGTAGGCTCTCCACTGAATTTAGCCACAGTTGCCGTAAATGTAAGTTCCTCACCAACTAACTTGCTACCTGCAATGTTGATTGCTGTAACAGTTGGTTCCTCAGGAGTTGGAGGTGTAGGACAGTCTGTGATTGCAGTTTTATATTTACCATCTTCAAGAGAGCCTAATTCATAACAGGTCTTTTCTGTAGGAACAGTGACGTCTGCGGTTTGAAGCGTCCAAGTCTCAGCATCAGCCTTGTTCTTGAACAAGAAACCTGAGAAATCAGAGTATGCAACACCAGTCCACCAAGTCAACTCGCCAGCATCATCACCCTTGGTCATCTTGGCGGCACCTGAATGTTCACCACCCCAAGAATATATGGCAGGTTCGTCCCAGGTTGAAGGCAGTTTGATTGCAACGTCTATTGAGGATGCCGGCTCTGCAGGAGTTGGTTGTGAAGTACAATCAACAGACTTAACTGTATATGACGTGCCGCTTCCACCGCTAATCTCATAACAGGTAGAGGCTGTCACGCCCTCAATATTTACAGTCTGTTTGCCACCGTTATTATTATTCCATATTATGTTTATAGAAGTAGTGGTTGGTTTGAAAGACTTACTGTACCAGCCATCTTCCGCTGTAAGTTTATCACCAGGCCAAGTTGAAGACTCATCACCCCAATAATGAATTGCAACAGCACCCCAATCACTTACAGTAGAGGCTTTCAATTTAACTGTTATAGGCTCAACCTCTGGTACATAGAACTCAACATCAGATGTAAGTGTAATCTTTGTACCATTGAAAGATACAGAGATGTTAGCCTCTTCCAATACCTCAAAGTTTACATTACCATCACCATTACCAGAATAACCGCTTGTTGATTTAGTAGCGTCAACCGCATCATATCCCCAAGTTGTATCCCAAGTACCGTTAGTTATTTTGAACTTATACTTGCCAGCAGGAACCTTAGCGGCATAACTGTTATCTGCCATTCCACAGCCCTTCTCATTCCAATTAAGACCGCAGCACCAATTGTTTGTCTCAGTGCCATTACCAGCAATATAATAGGTAGGTGTTGACTCTCCTTCAGATGCAAAACCTACGAAGGTTGTGGCTATAATAGCCACCAACATAGTAATAAGTTTTTTCATAAGCATTTAGTTTTTAGTTAATAAATAGGTTATAATAAATCAGTTATACTCAACTATACCACCCTTTTACACAAGGTGCGGACTCCAAAGTTACAAAAACTATAAATAAAATGCAAATGTTTGCATTGAAAAAAACAAAAAAAGAAGATTCTTTTTTTGAATCCTCTTTTATCTAAAGTAAATGTTTAAAACAAGTTATGCTTGTGCCTGTACAGATACGTATGAGCGGTCGTCTTTCTTCTTGCAGAAGACTACTGTTCCGTCTATGAGTGCAAATAGGGTGTGGTCTTTACCCATACCTACATTCTCACCTGGGTGATGAACTGTACCGCGTTGACGTACTAAAATGTTGCCTGCTTTAGCGAATTGACCGCCAAAAATCTTTACACCAAGTCGTTTGCTTTCTGACTCACGACCGTTCTGTGAACTACCTTGACCTTTTTTGTGTGCCATCTCTTTACCCTTTCTTTATTTTAAGCAACAACATCTTTGATAATAATCTCTGTGAAGCATTGACGGTGTCCGTTCTTTACGCGATAACCTTTACGGCGGCGTTTCTTGAACACAATCACTTTTTCTCCTTTAACGTGAGAAACAACCTCGGCTACAACTTTTGCACCCTCTACGGTTGGAGTTCCTACGTTTACTTTCCCGTCAGCGTCTATAAGCAGAACCTTGTCAAATTCAACTTTAGCGCCACGTTCCTCATTCAAACGGTGAACAAACACTTTTTGGTCTTTCTCTACCTTAAACTGTTGTCCTGCAATTTCTACAATAGCGTACATAATTATAAAATAGTTTTATAGTACCATCCTAAGGTGTGCCGGATAAATGATTACGACATCTTTTTATACCTGTCGGATTTAATGGAGTGCAAAGGTATATATTATTTTTTATACTGCAAAATTTTTTATTTGTTATTTGCTGTTCTCTTCTTAATTTTAATTTGTTCCTTTCGTTTAAGACGTTGTTGCCAACGCTCTCGTGCATATTGACGCATATCTGTAATTACATCGCTCTCATCTGTTATCTCCAGTCCGAATATGGTCTCTATAATGTCCTCCATAGTCAGAATGCCTTGGAAACAGCCGTACTCATCAATTATAAGTGCAATCTGCGATTTCTGTTTTAGCATGGAGTCAAATATATCCCCGATGGGCTTGTCCTCATTAAAATATGGAATCTTACGCTTTATGTCTCCAAGTTTCTTGCTGAATTGGTCTTCTGCAAGTTCTTCAAGAGCCTCGTCACGCAGCACATAGCCTGTTATATATTCGGGTGAGTCTGCATATACGGGTATTCTGGAGAAGTGGTCATACTCATCGGAGTCATAGTAATCCTGAATGCTCATGCTCTCAGCCGCTACGGCAGACACAACACGTGGGGTCATGACATCGGAGGCCTTTATCTCATTAAGGTGCATTACGTTACGTATGATGGTGTTCTCGTCCTGCTCTATAACACCCTCTGCCTCACCTACATTGGCAATGGCTATAACTTCTTCGCGCGATACACTTGTGGCATCGGAATCGGGGAATATTTTTGAAAGCCACTCTATTAACTTAACAAAAGGATACAGTATTATTATAAGCACCCTGATGGTATAAGCGGTAAAGCCCATAAGTGATTTCCAATAGTTTGTGCCTATGGTCTTAGGTATTATCTCAGAAAAAACAAGTATAAGCAGGGTTACTATGGCACTCACCAGACCAAACCACTCACTGCCAAACACTATTGTAGCCTGCTGACCTACGCCGGCGGCACCCACTGTGTTTGCTATGGTGTTAAGTGACAGTATGGCGGCAAGAGGACGCTCTGTGGCTGTTTTGTATTTCAGCATGAGCTTGGCACTCTTAATGCCCTCTTTTTCCATAGTGTGTATGTAACTTATGGTTGTTGACATAAGAGACGCTTCCAGTGTGGAACATAGAAAAGATACCGCCATTGCGGTCAATAAGAAAACTAACAGTAAAGCCATTAAAAATCAAATATTGATAACAGACGGCAAAGTTACTGCTTTTTTTTATTAGTGGCAAAGATTTTTTTATTACCTTTGTGCTTTCAAACAAGAGACCATTATGTTAAGAATTGCAGTTCAAGCCAAAGGAAGGCTTCATGAGGAGACTATGAAGATGTTTGAGGAGTCAAGCATCAGTATTGAGACAAGTAAGCGTCTGCTGCTTATGCAGTCGCCTAATTTCCCCGTAGAGGTGCTGTTTCTACGTGATGATGATATACCACAAGCGGTTGCATCGGGTATAGCGGATGTGGGTGTAGTGGGGGAGAATGAGTTTGTGGAGCGTGGCGAGGATGCTGAAATAGTGCAACGCCTTAATTTTTCCAAGTGTCGCCTATCTCTTGCCATACCTAAAGCGGCTGACTATAAGGGGCTTGATTGGTTCCAAGGTAAAAAGATTGCCACATCGTACCCTAAGATTCTTAAGAATTTTCTTGATAAAAACGGTATAAAGGCTGATATTCATGTGATTACAGGCTCAGTAGAGATAGCCCCCGGCATCGGGTTGGCAGACTGTATCTTTGATATTGTAAGTTCAGGCAGCACCCTTGTAAGCAACAATCTTAAAGAGGTGGAGGTTGTGCTGAAGTCCGAAGCCCTTATGATTGGCAACAAGAACATGGACAGTGAGAAACGTGAGATTCTGCGTGAGCTGCTTTTCCGTTTTAACTCATATAAGAACGCCGAGAACAAGAAATACATTATACTGAATATCCCTAATAATAAAATTAAGGAGGCTTGTGAACTGTTGCCGGGCATGAAATCGCCAAGCATTATACCGCTTGCCACAGAAGGTTGGTCTGCAATGCACTCCGTTATAGAGGAAAAGACATTTTGGCAGATAATCAGTAAGTTAAAGGAGTTAGGAGCGGAGGGTATTCTTATTGTTCCTATAGAAAAAATGATTCTCTGATGAAATTATATATAAACCCCGATAGAAAAGAATGGAGCAAATTGCTGGCTCGTCCAGAGTTTGACAACTCCGCCATAATAAGCACTGTTCAGACAGTGCTTGATGATGTA
Source organism: Paludibacteraceae bacterium (assembly GCA_024399495.1). Lineage (GTDB taxonomy): Bacteria > Bacteroidota > Bacteroidia > Bacteroidales > Paludibacteraceae > Enterocola. The sequence continues at coordinate 61,694 of JAKSNY010000004.1, forward strand.
AGACTTAGAGGCGATAAGGCTGTTAAGGAGTATGAGCAGAAGTTTGACAAGGCACAGTTGGATTCACTGACAGTCTCAGAAGCAGAGATTGAGAAGGCTTGCTCTATGCTTGATGACAGGCTTAAACGTGCCATAGAGACTGCCAAGGCAAATATATCAAAATTCCATAGTGCCCAGATTCATGATTTGCCTGTAGTGGAAACCACAAAGGGTGTTAAATGTTGGCAGAAGGGTGTGGCTATAGAGAAAGTAGGTCTTTATATACCTGGAGGTACGGCACCTCTGTTCTCTACGGTGCTTATGCTTGCGGTGCCCGCTAAAATAGCAGGGTGCAAGGATATTGTGTTATGCACTCCGCCCGATTCAGGCGGTAATGTTAATCCTGCAATACTTTTTGCCGCCAAGACTGCCGGCGTAAGCAGTATATATAAAGTAGGTGGAGTTCAGGCTATAGCCGCTATGGCTTACGGAACAGAGAGCGTTCCTAAGGTGTATAAGATTTTTGGTCCGGGTAATCCGTACGTAACCACAGCCAAGCAGATAGTAAGTGTCAAGGATGTTGCCATAGATATGCCTGCTGGTCCGTCAGAGGTTGCCATAATAGCAGACTGCTCGCAGAGACCCGATATCATTGCCGCCGATATGCTATCGCAAGCGGAACATGGCACTACAAGCCAATCTATGGTGTTTACTACAGATAAGGCGTTGGCAGAACAGGTTATGGCAGAGGCTCAGAAACAGTGTAATGAATCACCAAGAAAGGAGTTTATATCCAAATCATTGGAGAATAGTTGCATATTTGTGCTTGATACAGAAGACAGGTTGGTGGATATAAGTAATGAGTACGCACCTGAGCACCTTATTATATCGCATAAAGATTATAAATCAATAGCGGAGCGTATAGTTAATGCAGGTTCCGTGTTCCTTGGTAACTTTACGCCTGAGAGTGCAGGCGATTATGCATCGGGTACAAATCATACACTGCCTACAAGCGGATATGCCAAGGCATACAGCGGTGTTAATATGGACAGTTTCATAAAAAAGATAACTTTTCAGGAGATTTCTGCCGAGGGATTGGGTAATTTGGCTGAAACCATAGAAGTTATGGCTGAAAATGAATTGTTAATGGCTCATAAAAATGCTGTAGTAATAAGAGATAAATGTTAAATTGATGAAAAATTGACATTTTTTCCATATTTATTTGTTTTTTAAGAAAATAGTTCATATATTTGTGAAAGTAAATTTTAGTTTTATTAATTAATTAATCAACTATTATGGAAAAATTATTTGCTAATCTCGACGAGAAAATGAAATTCTTTGCAGAGAACGCTGCTGCTCAAGTAAAGAGCGGTAACAAGGCTGCTGGTATGCGTGCACGTAAGGCATCTCTTGAAATTGAGAAACTTATGAAAGAGTTTCGTAAGGCTTCTATCGCAGCTGCTAAGTAATCTGCAATTAGAGCGTAAAAAAAAGTCCGGATTTTTCAATCCGGATTTTTTTTGCTCATCTTTGAGCGGTAAACGGGACTCGAACCCGCGACCCTCGGCTTGGGAAGCCAATGCTCTACCAACTGAGCCATTACCGCATATTACTTAACATTCTACCAACAATTGTCAGTTGGTAGAGCCTGTCCTTTTCTCTTTGGCAACTGAGCCATTACCGCATATTACTTAACATTCTACCAACAATTGTCAGTTGGTAGAGCCTGTCCTTTTCTCTTTGGCAACTGAGCCATTACCGCAAACTTGCCATACGAATGGCCGTTATGGCACCTTCTATGCCTTTGTTGCCTAATTTGCCTCCTGCCCTCTCTTCTGCCTGCTCCATATTGTTTACTGTGAGCACGCTAAAGATAACAGGACAATAGCCTTTTGTTGCATTAAGGGTTGTGATACCTTGGGTTACGCCACCGCATACATAATCAAAATGCGGAGTGTCGCCTTGTATTACACAACCAATGACTATAATAGCATCGTAAACACCTTTCTCCTCAAGTAACCTGGCACCGTATGTAAGTTCAAAAGTACCTGGTACATGAATCACATCTATATTTACCGCTCCGCATTCCTTTAACTTTTCAACGGCACCGTCAAGCAGTTTGTATGTGATGACCGAATTCCAGTCTGCAACTATAATGCCATATTTCTGATTTGCCACCACCTCTTTAGAAGGCAACACATCGGGGTTGTAGGTTGACAGATTATGTAAATTACTGGACATTGCCCTTAACTTTGGCTACGGTGATATACTTATCTATATCATCTACCTCTGGTATTCCACGCTGTGCAGAGGTGGCATTAGCCTTAACCTCCTCATATAATTTTAATGCTTTATCATACTTGCCAAGGCTCTCGTACGCTATGCCAGCCTTAACCATATATACAGGTTTCACAAGAATGTTGTCAGATTCAGCGGCATCCAAGAAATAGTCTATGGCCTTCTCTGTCTCGCCTTTTTGTACGTAGCAGTCGCCGATGGTGCCCTTAACTGTGTATTTAAGAACATCATCCTTACCGTTGTAGCTCTCAAGGTACTTTATGGCGTTGTCATAATCACCTAATTTATAATAAGAGAGACCAGCGTATGCCTTTGCCAGTTTACCTGATTTTGTGATGCCGTAATTGTCTATCAGATTTATGAACCCGTCAAACTCAACGCTATCGCCGTTAAGGGCAACATCGTAGTTTTCAGCGGCAAAATACACCTGACCTTTTGCAATCAGGTTATCAGCCTCTTCATTCTTAGGAACTATATACAGGTTTTGGATAAGCAGCCAAATAGCGATTACCAGTACAATTGCACCAAGTACAATGGTCAGTACCTTTTGGTTTTTCTCAATAAAAGACTCTGTGGTTGAAAGTGCGTTTTGCAGGTTCTCCAAGTCTTTTTCCTCTTCGTTGTTTTTAACTTTCTTTGCCATTATTTTAGATTTTATTTAGTTACTCCGATGTTAAGCGGTGCAAATTTACTTAAAATTCCTGATAAAACATACTTTTTTCAAAACATAAATAAAGATTTTACAAAAAACATTGTAAAATATTAGATAGTTGCAAATAAATTACTATCTTTGCACCGCAAAACACCAATGGTACCTTGGCCGAGTGGTTAGGCAACGGTCTGCAAAACCGTGTACAGCGGTTCGAATCTGCTAGGTACCTCCAAGCAAAGGCTTCCCGAAAGGAAGCCTTTTTTGCTTGGAGGTACCCAGTTCCTTCTTTTATTGGGGACACCCCAAACCCCGCGCAAAGCGTTCGGGCTAAAGCCCTCTGTCGCTACGCTCCAGAAAGAGACCCTACTTTCGTTTTGGAGGTACCAATACCTTTTTTATTGGGACACATTCCCAAACCTTTGCGCTTCGCGGCACGCAGAAGCGTGCTTTTTGCTGAGAGTTACCTATCCTTGTGTGGGGCATATCCCCACACCCCTACGCTTCGCGGCACGCTGTCGCGTGCTTGGACTTCGCCCTCACGCTATTTAACACGAGAAATGTACTTGAAATAGTTTTTCAAGAGGTATTCTAATTCCTCATAAGAGGCTGCCTTAAACAGCCATTCCCAATTCAAGTACTCCTTCATCTCCTCAACAAACTCCGGAGTCCAGTCTATATGCTTAGTTTTTTCGTTCCAATGCCAATTCAAGGCAAATACACAGACTAGATTCGGACAAGCCAATGCAGTAGCTTTATTTTTTGACAGTTCATTCCAGTCAAGTCTGTCTGTGAATTTGTGTATAAGCGACTCTGTCCATACGACTTTCTCGTTGGATGAAATATTCTTCCAATTAACCTTGTCGGCATAATGGGTAAGCATTTCTTCGGTCCATCTCAACTCGGAGGAAATTTTATCCCATATATCTTGCTTACGATGGGCAAAAAGTAGCTCTTTTATCATAATCTTTCACTCTCCATGTAACCCGTATTCACATAGTGCTCAGGGTCTATGCCATACTTGCTCTCAAACAACTGTCTGATTTGAGGAATGTTCTTAGATTGAGATAATGGGTTTAATGTCGAAGAAGTTACAAACTCAACTGACATTCCTACTTCAAGTCGCAAGCCAACCTTGTTGACTTTGTGTTTTACACTAATTTTCCAAAGTGACATAATAATTATAATTTATAGTTAAACAATATAGCGTGACTCCATTATGGAATCACGCTACAAAACTATTACACGTTACTGCCAAATTGGTTCAGTGGGAAATAAAAAGAAATACAAAATTAAATTTCGTTAATGGAATTTTGCCTTAGCTCAACAGAGATAGCAGATAACTGCTCTTGAAGTTCAAGCAACATAGATGTAACTTTCTTTATATCAGCATATCCTGAGTTCTCATCTATAAATTCGCTTTTATTCTGCCTAATATTACATAGTGTCACGTTTTCTCCTTTACTAACACTTTTGACAGGTATGGCATTAAAACCATTTACTCTGGTATCTGCAAGTTTGTTTAAAATGTTAGACCATCCTGCTTGAGGACGACATTCTCCTTTACAATATGCTTTTATGCTAAGTTTGTTCAGTTCTAAACACAAATATAAACAAATATTATTATTCCCTGTAATTGACAACTTGGGTAATTGAAGATACCATATACTTATCTCCTTCTTCTTTTGATTCTTTTTATTTCCTTTGGGTTTACTATCCCATTTGCAATATATCTTCGTCTCACTCTCTTGCTTGTTTTTGTTAAGTTCAGAATTTATGATATTTTCTATTGCCATATAAAAGCCCTGCCATGCTGTATTCCCCCAAAGACCAGTAGTTTTAGTATCATCTTTATAGGAGTCAGACCATTTTTGTAACTTGCACAGATTGTTGATATAATCTACAAAAATAGCATTTGATGTAGGATGTTCTTTCAACTTCAAAATACTTAAAATGTCTTCACGTAGCATTTCCTTAAAGAAAATTCTAAATTGCTCACTAGAATTATCTTTGATATATTTGCTATATTCTAATTCAAGTTTGTTTAATGTATAAAAGCTCTCATTACCTGATTTAAAATAAACACAATGGAGTTCAGAACACTTAGTGTACTTCTCTCTCACTATGGTTGAATATCTTTGAAGTTGCTGATCATGTGCCTTTGTATTAGTTTTATCTTCAACAATAAGAGCATATTTATCATTGATTATAGCCAGCACATCAATATTATACTTCTGTTTTATACATTTTATTGATTCTATTTTGAATTTAGGCTTGTCTAATAAGGAATAGACGAATGCTTGTGCAACGGTATGTAAATTTTCATCTGTTTCCTCGTATGCGGGGTTTGCCCAATCAAGTAACCATAGGATAAATGCATCCTGGCTGAGTTCAGAAGTGGCATAATTAAATAAGTTTGGTGTTTCCATAAGACTGATGTTTTATTTGTTATACAATTTCGTTATCTCTTCACTCTCCATCTTCATCTCGTCCGCCAACTTCTGTGGCTCAAGAACCTGTACGGCTGAACCGTGGGAGCGGAGTTCTTGCTTGAACTCGTAGTTGGGGACAAGATAATATTTAAAGATGGAATATTCATCTGTGCACTCTGTCTCTTCCTGTGAGTGGTGCAGTGGTAATGAGCGGAAATAATTTGCTTGCCAACTGTTTACACGGATGGTGACAAACTTAGGTTTCTTACCAGCATCGCTGACACCCACAATGGAATAGAAGTATTCCTCTGGGTTAAAATCAACGGGCATTTTATATGTAATATCGGTCACCGCTAAGTCCTCAATTCGGTCAAGAGCATAAACAGTCATATCCGTTTTCTCTGACTGTGCCAGCATATACCAACGTTGACGATACACTTTCACGCAATATGGCTTGACCATAAAAGTGGAAGAATGATTCTTGTGGTAGCCGTGATAGGTCATTTTTAGTAGCATCTTATCACGCATTGCCTCAATAATAGGTGTGAGAAAACGCTGACCAGATGGTATCTTCTCAAATAAAATTTGGCGTTTAAGGTGATGGCTCTCGTTTATGAGGTTGTTTACAGCAAAGGTGTTGATGAGCCATTGTCGGACACCACCGCGTTCCAAATCTTCTGCATCCTCAATGTAGTATGCTCCACCAAGTTTGCGGCTGCACTCGATGTTGATTTGAAATAAATCTTGAATAGCCCATATCCAGTTATGGAATGTGCGTTCAGGAATGGCACTCTCATGAAGACTATTGAGTGAGTAATTCTGAGCCCACTTGTGGTTAATCTCCGCACGTGTGATATGTCCGGCAGTATAAATGGTATCTACTAACCATACATACGAACGGAATAATTGAGCAGATGATTGTTTAGCCATATTATTTGGAATAATTTTCAAATGATAGGCAAAGATAATGTTTTTCACTGACAAATCATAGCAGTTTATAACAAAAATCGCCACGCCTGCTGTTGTTTGATAAATGAATTAGGATATGTGTTGTATTTGTTGTATATTTGTATTTTAAATATGAATATCAATAAAGTGATGTAATTATAAGAAAAAAGATATTATGAAAAAGATTATATGTCCAAATTGCCATACCGCTTTTACTGTGGATGAGGCTGATTATGCAGCCATTTTAAGTCAGGTAAAGAATGCTGAGTTCAACTCAGAGTTGGAGCAGCGTATAGACATTATGAAAAGGCAGTTGATGGCAGAGCAGGAACTGAAAAATACTAAAGCCAAGAGTGATTTTGAAAAATTTATCTCAGAGAAAGAGAAGGAGTTGGTTTCAAAGGAATCTGATATTAGAACCCTGCAGGGTAAGATTGATAATATAGAGAAATTAAAACAATCTGAGTTACAGCAAGAACTTGCTAAAAAAGATATTGAGATTGCAAGACTAAAGGCTGACTCTGAGATTGCAAGTCAGAAGGCTGTCAATAGTCAAAGTGCGTTGAGGCAGGAGTATGAGGCAAAACTGAAGCTTGCTCAGGAACAGGTGGAGTATTATAAGGATATGAAGATTAGACTGTCAACCAAAATGATAGGGGAGAGTCTTGAGGTGCATTGCAGTACAATCTATGAGCAGACAATGCGTTCACTTATGCCAAGTGCGTATTTTGAGAAGGATAACGACGCATCGGGTGGTAGCAAGGGTGATTTTATATTCCGTGATTTTGCTGACGATGGCACAGAATACATATCCATTATGTTTGAGATGAAAAATGAGGCTGACACTACTGCCACCAAGCATAAGAATGAGGACTTTTTCAAGAAATTGGACGATGACCGCAGGTCAAAGAATTGTGAGTACGCCGTATTGGTGTCTCTATTGGAACCTGAGAGTGAATTGTACAACGGCGGTATTGTTGACGTGTCGTACAGATATGATAAAATGTATGTTATCCGTCCACAGTTCTTTACACCTATAATCTCTCTTTTGGTACAGACATCCAAGAAGAGCCTTGAATACAAGAGATTGCTTGCGTTTGAAAGGGAAAAGTCTGTAGATGTCAGAAAATTTGAGGAGGAACTTGCAGACTTCAAGGATAAATTCGGTAGAAATTACCGTCTTGCAAGTGAGAAATTTAAAACTGCCATTGAAGAGATTGACAAGTCTATACTGCACCTTACCAAAATAAAGGAATCGTTAATTGGCAGTGAGAATAACTTACGTTTGGCAAATGACAAGGCTGAGTCATTGAGTATAAATAAGTTGACAAAGAACAGCCCATTGCTTCTGGCTCAATTTAAAGAGGCGGGAAAAAAGTAAGGCTATTAGCAATGCAGTTTCTTAAATTAGATAATGTATTTCCAAGGATTCCCGATGTGGAGTTTAAGAGCCCTGTAAATCTCACTGTAAACAATGGTGAGTGTTGGACAGTATATGGCGGCAATGGTAGTGGCAAAACCCTCTTGGCACAGATAATAAAGGGTGGGTTTGGTATAAAAAGCGGAGACGTTGTATATGATTTTATGGTGGCAGAGCGAGCCAAGACCCAAGATTACGTATATCCATCGCAGTTTATAAAAATAGTAGGGTTTGAGGCTGCCTATACGTTAGGCTCATTCCGTGATGCTTATTATCAGCAGCGTTTCTCATCTATGGAGATAGATTGGTATCCTACTGTGCGTGAGCTTTTACCCGATACGGAATATGCACAGCATGTAATTGAGCTATTGAACATTACGCCACTTCTTGAACATAGGCTTATAACCCTGTCAAGCGGACAATTAAGGCGTCTGCTTATAGCCAAAGCCATGCTTGAGAAACCACGTATGCTTATATTTGACAATCCGTTCATAGGGCTGGACGTAGAGTCAAGAGCACTGCTTGACGGAGTGTTTGAGAGTCTACGTAATGATGGAGTGCAGCTTATGTTTTTGGTGCCTACAGTACGTGATATACCTAAAATTACCACAAATGTGCTATGGCTTGATAAACTGGAGAGCAGGTTTACAGGTCTAAAATGTGAATTTGATAAATTAGGCATAAAGGAGAAGTCTCCCGTGGTGGCTACGTTTAAGTTCAAGAACCTTACACCTAAGGCTACAGATTTCAGTATTGCTGTTAAGATGGAGAATCTTGATATTAACTACGGCGATGTGATTTATCAGAAGGGTTTGAATTGGACTATTAAAAAAGGTGAGAAATGGGCTCTGCTTGGACCTAACGGTAGCGGAAAATCAACTTTGCTAAGTTATATTTTTGCAGATAACCCACAGGCGTACAGTAAGCCGCTTACCCTTTTTGACCGCAAACGTGGCACAGGAGAGAGTATTTGGGATATCAAGCGTCATATAGGCTTTACATCATCAGAAATGCACCTGTATTATTTAGAGAACGTGCCTTGCAAGAGTGTGGTGGAGTCCGGATTTTTTGACAGTGTGGGGCTATATTGCCACCCATCGGCAGAGCAGAGTGAGTACGCTATGGAACTGATGAGGATTTTGGGAATTGATGCCATAGCAAACAAAGGATTCCTTAAAGTATCAAGCGGAGAGCAACGCTTGCTTCTGTTTGCAAGGGCTTTGGTCAAGAACCCCGATTTGCTTATACTTGATGAGCCGTTCCATGGTGTGGATTTTGCACATAAGATGGTTTGTCTTAACCTTATAAACCAATTCCTATTACAACAGGACAAGTCAATAATTTTTGTAACACACTATAAAGAAGAGATTCCAAAGAATGTGGATAAGGTTTTTTCACTTGATAGTTGCACTATCAAGTGAAAAGGAACTATGTATAATGTATGATGTATGATGTATGAGTATGAATAACTTTCAACTATTATGAAGCGAACAACAATATTATTCTTAGCATTGATTTCATTGGTGGCAGTAGCCTCCACAGTAAGCATAAACATTAAGAAACGTCTTGATGAGATGCATCAACTCTATCTTACAGACAGGGACTCACTGTTCAGTCAGATAGAGGAGAGGAAACGTAGTTTTGAGAAGACGGAAGACCCTGTGGAGCGTAGTGTGTATCGTATGGCAGTGGCAACCATGTATCAGGAGTACTACAATAATAACCGCTATGCAATAGACGGACGTACAGATATAGAGGGAGCGGCACCCGATGATATGCGAGAGTGGAGCCGTAAGAACTTTAAGGATTCCATAGCATGGTATTTGGATAAGGCTTTGGAGAATAGGCAGGCACTGCTTGACGCTTCTACATCGGGTTATAGGGAGAACATAACAGAGGGTAAGGATTCTGCACTTATGCCAACCATGTATGATATTCTTATAGATAAGGCAATACGTATGGTTGAAGATGATTCTGTTAAGGTTAATGAATTGTATAACAGGCTTATAGAGGCACATAAGAATGAGCGTGCTGTCCACGATGCCGCACAATTCCGCCTGTATATGTATAACACAGACCGTAAAAACAGTGAGTGCCAAGTAGGGTTTGCAGAGCAGTATAAAGGTACTCCGCTATATGTATATGTAAAGGCATACGAGCTGAACCATTGCACGCTTAGCCCTAAAGCCAAGCACGATGCCTGTGTTGAGATTTTGGATAAATATGGGGATAACCCTTACATAACCTCAATACTTAATGTAAAGGAGACTCTGGAACGTCCGTATCTTGAGATGGAGAACGGCTGTGAGGACGGCAATAAGTCAAATCTGCTATACAAAGGTGAAGAGGAGACTATTTGGTTAAAATACAAGAACTTGCAGAGTGTTAAGGTTAATATCTACAGACTTAATCGGAGTGCATACACCTATTCTGAAAACGGCGATGGGGTTATAGAACTTGTAAAATCAGAAACCATAGCCTTGCCTGATTCCGCAGATTATGACGTACATACATACGCATATAAGCTTAAGCGTGACACTTGTGGCATATATCTTGTAAATATACTTGCAAACGGAGAATTAAAATACACTCTGTCAAACCATTTTTTTGTTACAGATATTTTTGTGTTGGATAAGGCTGTAGATGGTGGCTATGAGTTCTATGTAGTTGACAGACGGAACGGAATGCCTCTTAATAATGTGGAGGTTAAGGTTTATGAGGGCAAAAACGGTGCCTATCGGGTGCTTAAAACAGACATTCATGGTGTTGCAAAAGTGCAGTTAAACCGCAAGACAGGAGCCGTTTGCACGTTTAAATATGGCAAAGATGAGTTCTATCCTGCCAAATCCATTTGGCGATATAAACAGCAGCGTATTCTTAATCCGCATACATACACAGAATTCTTTATGGATAGAGGAGTGTATCGTCCGGGGCAGAAGGTTATGGCAAAAGGTATTGTATATAATGTACGTGGCGATGAGTATTCATTGGCGGTTGCCACACCAGTTACAGTAAAACTTACAGATGCAAACGGTAGTGTGGTGGATGAAAAAGAGGTAAAGACCAATGATTATGGCTCTTTCTATGTGGAGTTTACTATACCGGAGGGGCTGTTAAGCGGTAATTTCTCTCTTTACACTAAGAGTGGTTCCAAGTATTTTAGGGTGGAGGAGTACAAGCGTCCTACATTTGAGGTTAAGGTGGACAGTGCTTCTGCCAAGACCATAAATGATAAAATAACCATTAGCGGTAATGCCCGTTATTACAGAGGCAGTTCAGTATCGGGCGGTACGGTTAAGTACAAGGTTACATCGTCTGCTGTTTATTATCATTGGTGTAATTGTATATTGCCTCAAACCAAGTATGTGGTTGCCTCAGGCAATGCCGTTTGTGACTACGATGGCAACTTTACCATAGAGTTTTTGCCTGAGATAATATCTGAGAACCGTCATCCGTTCTATAGGCTTACCACAGAGGTCTCTGTTACCGATATGTCAGGAGAGACTCAGATGTGTAACCACTCTTTAGTTACAGGAACGGCTGATTTCTCCCTCTCTTGCCCTATAGATGAGCTTATGGATAAGTCTAAGGTTAAAGATATGGTACCCGATGCGTATGATTGTGCAGGTAATAAGGTCAGCGTATGCGGAAACTACACACTGCGTTCAGCTTCTAATGTTTACGAGGGGGAGTTTACATCGGGGCAAAAATTAGACATTAAATTTTCTGCTCTAAAGAGTGGAAAATATACTCTGACACTTAATGCAGTGGATTCCAAAGGGCGTGCCGTAGATTATAAGACCACCTTTATAGCGTACTCTGTAAACGATAAAAAACCTGCTGTAGATACTCTGCAATGGGTTATCCCGGTAAAGACAGAGTGTGAGAATAGTGATATTGCCATTGTTGTTGCGGGCTCTTCGTACGATACATATACAATGCTTGAACTCTATGACCAAGGTAAACTAGTGGAGCGTAAGGTGGAGAAAATGAACTCTGCAAACAAGCGGTTTAAGATAATCTACAAGCCTATTTACAGTGACAGGCTTACAGCGGTGTTCACCACTATATATAACGGAAAGGCTGTGATTAAATCTGTTACGCTGAATCGTGTTCTTAAAAGCAGAGATTTAAGTATAGAGCTCTCACACATAAAAAAACTGTATGAGCCTGGAGAGAAAGATAAGTGGAACATCAGTGTTAAAGATGTTGATGGCAAGGATAAGAGTGCTGAGGCTGTGGTTGCCATGTATGATTTAAGCCTCGATGCCATTGCCTCTAACCATTGGAGTTTTAATCCTGTGCATAAAACCTTCATAGATGCCCCTGTTTGGAGTGTACCGTATGTTTCACCAATAAGAGGTATGGTTTATGCAGGTAATATAAAACACTATGAGTATCAGTTTGCATATCCTAAACTCTATTTTGACCAAGATTCGCACTATTATATGCGTGCCGGTATGAACTTGTATAAATCCGCCCCAGAATCAATGCTTATGATACGGGGAGTTGGTTCCATTAATGATGATATGGCAGATGGTTTTGCAGAGGCGGAAGAGGCGGCAGATGGTGCATATCCTGATGTGTCGGAGATTTCAGACGGTTCAGACGGCTCTGTTGCGTTACGTACTGATTTTGCTGAAACCGCAATGTTTATACCTCAGTTACAGGTTAATAACGGAGAATGTTCTATTGATTTTGAGGCACCACAGGCACTTACATCGTGGAAACTAATGATTCTTGCCTATAACAAGGATATACAGACGGCTGTAATCACTGATACCGTAATCACTAAAAAGAGCCTATCCGTAAATCTTAATCTGCCACGTTTTATGCGTGCTACAGATAGTGCAAACCTATCTGCCATAGTGGAGAATACCTCAGATTACGATGTTAATGCCACTGCATTGTGGAGCGTAACAGATGCTTTCTCAGGTGCCGTGTTGGCAGAAACCACACAAGACATAAGCATTAGGCATAAGGCTCAAGAGGTTGTACAATGTAAAGTGAATGTGCCTGATTCTGCATCGGTGCTTAAAGTAAGGGTAACTGTAAAAACTGCCGGCATAACAGATGGTGTGGAGAACTTGGTACCTGTACTATCCACTAAAATTATGGTGACAGAGACCAAACCTATAGAACTAAGCACAGATAATATAAGTTCCACTATGGCACTTCAGGCATTGCCATACGTAAGTGAGCCTAAGTTTGAGAATGCCATTGATTTGGCACTTGCATACTATATAAATTGGCTTGCCGCTGAGGCTATGAGCCACGATGACAAATTACGTGAGTCATTAAAATCACTGAAAAAGGGAGACTTGAGCGTGGAATCGCCTCTAAGTGCAAACCAAAATCTTAAAAACATTCTGTTGCAGGAATCGCCGTGGGTTGTGGAGGCTAAGATGGAGACAGACAGAATAAACTCACTTACAGAACTTCTTAATACAGGCAAGCAGTCTGCACAGAGAGAAAAACTGCTACGCAAGTTGTTTAAACTGCAGAATGCCGATGGTGGCTTTGCATGGTTTGACGGTGGTGAGTCTAGTGAATATATAACCAAATTTGTGGCGGAACAGTTGAAAAAGACAGACTATAACGGAAAGGAGCTTACATCGGCGTTAGATTATCTAAGTAGTAAAATGGAGACTGATTATCAGGATATTAAGGATAAGAAGAGTGAGATTAAGCCTACTGTCTATGATATTAAGTCAATGCTTATTATGGGTAAACGCACCACGGAGTCTTATAAACATAACTATAACAGTATTAAGCAGTTCTGGGCACAGTACTCATTGCCTACACAAGCCGTTATAGCACAGGTTCTTTATGCTGACGGCGATAAAGAACTTGCGGCAAAGGTTATTGACAACCTACGTAAATATATGGTTTATAAACCTATATTGGGGCTATATTTCCCTAACACTTCCACCATAGAGACTCAGTTAGAATACATTAAGGCTTTTGCTACGGTAAGCCCTAACGATGAGGAACTCTCAAATATGAAACTTTGGTTGCTGTACAATAAACAGTCCAATATGTGGGAGAATTCAGTTGCCACAGCCGATGCTTTAGGAGCGTTGCTGCTTTTTGGAAAATCTGTTACCGTATCAGACTCAGAGGCATTGGATTTGAGTGTCTCTTACAGACAGTATATGGCAGATATGACTCAGGTTCAGAAACATACAGACAGCAGATTAAAACTTGATAAAGGGTACTATGTGGAGCGTAACGGTGTTCTTCATAAAATTAACCCCGATGAGGGTGTCAATGTTGGTGATAAAGTGACAGTGCGTCTTGTAGTTACTGCTGACCGTGATATGGAGTTTATCCACATAAGGGATTTACGCCCTGCAGGATTGGAGCCTGTAAATCAGATTTCCAGAAGATTTATACAAAGCGGATTGTCATACTACATGACCACCAAAGATTGTACCACAGACTTTTTCTTTGATAGAATGCCTAAAGGTACATACGTGTTTGAGTATCAATTAAATGCAAACCTATCGGGCAACTATGCCGCAGGCTTTGCAACCATAGAGAGTATGTATTCACCAGACTTTAAATCGCAAACTGAAGGGGTTAGAATGGATATAAAATAATGTATGATGTATGATGTATGAAGAGCCGATAGGCGAATAGAGAACGATAGTTCTCCGCGAAGCGTAGGGGTTTGGGGATATGCCCCAATAAAAAAGGAATAATAATTTTTAACGAGCCGATAGGCGAGATGAAAAATTATGGAACGAGTAGATGAAAATATAGCCGTAGCAGGCAAGGTGCTTAAATCGCATGGAGTTAACGGTGAGGTTACAGTGGCTGTAACTAACGATGCATTATTTGATGCGTCATGTATGATAATACCCATAGACGGACTCTATGTCCCGTTTTTTGTGGAGTCACGCCGCAGTAAGTCATCTACTGTGGATATTGTTAAGTTTGAGGGCGTTGACTCTGAATCAGATTTGGCACCGTTGCTTGGTGCCACTGTCTATCTTAAAAAGAGTGAATTGTCCGGCGATGGCAACGATTACCACACCCTTGAGGGTTACACAATATATAACGGAGATACACTGATAGGTGAGATAGCCTATATAGATGACCAGACCATCAACGTACTGTTTGTAGTAAAATCCGTTAGTGGTGAAGTGCTTATCCCAATAGTTGAAGAGTGGATAAACACCATCGATGACACCACCAAAACCATTAAAATGACACTACCTGAAGGGTTGGTTTAATTCTTTTTAGCCCAATTATCCTTGAGTGATACTGTGCGGTTGAATATCAAATGTTCCGGTGTGGAATCTTTGTCAACTGTAAAGTAGCCTTGCTTTAGGAATTGGAAATGGTCAAGTGGCTTGGCTGAGGCAAGTGATTTCTCTATAATGCAATTGCTTATAACCTTAAGTGAATCTGGGTTCAGCAGTTCTCTAAAGTCCTGCTCTGATGCAGACGGGTTCTCTACTGAGAACAGACGGTCATATAGCCTTACCTCTGCTGTGGTGGCATTTTTTGTATCCACCCAATTTATTGTACTCTTTACTTTACGGTTTCCACCCTCTGTACCACTCTTTGTGTTAGGGTCGTATGTGCAGTGTACCGCTGTAATGTTGCCGTTTGCATCTTTATCACAGCCTGTGCATTGTATAATGTAGGCACTCTTCAGGCGAACCTCACGCCCTCCAGGTGTAAGACGGTAGAAATCTTTAGGTGCATCCTCCATAAAGTCTCCACGCTCTATGTAAATCTCTTTAGACAGGGTTATCTCACGTGTGCCTGCGTTCTCGTTATCGGGGTTATTCTCTGTAACAAGAGTCTCAGACACACCATCGGGGTAGTTATCTATAATAAGTTTTATCGGGTCAAATATGGCACATACACGGTTTGCTCTAACTTTTAAGTCATCTCTTACAGATGCCTCAAGCATAGATACATCTATTGTCGCCTCATATTTGGTGTAGCCTATGCGGCTTATAAAATTCTTTATTGCCTCTGGTGTGTAGCCACGCCTACGCAGACCGCATATTGTAGGCATACGAGGGTCGTCCCAACCTGCTACAAGCCCCTCTTGCACAAGTTGCAGCATCTTACGCTTACTCATAACTGTGTATGTTATGTTAAGGCGGTTGAACTCATATTGGTGCGGACGGTAGTCTGAATCTGCAAATTGGTCTATAAACCAATCGTATAACGGACGATGTACTACAAACTCAAGTGTGCAGATAGAGTGGGTTACACCCTCAAAATAGTCTGACTGCCCATGTGCAAAGTCATACATAGGGTATGCTTTCCACTTGTAGCCTGTCCTATGATGCGGATGGTCTGTAATAATCCTATACATAATAGGGTCACGGAAGTGCATATTAGGTGACGCCATATCAATCTTGGCACGTAACACCATGGCTCCGTCCTTTATTTCTCCGCTGTTCATCTTATAGAACAGGTCTAAATTCTCTTGGATGGGGCGGTCACGGAACGGACTGTTTTGCCCCGGTTCTGTAGGTGTGCCTTTCTGTGATGCTATAGTTTCTGCTGATTGCTCATCAATGTAAGCCTTGCCCTCCTTAATCATTCTGACAGCAAGGTCCCAAAGTTGTTGGAAATAGTCTGAAGCGTAGTAAATGTTTCCCCATTGGAATCCAAGCCACTTGATATCCTCTTGTATGGAATCTACATACTCAACATCTTCTTTAGTGGGGTTTGTATCGTCAAAACGCAGGTTGCATACACCGTTATATTTTTGTGCTATTCCAAAATCCATACAGATTGCCTTTGCATGCCCGATGTGCAGGTATCCGTTTGGTTCTGGCGGGAAACGGGTTTGAATTCTTCCGTCGTTTTTACCCTCTTGTAAATCTTTCTCTACAATCTCTTCTATAAAGTTCAAAGATTCCATAATAATTGAAAGTTGACTGTGACTGTGAAACTGGCTGTAAGCAAACTGATTGAAAATAAAGTGGAAAGTGGAAAGTTAAAAGTTAAAAATGTTACAACATATTCCTCCCCTTGGGGGAGGTTAGGAGGGGCATTTTCAATTTTCAATTTTCAATTTTCAACTTTGCATTAAACATTTAGTCCTTTGATAATTCCTCTTGAAGCCCCCTCTTTAATAAACTTGATTATGTAGTCTCTTTCAGGTGTAGATGGCATTTCAGCCTCTATCTTTTCTAACGCTTGACTTACGTTAAGTGCTGATTGGTAAATTGTTCTGTAGCACTCTTGAATGGTCTGAATCTGTTCTGCTGTAAAGTTACGGCGACGTAAGCCAATTAAGTTAAGCCCTGCAAATATAAGAGGGTCTCTTCCTGCTGTAACGTATGGAGGTACATCTTTACCTGTGCGTGAACCGCCCTGAATCATTACATGACCGCCAATGTGTACAAATTGGTGTACAAGATTTCCTCCGCCAAGAATTGCAAAGTCATCAATAACAACCTCACCTGCAATTTGAGAGGCGTTTCCAATAATACAATTATTTCCTACAACACAATCGTGAGCCACATGTGAGTACGCCATAATAAGAACATTGCTTCCTACAATGGTAGTACCCTTTGATGCGGTGCCTCGGTTAACAGTTGCACACTCTCTGATAGTAGTGTTATCGCCAACTACAGCGGTGGTCTCCTCTCCGCGGAATTTTAAATCCTGAGGAATGCCAGCGATTACCGCTCCAGGAAATATTCTACAGTTTTTACCTATCCTTGCACCGCTAAGTACAGTTGCGTGAGTGAACAAATGTGTTCCGTCACCAATTTCAACATTGTCATCAACGTATGCAAAAGGGTCGATGATTACATCTTTGCCTATTTTGGCATTGGGGTGGACAAAAGCGTTCATATTTAATTAAAAGTTAAAAGTTAAATAGGGCTTTAGATACTTGGGTGTTTACACCATGTCCTGGTTTATATGCCACAATTTTACCTTTGATAGGCATTCCAACTAAAGCCAAATCTCCTATAATGTCAAGCAATTTATGCCTTGCAGGCTCATTCTCCCATGCAAGCGGACGCTTGTTAAGGTAGCCCAATTTATCTGTATTTACACCTTCCACACCAAGCAGTGTTGTAAGGTGGTTTATAGTATCCTTGTCCATTGGTTGGTCGTAAATTACAATGGCATTATCAAGGTCTCCGCCCTTTATAAGCCCCATTTTTAGCAGTGGCTCAATCTCTCTTACAAATACAAAAGTGCGTGCGGCGGCAATATCCTTGTCAAAATCGGAAATATTGTTAAGAATAGCAGTCTGTTTATTTAGAACAGAAGAACCAAAATCAACTGTTGACTCAATGCTGAAATCATCTGCAGGCAAAACGGCAAACTCAGAACCGTTAGGAAACTTAAAGTACTGAGCCTTCTTGATTTCCATAAACTTTCTTTCTGCCTGTTGCTCCGCAATGCCGGCTTTCTTTATGGCATTTGAGATTATTGCGGCACTGCCGTCAAGGATAGGAACCTCAGGTGCATTGACCTCTATAGTGCAGTTGTCTATGCCATTTGCCATAAGGGCTGCCATGGTATGCTCTATAGTAGAGATTGATGCCTCGCCCTTCTTGACAACAGTTCCACGCTCTGTGGCTGCAACGTTGCTTGCAAGTGCCTCTACTACAGGTTTGTCCGCCATATCGGTTCTTACAAATTTTATTCCGCTTCCTGCTGGGGCGGGAAGAAATGTAGCGGTTATCTGTAATCCGGTGTGCAGACCTTTGCCTTCAAGAGTAAATTTGTTCTGTATAGTGTGTTGTAACATACTTATTTGCTTAGTGCGTTAAGATTTTCTGTCAATTCCTTTACCTGTTTCTCTAAATCATTAACAGTTTGATAAATATCGGGTAAATTTCTGTATATTGCAATAAGTTTTCTGGATTTTGCCAATGTCATTACAGGAGAACCTTGCCAAACACCATTCTCCTCTTTAATGGTTTTAGTAACATTGGAACCAGCGGCGATGGTGGAGTTGTCTGCTATCTCAAGATGACCTACAATACCAACATTACCTGCTATTATGCAATTCTTTCCTATTTTAGCGGAACCTGCCACACCAGAGCAAGCCGCCATAGCGGTGTTCTCACCTATCTCCACATTGTGTGCTATCTGAATTTGATTGTCTATCTTTACTCCGTTTGCTATCTTTGTTGGACCCATGCTGCCACGGTCTATAGTGGTGGATGCTCCTATCTCTACATTATCACCAATAATTACATTGCCGTTCTGAGGCATCTTTACGTAGGCTCCGTTTTCATCGCGGGCAAAACCAAAGCCGTCAGCACCTATAACTGTGGTGGCATGTATTATACAGTTGTCGCCAACCTGACAATTGCTATAAATGACCACTGAATTGTAAAGAATTGTGTTCTTGCCTATCATAGCGTTGTCATTTATGGCACAGTGAGAGTATATTTGGGTGTTGTCTCCAATTATTACATTATCCCCGATATAGACAAACGGACCTATGTAGCAATCCTTTCCTATTTTAGCCGATTTAGACACACGAGCCGTCTTATCAGTACCTTTCTTAACCTTTTTCGTGCTTTCTTCAGCCATCTTTAGTAGAGTGGCGAGAGCCATATAAGCATCTTTAACCCTGATAAGGGTGGCTTTTACAGGCTCTTTAGGGGTAAAATCCTTATTTACAAGCACAATGCTTGCCTCTGTGGTGTATATGTAAGGCTCGTACTTAGGATTAGAAAGGAATGAGATGGTGCCGGGCTTGCCTTCCTCGATTTTAGAGTAGGTGCTGACTGTAGCGGTCTCATCGCCTTCAATCTCTCCTTTTAGGATTGCAGCTAATTGTTTTGCAGATAGTTCCATAATGTTATTGTATATATTACGGTCATATTATCCTGCAAAGATAGTAATTTATCTTCAAGACAATATAAAATAAGTCTTAAAATATGTTAAAAAAGACAATAAAAAGGTAAGTTTAACTATAACTTGTAATAAGTGAAGTAGTATTTCTTTATTTCTCTTGACAAAACACTCATGTCAAACATATCTGACGCTTCAGATATGCTTTTGGTAGTACCGTCAGAGTAGAGAATGTCAATGGCTGTCTCATCGCCAGTGTAAATGTGGTTGGATACTTTATTCTCCGATACCAAATACTGTGCGTCATCTTTGCTTATGTCAAATGCCTTGCACATCTCATCAATCTTGTTTTCAATAATCTGAGAATCAAATGGTTTGTTAGATATATCAAGATGGAAAAGATGTCGGTTCACAATACCGTCACTTAGTATAGACAAAACCTTGTCATTTGAGTGAGCCCACGCTTTTAGTGCAACCCATACATCGGAGTCATCAATGTCCATAAAATTCTCTATAACAGTGTCGTCAATGTTCTTTACAGGTTGTTTAAGAAAAAATTTGAGTGAGTCTCCGGCAAACAGATCCCCTCCATTTTGCTCCACATACCTTGCTCTGCACAGTGTTTTAGATAACATTAAGTCAGAGGCGTATGCGGTCTTGTGGTAATACACCTGCCAATACATAAGGCGGCGACTCATAAGGAAATTCTCAATGGAATATATACCCTTTGCCTCCACTACAAGTTTACCGTCCTTAATGTTAAGCATCTTTATTATTCTTGCAGACCCGATGTTGCCCTCCTGCACGCCGGAGAAGAAACTGTCGCGGCGTATATAGTCAAGGCGGTCCATATCCAGCTGACCCGATACAAGTTCATGCAGGTAGTGCTTTGGATAGGTGTCGGTAAGAATCTCAATGGTCTTGTCAAGCTTTCCGTCAAATGTGCGGTTCATATATCTTAATAAGGCAAGACCAACCTTCTCATGAGAAATGTTGTCAAAAAAGAAATGCTCTAAAGCGTGAGAGAAAGGTCCGTGACCTATATCGTGTAGCAGAATGGCTGCATAAACGGCATCAGCCTCATCATCCGTTATCTCCACGCCTTTTTTTCGCAGGGTGTTTACAGCCTCAGTCATAAGGTGCATTGCACCCAGTGAGTGCTGAAACCTTGTGTGCTGTGTTCCAGGATAGACATACGATGTCAATCCTAATTGTTTTATTCTTGTAAGTCTATGAACAAAAGGGTATTGCATCAGGTCAAAAATAAAATCTGACGGCAACGTAATAAACCCGAAAACGGGGTCGTTGATAATTTTCTTTTTATTCACCATTTTAAGAGCGATTCCATCTCTTGTTGAACTTTCTTTGCAGCCTCACGTGCTTTCTCTGCAAAGTCCTCTCCGTCGGAGGCGTAAATAATTGCTCTTGAAGAGTTTACAAGCAAACCACACTGACTGTTCATACCATTCTTTGCAACCTCTTGCAGGCTTCCGCCTTGCGCCCCGATACCTGGAACAAGCAGAAAATGGTCAGGAATTATAGCCCTTATATCCTTAAGCATATCAGCCTTTGTAGCACCCACCACATACATCATATTGTCTGCGTTGCCCCATTTTTGAGAGGTCTCAAGCACCTTTTCAAAAAGTTTCTTACCCGATTCCTTATCCTCCATAAATTGGAAATCAAAGGCACCCTTGTTAGATGTAAGAGCCAGCAGTGTAACCCATTTGCCCTCGTATGTGAGGAACGGTGACACACTATCCTCTCCCATATAAGGAGCCACAGTTACGCTGTCAAAATCCATATTTCCAAAGAATGCACGAGCGTACATAGCAGATGTGTTGCCTATGTCGCCACGCTTTGCATCAGCAATAATGAATTGGTCAGGGTAGTTGGTTCTAATGTATTCAACAGTGCGTTCCAGTACGTCCCAGCCTTCAAGCCCCATGCTCTCATAAAAAGCGATGTTAGGCTTATAAGCCACACAAAGGTCAGCGGTAGCGTCTATTATAGCCTTGTTAAAGCGGAATAGGGCATCGTCCTCATCAAACAGAAACTCAGGGATTTTCTGAATGTCAGTATCCAGTCCCACACAAAGGAAAGATTTTTTCCTCTTAATGTTCTCAAATAATTGTTCTCGTGTCATAACTCGCTCTCTTTAAGCCGTTCCGCATTCTCTGCAACAATCAGGTGGTCTATGCAATCCTGAATATCGCCGTTCATAAATGCGTCAAGGTTATAAATTGTATATCCTATTCTATGGTCTGTAATTCTTCCTTGCGGGAAGTTGTAAGTTCTGATTTTTGCACTACGGTCACCTGTTGAGACCATAGTCTTACGCCTTGATGCTATATCATCAATGTATTTCTGATGCTCTCGGTCATAAATCATTGTGCGTAAGCGTGATAAAGCCCTCTCTCTGTTCTTTGGCTGGTCTCTTGTCTCTGTACACTCAATAAGAATCTCCTCCACATTGCCGTTTACAGGATTTTTCCACATATATCTAAGTCTTACCCCAGATTCCACTTTATTTACATTCTGACCGCCCGCACCGCTGCTTCGGAAAGTGTCCCATTTAATCTCTCCCTCATTTATATGTACCTCAAATTCATCAGCCTCTGGTAGTACTGCCACTGTAGCCGCCGATGTATGCACCCTGCCTTGAGTTTCGGTTACAGGCACACGCTGAACCCTGTGAACTCCCGATTCATATTTCAGTATGCCATATACACCCTCACCCGATACATTAAATACTATCTCCTTAAACCCACCTACGGTACCCTCATTGCAACTGCTCACCTGTACGCTCCAGCCCTTGCTCTCACAATACTTGCAGTACATTTTATATAAGTCTCCTGCAAACAGGGCAGCCTCATCACCACCTGTACCGCCACGTATTTCCATAACCACATTCTTGCCGTCTTCGGGGTCGGCAGGTATAAGCAATAATTTGATTTCCTCTTCTAATTTAGGGGCTTGCTCCTCACAGTTTGCAAGTTCTTCCTTAGCCATCTCACGCATCTCTTCATCTTGCTCACTATCAAGTATTTGCTTTGCCTCGTCAATACCGTTAAGGCATTGTATATACTTCTCCCTAACTTTCATCAAGGCACTCAAATCCTTATACTCCTTGGTAAGTTTTGCATACCGTTTTTGGTCTGCAATAACCCCAGGGTCAGTAATAAGCGTTGATACCTCCTCAAATCGGGATACAACCCCTTCAATTCTATTTAGAATACTGTTGTTCATAATAAGAGTTGAAAGTTATTTTTACTATTTTTTTCCCTCCCTTTAGGGAGGTTAGGAGGGAACTTTTAACTTTCAATTTTCAATTTTCAATTAATATTTGAATTTTCCAAATTCACTTATCAAGGTTAAGTGTGTATGGTCTGAGGCCTCTATTCTGCCAATGATTTGTGCGTCTATGCCAAAAGATTTTGAAATCTCTATAACCTTATCTGCATCAGCCTTGTCAAGGTAAACCTCAAGACGATGACCCATGTTAAATACCTTGTACATCTCTGCCCAATCTGTGCCGCTCTGCTCCTTAATGGTCTTGAACAGAGGAGGAACAGGGAACAGATTATCCTTAATTACATGCACGTTCTCTACAAAGTGAAGCACCTTGGTTTGGGCTCCACCTGAACAGTGTACCATACCATGAATCTTTGGACGCATAACGTCAAGCAGTTTCTTAACTACAGGTGCGTATGTGCGGGTAGGGGATAGCACAAGTTTTCCTGCATCAAGAGGCGAACCTTCAACTTTGTCGGTAAGACTCAATCCACCAGAATATACAAGTTCATCAGGAACAGCGGCATCAAAACTCTCAGGATATTTTTTTGCAAGATATTTTGCAAACACATCGTGACGTGCGGATGTAAGTCCGTTACTGCCCATACCGCCGTTATACTCCTTCTCATACGTTGCCTTACCATACGATGCCAGCCCCACAATAACATCGCCGGGCTTAATGTTGGCATTGTTTATGACATCGGAGCGTTTCATACGGCAGGTTACGGTGCTATCTACAATTATGGTACGCACCAAATCGCCCACATCGGCAGTCTCACCGCCTGTTGCATAAACCCCAATGCCCATTTCACGTAACTCTGCAAGCAGTTCATCTGTGCCATTGATTATGGCAGATATAACCTCTCCAGGTACTAACAGCTTGTTTCTGCCAATGGTAGATGATACCAAAATATTATCAACCGCACCTACGCAAATAAGGTCATCGATGTTCATAATAAGAGCATCTTGGGCTATTCCTTTCCAAACGGATAGGTCTCCTGTCTCTTTCCAATAGAGGTAGGCGAGCGATGATTTTGTCCCAGCCCCGTCTGCATGCATAATGTTGCAGTACTCCGGGTCTCCACCTAAAATATCAGGAATGATTTTACAGAAAGCCTTTGGATAAAGACCTTTGTCAATGTTTTTAATGGCATTATGCACATCTTCTTTTGATGCGGACACGCCACGTAAAATGTATCTTGAATCGTTCATAATTCATTAGTTGAAAGTTGAAAGTTGAAAGTTGAAAGTTAAAAGTTGACTGTGAAGCTGACCAAAGGTAAAATTTATACAAACGATTCCTCCCCTTGGGGGAGGTTAGGTGGGGCATTTTCAATTTTCAACTTTCAACTTTCAATTTAATATGTATTTATACGTTATAGTTCCGGTTTGAATTTGGGAACCGTTATTTGCATTGAATTTTGCTTTTTTGGCTGCAAGTTCAGCCTCACGCCTTAAGGTTGCATCGCCAATGGTGGTACCCGCCGCTCCTGCCTTTGCACTTAACACCTTACCCGATGGGTCAACCTCTATGGTGACAACAATGATTCCTGCCTCATTTCTGTTATACGCAGGTCTTGGAACACTCCCCACAATCTTTCTGCCAGACAAACTGTAACTTGAGCCAATGCCGCCACCGTCTGTATAATTCTGTGCTCCAGGAGTGCCTGATACTACACCTTGATTACCTTCTCCACCTGCAATACCCTGATTTTTAGTGTTGTTATCAGTGCCCTTGCCAGCCGTTGAGCCTGCAAATGCGTTCTTTGCTGTAGAGGATGCTTTCTGTGCTTTAGCCTCTTTCTCTTTACGCTCCCTCTCCTGTTTTGCCAATAACTCCTTCTGTTTGCGAATCTCCTCTTGGCGTTTAAGTTCTTCCGCTTTCTTTCGCTCTTTCTCAGCCTTTACCTCCAAAGATTCCTCAATATCCTGTGTAACTTGGTCTTCAGGTATAGGAGGTGTAACATCGGGTGGTGATGCAGGCTCTGATGCGGAATTGTCCATTACGTCCTCTATGGCTGACATTGGGGCTGGCTCAAACAGACCTTCTCCCATATCATCTGTACCATAATCCACCTCCAAACCTGTCTCATCTTTTGGTACAACTGTACGCAGTCCCCAAAACAGTAAGGCAAGCAATAGCAGCAGGTGTACTGCGACGGTACCAACGATACCTGCTATCCTGTTATCGTTTTTCTTAAAGAAATTCATTCTTTTGAGGGTCTTGTAGCAATTACCAATTTAAACTTGTTCTTGTTTGCTATATTAAGAACTTTTACTATCTCTCTGTAAGGTACGCTCTCATCAGCGTAAAGTGCTATGTACATTTCAGGTTCCTCTGCCACTACACTTTGCAGAAAAGGCTCTATCTCATCAAACGCCACTTGACGCTCCTTCTCTCCGCCTGTAGATACATAATAGTTTATGTCAGCATCTATGAAAACCCTTGTTATAGGTCTTGCAGTTGCCTGACTGCTGCTTTTTGGCAGTAGCAGTTTTATGGCACTTGGGGTAACTACCGTTGATGTTATCATAAAGAAAATCAGCAACAGGAACACCAAGTCTGTCATAGATGACATGCTGAACGATGCACTAACCTTGTTTCTTCTCTTTATAGCCATAGCTTACTTTATAGGTTCGTTAAGCAAATCCATAAACTCCATAGTCTTTAGCTCCATCTTTTGAACCACATTGTCCAATTTAGAAACCAAATAGTTATATGCAAAATATGCAACTATACCTACAATAAGACCTGCTACAGTGGTTATCATAGCGGTATATATACCATCAGATAACACTGTTATATCCACATTGTTACCTGCATTTGCCATATCAAAGAATGCCTGTACCATACCAAGTACAGTACCAAGGAATCCAAGCATAGGGGCGCCACCTGATATTGTGGCAAGCATTGTAAAGCCTTTCTCTAATTTAGTGGTCTCTATGTTACCAACGTTCTCTATGGCTACCAATACATCGTTCATAGGTTTGCCAAGTCTTGATATACCTTTCTCTATCATACGTGCCGATGGGGTGTTTGTCGTTTGGCAAAGTTTGGTAGCAGACTCTATCTGCCCCTCTGTAATATAATCCTTTATGCGGTTCATAAAGTCCTTATCCTCTTTAGATGCCTTGTGTATTACAACAAGTCTCTCTATAAAGATATAAACCGCTATAATAGACAAGATGAGTAGTGGAATCATAATGGCTGGTCCACCTTTCATTGCCATATCCAAATAGTTCATCTCTACCACTTCAGGAGTGGCTTCTGCGGCAGCTTGTGCCGTGGATGCAATAGTATCCATACTTTGCACCGTAGTGTCTGTAATGATTTGTAGTAACATAATAATTGATAATTGAAAGTTGAAAGTTGAAAGTGAAAAATCATACAACTTGTTCCTCCCCTTGGGGGAGGTTAGGTGGGGCATTTTCAATTTTCAATTTTCAATTTTTAATTGATTTAAGTATTGTTTAATAGTCTCTTTTAATCCTAAGTATAGAGCGTCCGATATTAGAGCGTGCCCTATGGACACCTCTGCAAGCGGCTGCACGTTTTTAGTAAACCAAGCCAGATTTACAAGGCTCAGGTCATGCCCTGCATTCACCCCTAATCCACAACCCGATGCCACCTTTGCCGCCTCTGTAAAATCCTTTACGGCAGCCTCTTTGCCGTTGAGGTAGGCAGATGCGTAAGGCTCTGTATATAACTCTATTCTGTCTGTGCCTGTAAGGGCGGCGGCTTCAATTATATTACGGCGTGTATCTGTGAATATAGAGGTGCGAATGCCCGCACTTTTGAATATTTTAACTATATCTATCAGGAAATCCCTGTTTTTTATGGTGTCCCAACCAGCGTTTGACGTAAGAGCCTCAGGTGGGTCAGGAACCAGTGTAACCTGAGTAGGCTTAACCTCAAGAACCAAGTCTATAAAACTCTTGCAAGGGTAGCCCTCTATGTTAAACTCTGTGGTGACAGCCTTGCTTAGCTCACGAACATCAGAGTAGCGGATATGCCGCTCGTCGGGTCTCGGGTGAACTGTAATACCTTGAGCGCCAAAACGTTCACAGTCAAGTGCCACTTGCAGAACATTTGGAACATTACCGCCTCTGGCATTCCTTATGGTGGCAACCTTGTTTATATTTACGCTTAATTTTGTCATTGTCAAAAAAAATCGCTTACTTTGCACTCAATATTAAAACATACAAATTTACAAATATATTGTGAAAAAATAATGTTTTATGCAAGAAAGTTATCCACATATTGACAAAGTTGCAATTTACGGCAGTACACACAAGGTTGGTTTTGCTGAAGCCGCCAAGGAACTTATATCTGTATTGTTAAAAAACAGGGTTAAGGTTTATCTTAATGATAAGGTGTATGTTTTTCTATCGGGCGTTGGAATAGAGAACTTAGATAAGTGTAATATGCTTGATTACAACGATTTGCAAACTGTTGATATGGTGTTCAGTCTTGGTGGAGACGGTACATTCCTAAAAACGTCACTTGCTGTAGGGGCGTTGGAAATACCTATTTTAGGCATAAATTTAGGTCATCTTGGATTTTTGTCTGATGTGAGCGGAAATGAGATAGTGGCGGCGGTATCAGAAGTATTGAGTAACGGATATATTACAGAGAACCGTACCATGTTGCAAATAAATCCGGCAGGTACGCTGTCTGATTCCAGTAAATGTGTGGCTCTTAATGAGGTGGTAGTTGCCAAGCAGGACTCATCTGCAATGATACAGGTTAATGCAAATGTAAACGGTGAATATCTGTGTACATATAGGGCGGACGGACTTATAGTATCCACCCCTACAGGTTCTACGGCATACGCCATGAGTGTAGGTGCCTCAATAGTGGACCCAGAGAGCAAGGTTGTGGTTATGGCTCCTGTATCGCCTCATACTCTTAATCAGCGTCCAATCATTATACCCGATGACAGAACTATAGAACTAAAGATTACAGGCAGGTGCAAGGAGTTTATGCTCTCACTTGACGGACGTTCATATCGTTGCCCCATAGACACTAAAATTTCAATTAAGAAATCTGTGTATAAGGTGATGGTGGCAAAACGCAAAGGACGCACTTACTTCCAGACTTTGCGTGAAAAGTTAATGTGGGGAATGTATTGATACCGAATTGCAGGATATTAGGTATTGACCCTGGTACTACGGTTATGGGGTTAGGTTTATTAGAGGTTTCCAACGGTAAAACCTCTCTGATAGCCATGTCCACCATAGATTTTAAGGATTGCAAGACTCACTATGAGAAACTTGCAAAAATTTTCAGGCACGTTACAGAGGTGATTGACGCCTATCAGCCGCAGGAACTTGCAATAGAGGCTCCATTTTTTGGGAAAAACGTGCAGTCTATGCTAAAACTTGGTAGGGCACAGGGGGTTGCCATCGCTGTGGCTATAAGCAAGGGACTTAAAGTTACAGAGTACCCTCCATTAAAAATAAAGATGGCTATTACAGGAAACGGTGCCGCCAGCAAGGAGCAGGTGGCAGGAATGCTTGCCCGATTCCTTAATATAAACGATGACCGTATGCACGTCAAACTTGATGCCACCGATGCCTTGGCGGCTGCATACTGCCACTATCTTCAACTTGGTGCACCAACAACAGATGCGGTGCACTACAAGTCTTGGAAAGATTTTGTAAATAGAAATGGAAATTCTGTGATTCCGAATAAATGAGCAAAGACAACTCTTTTTACTCCTCCGGAGCCATGTTGGTATAGACGTTCTGTACGTCCTCATCTTCCTCTATCTTGTCTATGAGTTTTTGTACAGACTCACGTTGCTCAGGGGTAACCTCCTTGTAGTCATTAGGAACACGCTCAAATTCAGCACTGTTGATTTCAAATCCGTTGTCCTCAAGATATTTCTGAATCTCAGAGTTGTTCTGGAAATCACCACAAATTATTAGGTTCCCGTTCTCGTCGGTGTCTATCTCCTCTACGCCATAGTCTATAAGCTCAAGTTCAAGGTCGTCCATGGCAATACCCTCTTTAGGGCATACGTTAAATATGCACTTGTGGTCAAACAGGAACTGCAGGCAGCCTTGTGTGCCAAGAGAACCGCCGTGTTTTGTAAAATAACTGCGGATATTGGCTACGGTACGCATATTGTTATCTGTAGCGGTCTCTACAAATATTGCTATTCCGTGAGGACCGTATCCCTCATAATTGAGTTCCTTATAGCCTGCTTCGTCTTTGGATAATGCCTTTTTAATGGCTCTATCCACATTGTCCTTAGGCATATTCTCTTTCTTTGCCTGCTGAATCAGTACTCTAAGCCTTGGATTCATATCGGGGTCTCCGCCACCGTCACGTGCAGCCATGGTAATCTGCTTTCCAAGTTTTGTAAATACTCGGGCCATATTGCCCCAACGTTTAAGCTTTGTCGCTTTTCTGTATTCAAATGCTCTTCCCATAATAATTGTTTAATCGGTTAATCGGTTAATCGTGGAATCGTTCAGTTCACCGATTCACCAGTTCACCGGTTCACCGTTGTTTATTTATCTTATCGTTGCTCCCAACTTCTCTTGGAACGCTTTCATAAGGCGTTGCATAATATTATCTATTTGTTTGTCTTCAAGTGTTTTCTCCGTATCCTGAAGGGTAAAGTTTACAGCGTATGACTTTTTGCCTGCCTCAATGTTCTTGCCTTCATATACATCAAATAGAACCACTTTCTTAAGCAGTTTGTGTTCAACGCCAAACGCTATGTTCTCTATCTGCTCAAACTCAATGTTTTTGTCAAGTAGCAGAGCCAAATCCCTCTTAACCTCAGGAAATTTAGGCAAATCCTGATAGGTTATGGCATTGGACTTAATCTGACGCAGAATCCTGTTCCATTGGAAATCAGCATAGAATACATCTGCATCTATGTCAAAATTCTTAAGAAGTCTCTTAGCCACAATACCTAACTCCGCCAATACGACACCGCTGCGTGTCTCTATCCTTATGGCTTGAGAGTAGATGTCGCTCTCCATACTCTTAATGGTGTAGGCATTTTCATTTATACCCAAACGCCTGATTATGTTTAGTGCGTGTGCCTTAAGGTCAAAGAATGTAAGCGGACGCTCAGAGTCTGTCCATGATTGCTCATAACGGTTGCCGCTGAGCCACAATGCAAGATGTAACTCTTCTGAATATGCTGCAAGAGGCTTCTCTCCACCTGCCTTCTCCTTATTGTAGTGGTAGCATTCTCCAAACTCATAGAATTTAAGGTTTGTACGCTTACGGTTGCGGTTACGTGCTATGCTCTCAAGACCGCCAAACAGCAGTGTCTGACGCATAACGCTCAGGTCTGAGCCAAGCGGATTCATAATGCGTACCGCATTCTCTACAGGATAAGATGTAAGTCCGTTATAGTAAGATATTTTAGTCAGTGAGTTGTTAAGAATCTCACTGAAACCTGCACCTGTAAGGTGTCGTGCCACATTGTTCTGCAACTTTACGGTATCGGGGAATGAGGAGTAGCTGATAGATGACTTTACAGAATCGCCAGGGGTTACATTGTTATATCCGTAAATTCTGAGAATATCCTCTATAACATCTACATCACGCTTTACATCTGCACGGTATGGTGGTACCAGCAGAGTCATGGAGTCATTGTCCTCACGTGCAATCTTTATCTCCAGTCCGCTAAGAATAGACTTAATGGTGCTTTTCTCTATCTCTTTACCTATAAGGTCGTTTATTTTCTTAAATGTTATCTCTACCTTGAAATCTTCAATAGGGTTAGGGTAGATGTCTATTATATCACTCGATACGCTGCCTCCTGCAACCTCTTTTATGAGCAGTGCGGCACGTTTAAGTGCATAGATGTTTATGTTAGGGTCGCAACCACGCTCATAGCGGAACGATGCGTCTGTGTTAAGCCCATGACGGCGTGCAGTCTTTCTGACCCAAACAGGATTAAAGTAGGCACTCTCTATAAAAATGTTCTTGGTTTCCTCTTTTACACCTGAGTCAAATCCGCCAAACACACCTGCAATACACATGCCCTCTTCCTTGTTGCAAATCATAAGGTCAGAGTCAGACAGTTCTCTCTCTACACCGTCAAGAGTGGTGAATTTGGTCTTATCGGGTAGGGTACGCACGTTAATCTCACCTCCTTTAATCTTGTCTGCATCAAATGCGTGCAGCGGTTGCCCAAGCTCATTAAGAATGAAATTTGTAACATCTACAACATTGTTTATAGGCCTTAAACCTATTGAGTTAAGCCTATTCTTAAGCCAATCGGGCGATTCCTTTACCGTTACCCCCGATATGGTGACTCCGCAATATCTTGGACAAGCCTCCGTATTGTGAACATTAACCTTAATAGGCAGATTGTGGTTCTCTATGCTGAAAGCATCTACGTTTGGACGTATTAGCGGTAGCCCCAATGCGGCAGACAGGTCTCTTGCCACACCAAAGTGAGATATTGCATCAGAACGGTTAGGGGTTATATCTACCTCTATAAGTGTGTCGTTCTCTATCTTGTAGTAATCTTTTGCAGGTGTGCCTACCTCTACATCATTGGGTAATTCTATAATGCCGGCATGGCTTTTGCCTACACCAATCTCATCTTCGGCACAAAGCATGCCAAATGATTCCACACCACGTATTTTTGATTTCTTTATGGCAAAGCACTCATCGCCGTCATAAAGTTTGGTGCCAATTGTAGCCATTATGGTTTTAAGCCCGGCACGGCAGTTAGGGGCACCACATACAACCTGAATAAGCTCTCCGCTTCCGTTATCCACTTTGGTTATGTGCAGGTGGTCTGAATCAGGGTGCTCCACACACTCCACAACTTTAGCGACAACTAAACCTTCAAGCCCGCCTTTTATGCTCTCTACGGTCTCCACAGAGCCTACCTCAAGACCTATGGATGTAAGTTTTTTAGCGGTCTCATCTGCACTTATATCAAGCAGAATATACTTTTTAAGCCAATTAAAAGATATGTTCATAATCTAATGATTAGTCCTAATTACCAAATAAAGCACAAAGATACTATTTATTTGGAAAACAATAGCAAAAAATATACTATTTTTGAATTAAAGATACAGCGTAAGCGGAGATTCCCTCTTCTCTGCCTGTAAAGCCAAGTTTTTCTGTGGTGGTGGCTTTAATTGAGATGTCATCAATGTCACACTCTAACACCGATGCCAAGGTGGAACGCATTGCCTCTATATGCGGATTAAGTTTGGGCTTCTCTGCACAAACTGTGGCATCTATATTGCATAGTTGCCAGCCTTTGGAACGTACCAAATCTATGGTGCGTTTAAGAAGTATTTTAGAGTCTATATCCTTGTAGGTATTGTCTGTATCAGGAAAATTGTAGCCTATATCACGCAAAGATGCGGCTCCCAAAAGAGAGTCGCATATTGCATGTATAAGTACATCGGCATCTGAATGTCCAAGCAAGCCTAAAGAGTGGTCAATCTTTATTCCGCCAAGCCACAATTCACGGTTTGGCACCAACTTGTGTACATCATATCCCAAGCCGACTTTGAATCTCATTGTTAGAAAACCTCGTTTTCATTGTCATTTACGTCGTTCTTGACAAGGTTATGGATGCCTGCCATATTGAAACCAAGCGTAAATTTAAGTGTTTGGTCAAGTGGGTTGTTTTTAGCAACTGAAAGCAAATACGCTACATCAAGAACTACAACATTTAGGCGGAAACCTGCACCAAATTCAAGGAATTTTCTGTTGCCGCATTGTTTTGACTCATTAAAGTAACCCATACGGGCAAGAAACATATTCTTGTAGTCGTACTCAATACCTACAGAGAAGTTCATTTGTTTTAATTTGTACACAAAATCATATTTGCTGCCATCAGGCATATCCGCAAAAGACTTTCCTATACCTGTAAGAGGGTCCATATGGTAGTATTCGTCAAGACGCTTGTTGTAGTCTTCCAGACTTTCTTTATCCCCCTGAATAGGTCTTGCCGGTACCAACAGTTTGTTTATATCCACATTAAACGACATGTGGTTGTAATCATTGCCAAGCGGTAATTTGAAACTGCCTCCCAATCGCAGATTGGTTGGAATAAACGCACTTGACCTATAATCACCATAGTCAATCTTTTTACCCAAGTTGGATATGTTGAAACCAAACGAACCACTACCTTTACCAAAAGAGAAATCAACCTCTTTAGTGTAGAAACCAGAAATATCGGCGGCGATACTCCAACCTGGTTTCAGATAGTTTCCGTCAACAGAGTGACCGCCTGTAAGGTCAGACCAAATAAAGCGGAGAGCCACACCCATTGAGAAACCTTTTGCAAGAATTCTTGAATAAGATGCGTCTAATGCCAAATCGTACGGCTTAACATTATAGCCAGGGTCGTTGGGGTCTTTCTTTATCAATACATTTCCTATAGAGAAGAAACGGAACGACATAGCCACAGTCTGCACATCCTTTATCTTATAGAAACCTGCGGCGGAAACAAGGTCAATGTCAGAAACCAATTTTCTTAACCAAGGTACGTAAGATACTGATGCACCGCCTACGCCATCAATAAATGCGTATTTTGCCGGATTCCAAAATTGAGAGTTCTCATCGGGAGTGGTGGCACCACCGGTATCACCCATACCACCGCACCTTGCATCAGGAGCGATAGTCAAAAATGACGCACCTGTTGTAATAGGGGCATAAACATCCTGAACGGTTGGCTCATTCTCATCTGCCATAACGCCAAAAGGCAATATGCACAATAATGTTAAATAAATTTTAAAATTCTTCTTCATTTGTTAAAATTTTTTACATTTCACAAAAAACGGCTACAAAGATAACGCTCTTTTTTTAATTTTATTGCGTTTTTATTATAAATTTTTGAACTTTGTGAGTAAGATTGCCGTTACTGTCTGTTATTTTGGCTCTTACCCAATACACGCCACTTGCCATATTCCCATATTTTCCTTTTAAATCCCAATGAGCGGTGTAAGTGCCGTCCGTGTTATCCGTGACAGTGGTTTCCCAATGTTCTCTCCATAACATGTCATAAACTATAAATGTTACAGTTACAGGTGTATATGGGCGGTCATAACGCAAGTGAATATTCAATTCTGTGGTAACGGGATTGGGATAAATATAATATTCCTCAAGTGTGGGTTTGGCATCGGTATCAACTACAAATGTAAGATTTGACACTGTAGATATATTCTGCATATTCCAAGACTTAAAATTAAGATTATATGTGCCATTTTCCAATTTTGGGAACTGATACCTTACGGAACCACTCTTATAATCGTTTAGAGATGATGTGTAATAGTCATTGAGAATATAATATTTTGAAGGGCTGTTGTTAAGTTGAAGTGTCATATCATGCCCGATACCTGAACCTATTACATTTATACCGGAATCATCATATAAATGTGCGTAAAATACTGGTGTGTCATTAACCTTATCACCGTTTTCAAACTCTGGAACATTTATATACGCCCGCACTATAGAGCCTTTATTACTTGGGTCAACAGTAGGGTCTGTGCCATAAACCTCAAACTCTGTATTATTTCCAAAAGCATCGTTATCGGGTAATGAATTTATATGGGCATAATACACTATTTTTCCATATCCGTTTGTGTATCTGATATCTTTGGGTACCATAAAAGTAATACTAAACTTCCCGTTCTCTACACTTACTGTGCCCGAAAACAGTTTGTTTGCATAATCAGTATATTGGAATTTAGGTCCTGTTTGCCCTAACGTGGTAAGAATCGACTCCTTATCATATACAACAACCTTCAAAGACCCATTATAATCATCAAGACGTTCTCCTTTGTAATTTTCAATGTGTCCTTTAATTGTTACAATGCCAAGTGCTTGCATAACAGCCAAATCTGGTGTAACTCCGTTTATGGAATCGGTAACAACCCTATGCGTAGGATAATGCAATTTTATTGCAGGGTCTCCTAACAAAGTGTAATTAAGTTTGTTTTGGTTACTACCCATATCTATTTTGGATAGACGGAATATCTCTCCTAGTGTTTTAGCAGATTCGTTATCTTTGGGAAACAGATTTTTGTATGTGGCAACCATCAATTTAAAGTTATCGGACGAGAATACAATTCTTGTTGTGGTGTACATAGCCACACTGCCACCTTTGGGATTTAAAATGGCCTCCATACCGGCAGAGTGTTCGTTATTGTCGTATCTTGAGATATCACAAGATGCGGTAATCCATAAACCTAAATTATCATTGTACATGTTTACAATGTCATTTTTAGTAATCATCTGTTCAGATGTAAGGGTGTTTGTACTGCCGTGCCCCACGTATGTAAACACAAGCACACCGCTTAGTAAATCTTTATGAATCCTGTCTTTGGCTCCTGGAAATGTTACACCTGATGATGTCTCTGTACTCTTAAAAGCATCAAGATACACCTTGTCTATTATAAAACTTTCGTTTGAATTTTTTAATATTCTTGTCAGCGAATCGGCTTGACTGACATGCGTGTTGTTATCTCCGTCATCTGCAAGAAAAGTACAAAAACTTCTCCAATCATCTGCAACAGATTCTGTTACATAGCGTATGGTTTTGTTTACCACGTTGTTTGCTTCAGTAACAGATGTTACAGGAAACCTGCCTACTGCAATGTCCATTTTAGCACTTGATAATAAACCGCCCTCATTATCATCAAGCATAGCATAAAAATCATCTGTGGTAAAAGATGAGGTTTCAGAGAGTGATTCAATTGACTGATAACTCAATAGTGGCAAAGCCTGATGATGTATCCCCAAATTATCGTAAGATGCAGTCCCCATAAATAGCAGGCACTGTGGGGCAGAGTTATTGTTATCTTGATGACGGTCATAAAACATCTTCATAAACAGTCGGTAAGCAGAGGCATCTGGCGTGCCGGATGAAAACTCATTGTATATGTCCTGTGGATTTGCAATGTACACACTCATATTGTCGTGAGTTCTATGAAATTTTGCAAGTTTTTCAGATGCTTCAAAATATTCGGGTGCGGATATTATAACCATATCAATATTATGTAGGGCATGAAGATTTTGATTTGCCACATTCCCAATCATAATAGGAGATTTTGCTACAGAAGATGAATTGAAAGCAAAGTACGTATGAATCATATTATGATTCTCTTTAAAGGTGGCAATATCGGAATCCAGCTCATAATCAACATACGATATATTGTTTAAATCTGTAATATTCCATATTTTGGTACCCGATGTACAGCCTTTAATATGATATGCCACAACTGATTTGTTTCCAAGATTATCGGGATTGGTTATAAGTAGAGAACCACTGTTTCCGTGTAAAATCAGTTTCTTATAGTAATTTGCAGTTATGTAGTGCAAGTAACCTGCATCAGATGATGCATTAGGATAGAATTTCAGA
The DNA here is from genome assembly GCA_024399495.1 of Paludibacteraceae bacterium. Lineage (GTDB taxonomy): Bacteria > Bacteroidota > Bacteroidia > Bacteroidales > Paludibacteraceae > Enterocola. The sequence goes on from JAKSNY010000004.1 coordinate 97,886, forward strand.
GTTATCACAGGGTTGTTTTCAGTAGTATTTTTAAAATATAACATAGAGGTGCTTTTCTGCCCTTTCTGATGTAAAGAGGTGCTGCCTGCTACTGTTATTTTATTGAGCGTGCCACCAAGACTGACATCAAATGTTGTTTTGGCATTTGAATATGCCACTACCGCCATATTTAAATAGATAGTTTCAGTTAAGTCAATATCAGTATCTTTGATTACAAAGGATTGTGTGTTTGTGGATTTCTGAAATTTATAGCCATACCATTCTCTGCCGCTATCTGCCAAATTATACTCCGATTTGTGAATATAATATCCGGCGTAAGTTGTTGTGCAGTCCACTGTAGGTTCTGCTGTGGGTTCAGGTTCCACTTCAATTCTCTTACCCTCGCCTGCCATGCTTGTTATAAAATAATAACCCGTGTTGCTGTAATAATTGTAGGTATATGTATGCCCCGATGTGCTAATATTATCAGTGACAGTGCCTTGTGCGTAAAACAAAATGTAATCACCTTCAGAAAACACACCGTCGGCACCCTTTTCCATATATATTGCAATTTCAGGCAGGTCGTCATGTCGTGGTAGCAGTTTTGATAAATTCTCCTCAATTATGGCGCCTCCGTATCCATATACCCTTACCCCTGCAGGATCTCCAATGCCCATGTTTTTTATATCAGAATAGGAGAGTTTATATAGTCCGGATGTCTGCACACCTATCTTATACCACTTGCCTTGAGACAATACAGAGTTATCTGCATACTTCTGTACTCCAGCCCAAGATAATGAGCAGTATAAAACAAAAAATATATATGATATGTATTTTCTCATTTAATATAAAAATCAAGCATTTTTCTGCCACACAACCAACCTTCCAAGTGATTCCCTATGGACACAGCCCCAACCCCTGACGGTGTACCTGTAAAAAGTATGTCGCCAATCTTTATTGTATAAAAACGGCTTATATATGAAATTATTTTATCCACACTGAAAATCATATCTTTTGTATTGCCACTCTGTACTGTCTTGCCATCGATGTCAAGCCTAAAATCCAAATTCTGCACATCGCCGCCCAAATCAGTCAGCGGAATAAATTTGCTTATGGGGGCGGAGCAGTCAAATCCCTTACATAAATCCCAAGGCTCACCGCTACTGCAAGCCTCCATCTGCATATCGCGTGCAGTAAAATCTATACCTAACCCCACCTCTGCATAATAACGGTTTGCAAATTTCTCCGCAATACCCTTGCCCAGACGGTTAATCCTTATGGTGACCTCCACCTCATACTCAAGACTCTCTGTAAAGTCAGGAATATACACAGGCTTATTGTCCTTAAGCAGAGCGGTCTCTGGTTTAAGGAATATGGTAGGGCACGCAAGGGCACTGCTACCGTAATTGTTATCTATACAAATTATTTTCAATAATTGAAAGTTGAAAATTGAAAGTTGAAAGTTATTTTTTTGCTTGCAAATTTAATATTTTTATATTAACTTTACAAAAATTTTATTTTTCAAGCCCTATGAGAAAATTTACTTCTTTTCTGTTTTTACTATTAGTGTCATTGTGCTGTTTTTCCGCTTTAGCGGTGGATATTCCTAAAGGAACATCCTATTATATAGCAGGAGACGGTAATGCACATGAGAACTGGTGTTGCGGGTTTTATTGGAATCCTGCAGGTTGCAAACTTACAGATGACGGAATTTATGAGACTACGTTGAGTGCTGGAACATACTCTTTTAAAATAACAAAAGGCTCATGGAGTGTTGATTGGGGTTATGAGTCATTTAATTCGTCGCAATCAACGGTGAACTGTTATCCGGAGTTAAATAATGGTAATGTCATGTTTACATTGGATAAGGCATCAAAGATTATTATATCATTCTCAGAGAACAATGGTATAATAGTGACAGAAGGCACTGCACCAACTCCTGTTACGTGTAATCCTTCATCGGGTACACTACCTGTAATGTATCTTAATACAGATTCGGGTAAAGAGATTACAGATGATGAGAATTATGTGCCTGCCACAGTCTATATTGACGCACTGGGAATAGAGGGATATGAGTCTTTAGGTACAAAAGAGGAGCCGCTTGTTGCACAGACAAAGGGTAGAGGCAACTATACGTGGACTGGTTTTGATAAGAAGCCGTACGCACTTAAATTTGATAAGAAACAAACGCCTCTTGGGCTTACAAAGGATAAGAGCTTTACACTTTTAGCACACGCTGATGATGAAGATGCGTTTTTGCGTAATACTCTTGGATTTGCACTGAGCCGTGCTATGGGGCTTGCTTATACACCAGGGCAAGAACCGTTTGAATTATTTATTAACGGGGTCTATAGGGGAATTTATTTCCTGACAGACAAAATTAAGGTTAGTTCAAACAGGGTGCAGGTAACAGAACAGGAAGATGGTGAGACAGACCCGTCGCTTGTTACAGGCGGCTGGCTTCTTGAGATAGATAACTACGATGAAGATGAGAGCGTGCAGTTCAGAATGGAGGAGAAAGATGGTGATATATTACGTGTAACAAGTAAATCTCCTGAGGTTATGTCTAAAGTGCAGTACGATTATATGTGGAACTACCTCTTTAACACCAATAAGACTATACAGCAGAGGGGTGATTTTGAAAAATATATAGATTTGGAGTCTCTTGTAAACTTTTATATAGTGCAGGAGGTTATAGGTAATCATGAGTCTTTCCACGGCAGTTGCTATATGCATAAAGAGAGGGGCTCTAATACAAAACTTGAGTTTGGACCTGTATGGGATTTCGGCTCATCGCTACATCGGACTCCAGGTTGGCATATATACGATATACCGCCTTGGGGTGATATATGGATAGATGATTTGGCTAAGTACAAATCTTTCCAAGACCAGTGTAAGAAACGCTGGAATGAGGTAGGTGGCAATCTGTATTCCGCAGTTAAGACAGAGGCAGATGCCTTTATAGATAAGATTAATTCCGCCGCTCAGTGTGACTGCAAAAAGTGGCCCGAATACGGGAATCGCGGACTATATGATAAAAAGAGAGAGGTGCTGGATTATTTGTATGCAAGAATCCAATGGCTTAATACAGAGTGGGGAACGCCATCTATAGATGACAATATAAGCAGTAATGGAGTTGATATATCAGTATATCCAACATTTACTACAGGAGTTATAAATATAGATGGGGCAGAGTCTCTTGCAGAAATCATAGTGACAGATATGAACGGAAAACTTGTGAGAACTCTTAATCCTGCTGAGTCTTCTTGGAATCTGAATGTAGATAAGGGGTTGTATATTATAAAGGCTAAAGATGTGGACGGTAGTGCTCACACATCTAAGATAACAGTCCATTAAACCTTTATAACTTCCAGATTCTCAAAATAGTAAATGTAGCCGGTTATATTATTGTAGCCGGCTTCTTTATATAGAGCCATATAGTTCTGTACCTGTGATATGTGCTTCTTTTCTTTTGCCTCACCAAACTTGTAATCCACTATGGTAACTTCCCCTTCAGACCCGATGATAACCCTGTCTGGTCTCCACGTGTGATGATTCTTAATTATGCTGCGTTCAGAGAGAATGCGGTTTTCTGTATTAAACCACTCTCTTACGGCAGGGTTTAGAATATATGAGGTTAGGTCTTCTTTTAGTTCTTTCTGCTGTTCTTCTGTAATATAACCATGGTCTGCCATGTCTTGCAGCACAGGTGCCAAATCATCAATAGTCTTAATATGTTCCATTACCCGATGCATACGGCTACCACGCTCTATCTCAGGCGTTATGGCATCATCAGAACGCAATTTAAAGTGTTGCAGTTTCTCAATGGGGGAAATGTCAGTTGATAATTGAAAATTGACTGCGGAGCTGACCGAAGGTAAAATTGAAAATTGAAAATTATCGGTGGGCTGCGAAGCTGACTGAAGGTAAAGTGGACTGTTTCCATTTTCAATTTTGCATTTTCCACTTTCAATTTTTTGCATGCTTGCATGCAAAAGCGGCAGCGTGCTTTTGAATGTCTTGTTCTCCGCATCTTTCATCGGGTCTGTTTTGGTGGTCTGGCAATAGCCTATAAGCACCTCTTTGGCACGCGTAAAAGATACGTATAGGGCATTTATATTGTCAATGTATAGTTTCAGGGTCTCATCGTAGTACTGTTCACGGAAAATAGTATCTTTCAGCGTGTCGGAAAACTCTATAGGCACGCATTTAAGTTCCTCATACAGCGGGTTGCCGTCCGGAATCTGCTCCCACAGAATATCCCTATGCAGAGAATTTGTAAAACTCCAATTCAGCAGCGGCATAATAACCACCTTGTATGACAAACCTTTAGACTTATGCAGTGTGGTTATTGTAACCGCATCCGCCTCAGAGGCTGTAGTAAGGTTGGCGGAATCCTTTATCTCTTTCCACCACTCTAAAAATGAGTGAATATCAGAGCCGTTACGTGATATATAGTCCATCACCAAATCCTTAAAGGCACTAAGATACGGCTTTGCATCGTTGTCGTCATTATATCCCGATGTGTAGATTATCTGCTCCACAATCTCATACAGAGGCAGTTTGGATAGTGATTCCAAATCAATCTCCTGACCGGCGTATATTATATTTTCAACTAAAAAGTTGTTTACAGGGTTATTCCTGTCAATAATATATCTGAGTATCGCCGTTATATCCTGTACAGCATTACACGATGCCACCTTCAGAGCCTCCTCCGATATAACCTTAACCCCTTTATCAAGCAAATATTCAGCCACAGCGTCCGCCTCACGGTTCTTGCGTACAAGTATGCCTATATCGCTGTATTTGTAGCCGTTGGATAGTAACATCTCTATATCGGCGTACATCTTGTCAAAAGCGGCAAGTTTGGCGTCACTGCCACGCTCATTTTCTATAAACTCAATGTTTACATAACCTTTTCCACGTAGGCTTTCATCGGGTAATTTCTGCACTATATCCTTATAGGCATCTGTAATAGTGGTATTATCAGCTCTTCCAGATTGCTTGCAATAGTAGTCCTGAAGCTTCTCCGCCATAGCCTTAAACAAGGTGTTGTTAAACTCTACTATATTGCCAAGACTACGGTGATTCACATCAAGGGTCTTAGGTTCAGCAAATGCCTTAAACTGTTCGTCTTCAAGTATCTCCTTGCCAAGAATAGACCAGTCTGAATCACGGAAACGGTAAATGCTCTGTTTTACATCACCCACTATAAGGTTATCGAATCCCTCGCTTAAACTATTGCTTATCAGTGGCTTAAAATTATCCCATTGTATATGTGACGTATCTTGAAACTCATCTATAAGAAAATTATCTATATAGGTGCCTGTTTTCTCATATATAAAAGGTGTGTCGCTTCCGTCTATTATTCTCTTTATAAACTCACCAGAACGGCTTAGCAGTTGGGTGTTTTCTCCCTTTACATTGCTATTAACCTCATTTTCAATAAGTTTAAATAATCTAAAGTATTTGATGTTGTGTAAAATAACATTGCAAGTATTAAACGTGCGGCGGTTGCTCTCCACAAAGTCTATAAAATCGGTGATGCGGTGATTCGGTGATGATTCACTCCTAAACTCCTTAACTCCTTCACTCCTAAACTTTAATATCGTGGGGTTTAGGGTTGGCAGTGCATCTGTGTTGTTTATGGTGTCGTAGAGTGGCGTTAATGCACCACGTGGAAAATCGGCTTTTGTAAGCCCTTCGCTTTTAATGAGTTCTAAAACATGCTCTGCCTTGCTCTGTGCCTCTTCTAAAATGGATTTTCTTAATGTCTGCAACTCTTTGGCTTTACGGCGTATTGTGTCGTCATCGGGTAGTAGATGCTTAACCCTATTATAGCGTTCCATAAAAATCTCCTTGCTTATACCCTCTATGCTCTCTATAATTTGTTGGAAATTTATTTTATCGCCATCAGCCTCTTCTATCTGCTCGCTAAACCAATCCATAAAAGGTGCGTATTTGCCTTCATCAAGGTGTACCATTATGTTGTTTATGGTATTTGAAATCACACGCTGCACATCTAACTCCACATTGTAATTGCTGTTTATGCCCAATTCTCTTACAAATGAGCGTATTATCTGCTGAAAAAACTTATCTATGGTGGTTACTCTGAAATAAGAATAGTTTTGCAGAATGGCAATCAATAACTCCTTTGCCTTGCTTGGTTCCAACATTTTTCCAGCCACCATTACAGGCTTGTCGCTTTTTGAAATCTCATAAAGTTTACTTGTTATCCTGCCTTTCATCTCATCTGTAGCCTTGTTGGTAAAGGTTACGGCAAGCACATTGCGGAACTTGTTTGGATTGCCGTCTTTGGTATTCATAAGCATACCTATATACTGCTCTGTAAGCGTATATGTCTTGCCACTGCCGGCGGAGGCTCTGTAGATGTTAAGTTTCCCCATCTTAATTCCCCGATGTTTTTAGACTACAAACTTACAAAAAAATCTGCAAAATTCAATTACTAAACCAAAAACATTCCGTTTTTGAAAAATACTTATTTGTGAAAGTGTGTGCAAGCCCCAATTCAAAAAATGTATTTTTTTCAAAAAAATGTTCCATATTTTTTTTGTTTTTTGCTCGGTTTGCACTATCTTTGTTGCTATATGGTAAGAAAACAATGCTAAGACATAAAAGCCGCTTGCGGCTTAAATATAAAGGTAGGTAGAAATTACCCTCCCCGAGTGCATCGGGGGGGGTAATTTGCTTATATTCAATGAGTTATGATTTAGTAATGAGCATTGTTTCTTGCTGGGTGCTCGCCGAGAACCCTTCAAAACGCCAAACTTGCTTACGCCGTGTTCGTCGTGGCTCGGCATAATCCAAACAGGTTTGGCTTCTGCACTCGCAACTCCTCACCGTGTTGCGGTGCTCCAAGTGGGAGGCGTTTTGCTGACGCCATGCTCGTCACGACTCAGCATAATCCAAGTAAACTTGGCTTCTGCTTTCGCTGTTCCTCGCAGTGGTGCGGGGCTCGCAATGCAATTCACAATGCTCATTACTAAAAACAACAGTTAACGCATCACCGAATTAACGTGCAAGCCGAACACAGACAAACTTGTTTGTATGTTGAGGCGAAGCCGTTAATCACGAGCAAAGCGAGTAATCACCGATATAGAAAACGAGATTAACTAACATATTAATTAACTTTTAACTTTCAACTTTCAACTATGAAAAAGATTTATTCCGCTCCCAAGATGGAGCAAGTAAAAATGGAGGCAGAGACATCTGTGATGTTGGCAGGGTCTGGTGTAAACGATGCAAACCTTGGTAGTTATGATACCAGGTGGTAATTAAAGAGAGTAACAGATTAAAAAATTAAAAGACAATGAAAAGAGTTACATTTTTAGCAATGTTGTTAGCACTTGTGGTGCTGATAGGTTGCAAAAAGGAGACCAACGCATCTGACCCTGAACAACCTGCCAAAAAGGTTCCTATGACCTTTTACGCATATCCGCAGGGTGGTGAGCGTACAGGTTTTGATGTAGATGGCAGAACATCTATTTGGACAGAAGGTGATATTATAAAGATATTCTCATCATCTGATGCAGAGGGTAGTGAGTTCATACTATCAGAGGGTGCTGGTACAAACTATGGTGTGTTTGAGGGCGAGTTGGTGAAATCAGCCAATTATGCGGCTGCATATCCTGCAAACCTTGCAAGCAGCACAGACGGCAGTACCATAATATTTAATCTGCCAGGTACCCAAGAGTATGTGCCAAACAGTTACGCACCCAACACGGTGCCAGTGGTGTCATACACAACAGACAACCACCTCTACTTTGACAACACCACAGGACTTATGCGTATAGGCATTAAGACCACAGAGGCTGTAACAGTAACCAAGATGGTTCTTGCAGACAAGATTAGTACCGCAAAACTCTGGGGTACATTCAGTATCACAGCCCTGGCATCACAGGGACTTGATTATGAATCTGGCGGAGATAACACCCTTACAATGAATTTGGGCGATGGTGTGGAACTTAACTCAGAAGATTACACCTATTTTTTCTTCTGTCTGCCAGTTGGAGCACTTGAAGAGGGCTTCACATTGGATATGGAGTCAGCGGACGGCAAACTTGCAAAGATAGACTATACAGGAGCAGAAGTGGCTACAGAGCTTAATGTGGGCAAACCATACAACGCGGAAGGCGTGGATTTCAAGACCCCTGTAAGCGTGCTTGACAATATGCCAAAGGAGGACGGAGCGTGGGAGTGAAACTTAATTAAAGAATAAAACAGTAAAAACATAAAGCAATGAAAAAACTTATCTATACAGTAACCGCTGCACTGATAATGCTTGCCTTTGTATCTTGTGAGAAAAAAGAGACAGTAAAGGAGGCACAGTCATCTGTAGAGAAGGCTGATATGGTGTTTACAGCCACATCAGAAAGCGGTGCTTTAAAGACCACAATGCACTCAAACGGCACCACAGTGGTGTGGTCAGAGGGCGATAAAATAAAGGTGTTCACTGCCGAAGACCAGACAGGCAGTGTGTGTACAATGACTGACCCTAAATGGGTAGGCACTAACACAGCGGAGTTTGCAGGACAGTGTGCCAAGAAAGGACCTTGGACAGCAATATGCCCTGCCAACAAGGCTACAGGTTTTGCAAACGGCAACATAACCATTACAATGCCAGAGAAACAGACATACGCTGCTAATACATTTGCAGCAGGTGCAATGCCTTGCGTTGCATACTCAGAGATTGCCACCCTTAATTTCAAACACACATTCGGTGTGTTGAAATTCAGCCTCCAACTTAAAGAGGGAGAGACGGGTTCTGTAAAGAGCATAACAGTAACAACCAAGGGTTCAGAGAAACTTAACGGTACATTTACAGTTAACCCATCTTCAGGCAGTGCGGCTGCCCAAAAGAGCGGTGCAGATGGTACAGCATCTGTAATTATTGACTGTGGCACTGGCGTGGCACTCAGCACAAGCACAGCCACAGATTTTTGGATTGTGGTTCCACAGGGTGCGTTTGAGGGCGGATTTGACGTGACAGTAACACCAATAGACGATCATTATCTTCCAACAACAATTTCAGCCACAAAAGCCAACACCATTACTGCAGGTAAGATTAAGGAGATGCCTGTACAGATAGTTGAGTTTAATGAAAAACCACGTCCTGCTTGTCAAGAGGCATTGGATGCAGATGCCAACTGGGTTAAGATAGGTGAACAATATTGGCTTAAGGAAAACATCAAGTGTACAGAGTATGACAAAGGGTCTGAGGCGTACAAAGTTGGCAGATACACTATTCCGACATCATCAAATAAAACATTTAACCCATACTACACCGTCATTCCAGATTCAAAAAAACCTGATCATATGACTCCTGAGCAGTTCGGCAAGTTAGGCTTGCTGTACAACTGGGCTGCCGCTATGGGATATACAGATCTAGAAGCAAGAGCCCAAACAGGAGCATACAGCGGAACCCGTCAGGGTATCTGCCCTAATGGCTCACACATTCCTTCAGTAGCGGAGTGGAATGTTCTCAGTGATTATTTGGGCGGAGGCTCTGTCGCAGGCAAGAAGATGAAGACCGAAACCGGCTGGTATAAAAACTCTGGTACTAACGAAAGTCGTTTTGCGGCTCTGCCGGCAGGCTACGCCCAAGGAAGCACCTGGTACAGTGGTGTTGGTGATGGCACCTACTATTTGTCATCAAATGCCGACCAAATCAGTGGCGTTTACGACCGCGAGCTCGGTTACGGCTATGAAGATTTGAAACCGTACCACACCAGTAAGGAATATGCATGTAGCGTGCGTTGCTTAAGGGATTAAAATTTGAATCATCAGACTTCGGGCAGTAAGCCAAAGTCTGATGATAACAGGCGGGCTGTCCCAAATGTCAAATAACTACCAACGGGTCAAGGGACTGTGATTTCCTTTGACCTTTGTTTTGTTCGCTTTTCAATCCGCTACAAGCAATCAAATAGAATTCAGCCAAACAACCAAATAAAAATAAGCCAAATAACCAAACAAAATCAAGCCAAATAACAAAAAATATTGAAAAATATTTTTGTATTTCACAGATTATCACTATATTTGCAATAAATTTACAAAAACAAATTTATATGCTAAAAATATGGAGTACAAAAGAAGAATCGCAGACATAATTTTAAAAGAAAAATTGGATGCAATGGGTGCTGTTTTAATAGAAGGTCCTAAAGCCTGTGGTAAAACCACAACTGCGGAGCAACAAGCCAAAAGCATTCTTTATATGGATGACCCTCAACAGATTAAGCAAAACCTGCAATTAGCGGAAACAAACATAAAACGATTATTAGAAGGTGAAAATCCAAGACTTATAGACGAGTGGCAGATTGCCCCTCAACTGTGGGATGCCATTCGTTTTGAAACTGACCACAGGCAAGGAGACGGATTTTTTATGCTGACAGGTTCTGCTGTTCCTGCAGACAAATCTAAAATCAATCATAGTGGTGCAGGTCGTTTTGCTTGGCTCACAATGCGCCCCATGACCCTATGGGAATCTAGAGAATCAACAGGAGACGTCAGTCTAAGAAACCTATTTCAAAACCCAGAAAAAGTTGATGGGGAAAACAAGTTGCAGTTGGAAAACATAGCCTACTATATCTGTCGTGGAGGTTGGCCTAAAGCAATCAATAAAAAAAATGAAAAATCCGCTATACAACAGGTAATTGAGTATTATGAAGCCATAACACGTTCAGATATCTCAAGAGTTGACAACATATCAAGAGACGAGCATCGTGCCAAAAGACTTATGCGTTCATACGCGAGATTACAAGGGGCTTCGGCTACTATCCCTACAATAGTAGCGGATATGAAAGCCAATGAGCTGGAAGATATGAGCGACGAGACCATTGCGTCTTATATAAATGCTTTAAAAAATATTTTTGTGATTGAAGACATGCCGGCGTGGAATCCTAATCTGCGTTCTAAAACAGCGATACGAACAAGTGATACCAGATATTTTATTGACCCGTCTTTAGCGACCACAGCGTTAGGGATAGGACCTAATGACTTGTTGAACGATTTGGAAACTATGGGTCTGTTTTTTGAGACCCTTTGCGTCAGAGACTTGCGCGTGTATGCCGATGCTAATTATGGTAATGTCTATCATTACAGAGATAAATCGGGACTTGAATGTGACACTGTAGTTCATTTAAGAAACGGCAATTACGGACTTATAGAGATTAAACTTGGAGGCGAAACTCTTATTGAAGAAGGTGCTACTAATTTAAAGCGCTTGGAAGATAAAATAGACACCACAAAAATGAAAAAACCGTCATTCAAAATGGTGCTTACAGCCGTTGGTCAATATGCCTACATGCGGACAGACGGTGTAATGATAGTTCCTATAGGGTGCTTGAAAGATTAGTTTTTTTTCAAAAAATGTTCCATATTTTTTGATTTTGTGAATTATAAAAAAAATAGTATTTTTGCAAAGTGAAGGTATTTGGTGATGTATCTCTTGTTAGACTTGATTGGAAAAACGGACATAAATATAAATTGTTTCTATGGAAAGGTTTTTAGTATTGCCGCTCATTATATTGGTGGCGTTAGCATCGTGTAAGAAAAACAATAACGGGAAGGAGCTTACAGAGAGTCCTGAACTTGTTTCTGCTAAGATTAGTGAGATAGGGGATACTTTTGTTAAATTTAAGGTAGCGGGTGTTGACCAAAACGGAGATGCCACCACTAAGTTTGTAGTTGTGTTTCCATTACAAAAAGAGATTGGAGAAGTGGAGTGTGAGGTAGATGATAAGGGAATAATTGGGGTTGAGGGGCTTACACCTAACACAAACTATTTTGTAGGCATATTTACAAAAGACAGATGCAATAATGTATCGTACAATAGCGAGGACATAAATTTTACCACATCTGGACCTAAAACAGTAACATTGGGTGCTGTACAGGGCGGTACGGTAAAGATGTTTTATAAGGGAGAGGAACTAAAATCGGGTGAGACAGTGCCACAAAACTCTTACGTAACGGTAGAGGCAGTGGCAGACGATTACCATTTGTTCAGTGGCATCAATATATATAAAGGTGTGGCGGTGCGTGACTCTTTTAAAGTAACAAAAGATACTACCGTAGTGGCGGAGTTTACTGCTGTAGATGCGTTGCCTGCTACAGATAAGTATAAGGTTTGTAACTACAATATAAGGCTATATACTGAGGACGATAAAAAAGACAAACATTGGACAAATCGTAGGAGTTATCTGTTTAAAATGATAGAGAAACACACAATGGATGTGTGTGGGTTAGAGGAGATGACACCACAGCAAGCACCTGATTTTGAGAAAAATATGCCTGATTATGAGTATGTGGGCTATGGCAGGGATAACGGCAAGGCATACGGAGCAGGCAGTTCAGGAGAGCAGACAGGCTTGGTATATAACAAACGCCATTTTGTAAAACAAGACCAAGGCAGATTCTTCCTTTCTAACACCCCAAATAAACCCTCAAAGGTTAGCGGAGCATCATTTAACCGCATGGTTACATGGGTGAAACTAAAAGAGCGTAAATCAGATGTTATATTCTATTTCTTTGCCACCCATTTTGACCACCCTACAAACCAAACAGGTATAAACACACGTTCTAAAGAGGCCGATATAGCACTTGTAGAGGTGCCTAAAATAGTGGGGAATAATCCTATGTTCTTTGTGGGTGACTTTAATTGCCGTCCAGAAGAGCCTGCATATCAAAAACTTGCAGCCCAATGGAAAGACTCATTCATAACTATGGGCGATAAGGCACAGGGAGGCTATGTTTGCAACGATGCTCAACTTGCACGTCCAGGACTACAGGCAGACTGTGCCTGCAAGGGCAATACATACACAGGCCTGTATAACGTAAATGACTCATTGCCTAAGCGTATAGATTTTGTACTATATAATGAGGTTCATGCATATCCTATATCTTACATTGCAGATGGTGACAATATGGGACACACCACACTGCCATCAGACCATGTGCCGGTGGTTACAGAGATGGTTATTAAATGATGTATGATGTATGATGTATGATGTATGAGGAGATGTTAAATTTATGTCTGAATTTTTGGAAATAGAGGAGGGTATAGTCAAAATGCTGAAAACAGTGTTTGACCCTGAAATCCCTGTAAATGTATATGACTTAGGTCTTATATATAAGATAGATGTGTCTGATACCAAAGACGTTACCATAGATATGACCCTTACGGCGGTAGGGTGTCCTATGGGAGATTTCATAGCAGAGGATGTAAAACAGAAAGTGCAGAGTGTTGAGGGTGTCAATAGTGTTACCGTAAACATAGTCTTTGAACCTGCCTGGGACCAAAGCATGATGACCGATGAAGCCAAACTTGAGTTAGGGTATCTGTAATCTTTGCCAGTCCAAACAGAAACTTAATGGAAACCGAGCAATCCTTTATATATCATCTGCGTGGCAAATTCTCTAAGGCGTTGAAAGATTATGCCTTGATAGATGACGGCGATAAGGTTCTCATCGGGTTATCGGGTGGAAAAGACAGCCTTGCCTTAGTGGATTTCTTTGCTGAAAGGATGAAAATCTTCAAGCCTAAGTTTACTGTTGAGGCGGCACACATTATTGTAAGGAATATACCGTATCAGTCAGACATTGAGTATCTGAAAAACTATTGTAACAGTTTTGACATACCTCTGCATATAGTGGAGACGGAATTTGACCAATCTACAGACACACGTAAGTCTCCTTGTTTCCTCTGTTCCTGGAACAGGCGTAAAAAGTTGTTTGAGACAGCATCTGAGTTAGGTTGCACTAAAATAGCATTGGGGCACCATCAAGATGACATTATTGAGACTCTGCTAATGAACCTTACGTTTCAGGGGGCTTTTGCCACTATGCCTCCTCTACTGAAAATGAATAAGATGGAGTTCTCTATAATACGTCCGCTATGTCTTATCAAAGAGAGTGAGTTACAGCAGTTTGCATCAATTAAAGGCTTCAGAAAACAGATTAAGAACTGCCCGTATGAGAATGACTCCAACCGTGCCGATATGAAAGCCGTACTTTCAGAGTTGGAAAAACTTAACAAAGATGCCCGATACAGCATTTGGGGAGCGATGCAAAATGTGCAAGCAGAATATTTACCAAAAAAAAGTTAAAAGTTAAAAGTTGAAAGTTGAAAGTTGAAAGTTTTTTGTATCTTTGCATTTTGTTATAGAACTTATAACTTTCAATTTTACTTTCAGTCAGCTAACGCAGTCAATTATCAATTTTCAATTATCAATTTTCAATTATAAAAAATTATGGCTAACAAATTGAACTTTTTAGCGGATTTCCCTGCCATTACAACAGAGCAGTGGATGGCTAAAATCACTGAAGACCTGAAGGGTGCCGATTTCAACAAGAAGTTGGTTTGGCGTACCCCTGAAGGGTTCAATGTAATGCCTTTCTACCGTCAGGAGAACTTGGAGGGCTTACAGACTACAGAGAGTGCACCGGGTCAGTTCCCGTTTGTGCGTGGTGTTAAAGAGAGTAATGTTTGGCGTGTACGTCAGAACATTAACGTTAAGGAGTTGGGTGCCGCCGATGCTAACAAAAAGGCATTGGACATACTTACAAAAGGCGTTGACTCTTTAGGCTTCAAACTTAATGCAGAGGAGTTAAGTGCTTCTTACATTGCCACATTGCTAAAGGGCATAGATGCAGAGAAGGTGGAGCTAAACTTTAAGGTTTGCATGCACAAGACTGCTGAACTTGTAGATTTGCTTTGTGAGTTCTTTAAGAATAACGGTTTTGATGCCGCTAAGGTTCAAGGTTCTATAAATGTGGACCCTATAAAGAGAATGTTACGCAAAGGTAGGAAATATTCTGCCGCTGAAGTTTCTGAATTTATAACCACAGCAGTTAAGGCAGGAGAGAAACTTCCTAAATTCCGTACAGTAGGTGTTAATCCTAAGGTATTCTGTAATGCAGGTGTTTATGCTACACAAGAACTTGGTTACGCTCTTGCTTGGGGTAACCAATATATGGAAATGCTTACAGAGGCAGGCATCGATGCTAAGGAGGCTGGCTGTGCCATTAAGTTTAACTTTGGTATTGGTGGTAACTACTTTATGGAGATTGCAAAATTCCGTGCCGCACGTCTGCTTTGGGCTAAGATAGTAGAGGCTTACAAGCCATCTTGTAACTGTGCAGCCAAAATGTGCATTCACGCTGTAACATCTTCGTTCAACAAGACGCTGTTTGATGCTCACGTAAATCTTCTACGTTCTCAGACAGAGGCTATGAGTGCCGCTCTTGGTGGTGTATGCTCAATGACAGTACGTCCGTTTGACATTACATACAAGGCTGCCGATGATTTCTCTGAGCGTATAGCACGTAACCAGCAGTTACTGCTTAAAGAGGAGTCTCACTTTGATAAGGTTGTTGACCCGGCTGCAGGTTCATATTATCTTGAGAACCTTACCGCTATGGTTGCAGAGCAGGCTTGGAAGATATTCCTTGAGATTCAGAACGGTGGCGGATTCTTTGCCGCTGTAGAGAATGGCTCTATTGTAAGTGCCGTTAAGGAGATTGCCGCCGGCAGAATGAAAGCTGTTGCTTCACGTAAGGAGACACTGCTTGGTACAAACCAATTCCCTAACTTTAATGAGACCGCCGCTTCCAAAATAGAAAAGAAGGGTGATTGCAAGTGCAAGTGCTGCTGTGCAGAGGCAGAACTTGAGACATTGCCTAAGAACCGTGCCGCAGAGCAGTTTGAGGCTTTGCGTCTTGCAGTAGAGAATTCAGGCAAGCGTCCAAAGGTATTTATGCTTACCATTGGTAACCTTGCAATGCGTCTTGCTCGTTCACAATTCTCTTGCAATTTCTTTGCATGTGCAGGTTATGAGGTTATTGACAACCTTGGATTTGACACTGTAGAGGCTGGTGTAGAGGCTGCTCGCAAGGCTAAGGCAGACATTATAGTTCTTTGCTCAAGCGATGATGAGTATGCAACACTTGCCGTTCCTGCATTTAAGGCTATAGGCGGTAAAGAGATTTTTGTAGTTGCAGGTGCTCCTGCTTGTATGGAGGATTTGCAGAAAGAGGGTATAGAGAACTTCATCCACGTACGTTGCAATGTTCTTGAAACTCTTAAATCATTTAACGATAAATTAAGTATTAACCAGTAGTATGAATTTTTGGAATAGCGAGCGAAGAACAAACTTGTTTGTTATTCCGAGTCATGACAAAAATCTATGCGAAGCATGAAACCTAATTTTAATGATATAGATATTAAGAAAGTTGCCCCTTCTAAAGCAGAGGGTGCTAACCAGAATGATTGGCTTACACCAGAGCAGATTCCTGTAAAGTCAATTTATACTAAAGAGGATATCAAAGATATTGATTTCCTTAATTATGCCGCAGGTTTGGCTCCATTCTTACGTGGACCTTACAGCGGAATGTATCCAATGCGTCCTTGGACTATACGTCAGTATGCAGGTTTCTCTACTGCTGAGGAGTCTAACGCATTTTACCGCCGTAACTTGGCATCGGGTCAGAAAGGTCTTTCCGTAGCATTTGACCTTGCTACACACCGTGGCTACGATGCTGACCATGAGCGTGTTGTAGGTGACGTTGGTAAGGCTGGCGTATCCATCTGCTCTGTAGAGGATATGAAAGTTCTTTTCAACGGAATACCTCTAAACAAGATGTCAGTCTCTATGACAATGAACGGTGCCGTTCTTCCTATTATGGCATTCTACATAAACGCAGGTTTGGAGCAGGGTGCAAAACTTGAGGAGATGGCTGGTACCATTCAGAACGATATTCTTAAAGAGTTTATGGTGCGTAACACATATATTTACCCACCTAAATTCTCTATGAAGATTATTGCTGACATATTTGAATATACATCTAAGAATATGCCTAAGTTCAACTCAATATCCATTTCAGGATATCACATGCAGGAGGCTGGCGCCACCGCAGACATAGAGTTGGCTTACACACTTGCTGACGGCCTTGAGTACTTGCGTGCTGGTGTTAATGCAGGCATGGACATCGATGCTTTTGCTCCACGTCTGTCATTCTTCTGGGCTATAGGTACAAACCACTTTATGGAGATAGCCAAGATGCGTGCCGCACGTATGTTGTGGGCTAAGATTGTTAAACAGTTCAATCCAAAGAATCCTAAATCTCTTGCACTACGTACACACTGCCAGACATCGGGTTGGTCTCTTACAGAGCAAGACCCATTCAACAATGTAGGTCGTACATGTATTGAGGCTATGGGTGCAGCACTTGGTCACACACAGTCATTGCATACAAACGCTCTTGATGAGGCTATTGCATTGCCTACAGACTTCTCTGCACGTATTGCCCGTAACACTCAGATTTATATCCAAGAGGAGACAAAGATATGTAAGGAGATAGACCCATGGGCTGGTTCTTACTATGTAGAGTCTCTTACAAAGGAACTTGCTGAGAAGGCTTGGGCTCACATTGAGGAGATTGAGAAACTTGGAGGTATGGCTGCCGCTATTGAGACAGGTATTCCTAAGATGCGTATTGAGGAGGCTGCCGCCCGTACACAGGCTCGCATTGACTCTGGTGCTCAGACCATCGTAGGTACTAACAAGTATCGTCTTGACCACGAGGACCCGATTGATATCCTTGAGGTTGATAACACTACAGTTCGTAATCAGCAGATTGAGCGTCTTAAAGCCCTTAGAGCAAACCGTAATGAGGCTGACGTTAAGAAGGCTCTTGATGCCATTACCAAGTGCGTAGAGACAGGTGAGGGTAATCTGCTTGAACTTGCAGTAGAGGCTGCAAGAGTAAGGGCTTCACTTGGTGAAATCTCTTATGCATGTGAGAAGGTTGTAGGTAGATATAAAGCAACAATTAGAACAATATCAGGAGTGTATAGTTCAACAGCAAATCAAGACCCAAGCTTCAAGGAGGCTTGTGAACTTGTAGCGAAATTCGCTAAGAAAGAGGGTCGTCAACCACGTATTATGATAGCCAAAATGGGTCAGGACGGACATGACCGTGGTGCTAAGGTAGTAGCCACAGGTTATGCAGACTGCGGTTTTGACGTAGATATGGGACCTCTGTTCCAGACTCCTGCAGAGAGTGCAAAGCAGGCTGTTGAGAACGATGTTCACGTACTTGGCGTATCTTCGCTTGCAGCAGGACACAAGACTTTAGTTCCTCAAGTAATTGCAGAGCTGAAGAAACTTGGACGTGAGGATATTATAGTAATAGCAGGTGGTGTAATTCCTGCACAAGACTATGACTTCCTTTACAAGGCTGGCGTTGCCGCCATCTTTGGACCTGGTACCAGCGTATCTAAGGCTGCTGTAGAAATAATGAACATTCTGCTTGCAGACTAACTCTCGTCATGCTGAGCGAACACTCGTCATGCTGAGTGAAACGAAACATCTCAACCTCCGATAAGAAAATATCTCTTATCGGAGGTTTTGTTTAAACTTTGCGATTGTTAATAAGTCAAAGAGATAAATTTGCGTAGAATTGGATAAATATTTATCTTTGTGGATGTATATTGATGGTAATATTTTTAATTTTATAGATTATGAAAAAGTTAGTTTTAATTTTGGTTGCGGTTTCATTATCGCTTGCTTGTATGGCAAAAACATCTGATAAAAAGACAAAAGAGTGGCTGTATGATATAGAGTGTGCCGGTGTAGGTGCTCAAGGTACTTATTTGGTTAAGGTGTATTCTTATTCAAACGTTCAGTCAAAAGCACAGAAACAGGCAGTTAAGAATGCTGTTCACGGCGTTCTTTTCAAGGGTGTTATGGGTAAGGGTAGAGAATGTAACTCACAGCGTCCGTTAGTAAAGTCTGATGTTGCAAGCCAACATGAGGATTTTTTCAAGAATTTTTTTGCTGAGGGAGGCGAGTATGCAAAATATGCCTCTGCAACAGGTGCACCTGAAACATCTAAAGTAGGCTCCCAATATAAAGTAGGTGTAGTGGTTTCTGTACAAAAAGACCAACTACGCAGAGACTTGGAAGAGGCAGGTATTATTAAAGGTTTAAGTTCAGGTTTTTAAAAAATTCCTATTATGAGAAAATTTATATCAGTAATGGTTATTTGTGCTGTGGCGGTATGCTCCGTTATGGCACAAGATGTAGTATATCTTAAAAACGGAACCGTAATTAACGGTAAGGTTACAAAGAATGATGCCGTTACAGTGGAGATAGACTCAAACGGCAGACAGCTAAGCTACAAGGCAATGGATGTACAAAAAGTACAGATAGGCAGTTCTGCCGTTACAGTGCCTGAGACTCCTAAACGTCCTAAATATAAGGATTATGAAACGGCAGAGAAAGGCTATTGGACAGCCGTTGAGTTTTGGGGTGGCGGTGCTGTAGATTTTGGAGGCAAGCCTAATATGTGTAACGTTGATATTCATTGGATTAACGGATACAGATTTAATGAGTGGATACGTGTGGGTGTAGGTCTTGGTTTCCGTTACTATCTTGGCGATTTGAATTACAAATCAGGTGGGGTTGACTATTCTGAACCAATCAGCTCAAAGTACTCTTGGACTAATCCTAATAATCAAAAAGAGACTCAAGGCGGTAATCAGTGGGCAATTCCTCTATACTTGGATTTACGTGGAAACATTATGTCTATGGCTACACGCTTATGCGTTCCTTACTGGTCATTTGATGCAGGTTACACATTTACAGGGAAGTTTGTAAATCAAAAGGATTACGTAGATGATAAAACTCCAGGTACTGCAGACCCTACAAAAGATATTGACGGAAAGTTAGTTCAAGGTCAAGGTTTCTTCTTCTCACCTACACTTGGTGTAAAGATTATGGGACCTCGTCATAGTCTGCTTATAGGTATAAGCTATATGGGTCAGATTATGCCACGATACACAGAATACACATCGGGTCCACAACCTAACGGTATTCCATACGTAAAGCCGCAATATACAAATTTCATTATGGGAAGAATTGCATACGAGTTCTAATTTAAAAACAGTAAAGATATGAAGAAAAGTTATTTTATAGGTTTGGCATTGCTGCTTATAGCCCCGATGTCAATGTATGGTATAAAGAAAAGTAATTCAGCCGCTTATAAGAATGTGCCTACAGAGTGCCTTAATGTAGAGCTTGACGGTTCGCAAACTCTTAGAGTGTATGGTAAGGGCAGAAACCGTACTGATGCCATAGAGCAGGCTAAGAAAAATGCTGTCTATGATGTTATATTTAACGGCATAAAGAGCGGTAGCGGCGGTTGCAATACGCAGCCATTGCTATTGGAGGTTAATGCTAAAGAGAAATATGAGTACTATTTTAATGTGTTCTTTAAGGATAAAGGAGAGTTCCTTAAATACATAAGTATGGAGGACCAGCGTATTGAGACAAAAAAATACGGCTATACAGGAACACAAATGTACTATGCCATAACAGTGCGTGTGTTACGTCCAGAGCTAAAACAACGCCTTATAGATGACGGCATACTTAAACCTTAAGCATTTAATATGGTCTAACAGATAAACAAAAAACTTTTAGATATGAAAAGAATATTGATTTTTGTAACATCGCTATTAGTTGCGGTGTCAGCAATGGCAGAATCACATGCTGCAAAACCAACTTTAATGGTAGTTCCAAGTGATGCTTGGTGTAACGAGAACGGTTACATGCAGGAATTTGACAATCAAGGTACAGTGGAGTTGATTCCAGACTACAAGAAAGCACTCCAGAGTGACCAAAACCTAATGCTTGCAATCTCTAAGATAAATGAGATGATGGCAGACAGGGGTTTCCCACTAAAAGATTTGGAGAGTAATCTTAAATCAATATCAAACCGTACAGCAGAGATGAACATGACCACCAGCAAAAGCGGTTCCACAATAGCCCAAAGCCCTATGGACATGTTAAAGAATACTGCCAAGGCGGATATTATTATCCAATTAGGGTGGTCTGTAACTTCTAATGGACCCAAACAGACATTGACATACATTTTAAGAGGCTTGGATTCCTATACAGACAAGCAGATAGCAGGTGCCAGCGGTAGTGGTGCTCCATCTATGAGTGCAGATGTTCCTGTACTACTTGAGGAGGCTGTTATGGACAAGATGGACGAGTTTGCAGGCAGACTTGACGACTATTTCAATGATTTGTTCAGCAATGGCAGAGAGGGTGTGTTTGAAATCCGTGTATTTGATAATGGCTCAGGCATTGATTTGGAGAGTGAGTATAATGGTATGGAACTTAGTGAGATAATAGATGACTGGATGAACCAGAACACAGTGGAGCACCGTTATTCTCAGTCAGAGGCATCAGAGAACTATATGTTGTTTGAGCAGGTTCGTATGCCGCTTAACGATGTTAATGGTAAGGCTGTAACAGCAAAATCTTTTGCAGACCAATTGCGTAAATATTTAAAAAACACATTCCAAATAGAGTCTAAGACAGCTAATCGTGGATTGGGTAGGGCATATCTTATAATTGGAGAAAAGTAACATAAAAATAGCAGGATTATGAAAAAGTTAAGTTTTATTATATTGGGTATGTGTATGCTTGGCATTCAGTCATACGCCCAAAATGTGGACTTTGAGAACGATAAAAGCACTTGGATTCATCTTTCAATCCTGATACCTGACCAAGAGGGTGAGGCTATAACCACAGGAGCAAAGAGTTATCTTACCAACAAGTTAAAACAGATTGCCACAAAGAACGGAGTTGCCGCCAATGAGGATTTCAGCAGGTTCTTTATAACAACTGTAATAACACCATTGACCAAGGATGTGTTGCCTGGTCCACCTGCACAGGTTGCAGAGAATTTGGAAATGACATTCTATATTGCCGATTATTATGACCAAAAAGTGTATTCAAGCACATCTATGGAGATAAAGGCAATAGGCACTAACGATACCAAGGCTTACATAAACGGTATTAAGAATATAAATGTAAACAACAAGGAGTTGGCATCATTTATGGATGAGGGTAAAAAGAAAATCATAGCCTACTACAATGCACGTTGTGCCCAGATTATGAAGATAGCACAGACAAAGGCAGACCAAAAGCAGTATGAGGCTGCACTGTATGACCTTGTTTCAGTACCTGAGGTTTGCGATTGCTATGATGAGGTTCTTGCACTGTCACAAAAGATATATCAGCAGTATATAGACAATCTATGCCAAATAAATTTGGCTAAGGCTAGAGCCGCATGGGCTGCACATCAGAACTCATCAGGAGCAGAGGATGCCGGTCAGTATCTGTCGCAAATCCTACCAGATGCCTCTTGTTACGGTGATGCTATGGCACTTTATACAGAGATTAAGGCCAAGGTGCTTGATGATTGGAAGTTTGAGATGAAAATCTATCAAGACCAAGTTGATTTGGAAAAACAGCGTATAGAGGCTATGCGTCAGGTTGGTATAGCATACGGTAATCATCAGCAACCGGTTACTACAGTATTCCCGTGGCTAAGATAAGAGAATTATTATTAGTAATATGTTCAATATCCTGTGTGGCGATGTCTGCACAGGATGTTGTTAATGATGGCATTCAGCGTTATCGCCGTAATGCCATTGCCACTATGATGGTTCATCATAGTGAAGATGAGTTTGGTAAGGATATTAAGGACGCTTATCTTGAAATTCCCACCCCTGATAAGTATGATAACCACGATGTGGGGTTAAAAGTTTTGGAGAGTGAGTGGTTTTCCGGTGTAAAACCTAAAGAGAAAGGTTTGTATAAGGCTGTTTATGGCAAGAATCTCTCTAATGCAGAGATAGAGCGTAACGGTATTGCATTGGAAAATTTCCTCAACAAGACCAATATAGGAATGTATATGGTTGCCAAGTGGTTTAATCTCTCATCGCAGGATTCGTCTGAGTTTAATTATTCCACCGCTACATTTAATACGGAACTTATACAGCAGCGTGGCTTGTATGATGCCACAGCATTTGATGTGGATATGGCACGCCATACCATCAGAGGCGATGCTATGCTTGCAGATGCAGGTGAGGAGCTTATATCTCAATCATTTATTATAGTCAATGATATGACTTACGTAACTGCGGAGCAGAAAGCGGCGGCAGCCAAAGCGGCATTGGCAGTGCTTGGCGGTATTGCAGACGCTTTTTTGGGCGGTTCATCGGGCAGACAGTTGGCATCTACGGCAGGAGCCATAGCAGACAGTTTTACAGGTTTTAAGGTACGTAACCACTCTTATCTGTTCCAGCTGCAATGGAATGACTCAATAGCGGCTGTATTCTATAAGGACTACTACACAGAGACTCCTGATGAAGAAAAAATAAGGTCGTTTATTCAGAATGATTCCCTGTTTAAAATAAAATATGTGGCTCATGAGTATGAATATGATGAAAATTCGGTGCTAAAAGGAAAATATGACCGCCATGATTTGGTTAAGATAAACTGTACAAGAAGCCAGGATAAGAATATATCCCAATTACAGGTTAAATATGAGGATTTTAAGCTAAAGACACCTGTTTATCAAGTTGTAAGGAATGAAAAAGGGAAAGTTCTGTATTATAAGGCAAAAGTTGGGTTGAAGGATGGCGTTAAGCCTACAAGCAAATTTCAGGTTGTGCAACGTATAATAGACCCCAAGACCAATAAGTCAAGATACAAATATGTAGCCACCCTAAAACCTATTAAGGGTAAGATATGGGATAACCGCTATATGGCTACAGAGGAGCACGAGGAGGGTTCAGAATTAGATGCCACTCAATTTAAGAAGTCAAGTGGCGGCGAGATTTATGAGGGAATGCTCATTATAGAAGGCAAATACAGCAAAGTGGAGCAGTAAATCAGAGGTGATGTATGATGTATAATGTATGATGTATGAGAGTCAAGAGACAAACAAAATCCCTTGACTCTTGTTTTATTTTGTAGTTGTAAAAAAAAATCGTAAATTCGCAATTTCAAAAAATCAAGTTTGTTATGATTATTGTATCAGATTTAGCGATTCAGTTTGGTAAAAGGATTTTATTTCAGGATGTAAACCTAAAGTTTACAGCAGGAAACTGTTATGGTGTGATAGGTGCTAACGGAGCAGGTAAATCAACGCTTCTGCGTATGCTCAGCGGTGATTTGGAGCCTACAAGGGGTACCATAACTTTTGGGCATAATGAGCGTCTTTCGGTATTGAAACAGGACCACTTTGAGTTTGATGAGTTTACCGTAATAGATACGGTGATGATGGGTCACGATAAACTCTGGAAAGTTAAGGAGGAGAAGGATGCCATCTATGCAAAAGAGGATTTTACAGAGGAGGACGGCATACGTGCGTCTGAATTGGAGGAACAGTTTGCAGAGATGGACGGTTGGAATGCAGAGAGTGATGCTGCATCGCTGCTCAGCAGTTTAGGTATAAAAGAGGAGTTCCACTACACCCTTATGAAAGACATGAGCGGTAAGGAGAAGGTGCGTATCCTGCTTGCACGTGCATTGTTCGGTAAGCCTGATAACCTGCTTCTTGATGAGCCTACTAATGACCTTGATATAGATACAATACGTTGGCTTGAGAACTATTTAGCTGATTATGAGAACACTGTGCTTGTAGTATCACATGACCGCCACTTCCTTGATGCAGTAAGCACCCACACTATAGATATAGATTACGGCAAGATTCAGATGTTTGCCGGAAACTACTCATTCTGGTATGAGTCAAGCCAACTTGCACTACGCCAACAGCAGATGCAGAATAAGAAGGCGGAGGAGAAG
Organism: Paludibacteraceae bacterium; assembly: GCA_024399495.1. Classification (GTDB taxonomy): domain Bacteria; phylum Bacteroidota; class Bacteroidia; order Bacteroidales; family Paludibacteraceae; genus Enterocola. The sequence continues at coordinate 122,545 of JAKSNY010000004.1, forward strand.
AAGAAGGAGTTGGAGGAGTTTATCCGCCGTTTCAGTGCCAATGTGGCTAAGTCAAAACAGGCTACAAGCCGCCGTAAGATGCTTGAAAAACTTAACATAGAGGAAATCAAGCCTTCCACACGTAAATATCCAGGCATTATATTCACTCCGGAGCGTGAGCCTGGCAATATGGTTCTTGAGGTTAAGGGTTTGGCTGCATCGGTAGATGGGGTTACACTGTTTAAGGATTTGAACTTCAATGTGGAGAAAGATGATAAAATTGCATTTGTATCGCGTGACCCACGTGCAATGACCGCCTTTTTTGAAATAATCTGTAACGGAGCCACACCTGATGCCGGTACGTTTAAGTGGGGGCAAACCATTACAAGTGCATACCTGCCTCTTGATAATTCAGGCTTTTTTAATACGGATATGAGCCTTGTGGATTGGCTAAGCCAATATTCACCCGATACTACAGAATCATTTGTAAGAGGGTATCTTGGCAGAATGCTGTTTGCAGGTGAGGAGATTTACAAAAAGGCAAGCGTTATATCTGGTGGTGAGAAAATGCGTTGTATGATTTCACGCATGATGCTTAAAAACGCCAACTGTATGGTGCTTGATTCTCCTGCCAACCACCTTGACTTGGAGTCAATTCAGGCGTTCAATAACTCTCTGAAATCATTTAAGGGCAATGTTCTGATGGCATCGCATGACCATGAGTTCATAAGTTCCGTTTGTAACCGTATTATAGAGCTTACACCTAACGGCATTATAGATAAGGTGGAGAACTACGATGACTACCTTGATGATGCCAATGTGCGTGCCGCACAAGAGAGACTATACAATGTATGATGTATGATGTATGATGTATGTCCACTAATTACTGTATTAGGTCCAACGGCAAGCGGTAAGACCTCTTTTGCTTGCAAGTTAGCCGCTGAATTGGGCGGAGAGATTATCAGTGCCGATTCCCGACAGGTATATCGGGGTATGGATATAGGTACAGGAAAGGATTTGGAAGACTACACAGTAGATGGGCGTAAAATTCCGTATCACCTTATAGATATACGTAATGCTGGTGAGCAATACAATATTTTTGAGTATCAGAGGGATTTCCATAATGCCTACCGTGATATTGTTTTAAGAGGGGTGCAACCTATACTTTGCGGTGGCTCAGGGCTTTACATTGAATCGGTGCTGAAGGGTTACAGGTTAGTTGAGGTGCCTGTAAACAGTGAGTTGAGGGAGAATCTTAATGGAAAAACTTTGCAAGAACTTACTTCTATTTTAAAAACATATAAAACTCTACATAATACCACTGATGTAGATACAATAAAACGTGCCATACGTGCTATAGAGATAGAGGAGTATTATAAGAGCCATAATGAAATTTCAGGTGTAGAACCTATTGATAGTCTTATAATTGGAATTGATATAGATAGAGAAGAACGCCGCCTTAAAATAACTGACAGATTGAAATCAAGGCTTGAGAATGGTATGATAGATGAGATTAAGGGGTTGCTTGCCAGTGGCGTATCATCTGATGCTCTTATTTATTACGGACTTGAATATAAATATGTTACACAATATATTTTAGGAGAACTTTCATATAATGATATGTTCTCGCTTCTTGAAATAGCCATACACCAATTTGCCAAACGGCAGATGACTTGGTTCCGTGGTATGGAGAAACGCGGTTTCCACATAAATTGGATTGATTACTCAACTGCTGACGAGGAAAAAGTGTCTATTGTTACAAAATTGTTACAATAGTATTACGAAATTACTACACTTGGAAACTATTGTAGTAAAAAAGTTTCCAAAAACAACAAATCTATTGTGATTTGCTTTATATTTGTATTGCCATTATGGAAAATCTACGCCAAAACATATTAAGGACAGCGGAAACCGAGTTTCTGAAATACGGAATACGGAGTGTCAGCATAGATGATATATGCAATACGTTGCATATTTCAAAAAAGACATTTTATACGGAGTTTCGGCAGAAAGAGGAGCTTATTATGTTGGTGCTGGAGTCAATAAGTGAGCGTAATAGCAATGAGGATAGGGAGTACTCAAAACTGTTTACTGAGTATAATGCTATAGATTTGGCTCTTGCATACCGTCATCCTGTGTTTAAGGAGAGAACTTCAAAGTATGAGAAGTTTATGCGTGACCTTATTAAGTATTACCCCGATATACATGGTGAGTTCCTATCCAGTAAGAAGGAGAATATTAAGAATTTTATTCTTAATAATGTACTGAAAGGTGTAAAGGAGGGATTTTATAGAGCGGAGTTGGAGGATTTGACATCGGGTAGTGTATATTTGGACTATTTGTATAATGTTATTGTAGTTTCTATAGATTTAGTGGAGAAGGATAATAACATTACCAAGAACGCTCTTATAGACTTGCGTGCAGATACATTCCTGCGTATGGTCTGCAATGAAAAGGGATTGAATTATTACGAACAAAAAAATAAGATAAAATGATGAGAAGATTTTTGTTTGCATTGATAGGGATTGCTTTTACGCTCCCGATTATTGCTCAGGAGAGTACATCGGAGGCAAATCCTAAGGTACTTAGTGTATCTTTGAGAGATGCAGTGCAATATGCCGTTGACCATAACCGTTCACTACAGAATGCTTCGTTAGAGGAGAGACAGCAGCATGCGGCACGTTGGCAGACCATTGCCACTATGCTTCCACAGGTAAGTGGAACGTTGGATTACCTTAGTATGTGCGGGTATAAGATGAATATAGGCGGTATGGCTATGCCAATGAACCCTAACGGTACTTTAGGTGTTACCGCCGCTTTGTCTTTGTCTGGTAAGCAGGTGGTTGCCACATTGCTTAATAATTTGGCTATAGAGATGTCTGAGGTTTCAAAGAAAAAGACAGAGCAGACTGTAATTAACAGTGTTATAACCACTTACTATACAGTTCTTACTTTAACAGAGACCATAGATTTGCTTCAGGATAACTACAATAACCTTGAAACTCTTTACCAAAGGGCGTTAAAGGCTGTAGAGGTGGGTGCCGCAGAGCAGATTTCCGCAGACCAGATAGAGGTGCAGGTAAACACTTATAAGACATCTATCAGCGATGTACAACTAAACAGAGAGGTTATGCTCAGTACATTAAGGTTTTTATTGGGACTTGACCGTGACACCAATGTGACATTAACAGATAAAATCAGTAACCTGATGTCTATAGATGAAACCCTTGCTATACTTGGAGAGGAGTTTGATATAGAGAAAAATTATGACTATCAGTTGGTTAGTAAGAATGCGGAAATTGCAAAGAAACAAATAACCCTTGCCACTATGGATTATATTCCGTCTGTAAGAGCCTATTACAAGTATTCCGCCAAGACATATTTTGGTGCAGATGAGGGCTTTAATATGACTAACCCTAACACTATAGGAATCTCAGTTGACGTACCTATATGGTCATCGGGTCAAAGAGCATCTGCCATAACACAGAAAAAACTTGCATCGCAGTCGGCACAGAACACTATGATGGATACAAAAGACCAACTTAACATAAGCAACTATCAGCTTAGGTATAATTTGCAGAATGCATACGATAAGTATGTGGTGCAGAAAAAGAATGTGGAGGTATCGCAGAAAGTGCTTGATAATATATCCAAGAAATTTGAATACGGATATGCTTCCAGTACAGAGGTTACTACGGCATCGCAAGACCTTATAGTGGCACAGACCAGTTATGTAAATGCCGTGCTATCTACAGTGGAGGCTTATCTTAACCTTAAGGATTTGATTAACATACCGTATAATTGATAACAAAATTAAAATTTATTGATATGAACAAGATTATTAAATGTTTATTGGTACTATCAGGTGCATTGACGTTTGCCGCCTGTACAAATGATGTAACTGAGACTGAAACAGAAAAGGTGGAGCAGGTTCAGGTGCAGAAAATAGAGATGAAGCAGATAGATAGGGTGGTTGAATTGCCTACAACGCTGCAAGGTTATGAGACTATGAACATATCATCAACTGTAAGCGGTATTATAGACCATATTTTTGTGGAGGTTGGAGATAAGGTCTCAAAAGGTCAGCTACTTGTGAGAATGGACCCTACACAATACACCACATACAAACTTCAGTATGCTAATCTTGGTGTGGAGATGGGGCGTATGGAGGCACTTAAAGAGGCTGGAAGCATATCTCAGCAGGCATACGACCAAACCAAGGTGCAGTATGACCAACTTGGTGAGACTCTTGCCCTTTATGAAAAGAACACATTTGTAAAGGCAGAGTATGCCGGTGTTATTTCAGCCAAGAATTTTGAGAATGGCGAGTTGTGTGCCGGTCAGCCTATTCTTACCCTTACTCAGATAAATGTGCTAAAAGCCTATATCAATATACAGGAGGCTTATTTTCCAAGGCTTAAAGAGGGTATGCCCCTTACTTTAAAGTCTGATATTTACCCCGATAAAGAGTTTAAGGCTACAGTGGAGATAGTATATCCTACCATCGATGCCTCATCACATACCTTTACCGTTAAGGTTAAGATTCCTAACTCATCAGAGTTGTTACGTCCGGGTATGTATGTAAAGACATCAATTCCTGTAGGTAAGGCTTCCACTCTTGTAGTGCCATATCAGGCAGTGCTTAAACTTATAGGTTCCAACAACCGTTATATATTTATTAAGGACGGCGATAGGGCAAAACGTGTAGATGTGGAACTTGGTCAGCGTTTTGACAAGTATGTAGAGGTTATTGGAGACATTAAGGAGGGCGATGAGATTGTAACATTAGGGCAGAGCAGACTTATAGACGGTTGTGCCATTGCCGTTGCATCTGATTCAATACAGTAAACCGTTTCAGTAGTTTAAGGAGGATTTTAATATGAGTATTTACAAAACAGCCATAGACAAGCCGGTCTCAACCATACTTATTTTTGTGGCGGTTATAATAATAGGTGTATTCTCGTTCTTGAAATTACCTATAGACCAATTTCCTGAGATAGACCCGCCGTATATTATGGTTATGACCACATATCCAGGTGCAAATGCCTCAGAGATAGAGACTAACGTAACCAAGTTAATGGAGAACACCCTTAACTCTGTAGATGGTTTGGATAAACTTACATCTCAGTCTAAGGATAATATGTCTATTGTTACATTGGAGTTTGAGTGGGGTTGGAACTTGGACGAGGCGTCTAACGATGTGCGTTCATACATAGAGATGGCTAAAGATGAGTTACCCGATGGGGCGATGACACCTATAATATTTAAGCTTAGTTCAAGCTCAATGCCTATTGCACAGTATGCCATTACAGCAGAAGAGACTTATCCAGGACTTGAGAAACTGCTTGACGATGAGGTTATTCCAGTGCTTAACCAAGTTGATGGTATAGGAAACATATCAATGTCAGGTGAGCCTGTCAGGGTAGTATATGTGGATATAGACCAGTCAAAACTTGATGCATACGGAATACCATTGGAGACTGTAGGCACTGCCGTAAGCACTAACAACCTTAACCTGTCATCGGGTAAGGTGAAAATGCTTGATGAGCAGTATCAGTTGCAAGTGCGTAGTGAGTTTATAGAGAGCCGTGAGATAGAGGACTTGGTTGTTACCACCACACCTGCGGGTAAGCAAGTGTATGTACGTGATATAGCTACCGTGCGTGATACAATCCAAGATATGACACTTGATGAGAAACTTAATGGTGGCGATGGTGTGCGTCTTATAATAATGAAGCAGTCAGGTGCCAATACCGTTCAGATTTGCCGTGATGTAAACAAGAAAATTGCAGAATTGTTGCCTACATTGCCACCCGATGTTAAAATTCAGACCATTTATGACTCATCAGAGAACATTCAGAACTCTATAGATTCACTAGAGGAGTCTATTCTGTACGCACTGTTGTTTGTGGTGTTGGTGGTTTTGTTCTTCTTAGGACGTTGGCGTGCCACATTTATAATAGGTATAACTATCCCTATAGCACTTATTGTGGCGTTCATATACCTGTTGTTTGTAGATAGTTCACTTAACATTATATCACTCTGCTCTCTGACCATAGCCATAGGTATGGTTGTAGATGATGCCATAGTGGTACTTGAGAACATTACCAGACACATAGAGCGTGGTTCTAACCCACATGAGGCTGCCATCTACGCCACTAATGAGGTTTGGGTATCTGTAATAGCCACGACCCTTGTAATTGTGGCTGTGTTTGTGCCACTTACAATGCTTACAGGTATAGCAGGTGTTATGTTTAAGGAACTTGGTTGGATTGTGACCATAGTTGTATGTACATCAACAGCCGTGGCTATCACCCTTACTCCTATGCTATGCTCCAAGTTGCTTAAGGCAAAGAAAGTTACTGTGGTTGACGGTAAACTGATAGAGGAGAATGTACAGGCAGGTTGGTACCAGAAATATGTGGTATCATGGCTTGATAAGGTTGACCAGTGGTACGCACGTGCATTAGGTGCATGCTTAAATCACAAGGCATTAACCATCTCTGTAGCGGTAATATTCTTTATATTGTCTATAACCCCGATGATAATAGGTTGGGTAGGTACAGACTTTATGCAGCAGCAGGATAACGGTCGTCTTACCGTAAATATAGAGTTGCACCAAACCACACGTGTGGAGGAGGCATCGGAACTTGCACGTACAATAGAAAAGAGGTTTATGGCACTTGCACCTGAGATTGAACTTATAAGCACAACCACAGGTTCTGCAGAAGATGCAGGTTTTGCGGCACTTATAAACAATACGTCAAACAATAAAATAAAGATGACCGTCAGATGCTCTAAGAAATATGAGCGTGAACGTTCCATCTTTGCCATAGCGGAGGAGTTCCGTAAGGAGCTGCAGCGTTACCCTGAGATAGTGGATTACACATGCCAGATGTCCAGCGGTATGGGCGGTGGTGCCTCAACTGTGGATGTAGAAATTTACGGTTATGATTTTGATGCCACCAACCGATTCTCACAAGAGGTTAAGCGTGCCATTGCAGAGAACTGTGAGGGTGCACGTGATATTGATATCAGCCGTGAAGATGACCGTCCTGAGTTAAAAATTGTAGTGGATAAGGAGAAAGCGTCACAGTTGGGTCTAAGTTCAGCCACTATATCCACGTATGTAAGGAACAGGGTTAATGGCTATACTGCAGGATTCCTTAAAGATGACGGTGATGAGTATAACATTCTTGTTCGTTTGGAGGAGGAAGACCGCAACTCTATATCTAAGATAGAGAACCTTACAATACCTACACCAACAGGTAAGTTTGTAAAACTTAGTGAGATAGCGGATGTAGTGGAGTATTTCCAACCGCCGCAAATAGAGCGTAAGACCCGTCAGCGTGTAGTAACAGTGGCTGTTACCCCTTACGACATATCATTGGGCGAACTTGCCGCAAACATACAGGGTGTAGTTGCCAAGTTAGACAAGCCTATGGGCATATCTGTGCGTTATGCAGGTGACTATGAGGAGCAACAGGAGTCATTCCAAGATATTTTAATGCTGTTCTTACTTATTGTAATTCTGGTTTATGTGGTTATGGCATCACAGTTTGAGAGTTTCTCAAAGCCGTTCATCATTATGCTTGCCTCTGTGCCGTTTGCGTTGTCAGGTACGGTATTGGCATTGTGGATTACACATACCACACTTGATATGATTGGTGCCTTAGGTGTGGTAATGCTTGTAGGTATTGCGGTTAAGAACGGTATTGTGCTTGTTGACTACATTAACCTTATGCGAGAACGTGGTTATGAACTTAATGAGGCAATTAAGATTTCAGGAGCGTCACGTCTGCGTCCTGTACTTATGACAGCGTTTACAACCTTACTTGGTATGGTGCCAATGGCACTCAGTCAGGGTGAGGGCTCTGAAATGTGGCAGCCTCTTGGTATAGTGGTTATTGGCGGTCTGCTTGTATCAACATTTGTAACTATGATGATTGTTCCTGTAATCTATGCCGCAATGTCAAAGCACGGAGAGCGTGACAAACAGGAGAAACTTAGAAAAGAGTACGTATTTATGCAGTTAAAAGTTGAAAGTTGAAATTATGAATTTTTGGAGTAGCGAGAGCAGAACAAGTTTACTTGTTATGCCGAGTCACGACAAAAAGGCATAAAAATTTACGGAGAAAATTTTTATGAAGAGCGTAATGATAATATTCAATCAAGCCAACACAGAGCGTGTTGAGTATATGCTTGATGAGCTTAAAATAAGTGGCTTCACTTTTTTTGAACAGGTGCAGGGTAGAGGTACAAACGGCGGGGAGCCTCGCCGTGGCACCCATACATGGCCTGAAATGAACTCCGCTGTAATGACAGTGGTAGAAGACAGCAAAGTGCCTGAACTTCTGCTTGCAATCCGCAAACTTGATGCCCGCAACACGGAGGTGGGCGTTAAGGCGTTTGTGTGGAACATAGAGCAGATGGTATAGAAAGGGGACTGTTTCTAGGAACGAGGGTGAAACGTTAAAGAAATGTTAAGAAAATTGGATTTTTAACATAAAAAGTTATAAATATCTAAAATTTTTAACATTTCAAATGCTATATGTAAAAATTTTTTAACTAATTTTGCAGTGTTTTTTAATAGCCATAGGCTCAAAATACTGTATTATGATTTCGTATAAGTTAAAAAATTTAAGATTTTGTACATTTTTAACACTTCTGTTAATATTTGTTAACTGTTCTTTCGCCGCTCAATACCAACTTGACAATGCCGGCTTTGAAAATTGGGGTTCATCTTGGAACGGAAAACCACAACCTAATAGTTGGCACCTTGCCAATGTTGAACAAGTTGGTATGAAGTTTAATATTGGCGAAAGATCATCCAAAGCGCATACTGGTAATTATTCCACTCTATGTAAAGGCACAGAGGTTGGAGCGTTGGGAATCACGGCTATCTCTCCATCGTGGGTTACTCTTGGAAATCCATGGGCATATCTTGAAGGTATAAAAGTTGGTAGTGCCACGGCAGGTACAGATGGTGGTATTTCATTCTCTGCTCGTCCTGATACAATGGCTGTATGGGTTATTCGTGAGAGTGCGGGTAATGAGGATATGAATCTTCTTTATTATGCTTGGAAAGGAACGTCTAAAGGTACACAATATAAAAATAAAGATAATGGATGTACCTCAACAACCCATTATGACGAAGAATCTGATATAAGAATAACAACTGATGCTAATGCTTGCAAGACAGCGGAATATGCCACTCAGATTAGTGAAGGCTGGTTTAAAACAAAAAGTACATATAACAATTGGACACTGATTAAGGTGCCAATAAAATATTATAATAACGAAATACCCACAAAGGCGAATGTTATTTTATCTGCATCCAGATATCCGGATTTCAGAGCCAATTCAGGACAATACACTTCAAGTAAATTGTGGGTTGATGATATTTCGCTGATATACTCATCTCAAATATACGATATACGTTTTAATGGTTTGTCGTATATGAAATTCAATAAAGATGTATATGAATATACCAGAGAATTGGAAGATGGTGAGCCTATACCTACTATTACATGTTATCGTAGTAGCCGTTTGTTAAGTGGCAATGAAATATCAATCAAAAATGGAGTATGTGACGGAGCACCTACTGTCATTACTGTTAATGCGGAAGATGGTAGTTCTATGTCTATATATACGATACATTTTATCTCTCATAGGGATGTAAATCCTGAGCCGGAAAATATATTGATTAACGGTGAGCCTTTGGAAGGCTTTAATAAAAAGAAATTTAATTATACAAACATTGAGTTACCATACGGAACTGTAGAAAATCCGGAAATTGAAGTTGTAAAAGGAAATGATAAGCAAACGGTTAAGATAGAGCCGTTTACAATACCTGGTACAGCCAAGGTCACCGTCTATGCAGAGAATCCTGATTATAATGTTACATATAATCTTACATTTACCGTTCAAAAATTATCTGATACTACATTAAAAAATATTTATGTTAACGGAGTGGCGGTAAAAGGATTTTCTCCTGTAAAAATTATGTATCCTGTAAACATACCTATGGGTACTACAGAAAATCCTAAGGTTACATACGAGTCAGCATATCCTCAAGGTGAACAAAGTGTTGATATAAAAACAGTTCAAAAAACGGTGGCAGGAAGAGATTCTGTGGTTCAGATAGTGGTATCCGCTCCTGGTGCCGCAATTCCTACAACGTATGAGTTGATATATAAAGAGGCTCTTTCAGATTATTCATATCTTCAGGATTTGAGTGTGGAAGGAACTACAATAGATGGCTTTAAACCTGATAGCTTGAATTATATATATACATTGCCTGTAGGTACAAAAGAGTTGCCTGAAGTATCATACGTCAAGGGAGAGAGTGTTCAAGATGTTGATGTTGCGTATGGCGGGCTTGATGGCACCACTAAAATTACAGTCAAGGCTCAAAATAAATTAAATACATCAATATACAGAATCCAATTTCCCGTTATTAAGTCTGATGTCTGCATTCTAAAAAATATTTATGTGGGCGGTGTTGCTGTAGAAAACTTTAACCCCGATGTAAATGACTATATATTTGAGGTGCCGGAGGGTACCGTTGATGTTCCTGAAATTACATGGGAGCAGGGCGATGAGTTTCAAACAGTTCAGCTTAAAGAGGCTGGAATGGGAGAGAAATCCAGAATAAAGGTTACTGCTCAAAACGGAGCGACTAACGAATATCATGTATTGGTAAAAGTTGTTCAATCACATATATCATCCTTAAAAGATATAAAAGTAGGTGGTGTAAGTATTGATAATTTTGACTCTTCTGTATTAAACTATGACATAATTTTGCCTGTAGGCACAAAAGTATTGCCGGAAATATCTTATGTAAAGGGAGATGAAAAAGAGAGCGTATCGGTAAATAAAGGCGGTGTAAATGGTACTACAGAGATTAGAGTGATAGCAGAGGGTGGGGAGGTGAGCGTTTACACACTTAACTTCAGTATAAAAAAGAGCGATAACGCCACATTAAAAAACATATTTATTGATGGAGAGCCTCTTGCAGAATTCGCATCGGAAATATTTGAGTACAATTATATTGAGAGAGAAGGTGCCGAAGGGTTACATGTTATAACAGTTGACAGGGACGACAGTCAACTTGTGCACATATCAAATCCGTTTGTTTATGGCATATCAACTATAACTGTCACCGCAGAGGCGGGAAATACTAACACTTATACCATTAATTTTGTAAGAGGTGGAAATACAAGCACGTTGTCTGATATAAAAATAGACGGTGTCACTATATCGGGATTTGCACCTGATGTGTATGAATATACTTATAATCTTAGTTTTAATGCTAAAAAAAGACCGGAGATAGAGGTGGTAAAGTCTGATGCTTACTCTGTAATGACATCTTCTCTACCTAAATTGGATGGTGATGCGGTGTTTGATATTACAGCGGAAGACGGCAGATCTAAAAGCAAATATGTAGTGCATTTTGTAAAGCCCGTGATAAAATATAACACACTGTCTGATATTAAAGTTGATGGTACTTCAATTTTAAATTTTAAACCATTAAAGAAAAAATACGTAGTAAAAGTAAAAAATACGCCTTCTAGTGTGATTCCAGTTGGAGCCACTGCTTCAAAAACAATTAACAATGCATCTCACGTAAGGCTTGAGACCTCCGACAAGGATGATCTTAGAGGGTTTACATACGACGTATATTTTCATTATGAAGAGGATACTATTCCAAACTGTGATTTCACACAATGGACTAAACCTAAATACACAGATGTTTCCACTGCTGTAAAACCTGTAGGGTGGAATTGTCCTGCTGATGTATTCGGTAAACAAGAAGTGACTTGGGCGGCTGCTCTTGTTTGCTTAGGCAGAACCGCTTATGCCGGTTATGAGATTTCCAATATTGACAATCAGATAGTAGCTGTAAGGTCAGATGATTACCAGTGTGTGTTGGCGGGACCTCTTCCTGCAGTGCTGACACTTGGAACAGTTTCTTGCTCAGTAGGAGTGGCGTCACAGTCCAAAGTAGGGTTCTCTGGTGGTATAACATTCCGTAACACCCCTGAAACTGCGTCAATCAGATACAGTTATCCGAATAAAGATGGTGGTGGTGCCTTAATTGCGTTCCGATTCTTTGAAGGGTCAAAAGAGATTAATAAGGATTTGATGATAAGTAATGAGACAACAGATTTCAAAGTAAGTAATCATCCATTGAAACTTGATGGTAAGCAACTTACTAAGATGAATATAGCCATTAATCCCAATGGCAATATATGGAGCGGGCTTACGGCTGCGGATAAGGCTCGCATTGATTTGGATTATATTCATTTCTTGTATAGTTCCAAGATAACTGCCATTAGGGTAAACGGAGTTGAAGCCTCTCTTACTGGTACTCAAGCCACTGCTACAATAGATGAGGCTTACAGTGGAATGCCCGCTATAGAGATTACAGGCGAGGTGGAAGATCAAATGTACGATATTTCATGCGGAGATGAGGTTGACGGAGTACGTACTGTAAACATAAAGAGTTATGCGGAGGATATGTCATTTACGTGTTATACACTTGAAATCACCAGACCTAATGCAAGTATCTATTTGGCTGACATCAAACTTAATGGCAATACCATATCAGGATTCAGCCCTGAAAAACTTGAATATGAGGTGGTACTTCCGTCTGAAAAGATAAAAATGCCTGATTTGGAAGCTGTTGCCGGAGACGTAAATCAAATAGTGTCGGTATCAGAGGTTGAAAACGGATATGAGATTACGGTTACATACAAGAATTCACAAGAAAAGACTGTATATAGGGTGTTATCCACTAGGGAAAAATCAGACACCGATTTGGCTATGATATATCTTGATGGCAATCAGATGGATGTTTTTGACCCTTATGTACAAAAATACAACATTCTAAAGGCATTGGGTGATAACAAAATGCCAGAGGTTTCTTTTGACAAAAGGTTGGAGAGTCAAAAGGTTGAAGTAACTAAAACAGAAGATGCAATTATGTTGAAAGTTACAGGTGAGAGTGGCAATCAAGCCGAATATTCTATAGATTTTGTAAAGAAACTCTATTCTGATGCCCATCTTGAGGTGATTAAAATAAATAAAGAGTACATTGAAGGCTTTGAGAGAGAAAAATTCAATTATGATATAATGTTGCCTGTAGGTTCAGATATAGAAAAAGTTGAAGTAGGTTACATTAGAGGGGATATAGGGCAGACTGTATCTGAAACACGTGAAGGCAATACTGTGAAATTAGAGGTTGTATCTCAAGATAAATCTGTAATTAATGTATATACAGTTTCGCTTGAAGTTGAAAAATCAACATATACTTTATTAAAAGACTTAATGGTAGGGGAATCTAGCATAGAACAGTTTGATAAGGAGGTGTTTGACTATACCATTGTTTTGCCAATGGGTGTTAAACAGATGCCCGAGGTAAAATGTGTGCCAGGCGATGCTTATCAAACCATTGAGTATGATGTGTTAGAAGAGCAAATGCAAAAGAAAGTAATTGTCACAGCCCAAAATGGCAATAGTAGCGTATATACTGTAAAATTTGAAATCACACTGTCAGACAACGCTTTCTTAGAGAATATAATAGTAGGTGACGGCCGTCAGTTGGTTCCGGCTTTTGATAGCGAAACCTTTAATTATGAGGTTGTGTTGCCGTTTAGGTCAAAAACGGTGCCGTCTGTAGAACCTGTGCCTGGAGATGCGGGACAGACAATCACACCTGATTACACAGAAGATGTAAATGACACGTCTATTATAACGGTATTATCTGAAGATGAGGCGGTTACAAATATATATACAATTAAATTCAGAGAAGCGGATAGTGATGTATCAACACTTGATATGATATCATACGTAATAAATGAAGATACAATACAAATAGAGGATTTTGAACCGGAAAAATATTCATATAAGGTTGAGTTGCCGTATGGAACAACAGAAGCCCCTGAGGTGGAGTATTTGGAAACAGACCCGGCAACAGAAACAGTGTTTAAGACAACAGAGGAAATAGAGGCGGAAGAGTATTGGCAAACATCATTGGTTGTCACTGCACAAAACGGAGATATGAGTAAATATATTGTTGATTTTGTGGTTGTTCCTGATACAGAGAACAGACTAAAGAATATTTGGGTGTTTGGTAAGCCTATAGAGGGTTTTGACCCTGATGTGCTTGATTACAACATAGAGCTTAAAGCATATAGTGATTCTTCGGAAATTCCGTGTGCAAAAGATATTTCATTTGAGAAATTTAATGAGTATGAGCATGTTGATAATGTTGTTCAGCAAACAAGAGAGTGTATTATAATACGTGTTACATCTATGAGTGGAGATATAAGAGATTATGTAATCAACACTACAATCAAATTATCAGACAACACACAACTTGATGGCATATATTATAAAGGTGTGTCAATGAAAGATTTTGACCCTGATGTATATGAATATACATACAAATTGCCATTTGGAACCGCTTTTGTTGATGATGATTTGGTTACTTTTGATAAACATGAAGAATCTCAAATGGTTAAAGTTCAAAAATCAGAACAAAGTGCATTTGATTTTATGATATCTGTTTATTCACAAGAGGATATAGAAACAGGAAAAGAAGTTCCTTCAGGTATGTATTATATAAGTTTTGTTCCAGATTCATTCAATCCTACATCAGAACCTACGGCAGATGATGTTTGTATTACAAGCACACCTGATGGTGAATGGAAATTCACAACCAGATGTAAGAACGTGACTATTGTACTTAGGGATTTGAATGGTGGATTTATGGATGTTGTAAACTTGCCTACCGTTGACCCTAATTGTGAAAATATATGTGATGCAAATGCCAAAGGTTATCTATATAAAGGGCAATTAGGTAAAGTGGTTATTTACAACTTTATTTATGCTAACAAAAAAAGAGTTTTGATGGGTAAATTCAAATGTTTTTAATGCCTGTTTTGTGGAAAACTAAAAAAAATCGGAATTTTCCGATTTTTTTTTGCAAAAATATATGGAGTTTAAGAATAATGTACTATATTTGCAGTCCAAATGTAAGAGAAACAAATAATTATAAACAATATTAAAATTTACAGTTATGACAAAAGCAGAAATCGTAAACGAAATTGCCAACAAAACAGGTGTTGAAAAGGTTGTGGCTATGAAGGTTATTGAGTCTTTTATGGAAGAGGTTAAGGCTTCATTAGAGGCTAAGGAGAATGTATATTTGAGGGGTTTTGGTAGTTTTATTGTTAAGGAGCGTGCAGCAAAGGTTGCCCGTAACATTTCTAAGAACACCTCTATCAATATACCTGCACACTCAATACCCGCTTTCAAGCCTGCAAAGGTTTTTGTTGGTAAAATCAGTAAGTAATATACTAATACTTTAATAATATGCCAAGCGGAAAGAAGAGGAAGAGACATAAAATGTCCACTCACAAGCGTAAGAAAAGACTGAGAAAGAATCGTCATAAACATAAGTAGTATTTTGACGTAACGTCTTATAAAGAACAAACATCTGCTATGGCTGTTTGTTCTTTTGTTTTTCAATTTTACCTATATGGATAGTAAATTACTATTAGACGTAACTAATGATGAGATAAACATAGCACTTCTTGAGGATTCCACACTTGTGGAGTACTACAAGGAGAAACGCTCGTTATCTTATGCAGTTGGAGACATATATTTGGCAAAGGTTAAAAAACTGTTGCCCGGACTAAATGCGGCGTTTGTTGATGTGGGGTATGAGAAAGAGGGGTTCTTGCATTATCTGGATTTAGGGGTGAATTTCAATACTGTAGATTCTTTTGTGAAAAATCAGGTGGTGGTAAAAGGCAAACATCTCTCTATGGGTAAGGTAAAGCAGGAGAGCGATTTGCCAAAAGTAGGACATGTTACAGATGTGCTGTCTGTAGGGCGGGAGATACTTGTACAGGTTACAAAAGAGCCTATTTCTACAAAGGGACCAAGACTTACGGCAGAAATATCGTTAGCAGGTCGTTCTGTTGTGTTGATGCCTTTTTACAATAAGGTGTCAGTATCGCAGAAGATAGTAAGTTATAAGGAGCGTAACCGTCTGCGTAAAATAGTTAAAGCGGCTTGCCCTAACAATTATGGTGCTATAGTGCGTACAGTGGCAGAGGGTAAGAGTGCCGATGAGTTGGAGAACGAATTGGAAATTCTGGTGGAGCGTTGGGAGGAGGCGTTGGTAAGTTTGCAGAAAAACAGAAAGTCTGCACCGTTTCTTGTAGTGGAGGAGGTGAGTAGGGCAGAGGCTATTCTAAGAGACCATCTTAACCGTAATTTTGAGAGCATTGTTATAAACGATAAGGACGTTTATGAGGAGATAAAGTCCTACATCGGGTTAATAGAACCGTCAAAAAGCGGAATAGTAAAGTATTATGATGACCAGTTGCCTGTTTTTGATGTATATAATGTAACCAAGCAACTGAAATCATCGTTTGGACGGATTGCTCCGTTCAGTAAAGGGGCATACCTTGTAATTGACCATACAGAGGCTATGCACGTAATAGACGTAAACAGTGGAATACGTGTAAATAAGGATAGTTCTGAGCAGGAGGAGTCTGCGTTTGAGGTTAATATGATGGCTGTAGATGAGGTGGCACACCAGCTAAGGCTACGAGATATGGGGGGCATTGTAATTATAGACCTTATAGATATGCATACGCAGGTGCATAACGATAAGGTTTATGAACGTATGGTTGAGAATCTTAAGTCTGATAGTGCAAAGCACAATGTATTGCCAATAACAAAATTCGGCTTAATGCAGATTACACGTCAGAGAGTAAGACCTGTAACATACGTAAACACTATGGAGAATTGCCCTATATGTGGTGGTTCTTCTAAAATATATTCTTCAATCCTGTTTACCGATGTGCTTGAGCGTAAGGCTTACTTTGTTTTTAACGTACTAAAGGTAAAAAAGGCACTCTTATATGTCCATCCTTACGTTTATGCCTATTTAAAACAAGGGTTCATATCTCTGAAGACAAAAATGTGCCTTAAACATTTATTCCGTCTTAAGATTCTTCCAAATCAGAATTTCTCTTATCTGCAATATCAGTTTGTAGATGCAGACGGTGGTGAGATTGATGTTACAGAAGAGGTGGATTCGATGTTTGTTAAGGTTAAGGCGTAAAATGTACAGGAGTACATGTATGATGTATGATGTATGATGTATGATGTATGTTTCATACTGCAATATTTTGAATCTACTATGCCCGATGCGGCAAGCGAGCTCAATTTCAGAAATCCGTTTGAACTTATTGTGGCAGTGGTGCTGTCTGCCCAATGCACAGATAAGCGTGTAAATATGGTTACACCTGCACTGTTTGCTGCATATCCCGATGCATTTGCTATGGCTAAAGCCACTGAGGCTGAGATTCTACACTACATAGGCAGTGTATCTTATCCTAACAGCAAGGCTGCACATATTTTAGGTTTATCTAAAAAATTAGTCTCTGAATTTAACGGAACTGTGCCATCTACAATGGCTGAACTGACCACGCTCCCAGGTGTGGGGCGTAAGACCGCCAATGTGGTTATGGCTGTTGCATTTGGAAAACCTGCAATGCCTGTAGATACCCATGTGTTTAGGGTGTCGCACAGGCTTGGTCTTGTACCTAAGACAGCCAATACCCCTGAGAAGGTTGAGGCAATCTTAACCAAGCGTATTCCTTCTGAAATCCTTTCTAAAGCACACCATTGGCTACTATTGCATGGACGCTACACATGCACAGCCCGCAATCCAAAATGTGAGCGGTGTGGATTAAAAGAAGTTTGCAAAATCTAATGCACAGGCAGGGTGAAACCACTTTCAAGACCTAAGCCAAGACTATATCCGCTGTGTAGAAACCATCCCCTCTGAGGATGTTTGATTTTTGAAAAATAATTCACTATATTTGTAAAATAAAATCCTAAAAATGAGACTATGAAAAATTTAAATTTAATTATGGTGGCACTTGCCGGAGTAGTGATGGCTTTTAGTGCGTGTAAGAAAAATGATTCAGGCTCAGAACCTAAACCTGAACCTAAAAAGGAGACAGTAACTGATATTTGCGGTAATAAGTATTCCGTAGTAAAAATTGGCACCCAGACTTGGATGGCTGAGAATATGGCTTGCACCAAGTATGATACTGAAAGTGAACTTGCAGGCGGTGTTATAGCGGAAGGAGACGGCAAGGGTAGTGGTTTTCAACCATACTATATGGACAGCAGAATCAAAGAGAAGTGGACAGATAAGGGTAAGTTTGCCGATAACATTTCTGATGAGCAGATAAAGAAATTAGGCCTGCTCTATAATTGGGCTGCCGCTATGGGTTATACCAATGAGGAGGCTTTGAATCAAACAAGAATGTATGACGGCAATCGTCAGGGAATTTGCCCTAATGGCTGGCACCTGCCAAGCCAAGTGGAGTGGCATGAATTAGAGTCAGCTATTAAAGAAGAGTATGATGAGGGTAAGACAGGTACTGAGGGTAAGCACCTTAAATCCTCATCGGGTTGGTTTGAGAATGGTAACGGAACAGATGACAAGGGCTTCTGCGTATTGCCGGCTGGAGGCTCAGATGGTGATAAGTTACTTAATGTTGGATATTACGCACAAATTTGGACATCAACTGCGTATGATAATGAGGAGGCGTATGACGACGTGTTTATGTATAACAGTGATGATATTGTAGCATTTGACAGTTATAAGAAGAATGCCCGCAGTGTGCGTTGCCTGAAGAATTCAGGAGATAAGGTAGGAACAACATCTGACCCTGTACAACAGGGCAGACACGAGAGATTGCCTTAATCTAAAGTTTAATTGACAAACGGGTCAAGGTTTACCAAAATCTTGACCCGTTTTTAATGTCCACTTTTTCAGTCTAGTGCATTTTGATACTTTGAATTTTGGGGTTTTCGTATATTTTAGTGGTTTGAATTTTGGGGTTTTCGTATATTTTAGTGGTTTGAATTTTGGGGAAATTGAAAAAATGACTATATTTGCAGTCCAAAACCAATAATTATGTATATGATTTTCAAACGCAAATTATATGATAAACTTCTTGAGTGGAAAAATACCCAACAAGGGAGATCTGCTGTTTTGATTGAAGGTCCCAGACGAGTCGGAAAATCAACATTGGTTGAAACTTTTGCAAAGCAGGAATATGTCTCTTATATAATAATAGATTTCAATAAGGCTTCAGGCGAAATTAAGGCGTTGTTTGATAACCTTATGGATTTGGATTTCATTTTTTTACATCTTCAAACAACGTATGCCGTCAAATTAGTTGAGCGGAAATCTGTTATAGTGTTTGATGAGGTTCAAAAATGTCCGAAGGCACGTCAAGCCATAAAGTACCTTGTTGCAGACGGAAGGTATGACTACATAGAAACAGGGTCTCTTATAAGTATAAAAAATAGCACAAAAGACATAACCATACCAAGTGAAGAAGATAGACTTCCAATGTATCCTATGGATTACGAGGAGTTTAGATGGGCGTTGGGTGATGAGGTGTCAATGCCTATGATAAAACAGTTCTTCGATAATAAAATGTCTCTTAGTGGTACGCATCGTCTCAAAATGCGTGAGCTGCGTCTGTATATGCTTGTAGGCGGTATGCCTCAAGCCGTGGCAGAATACATTAAAACCAATAATTTAAGTGCTGTAGATAGTGTCAAACGTAAAATAATAAGGCTGTATCTTGATGATTTTAAGAAACTTGACTCTACAGGTCGTCTAGAACAAATGTATCAAAATATTCCTGCCCAACTCAGCCGTAACAGTGCAAGGTTTAAGCCGTTTTCAGTATTGGGACAGGTTGCGGATGAGAAAATGTATGAATTGTTGATGGATTTGGAAGATAGCAAGACCGTATTGTTCTGTCATCATTCATCAGACCCCAATGTTGGTTTTTCTTTAACAAAGGAGTTGTCAAAATTCAAGTTGTTTGTAGCGGATACAGGACTGTTTGTAACGCTGGCGTTTTGGGATAAGAATTTTACTGAAAATATAATTTACAATAAGTTGCTTAGTGATAAATTAGATTCCAATCTTGGTTATATTTATGAAAATTTAGTGGCACAGATGTTGGTGGCATCGGGGAACGAGTTGTTTTATTACACATTCCCAAAGGATGAAAAACACAACTATGAGATTGATTTTCTTATGTCTAAAGGCTCAAAAGTAGTCCCTATAGAGGTAAAGTCATCTGGTTATAATTCTCATTCTTCATTAGACGCGTTTTGTGCAAAATTTTCAGCAAGAATTAGTGACAGGTATTTGATTTGTGGGAAAGACTATTTTCACGATGGTCAAACAATTGTGTTGCCATTCTATATGACACCGCTTTTGTAAACCTGACTTATTTTTGTGTGTCCACTTTTTCAGTCTAGTGCAAAATTATTTTTGATAGTACAAGGATGTTTTGGAAAAATAAATAATATCACGATTGGCGAAGCCTGAGCGGTAGGCTGCACCTCAACAAAACCAAAACAATTCACAAAACGTACTTTTTTCAAAAAATGCTCTGCATTTTTTGGTTTTGTCCATAATTTTCACTATCTTTGTCCACGATAGGAAGCTAAAGTGATAAGACATAGAAGCCGGAAACGGCTTACATATAAATGTAGGTAGAATTACCCTCCCGTGTAAACGGGGGGGGTAATTTGCTTAATATCAGATAGTTACAATGCAGTTGTAACTGTGAGGGTCAAGGAACAAGGATTGATGTATGATGTATTAAACTCCTATGGAGTTATGTATAATGTATGATGTGTGATGTATGAAATCGATTCACCGATTAACCGCATCACCGCATC
>JAKSNY010000005.1 GCA_024399495.1 Paludibacteraceae bacterium
TAATTTCGTTCTTGATTTATGTCTGACAAACTAACAAAAGAGCAGCGACACCATTGTATGGCAAGCATACATGGCAGTGCCACCAAACCTGAGATTAAGGTCAGGAGGTGGCTGTGGCATGCCGGGTATAGATATAGGCTTAATGTAAAAAGTGTGCCTGGCAAGGCAGACATTGTGTTACGCAGATACCATACGGCAATCTTTGTTAACGGCTGTTTTTGGCATGGACACCAAGGATGCCCCAAATTCAAGATGCCTAAAACCCATGTGGAGTTTTGGGAGCGTAAAATTAAGCGTAATCAAGACCGCGATGCGGAACAATACAGACTGCTGACTGACGCAGGGTGGCACATCATAGTCCTTTGGGAGTGCCAGCTCTCACCTAAAAAATTTGAATCAACTATGCGGCAAGTGGATTTGCAGCTTAGCAAGTGGTTGCTGGAGGTGTATCAACAGGTGCAAAGATAAATGCAGCCTGTCTCATAACTTGGGACAAGCCGCATTTTTTATTTAGATTATAACGGGGTAGTGTTACCGTCCGAAATGCAGGTACTTTTGACCTTTGTGCAAATATATACCCGGATGTACTGGATATTCCCAATGACGTCCTAACATATCGTGATACAGGTTATCTTGAGAGTCATCTGTTGTGGATTCTTGTTCTGATTCAGGAGTATCCTCGTAGATGTCTTCTGCTGCAACAGTTGGGCAAATCTCTGTAATTACAGTACTTGTAGGACCACTGCTGTTATACATATAGTGGTTCTTGTAATTCAAATCACTGGTTTGTTTGCTACCGTCATTCCATATAATCTGTTTAGGTGTGCCATATTCCGCTGGAACTGTGAATTTGTAAACATTATTACCAAGGCTTGTGGCTGAAAGCCCGGGCCAATTTGTTCCCTTTGTGCCGCCCCAGATATGCACTTTTATGCTCTTACCCCAATCATCAGGTTTGGTAAAGAATACAGCCATCTCATCTGTCGATGTCAGACAAGGCTCTGTCTCTGGTCCTGGTGGAACTGGGTCATCTTCAAGTTCCATCTCTGTGCCGTCCCAATTTTTAGGTGTGACACCACCTCTTGATGAACCATATAAGTAATAGGTGTCATTGCCTATCTTGCCAGGAGCAGGTGTCTTAGTGGTGGAAAGTACATATATACGCATATTGCCCTTGCCGTTACAAGATACTGAAAGGGTTCCGTTGGTTACTGTTTTAGTATCGCCTGTAATGGCGTCTTTATATGTTCCGTTCTCAATGCCAGAGAAACTTGCATTACCCGATATGGCTACAAGCACGTAAGAATCCACCTTGCTGTCTGTGTAGCGGCGTTTGAATGCGGCAACTGCACCATTTCTGTTGCAGCCTGTTACAGAGTATTGTCCTTTACGTAGGGCAGGAATCGCCTGACGAATCTTGTTCAGACGCATAAGGTGCTGTGACAGGTGCTGTGAAAGTGATGCCTCTGCGTTTGTACCTGCCTGTGCGGTGTACTCGCCAAAGTTTGAGGCTGTTACATTACCTTTCATATAGCCGCCAAAGTAGGCTCTACCTGTGTTGATAAGCGGTTCAAGAGCACCTTTGTCACAAATTTTACCTTTTTGGAACTGAACCTCTGAACCATAATATATACAAGGTATGCCACGATATGTAAACATCAAGTCCATATTCTCCGCCCAAGTATCCTCTGTTCCGTCAAAACGGGTGTCCTCATCGGGACCGTAGTCGTGGGAATCAACATAGACAACGTTAAATGTGGCATCGTTGTAGTATTGGTCTTGGTCTGGACGACCCATATTAAACGCTCCTTCAGCAGATTTGAATGTCCAGTGCATAGGGAAGTCAATTACATTCAAACCACTTGCCTTAGAGTAATCCGGTGCGTGATATGTGTTACCGTTAAGAAGAGCATTCTGCGATTTAGGACCTTTGAAATAGCCAAAGTCATCATCACCCTGAGCCCACGCTGAAATATGGTTTGTATGAGTCATGCACTCATCACCCTCCATAGCCACTATGCTGTTCCAAGAGGCAGGGTCTGTATCCCACGCATAGTTCTTGCTCTCAGCCCAAGTATAGTAGAAAGGAGATAGGTTGTCGTGCTGACGATAGCAGATGTCACTGTTATAGCGTGCGCAAACCTCACCAAACATGAAGAATTTACTTGCAGCCTTACCACGTTTGTTAAAGGCGTCGGCACCAAGTTGTGTGAATTGAGGAATAAAGTTCTTGTTAAATGCAAGACGTGCTATATGCCCCGATGTATCAATACGGAAACCGTCAACACCCATCTGAATAAATGTGTTGTAACAGTTTACAAGATATTGTGACACTGCAGGGTTCTCTGTGTTAAGGTCAACGCAGTCACCTGCAATCTGAGCGAACCAACGAGTGGGGTCGTCCCAGTTGAAGTTAGCGAAGTGGTGCCAATAGTTATGTGAGTCATAGTTCTTTTTCTGTCCATTCTCATCATTTGAGTTCTTCATTTTTGAGAGACGTGCGGCATATTGTTTGCCTGGGTCTAATGACTCATAATTGTTTGGAAGCACACCGCCTTCACTTTGTGGAATACGTACCATACATTCCTCGGCACTTGACTGGTCTTTTGTCCAGTCTCGTTTGAACATAGGGCATAGGTTCGCTTCACCAAAGTTACCTGTGTGGTTAATTACAATGTCAAGAATAATCTTCATACCACGTGCGTGTGCGGCATCCACAACCTCCTTGAAGCCAACACCTGCTGATTCATAGCGGTGGTCAACTTTTGAGAAGTCTGATGCGTGATAGCCGTGGTAGTCAAGACCACTGGCATTCTCTACAATAGGAGTTACCCAAATGGCAGTGAATCCCAATGCCTTAATGTAGTCCATTTTTTCAATAAGACCTTTAAAATCTCCACGCCACTCTGAGTCGCCCTCATTGTGTCCGTCCCAGCAGTGTACGTTGTTTGTCTTATCGCCGTCAAAGAATCGGGTGGTCATTACAAAATAGATAGACTCATCACGGAAATCGGTACGGGAGTCAAATGTGGAGAACGTCTGTGCGTTCAACGCTATGCTTACAAGTAAGCATAGTGCAAGTAATAGTTTTTTCATATAAATAGTATTTTTAAGTGTTTATTTGAAAGACTAATGGCTGATTAACAGCCCTTAGTCTTTGTTGGTGAGATTACCTTCGGTCAGCAAGCAGTCTTCGCATACACTCAGACTGTTTACAGACCGTTAGGTAATGACGTTTATTTGCTAAGTGCAAGGGCTACGTTTACGGCACATGCCACTGTGCAACCTACCATTGGGTTGTTACCTATGCCAAGGAATCCCATCATCTCTACGTGAGCAGGAACTGATGAAGAACCGGCAAATTGGGCATCGGAGTGCATACGACCAAGAGTATCGGTCATACCGTAAGATGCAGGACCTGCAGCCATATTATCCGGGTGCAATGTACGGCCTGTACCACCACCGGAGGCAACTGAGAAATAAGGCTTACCTGCAAGGATACGCTCTTTCTTATATGTACCTGCTACAGGGTGCTGGAAACGTGTAGGGTTGGTTGAGTTACCTGTTATGGAAACATCAACATTCTCTTTCCAAAGAATGGCAACACCCTCACGAACATCATCTGCACCATAGCATTTAACCTTGGCACGTGGTCCATCGCTGTAGGCTTTCTCCTTAATTACATTAAGTTTGCCTGTAAAGTAATCAAACTCTGTTTGTACGTATGTGAAACCGTTTATACGGCTTATAATCATAGCGGCATCTTTTCCAAGTCCGTTAAGAATGCAACGCAATGGGTTCTTACGAACCTTGTTTGCCATCTCTGCAATCTTGATGGCACCCTCTGCCGCTGCAAATGACTCATGACCTGCAAGGAATGCAAAGCATTGTGTCTCTTCACGTAGCAGACGAGCGGCAAGGTTACCGTGACCAAGACCTACCTTACGGTCATCAGCAACTGAGCCAGGGATACAGAATGCCTGTAGTCCTATACCTATTGCTTCTGCTGCATCGGCGGCGTTTTTGCAACCTTTCTTAAGTGCTATGGCTGAACCTACTACGTAAGCCCATTTAGCGTTCTCAAAGCAAATCATCTGTGTCTCTTCACAGGTCTTGTAAGGGTCAAGCCCTGCTTTCTCACAAATCTCATTTGCCTCTTCTATACTATTGATTCCGTTCTCTTTAAGTGCTGCAAGAATTTGTTTCTCACGGCGGTCTTGACTTTCAAATTTTACTTCTCTAATCATGGCTGTGTCCTCCTTATTCTTTACGTGGGTCAATAGATTTAACTGCACCTTGCTCTTTCTTAGTACGTCCGTAAGTTCCGGTTACGCTCTTAAGAGCCTCATCGGCGGGAACACCTTTCTTAATGGCATCCATAAATTTGCCAAGGTGTACAAACTCATAACCGCAAACCTCATCGTCAGCATCAAGGAACATCTTGGTAATGTAACCTTCTGTAAGCTGTAGGTAACGTGGACCTTTAAGTTTAGTGCTGTAAAGTGTACCTGTCTGGCTTATGAAACCTTTACCAAGGTCTTCAAGACCTGCACCAACTGTAAGACCACCCTCTGAGAATGCAGACTGTGTACGTCCGTAAACTATCTGAAGGAATAGCTCACGCATTGCGGTGTTGATGGCATCGCAAACAAGGTCTGTGTTAAGAGCCTCAAGAAGAGTCTTTCCAGGAAGAATCTCAGATGCCATAGCGGCAGAGTGTGTCATACCAGAGCAACCTATAGTCTCTACAAGTGCCTCTTGTATAATACCTTCCTTTACGTTAAGTGTTAATTTACATGCACCCTGCTGAGGAGCGCACCAACCAATACCGTGTGTCAAGCCTGAGATGTCTTTAATCTCTTTTGCCTTCACCCATTTACCCTCTTCAGGTATTGGGGCTGGTCCGTGGTTAGGACCTTTTTTTACGACACACATGTTTTCTACTTCATGTGAATAAACCATAATAAAAATTTTATATTAGATTAGATAATATTTTTTCAACCCACAAAGATACAATTTAAAATTTTAATTTGCAACCCATACCTACAGATGTTGATAACTCATTATGTATGCTTGGTGGAATCACTGTTGGACCTATATGCATAGATAGGTTAGGGCTTACATCGTAATCACGGAGTTGTGCATCAACATACGAGTCTATTAAAGAGAGCATATACAGTACTGCAATCCCTATGATGCTTAAATCCCTATTCCTTTGGTAACCCTCCATCTTATTTCTAAAGGTTCTTTTGTAATAATCTATGTTTGAACTGTTTAATTTTACACCTGGAGGCAATATTCTTTCATAGTAGTTGGCATTTGGGTCGGAACTGCATAAATCGGTGTATGCTTTTCTGTAATCAACGTACATTTGATTGTTCCACGATACAGCGTAGCCCAAGCCTGCAAAACCTCCGTAGATAATAGGCAATTTCCAGTATTGGCGGTTGTATATCTGCCCTGCACCAGGGAATAGGGCTGCAATCCACGCTGCCATGGCGGGCTTTGGAATCCTGTTCAGTTTTTCGTAATGCATTTTTTGACGCTCGTTATCAGCCATATATGCAGCCAATGATGCAGAATCCATATCAAAAGTCTGCGGTTTTAATTTGAATTTTTTAGATACAACATTCTCCCATTGAGGCTCGTTAATATCAATGTTTATGGTGTTGACATTGGTGCCTGACATTCTTAAAGCCCTTGACACTTCATTGTTTTGGGCAATTGCATATATCGGGGCTAAAATAGATAACAATATGAAAACTTGATATTTACGCATTATAATCTATCAAGAATTGACATTATGGACTCTAATTGGTCGTCGTTTTTAAAATTCAAGGTTATTTTGCCGCTTCCCTGGTCGCTACGGCTTATCTTTACATTAGAGTTGAATAGCGATGATAACTTTTTGCAAAGTGGTTCATACACAGAGATATCCTCTTTTTTTGATCCTTTGGGCTTGTTTCCGTTACCCGATGCCAACTCTTCTAACTTACGCACTGAATAGCCGTGTTTTAAGGTGTCTTCATAAAGTTTAATCATAGTGGCAGGGTCATCTATGGAGACCAATGCACGTGCATGCCCCATATCTATTTTGCCGGCTTTAAGTCCAAGCTGAATCTCTGCAGGCAGTTTAAGCAGTCTGAGGTAATTTGTTACTGTGGCACGCTTTTTCCCAACCCTTTCTCCAAGTTTCTCCTGTGTAAACTTATAGTCATCTATAAGACGCTGATAAGAGAGGGCAATCTCTATGGCGTTTAGGTCTTCACGTTGGATATTCTCCACCAGAGCCATCTCCATAAGAGCCTCGTCATCAACTGTTTTTATATAGGCTGGAATGGTTGTAAGCCCTGCCATTTTGGAGGCACGGCAACGCCTCTCGCCAGATATTATCTGATATTTGCCTTTGGCTATCTCTCTTAGTGTAACAGGCTGTACCACACCAAGTTCCTTGATAGATGCGGCAAGTTCTGACAGAGCCTCCTCATCAAAATTCTTTCTTGGCTGGTTAGGATTTGCCTCTATATCAGACAGTGCAACCTCACTGATTTGTGAAGAGCCGCCTGTCTGTACATCATCCAGTTGTATTAACGCTCCAAGTCCGCGTCCAAGTGCATTTTTTTTAGGTGCAGCCATAGTCTATTTCTTAATGATTTCTTGTGCTAACTGTAAATAATTCTGAGACCCACGAGAGTCCGCATCGTAGAGAATAACCGGAATGCCATGGCTAGGTGATTCACTGAGTTTTATATTACGCTGAATTACAGTCTCAAACACCATATCCCCAAAATACTGTTTCACCTCTTTATATACTTGGTTTGCAAGTTTAAGTCTGGCATCAAACATAGTCAGCAGAAAACCCTCTATCTCAAGCGACGGGTTAAGCCTGCCCTTAATTATCTTAATGGTATTCAGTAGTTTACTGATACCCTCCAATGCGTAATACTCTGCCTGTACAGGTATAATTACGCTATCGGCGGCAGTAAGGCAGTTAATGGTTATTAAGCCCAGCGATGGGGAACAGTCTATAAGAATGTAGTCATAATCACCCTTTATAGGCTCCAATAGGTTCTTTAGAAGGTGCTCACGGTCTTCAAGTTTAAGCATCTCCACCTCTGCCCCCACCAAATCTATATGCGATGGCAACACCTCTAACTTGTCAATCTCTGTTTTCTGAATTGCGTCTATTGCTTTTTCTCCGTTTATAAGGCATTCATAAATAGTTGTATCCAAATTAGTTACATCTATATTCAGACCCGATGATGCGTTTGCCTGAGGGTCTGCGTCAACCAGTAGCACCTTTTTCTCCAGCACAGATAGCGATGCCGCCAAGTTTATGGCTGTGGTGGTCTTGCCTACACCGCCTTTCTGATTTGCTATTGCAATAATCTTTCCCATATTAAGGCATTTTATAATTAGTCTGCAAATATAATAACTTTTAACGAATAAATAAGCAGATGTTGAATAGTTGTTAAAAAGTTTGTATCTTTGCAACACAAAAAATTGAAAGTTGAAAATTGAAAGTTGAAAATTATAAAAAAAATTATGAAGTATAGAATACAGGCATTATTGCAGGAAGTGCAGAATCTGACTGCCTCAAATAAAGAGGAAGTTGAGCAGTTGCGTTTAAAATATTTGAGCAAGAAGGGAGAGATTTCACAGTTGTTCTCAGATTTCAGAAATGTTGCAGGCGATGAGAAACGCATAGTGGGGCAGATGCTTAATGAGCTAAAGAATACAGCCCAAGACAAACTCAATGAGATGAAAGATGCGTTTGATAATCAAGCAGGTGCAGACGCACTTGATTTGTCACGTTCACAGAGCCCCATAGAGTTTGGTACACGTCATCCGCTGTCAATAGTGAAGAATGAAATCATAGACATTTTCTCACGTCTTGGCTTTACAGTGGCGGAAGGGCCTGAGATAGAGGACGATTGGCATGTGTTTGGGGCATTGAATTTTCCGCCTGAGCACCCTGCACGTGATATGCAGGATACATTTTTTATAGAGAAGAACCCCGATGTACTGCTTCGTACACATACATCAAGTGTGCAGTCTCATGTAATGACTACACAGAAGCCGCCTATCCGTGTGCTTTGCCCAGGCAGAGTATATAGAAATGAGGCTATATCTTACCGTGCCCACTGTTTCTTCCATCAGGTGGAAGGACTTTACATAGATAAGAACGTATCGTTTGCAGACTTGAAGCAGGCTTTGCTTTATTTTGCAAAAGAGATGTTTGGTGAGAACACGCAGATAAGGTTGCGTCCTTCATACTTCCCGTTCACAGAGCCAAGTGCAGAGATGGATATATCTTGTGACCTATGCGGAGGCAAGGGTTGCAATTTCTGCAAACATACAGGTTGGGTTGAGATTCTTGGTTGCGGTATGGTTGACCCTGCCGTGCTTGAAGCCTGCGGTATAGATTCCAAGGTTTATTCAGGATATGCGTTTGGTATGGGAGTGGAGCGTATCGCTAATCTGAAATTCCGTTGTAAGGACCTTAGAATGTTCTCTGAGAACGATTTGCGGTTCCTAAAACAGTTTGATTCTGCAATGTAATGGATACAAATGAGCTTATACCATTGATAGCGGACGATGACACCCGCTACCTTGAAAAGTTAAAAGAGGAGCCGGAGGTTCCCCTTTTGACGTTAAGAAACGTAGTGCTGTTCCCCGGCATTGTGTTGCCTATTAACGTGGGCAGAAAAAAATCACTGAAACTTGTACGTGAGGTTTTTGAGCGTAACGGCATTATAGGTGCAGTTGCCCAAAAAGACGGAGTGGTGGAGGAACCTACAGAGACTGATTTGTTTAATGTAGGTACCATAGCACAGATACTGCGTATATTGGAGATGCCGGATGGCTCCACTACAATAATTCTGCAGGGCAGATGTGCATTCACTATAGATGCCATTGTGGCTACAGAACCATATTTTACGGCAAGGGTGAATCCGTTGCCGCAGTCTAATGTAGTACCTAAGACAAAGGAGTTTAAGGCGTGTCTATCTGCCATTAAGGATGCGGCACAGAAAATTCTGAAACTTAGCGGTGGCTTCCATCAGGATATGATGTTTGCCATAAAGAACATAGACAATGCACAATTTCTTGTAAACTTTATATGTGGCAACACCAATATCCCGCTTGCAGAGAAACAGGAATTGCTTGAGGCTCCTACACTTCAGCAGAGGGCTGAACTGCTTATCAAGGCTCTTACTAAGGAACTGCACCTGCTTGAGATTAAGAACTCCATACAGAACAAGGCTATGGAGAACATAGGCAAGCAGCAACGTGAGTATTTCCTGCAACAGCAGATGAAAACCATACAAAAGGAACTTGGAGGTACCACACAGGAACAGGATATCAAGAGCATAGAGGAGAAGGCTAAAGGCAAAAAGTGGGATAAGCAGACTAAGGAGTATGTGGAGAAGGAGATAAAGAAACTGCAGGCTCTCTCATCGGGTGCTCCTGATTATTCCATTCAGCTAAACTATGTGCAGACTCTTGTGGATTTGCCTTGGAATGAATATACAGAGGACGATTTTGACCTTAAAAAGGCACAACGCATATTGGATAAGAACCACTACGGACTTGATGATGTTAAAGACCGTATAATAGAGCATTTGGCTGTGCTTAAACTTAAAGGTGACTTAAAATCCCCGATAATATGCCTATACGGACCTCCGGGGGTTGGCAAGACATCGCTTGGCAAGTCTGTGGCACAGGCATTGGGGCGTAAATATGCACGCATATCGCTTGGCGGCCTGCATGATGAAGCTGAGATACGTGGACACAGACGTACCTACATAGGTGCTATGCCTGGGCGTATTATCCAAAATATACTTAAAGTAGGCTCATCTAACCCTGTGTTTATACTTGATGAGATAGATAAGGTGGGGGCTGACTATAAGGGAGACCCGGCATCGGCGTTACTTGAAGTGCTTGACCCTGAGCAGAATAACTCATTTCACGATAACTATCTTGATATTAACTATGACCTGTCCAAAGTTCTGTTTATAGCCACAGCAAATACACTTAACACCATATCGCCGGCATTGCTTGACCGTATGGAACTGATAAACATAAGCGGTTACATAGAGCAGGAAAAAGTGGAGATAGCAAACCGTCACCTTATTCCGCAGGAGTGGAAGAACCACGGAATTACTAAAGAGCAGGCTGAACTGTCTAAAAAATCGGTCTCTTATATTATTAACCATTATACTAAGGAGTCAGGTGTGCGTGCCTTGGATAAGCAGATAGCAAGCATTGCACGTAAAATAGCCAAGAAGGTGGCAATGGAGGAGGAGTTTTCCGGTGCCATAGATGAGGCTGAGGTGGTTAAGTTGCTTGGTACTGAAACCTACGATGTGGATAAGCAGGATGATAAACTTAAAGTGGGCAAGGTGACAGGGCTTGCTTGGACTGCCGTAGGTGGCGTAACACTTGAGATTGAGACCAGCATAAGCCGTAGCAAGACTCCAAGTCTTACTCTTACGGGAAATTTGGGAGATGTTATGAAAGAGTCTGCATCGCTTGGCTTGTCTTATATAAAGGCACACACTAAGGAGTTGGGCATTAAGGATAAGTTTTTTGACGATGTCGCCATTCATATCCATGTGCCGGAGGGGGCTATCCCTAAAGACGGACCATCGGCGGGTATAACCATAGCCACCAGCATTCTCTCTGCCGTTACAGGGCGTAGGGTAAAGTCTCATATAGCCATGACAGGTGAAATAACTCTGCTTGGTGACGTGCTGCCTGTGGGTGGAATTAAGGAGAAGATTCTTGCCGCCAAACGTGCAGGTGTAACCACTCTTATACTTTGCAAGGATAACAAGAAGAACATAGATGAGATAAAGCCAATCTATCTGAAAGGACTTAAATTCCACTATGTAAAAGACGTTACAGAGGTGTTTAATTTGGTACTATAGTAAATTTTAAGGTTGGTGTGTTATAATGTATGATGTATGATGTATGATGTATGACGCATCACCATTATTTAGCGTAGCGTTTCATTACGTTGTATGCTCCATATAGTCCAAGTTCACCCGCTTTGCTGAGGTCCTTACGGGCCTCTTCTTTTTTGCCTTGTGAGATGTAGATTAATGCTCTGTTATAGTAAGCCTCTGCCATACCGCTATACTGCTCTATAGCCTTGGTGTAGTATATTATGGCAGAGTTAAAGTCTTTTGCCACCATATATACAAATCCTATATTATATAGTGCATACACTATAGTGTTATCTAACTGATATGCCATAGTAAGGTCATTTATGGCAGATATACAGTCTGATACCATAACTTGCCCGCCGTTTGCAACCTTGTCTTTAAGTTCTATGCTTTTCTCACTGCCACGGTTAAAGAAACACATTGGCTCTGTGCAAACCACTGTGGTGCCGCCAAAATCAATCTTGGTCTTGACGTTATCAAGCAGGCAGAAACTAAGTTTGTCTGTAAGTTGCATGTTAGCCTTGTCTATATCTATATGGTGCAGTTGTCTGCGGTAAGTTTTGGCGGTGGAGTCTGCCACAGCCACTACAAAACAAGGAAGCGGAATAATGTCTATATCCTTATCCTGTACATGTCCACGCATCTCATTCTTATACTTTTCTGCAGTACTGCCGTTAAGGTTCTGCACAATGGCACGAGCCTCTTTTGTAGGCTCTAACTCTGTGTCGTCTCCTTGGCGTTGCTTACGCTTGCCGCTCTTAATGTCCTGTTCTATTTGGGCTGCATCAAAATAGTCTTTTTCTGCACCTTTTGTGTCTTTGAGTTTTTTCTTCACATCACCTCTACCCATATAAGCTGGAACAAAATCGGGGTATTTCTTTATAACAGTATTGAAATCTGCAAGAGCCTCTTTATATTCACCAACTTTATAGTGGAGTATTGCACGCTGGAAATATGCTGCAAAATTGTTTGGTTCCAGAGCAAGGCTTACAGAAAAATCATCTATGGAGTTGTTTATATCGCCTATTTCCGCCTTTAAGATGGCACGGTTATAGTAGGCGTTTGCGTTTTTATTATCAAGTTTTATAGATTCGTCAAAGTCTGTCAGAGCACCTTTCAGGTCATTAAGTTCCATCTTGATAATAGCACGATTTACAAGAAAATCACCACGAAACCCGTTGCATTTTACAGCCTTGTTAAGGTCTTCCAGAGCGCCTTTAAAATCTTTTTTCTCATAACGCAACATACCGCGTATGGCATACCCCATCTCTCTATCGGAGTTATATTTTATACCTGTATCAAGTACGCTCTCCGCCCTTACGGTATCTTTTTTCATAAGAAGCACTTGGGTAAGCAGTATGTAGGTATCGGCGTAATGGGGAAATTTCTCAATGGTAGCCATTCCTTCATTGTATGCATCATCTATTTTATTTTGTTGTAACAGGTTCTCTATAAGTACTATGTGAACTTCTTTGTTCTCAGGGTCAAATTCCAATGCTTTACGCAAATCATCTGACGATGAGTCTATATCCTTAATATATCTTTTGGCGTAACCTCTAAGGTAATAGACCTTAGATAGGAACGGATTTATCTCAAGGGCTGAGTTGCAATCGGCGATGCAACCACTGTAGTCCTCAAGATAGAGTTTTGCAATGGCACGGAAAAAGTATGGGTCTGTAAGATGTGGTTTTGCCTCTATAACCTGATTAAAATAGCCTATTGACACCACATAATCTTCAAAGTAGAGGGCATTACGCCCCATATCCAGCAATCGGTCTGCATTGATTTGTGCCATAGCAAGCAAACTAATGCAAAATAAAAGTATGGATGTAGCCACTTTTTTCATTCTAAGGGCAAAGGTAAGAATATTTAATTATTTTTGCTTAAATCTTTGTAGAAAAAGAGGAATTATATAACTTTGTAGTGTAAAAATATGAAATATAAAAATACTAATAAATAGAACCTACCTATAGATTATGGCTAAGTTTTTTGAATGTAAAATCCGCTATGAGAAGCAGATTACAGACCCCAATGATAAGGATTGTGGTAAACTGAAAAAAGTTAATGAAGTGTATCTTGTTGATGCTCTTAGTTTTACAGAGGCAGAGGCAAGGATTGTAAAAGAAGTTGCACAGTACATTAAGGGTGAATACACCATTACAAACATTAAGCAGGCAAGGATTGCGGAGCTTATCTTTAAGGACGATGACCTGTGCGAGAATTGGTTTACGGTAAAGATTAAGATTGTGGTGGTGGATGAGGAACGTGGAACAGAACGCCTTGTACCTCAGACACTTTTAGTGCGTGCAGAGAGTGTTGAAGATGCTCTTAAACGCTTTAAGGAAGCATTTAAGGATTCTATGAGTGATTTTACCATTACAAGTATTGCATCCAGTCCAATACTTGAATATTACAAATATGTAACAGATTCCGCTGTAGAAAAATAACCTAAGATTATGACTTTAGCGGAAGAGATAAAACGTAGGCGTACATTTGCCATTATTTCCCACCCCGATGCGGGAAAAACCACACTTACAGAGAAACTGCTGCTTTTTGGTGGTGCAATTCATGTGGCAGGAGCGGTAAAGAGCAATAAAATAAAGAAGACAGCTACATCGGACTGGATGGAGATAGAGAAACAGAGAGGTATCTCTGTTGCCACATCTGTTATGGGATTTGAGTATCGGGATTTCAAAATAAATATTCTGGATACCCCTGGTCACCAAGACTTTGCAGAAGATACTTTCCGCACCCTTACGGCGGTTGACAGCGTAATTATAGTTATAGATTCAGCAAAAGGTGTAGAAACTCAGACCCGTAAGCTTATGCAGGTTTGCCGTATGCGTAAGACCCCTGTTATGGTGTTTATGAACAAGATGGACCGAGAGGGGCGTGACCCTTTTGACATTATGGACGAGGTTGAGGCAGAACTTGGCATAAAAGTTAGACCTCTTAGCTGGCCTATAAATATGGGGCAGAACTTCAAAGGGGTGTATAATATATACAAAGAGGATTTAAACCTTTACACCCCCAACAAGCAGACCGTTTCAGAGACTATTGAATTCAAAGATTTGAACAGCAAGGAGTTAGAAGGCTATATAGGAGAAAAGGATGCCGCCAAACTGCGTGAGGATTTAGACCTTATTCAAGGTGTATATAATCCGTTTAATGTTGATGAGTATCTGAGTGGAGACCTGGCTCCTGTTTTCTTTGGCAGTGCATTGAACACTTTTGGAGTAAAGGAGTTGCTTGACTGTTTTGTTGAGATTGCCCCAAGCCCAAGAGCGGTGGAGGCAATAGAGCGTAAGGTAGAACCTATGGAACAGGCTTTCTCCGGGTTTGTGTTCAAGATACATGCCAATATGGACCCTAATCACCGTTCCTGTATAGCGTTTGTCAAGGTTTGCAGCGGTAAGTTTGAGCGTAATGTAAACTACAAGCATGTAAGGTTTAACCGCCTTATGAAATTTGCCGCCCCTACAGCCTTTATGGCTCAGCGTAAGGAGACCGTAGATGAAGCGTATGCCGGCGATATTGTGGGCTTGCCCGATAACGGTAACTTTAAGATTGGCGACAGCCTCTCATCGGGTGAGGATATTCACTTTAAGGGGTTGCCAAGTTTCTCGCCAGAGATGTTCCAATACATAGAGAATGCTGACCCTATGAAACAGAAACAACTGCAAAAGGGTATAGACCAACTTATGGACGAGGGTGTGGCTCAGCTATTTGTAAATCAGTTTAACGGACGTAAGATTGTAGGCACAGTGGGGCAACTTCAGTTTGAGGTTATTCAGTACCGTCTGCTGCATGAATATAACGCCCAATGCCGTTGGGAGCCTATCCGTCTCTACAAGGCGTGCTGGATAGAGAGTGATGACGCTGCTGAACTTGAGAATTTTAAGAAACGTAAATATCAGTATATGGCTAAGGATAAGGAGAACCGCGATGTGTTCCTTGCAGACTCAGCCTATATGCTGCAAATGGCACAGGAGGACTTTAAGAATATTAGGTTCCATTTCTCATCAGAGTTTTAATTCTCTCGTCATTTTGAGTGTTAGCGAAAAATCTCATAATAATGTATGATGTATAATGTATGATGTATGAGGGACAAGGTATGCAAATAGGGAAGACTCAAATATTAAAAGTAAACCGACATGCTGAGGCAGGGGTGTATTTAGCGGATGCGAATGGCACTGAAATTTTATTGCCAAACAGGTATGTGCCTGAAATCTGCCATATAGGAGACACATTGGAGGTGTTTGTCTATACCGATGGAGAAGACCGCCCTATAGCCACTACCGTTAAGCCATTCGCAGAAATTGGGCAATTTGCGTTGATGACAGTCAAGCAAATTACTGATTTTGGTGCGTTCCTTGATTGGGGTATTATGAAAGACCTGCTTGTTCCGTTCAGTGAACAGCGTGGAGACCTGAAAGAGGGCGACAAGGTGTTTGTATATGTGTATGAAGATGGTGTCACCCATAGGGTGTGTGCATCGGCAAGGTGGGAGAAATTCACTAACTCCGATGTAACCTCACTCAATGCTAAAGACAAGGTCTCTCTAACGGTGGCTTCCAAAACGGAGTTAGGCTACAAGGTTGTAATAAACGGAGAGTTTAAGGGGCTGATATTCAGCAGCGATGTGTTTAAGCCACTGCATATAGGAGATAAGACAGAGGGGTACATAGAAAAGGTAAGGGAAGACGGTAAGGTTGATGTACGCCTAAAACAGAATGGATATGGAGCCATAAGTGCTGAGGCGGAAAAGATTTTGGATAAACTTAAGTCAGAAGGAGGCTTTATTCCTGTAACGGACAAGAGTGAACCTGAACTGATATACAGTCTTTTTGGCATCAGCAAAAAGACCTACAAAAAAGCAGTTGGAGACCTGTACAAACGTAGAATGATTGCCATACTATACAATGGAATAAAACTCCTACGAAGTTAATGTATGATGTGTAATCCAAAGGATGTCTTAAAGATTAGATATGACGTACATCTCGTTATCTCAACTGAATATTGCTGTAGGCTCACTTATTGAGGGTGGGTTTGATGAGGAGTTGTGGATTGTGGCGGAGATAAACAGTATGCAGAACCGTGGGCACTGCTACTTGGAATTAGTGGAGAAATCAGATGTTACGGACACTATTGTAGCCAAAGCCACTGCCATTATTTGGCATAATGTATATGCAGGTTTGGCTGCAAAATTCGCAACTGCTACAGCCACTCCGTTGCGTACAGGAATAAATGTGCTTGTAAGGGTGCGTCCCACATTCCACCCACTTTATGGTTACTCTCTGAATATAACAGACATAGACCCCTCATACACTGCCGGCGATGTGGCAATGAGGCGGTCTGCAGTAATAAACAAACTTAAGAGTGAGGGTGTTTTTGACTGCAATAAGGAGTTGCAGGTTCCCACTGTGATAAAAAGAGTGGCGGTTATATCATCATCGGGAGCGGCAGGGTATGGTGATTTTATAAATCAAATTACAAACAATCAGTATGGTTTTGCTTATAGCATAACGCTTTTTGAGGCTATAATGCAGGGAGACAGTGCTGAGGAGTCCATTATAAATGCGTTAGACAGTGCGGCAGAGCAGTCAGATAAGTTTGATGTGGTGACAATTATACGTGGCGGTGGTGCGGTGTCTGATTTAAGTTGCTATGATTCTTATAATTTAGCCTATCATATAACTCAATTTCCACTACCCGTAATTACAGGAATAGGGCATAATAGAGATGTATCTGTGGCAGATGAGGTTAGTTGTCTTAACCTAAAGACCCCTACGGCGGTGGCGGCTTACATAGTGGAGTGCAGTGTTGTTGCTGCTGAGAGACTCAATGTTTTGGCGGGAAACCTTGTAGAGTATGTAAAAGCCTACATTGCACAGCATAAGACAAAATTGGATGTAATGACGGCAGAGATTGGTAACAGTGCTTGCAGACTGATAGAGAACCATAAACATAGGCTTGATATGGCACAGCAGTTGCTGGAACTGTCATCGCCGTTACATGTATTGCAAAAAGGTTACACAATGACCCTGAAAAACGGCGTGCCTATAACAGCAACGGATATTAAAGCGGGCGATAGGATAGAGACAGTATTTAAAGATGGAAAGATTATATCAACTGTAAGTTGATGATGTATAATGTATGATGTATGATGTATGAAAAATTTTTCAACTTTCAACTTTCAACTTTCAACTAATATGACTTACGATTCAGCACTAAAACAACTTGAGTACATTCTTAATGAGGTTAAGGGTGGAGATTTGCCATTGGGGCAATTGACCTCAAAAATTAAGGAGGCGCAAGAACTTGTAGCCTTTTGCCGTGCATACCTGACTAAGACCGAAAAAGAGGTTGAAACACTTGTTGGAAAATAATGTTGCATAAATAAAAAAAAACACTTATTTTAGCAGTCTAATTATTTTGTATGGAGCAAATAATAATGGATAAACAGAAAAAGCGTAAAGCAGGTGTAAGAATATCTGTATTGGTGGTGATAGTTGTAATTATCGCCGCCTTGATAGGTGTAGCCAAAACCAACGGACTTATTACAAAAGCCATAAACCAAAAGTTGCAAGAGCAATCTACGGCACTGCAGGCAGGCTCATTCTCATACGGAGGCATAGATGTAAACCTGTGGAAGGCTACCGCGATAGTTAAGGATTTAAAATATGTGTCAGACTCATCGGGTGTGAAAAATACAAAATTAAGCGGTTTTGAGATAGGTATTAGAGAAACCAAGTTTTATTTTCTTGAGTATTGGTCGCTATTAAAAAACAAAAAACTGATAGTTCACTCAGTTACGCTTAATGATATAGAGTCATCTTTAAAGATTGATGATTCAAGGCCTGTGATACCAAAGGACTCTACCGATATAGGTGCTATGGATGTATATAAAACTGTGCTTGAGTTTGTGGCTACCATAAATGTATCTAAGGTTAATATTAATAATGCAAGCCTTGTGGTGGATAACATAGGCAACCCGTTCCATTTCCAACTTGACAGTGCATATCTAAGCGTGGCTAATTTGGGCTACGATATAGCCAAGGGAGAGGTGTCTTACAATGATTCCATTTATGCCTTTAGTGTTAAGAATATAAAAATGATTCACCCCGATGGCAAGTACAGAATGGATGTGGGGTGTGTGAAATCCATGAATGCAGGGTCTCTTATAATAGAGAATATAGCACATAAATGTTTGGTGCAGAGAGAGAAACTTGCAGAGGTAAATGGTAAGATACCTGCCGTTTGGAGCAATCTTAAAATAAATAAGATAGAGACTTCAAATGTAAATATACTGCGTTCAATACTTAACGAGTACGTAAAATTGGAATCAGTGTCCATATCGGGTGGTTTTGCAGATTTGTATAAAGATGACACATATCCACCGTTCAAGGTATCAAGACCTATACAATGCTCATTGGCAAAACTGCAAATTCCGCTTAATGTAAAGAAACTTGATGTTTATCTTGATAAGTTTTTGTTTACAGAGAAGTTGAGCAATATACCTGCCGCCACTTTGGAAATGCGTAAAATCAAGGCTTCTGTACACGATGTGAATAATACCGACTACAGAGACATAGTTGCAAAAGTATCGTGTGCTATGGCAAACAGGGGCGGATTTATGACTATGGATTTGCGTCTGCACAAGAACGAGCAGAGTACTTGGGATTTTAAATTCGGTATTACTGATGGCAAGTTTGGAGCGTTTAATGATTTTCTTGGAAATTTGGCAGGTGTAAAGGTATCGGGAGATTTGGAAAAAGTGGAGGCTATTTATAGCGGTGATACACTGAAATCAAAAGGTACGTTTGTTATGTTATATAAAAACCTTGAGGCTGAGGTGATTAAGGGTAAATCGCCATTTGATGTACTAAACAAGAACAGCAAGGCGGTTAATGGACTTATTAAGGTTATAGTACCACACTCTAATCCTTTAAAGCCGGGTGCCGCTCCAAAAGAGTATAAGATCAGTGCCAAAAGGAACCTTTACAAGCCGTACTTTGTGTATATAATGGGTGGTGTGTTTAATGGTCTTGAAGAGACTCTGCTTGCACCATTCTTTATAGCCAAGGAGGTTAAGGGGAAAAAGGCTTTTAATGAGGAGCAGGGTGTTGCAGAAGAGAAAAAGACTCTAAAAGAGAGGCGTCAGGAGCGTAGAGATAAGTATGAGGAACGTAAAGAGAAACGTCTGGAGCGTAAGGCTGAGAGAGAAGCAAAAAAATGAGCGTAAAAGATATTCACATTGCTGATTATACCTATCCGTTACCCGATGATAGGATTGCCAAATACCCGTTGACAGACCGCAGCAGTTCAAAACTGCTTGTCTATAAAGGTGGGGAGATTAAAACAGAGATATTCAAGAGTCTGCCGTCTCAATTGCCGTCAGGCTCATTGCTTGTATTCAATAACACTAAGGTGATTCAGGCACGTCTCCGTTTTGAAAAGGAGACAGGCGGCAAGGTTGAGGTTTTCTGTCTTGACCCTGTGGAACCATCTGATTATCAGTTGTCGTTTGCACAAAAGGGAAGTTGTGTGTGGCGCTGTATGGTTGGGAACCTGAAAAAATGGAAAGGTGGAGCATTGGTCAAAAATTGTGAGATTGGCGGTAAACCATTGACTTTTTCTGCCGTCAAACTTGGAGGTACAGGTATGGTTCATACCATTAGGTTTCAGTGGAGTGGCGATGACGTAACATTTGCAGAGATACTTGACTCACTTGGAGAGTTGCCTATACCGCCATATTTAAATCGCAAGACAGAGGAGAGTGACAAAAAAACATACCAAACGGTATATTCCAAGATTGATGGCTCTGTGGCGGCACCAACTGCCGGTCTGCACTTTACAAAAGAGGTTCTTTCAGATTTGGACGCAAAAGGATTTGGCAGTGTGGAACTTACACTGCACGTGGGTGCAGGCACGTTCTATCCTGTAAAGAGTGATGAGATAGGTGGTCACGATATGCACACTGAGGTTATTGCGGTGCCATTAGATACAATTAAAAGAATAAGAGAGTCCATAGGGCATATAATAGCGGTGGGAACCACAAGCGTAAGAACATTGGAGAGCCTCTACTTTATGGGGTGTCGGCTGTTGAAGGGGAATGAAGATATGTTTGTAAGCCAGTGGGAGCCATACTCAGAAGAGTATGATGTAAGTGCTGAGGATGCGTTGGATGCCATAATGACATATCTGCGGAAAAACAATATGGATATGCTGCACGGCTCCACCCAAATTATCATAGTGCCAGGTTATAAGTTACACATAGTCAAAGGTTTGGTGACAAATTTTCATCAACCTAAAAGCACATTATTGTTATTGATTGCGGCGTTTGTAGGACAACAATGGAGAAAAATATATAACTATGCACTTGATAACGGGTACAGATTCTTGTCATACGGAGATTCGTCATTATTATTAAGGCGGTAGTTAATGTATGATGTATAAATGTATGATGTATGAAACAGAGAGTAGCTTTTTTATTGTTTTTTTACACTTTTGCGGCAAATGCTTTTGCTGCAACTGTTACGGGTACATTTGTAGGGGAGAACCCGTTACAGACGGTAAGTGTAAGTTACCTTACCAATGATTTTATTACAACAGCCCCTGTAAATCCTGACGGTACATTCACATTAAACCTTAATATCAAGCAGGCAGACTGCCTTGCGTTTACATTTACAGGAACAAACGGAGTGCAACGCCAAATATATTTCACCGTATCGCCGGCTGATAAAATAATGCTTGAAATGTCTGTTACCTACGATGATTTGGTTGTTTCAGATGCAAAAGGTTCTGCCGATGTGGCATTCCTTAAAAAGCATCAGGATAAAATGAACGCTTACCATAAGGATGTTATGGCACTTGACAAAGCATATTCTACCGCAAAGGAATCTATTGACCGCCAGCGTATTCAAACAGAATACTATTCTAAGGTCCAGGCTTTTGGCAAGCAGATGGAACCTTTTTATTTAGAGAATAAGACTCTGCTTACATCACTTCTGCTTGCATACGTAAATTTTTCACGGGAATTCAATGCACATAAGCAGATGTTTAAGACACTATATAACTCTGTGTCTGCAAAATACTCTTATTCAGTATTGATTAACGAGGTTGGCAGTAAGGTTTCAAACCCTATAGAGATAGGTGCTGTGGCTCCTGAACTGGAGGGTGTAACCCCCGATGGTAAGACTATAAAACTTTCAGACTTGCGTGGCAAATATGTACTTGTTGATTTTTGGGCATCGTGGTGCAGACCTTGTAGGGGAGAGAACCCTAATGTGGTGGCTGCATATAATAAATACAAAAGTAAGAAATTTGATGTATTCAGTGTGTCGTTGGATAGGAATGCAGAGAGTTGGAAGTCGGCTATTGAGGCAGACGGACTTGTATGGAAAAACCATATCTGCACATTCCAGCAGTGGAACTGCCCGCAGGCAAAAAAATACAGAGTGTCATCAATACCTTTTTCTGTGCTTGTAGGTCCCGACGGTAAAATTGTTGCAATATCGTTACGGGGTGAGACTCTGCAAATTAAGTTAGCGGAAATGTTACAATAGTAATTTTGCAAAAAATAAAAAAATAGTTAACTTTGCGGTTTGATTGCATCTGTGTATGCGGTCAAACTGCTTTAGTTTATTTAATAATAACAACTAAAAACTATAAATTATGAAAAAGATTGTTTTTGCACTGTTTCCACTGACCCTGTTAGTGGGTTGTGGTGGTTCCAACGAATCACAGGAAAGTCAGACACCTGAGATAAAGGTTTCGGTTGTCTCTTCTCGTGATTGTGATGTTGACCTTAAGGCACCTGCCCAATTAAGAGGTAAGGAAGATGTTGCCATTATTCCGCAGGTGGAGGCTTTGCTTGAGAAAATATTGGTTCATGAGGGTCAGCAGGTGAAGAAAGGTCAGCAGATGTTTATATTGGACAGAACTGCATTTCAAGCCATTTATGATGATGCTAAGGCACGTGTAAGCCTTGCAGAGGCACAGGTTAAGACCTCTGAGATAGAGGAGGCCTCACAAAAAGAGTTGTTTGAGAAGAATATTATAGCAGAGCACCAGTATAAAGTTACTGCTAATCAACTACTTATGTCAAAAGCCCAATTAGAGGAGGCAAAAGCGGCACTAAAACATGCAAAGAATGATTTGGACCATACAATAATATGCTCTCCAAACGACGGCGTTGTAGGTAATATCAATTACCGTACAGGTTCTCTTGTAAATCAGGCAATAACAATGCCTATTACCGTAGTGTCAGATAACAGTACCATTTATGCATACTGCTCCATTACTGAAACAAACTACAGGTATTTAATGCAGGAGGCAGGATCTACAGAAAATCTTATCGCAAAATTACCTGATTGCCGTCTTGAATTTTCTGACGGTTCAGTTTATGAGCAGACAGGTAGGGTTGAGACTGTATCGGGCTTGGTGGATAAAGAGACAGGGGCATTGAGTGTAAGGGTTGCTTTTCCTAATGAGAAAGGCTTGCTCTCTGCAGGTGGTAGCGGTACTGTAGTAATTACATTTAGAGAGAACGAAGTGGTGGTTCCACGCAGTGCCACATACGAGATTCAGGATAAGACATACGTTTACAAAATAGAGCAGGACGGAGAAAGGTCTGTTGCAAAAACCGCTATGGTTGAAGTGTATCGCCTAAATGAAGATGAGTACATAGTATATGAAGGACTCAAAGATGGAGATACAATAGCCGTAGAGGGTGTAAGAAAGATGGTTAATGATATGGAATTAATACCTATAATGGCTGCCGATACAATAAAGGAGGTGAAAGAATAATTACTGTTGCTTTATGGAATTTAAATCATTTATAAAGAAACCGGTACTGAGTTCCGTAATCAGTATCTTGATAGTGGTGGCAGGTGTCATAGGTCTGACATCGTTGCCTATTGAACAATACCCAGACATAGCACCTCCAATGGTGTGTGTCACCACCTCCTATTATGGTGCATCTGCCAAAACTGTTCAGAACGCGGTGATTGCCCCAATAGAAGATGCAATCAATGGTGTGGAGCACATGACATACATGGTATCTACATCGGATAATGCGGGTAACTGTGATATAACGGTATATTTTGAGCAGGGAACAAATCCGGATATGAATGCCGTTAATGTGCAGAATCGTGTATCCAAGGCTATGGCACAGCTTCCGGCTGAGGTGAAGCAATATGGTGTGCAGACCGCTAAGCAGATGAACTCCATGCTTCAGATTTTTGCCATATCATCGCCAGATGACAAGTATGATAGCCAATTTTTAGGTAACTACCTTAACATCAACATCAAGCCTAAAATTCTGCGTATTCATGGTATCAGTAAGTTCACTATGTTCGGTGCCGACTACTCAATGCGTATATGGCTTAAACCTGAAGTTATGCATAGTTATAACTTGGAGCCTGAAGATGTGTTCAGTGCCTTGGCGGAGCAGAATATAGAGTCTGCTACAGGCTCGTTTGGTGAGAGTACAAGTGAGCAGATACAATACACTATGGTGTATAAGGGTCGTCTTAAAACAGTAGAGGAGTTTGAAAATATTATAATAAGGGTAAGTGATAACGGTGAAGTGTTGCGTTTAGGAAATGTTGCAGATGTGAAACTTGGAACAGAGCAGTATGTGTATGACAGTAAGGTAAATGGTCACCCTGGTGCAGTTTGCGTGTGCTACCAGACATCGGGCTCCAATGCTACACAAATAAATGAGGATATTACAGCACTGTTAAAGGAGTGTGAACCGACATTGCCAAGCGGTACCAAGATAGATGTACTGATGAATACCAATGACTTCCTTTATGCCTCAATGCACAGTGTTGTTGAGACATTGATAGAGGCTATAGTTTTGGTTATACTTATAGTGCTTCTTTTCCTTCACGATTTCCGTTCCACACTTATACCATTCATAGGTATTGTGGTGTCTCTAATAGGTACATTTGCATTTATGCTAATGGTAGGGTTCTCTTTAAACCTTATAACATTATTTGCACTTGTACTTGTGATAGGTACGGTGGTAGATGATGCTATAGTGGTGGTGGAGGCGGTCCATGAGAAATTGGATGCAGGTTATACATCTACACTTAAAGCCTCAATAGACGCTATGAGTGAAATCTCAACCGCCGTAATAACATCATCACTTGTGTTTATGGCTGTGTTTATCCCTGTAAGCTTTATGGGAGGAACCACAGGTCTGTTCTTCCGTCAGTTCGGTCTTACC
The DNA here is from genome assembly GCA_024399495.1 of Paludibacteraceae bacterium. GTDB lineage: Bacteria > Bacteroidota > Bacteroidia > Bacteroidales > Paludibacteraceae > Enterocola. The sequence continues at coordinate 24,187 of JAKSNY010000005.1, forward strand.
ATGGCTGTAGCGGTAGGTATATCTGCTATTAACGCCCTTACACTTTCGCCTGCATTGTGTGCCATATTGCTGAAACCTAAACGTACAGATATAGAGAATCTGCATGGTTATGCAAAATACAAAGCCAAATTCTCAACCTCATTTAATGCAGGGTTTGATAGGCTTTCAGAAAAATACAGAGGTGCCATTAAGCCACTTATCAAGCATCCTTGGATTTCGTTTGTGCTTATTGCAGGATTCAGTGTTCTTATGGTTTGGTCTATGAAGGTCACCCCTACAGGTTTCGTGCCACAGGAGGATACATGTAAACTTATGTGTGATGTCATAATGCCTCCGTCAACATCTAAGGCTGTAACAACCAGTGTTGCAGACCAAATTGCAAAAGAGATTATGGAGATACCTGATATACAGACGGTAGGTCAGATAAACGGTAATGGTTTCACCGTTGGTTTAAGCTCTGCGGCGGCATCTTTTGTTTTGGCACTAAAACCTTGGGAAGAGCGTGAATTTATGTCTGTATATAATGTGGCGGCTCAAGTGGCACAGATTGGTGCTAAATACAAGGATGCTACTGTTATACCGTTCCTTATGCCTATGATACCTGGTTATGGTTCATCATCAGATGTGGAGATAAACCTACAGGATAAGGTGGGTGGTGATTTAAATACATTTGTGGATTATGCAAATCAGTTCCTTGCTGAGTTGCAGAATGACCCACGTGTGAGCCACGCATACACATCGTTTACGGTGGATAATCCGCAATGGTTGGTAGATGTGGATATTGCCAAATGCCACCAAGCAGGAATAACAGCCAACAAGGTATTGGGTACACTTTCCGCTTATTGCGGCGGCTCTTATGTCAATGATATTAACCTATACGGAAAAGTATATAAGGTTATGGTGGAGAGTGCTCCTGAGGCACGTACTAATGAGAGGGCACTTAACACTATGTTTGTACGTACCCAAAACGGACAAATGTCTCCGTTAAGTAACTTTATTACACTTAAACGTATATATGGAGCGGAGACTCTTAAGCGTTTCAATATGTTAAACTCAATTATGGCAAATGCAGGTGCTGCAGACGGTGCCTCATCGGGTGATGTTATTGCCGCTGTAAAGGCTGCCGCCGCCAAAGTGTTGCCTAATGACTATACATTTGAGTTTGGCGGTATGTCTCGAGAAGAGGAGAGTGGCAGTTCTATGGCTTTAATCTTTGGTATATCGGCACTTATAATATTCCTTATATTGGCTGCACTGTATGAGAGTTACATATTGCCGTTCTCCATTATGCTTACAGTTCCTGTGGCAGTTGCAGGTGCGTTCTTCTTCTCCTACATATTCGGGTTGGAGAATAACATATACCTTCAGGTCGGTGTCATAATGCTTATAGGTCTTATCTCAAAAACAGGTATCCTTATTACGGAGTTTGCCGTTCAGTTACGTAGAGAGAGAGGTTATGAGATAAAGGATGCGGCATTGGAGGCTGCAAAGATGCGTTTGCGTCCTATCTTTATGACGGCTGGTACTATGGTTGTGGGTATGATACCTCTTATGATTTCAAGGGGTGCAGGTGCCGTTGGTAATATAAGTTTGAGTACCGGCGTTGTGTTTGGTATGGTTATGGGTACAATAGGCTTGTTGCTGCTTGTACCGGCATTTTTTGTAATATTTGAAAATCTGCAAGAGAAGATAAAACCAATAAATAAGGAAGAGGAGGAAATGTAAATATGTATGATGTATGATGTATGATGTATGAGGGGTCGTAGGCGAGGTTAAAATGAAATATAATCAATCAACAATGAAAAAGAATCTAATAATATTATTTAGTGCCGTTGTGCTGGCAGTGGGCTTGAGTTCCTGCGGTATTTACGGTAAGTTTAAGTCTAAGACGGACGAGTCTATAGATACGTTAAAGATTCCTGAATGTAAGGAAATATTTACAGATACGTATCTGCAGGCTCTGATAGATACCGCTTTGGCTAACAATCTTGATTTGAAAATAGCACATGAGAATGTGGAGCAGGCTAATGCCACTTTGCTTGGTGCTAAATTGGCATATATCCCAAGTGTTGCTCTTTCACCATCGGCAGGGTGGGGTAAGACAAGTTCAAATGCAAGTCCAGGGTGGGGTGTGTCGCCATACGGATTTGCACAGGCAAGTTGGGAAGTTGATATATTCGGTAGGCTTACTAACAGAAAACGTATAGCAAACGCCTCTAAGAAACAGATGGAGGATTTTGAGCAGGCATCAAGGGTGGAACTTGTATCCGCTGTAGCAGAGTTGTATTATGAACTGCTTGTATTGGATGCCCAAATCACCACTACAGACTCTGCGGCGGTGAATTTTGAACGTTCAGTAGAGACTATGAGAAACTTGAAGCTTGCAGGTCTTGCAGATGAGGCTGCGGTTGCACAATTCCAAGGCAGGTACTACCAATGTTTGGCTATGTCCAAGAGTTTGCGTCTTGCAAGGGTTACTACAGAGAGTGCAATGAGGCTATTGCTTAACAAGTCAGAGTATCAGATTGCCAGAGGTAAAATAGAGGATGCCATTAAGTTGCCTAACACCATACAGGAGGTTAATATGCAGGTTCTGCGTATCCGTCCCGATGTAAAGGCTGCCGAACATCAGTTGGAACAGGCTTTCTATAGCCTTAATCTTGCAAAGGCAAACTGCTGTCCAAGTATATCCATTACAGGAAACTTAGGCTGGTCTGCAGGTATGATATTCAATGCCGTAGGCTCTCTGATTCAGCCGTTGTTCAACTCTGGAAGGAATATTGCAGAGGTGCGTGGTGCAAAACATCAGTTAAAAGCGGCAGAGTATCAGTACAGCAAGGCATTACTTGTGGCTGCCACAGAGGTTGAGGACGCACTTGCATCTGAAAAGTATTACAGAGACCAGGAATCTGATTATACAAATCAGGTTACTGCCGTAAGTAATGCTTTGGACTATACGTTAACCAAGATGCGTGTAGGTGTAGGTACTTATTTGGAGGTTCTTACAGCACAGAATGATTTGCTTAACGTGCAGATTACCCAAATAGAGAACTACGGAGATATTCTTAAGGCAGGAGTGAAGTTATACCAAGCCATCGGAGGTGGCAAACAGTAAATAACGCACCTGAAGGTGCGTGAGGGTCAAGAAAAAAGAATTTTGAATGCTTGTTCCACTTTAGAGGCCTTTAGTATTTCTATTTTAGGATTTTTTAATTCCAGCCCTTTTACATTAGCGGCTGGAATTATTATTTTCTTGAAGCCAAGTTTCTCTGCTTCCGCTATACGTGCCGCTATGCGGTTTACGGGGCGGATTTCACCAGATAGCCCCACCTCGCCTGTAAGGCATACATCGCGGCTAATGGTAATATCAAGACTTGATGACAGTACAGATGAAATGACAGCCAAATCTATAGCAGGATCATTAACCTTTATGCCACCTGCTATATTTAGGAACACATCTTTTTTATCCACCTTGAATCCGGCACGTTTTTCAAGAACTGCAAGCAGCATATTCATACGCCTTAGGTCAAAACCTGTGGCTGAACGTTGCGGTGTGCCGTATGCGGCAGTGCCTGTGAGTGCCTGAACCTCAATTAAGAATGGTCTTATACCCTCTATGGCTGAGGCTATCGCCACTCCGCTCATATCTGTATGCTCACTGCTGATAAGCAATTCTGACGGATTCTGCACCTCACGCAGTCCGTTTTGGCACATCTCAAATATGCCAAGCTCGCTGGTACTGCCAAACCTGTTTTTTGCACTACGCAGAATGCGGTACAGATAGTGTTGGTCTCCCTCAAACTGAAGCACTGTATCTACAATATGTTCAAGTGTTTTAGGTCCTGCTATGGTGCCGTCTTTTGTAATATGACCAACTATAAATACAGGAATATTGGTCTCTTTTGCAAATTTAAGCAGTAGGGCTGAACACTCCCTGACTTGTGTAAGACTGCCTGGAATGGAGTCTGCACCCTCTGTAAATATGGTCTGAATGGAGTCTATTATTACAATATCGGGTTGTAAATCCTTAATATGAGAAAAAATGACCTCAAGATTTGTCTCGCTTACAATGTAGCATTCTCCGCTATCCTTATTTATGCGGTCTGCCCTCATCTTAAGCTGAGATGCACTCTCCTCACCCGATACATACAGTACTTTTTGGTTTTTCAGTGTCAATGCGGTCTGTAGCATAAGGGTTGATTTGCCTATGCCCGGCTCTCCGCCAATAAGCACAAGTGAGCCTTTTACAAGCCCTCCGCCAAGCACCCTGTTTAGTTCCCCGATGCCCATATCAATCCGTTCCTCATCTTTAGCCTCTATATCAGACACTAAGGCAGGACGGTTCTTGTCTTCTTTAAATCCTGTGTTTCTTGTAGCCTTTGAGGTGTTTTGGGCTACAGTCATCTCCTTGCAGGTGTTCCACTCTCCACAAACCTTACATCTGCCAAACCATTGTGATTGCTCGGCACCACAAGATGAACAGATATAGACTGTGTGAGATTTCAACTTTCAACTTTTAACTCCTAAACTTTATTATTTACTGGGTGAATTACGGTAGGCTTAAATGTTTTAGCCTCTTCCGGTGTCATTTGTGCGTAAGCGGTGATAATGATAATATCGCCTGGCTGAACTTTACGTGCTGCGGCACCGTTGGTGCAAATTACACCGCTGCCACGCTCGCCTTTAATAACATACGTATCAAAACGTTCACCATTATTATTATCCACTATAGACACTTTCTCGTACTCAATGAGCCCTGCTGCGTCCATTAAATCTTCATCAATAGTAATGCTGCCAATGTAGTTAAGGTTGGCATCTGTAACTGTTACTCTGTGAATCTTGGATTTAAGTAATTGTATAGTCATTTCTTATAGCAGATATTATCTATTAGTCTTATTTTTCCTAAATATATGGCAATGCAGCCTACAATGTAATTGTTGTTCCAATTATCTATGGGTTGTAATGTGTTACCATCCACTATTGAGTAATAGTCCATGCGGAACTCGCTGTCGTCAGAAAACTGATTGTTAACCCATTCTATCACTTCTTTGACGCTCTTGCTCTCCATTAGATTAACGCTCTCTTTAAGAACTTGTGATATTTTTACAGCCTTTATACGTTCTGCATCAGAAAGCAATGTGTTACGGCTGCTTTTTGCAAGTCCGCTTGCCTCACGCACTATGGGGCATGGTATAATCTCTACAGGAATCTGTAACTGTCGCACCATATCCTTTATTATGGCAACCTGTTGAAAATCCTTCTCTCCAAAATAGGCTTTCTGCGGTTTTACAGCATAGAACAGTTTGCTTACAATCTGTGCCACTCCGTTAAAATGTCCCGGACGGAATGGACCTTCCATAACCTGCTCCAGTTTGCCGAAATTAAAATGGCGTGTGTCCTCCTGAGGGTACATTTCCTCTACAGACGGCATAAACACTATGCCACATCCGTTCTTTTCAAGTAATGCGGCATCTGCCTCAGGTGTGCGTGGATAACGCTCCAAATCACCCTTGTCGTTAAACTGGGTGGGGTTTACAAAAACGCTCACTACACATAAATCGCACTCTTTTACACATCGGGTTACAAGGGATATGTGACCATCGTGCAAAGCCCCCATTGTAGGTACAAGACCTATGCTTTTGGCACCGCTTTTACTTATGGCGGTTTGCAAATCTTTTATGGTTTTTGCTATTATCATTACCAATAATTTGGAGTGCAAAGGTACACATTTTTTTAATCTTAGTAAATTTATTTCAAAAAAAAACGATTTTTTTTGATTGAAAATTTGCATAATTATGAAAAATTTTTTATATCTTTGCAAAAGGAATATGTTTCGTGGTAAATGAGTAGTGTAAAGATTCTATATGTAACGCAGGAAATGGTGCCTTATCTTCCATCTACTGAGTTGGCTGAAATGAGCCGTAAATTGCCCCAAGCCATTCAGGAGCAAGGTAGGGAGATACGCATATTTATGCCTAAATACGGTTGCATAAACGAGCGACGTAATCAGTTGCATGAAGTTATCCGTTTGTCTGGTATGAATCTTATCATTGATGATACTGACCATCAATTAATTATAAAGGTTGCTTCCCTCCCTGCCGCTAGAATGCAGGTCTATTTTATAGATAACGATGATTATTTCCGGCGTAAATTCACTGTGGCTGATGCTGACGGAACGGAGTATGCGGATAATGGTGACAGGATTGTATTTTATGCACGCGGAGTTTTGGAGACAGTAAAAAAACTGCGTTGGACACCTGATATTATACATTGTCACGGTTGGTTTACGTCTTTGCTTCCTGCATACATTAAAAGGGTTTATTCTGACGACCCATTCTTTGCAGACTCCAAGGTTGTATACTCCGTATATGATAAGGATTATCAAAATCCGCTATCTGATACCATTTTAAAACATCTTTGTGCTGATGGTATTGCGGAAAATGAAATTTCGACACTAAAATCCGGTGCAAGTTATGCTAATTTGTGTAAATTTGCGGTCGATTTCTCCGATGGTGTGGTTCAAGGCAGTAGAGAAGTTGATGCGGAAGTTATGAAATACGCCAGGCAAGAGGGTAAAATGATTTTAGATTATGCAGATGAAGAGTCATACGTTTCAGCATACAACGATTTCTATAATAAGATTCTGGGTCAGTAGCATTGCACTTCTTGCGTTGACGCTTGTATCGTGTGAGAAAACGAGTGATATAGGCTACATAATCAGACCCGATGATGACGACATTGTTGTCTATACAGATTCCTTCCACCTTGATACTAGAACTGTAAAGGCCGAAAGCCTCTATTCTGAAACAGAAAAATTAGTTCTTGGAGTATATTCTGATAATATTTTCGGGGCTTATAAGGCGGATTTTCTTACAGAATTCCGTTATGTCAAGGGTTTGACTTTTCCGGAAGGTGCTAAATCAGACTCGCTATATATAGTGATGTATTACAGGTCATTTTTCGGCGATTCTTCTGCTGTTCAAGAGGCGTCTGCGTATCTGCTTGATAAAAAATCGCTTGATTTTTCTGCAAACTACAAATCTGACATAGATGTAAGTGAGTTTTGCTCTATGGAGCGGCTTTTAGGAAAAACTGTTTATACTGCCTACGATGTTACAATACCAGCGGAAATACGTGAAAAAGGAAGTTTCTGTGATGCTGTGCGTATTAAATTACCGTCTGAGATTGCAACAGAGATGATAGAGAATACAGAGATTTATGAATCTCAGGAGGCGTTTGTAAATTGTATACGTGGGGCTTATGTTACTAATACGTATGGTAATCAGGTTGTTCTTAATATAGATTCTGTGAATCTTGAGCTTTTTTACAATTATATGCCTAATCCCGATAAAGATTCTTTGGTGTATAGAAAAGTGATATTCCCTGCTAATAAAGAGACTACAGAAGTTATCAGGGTGGAGAGGCTGAATAGTTTCCCTTATGAAAAAGATGACAGTGTTGAGTGTATCTCAAGTCCGGCAGGCTCTTTTGTGGAGTTTGATTTGCCGCTTGAGCGGATTTACAACAGATTTAAGCAATCGGGGGCGATATTAAATGGTAATATAGTAAATGTCAATCATTTTTCTCTTGTTATGGAACCCGCTTTGTTTGATGAATATGATGAGAGTGCAAGAATGACTTATCCTATAAGTTTTGTATTGATAGCCAAAAAAGATGTGGATAAGTTCTTTACGCAAAGTCTGTATCCGGCTCCAGGTATTGATACTATGCTTGGCGTGTATGCCTATAACAATAGCGGACAATATACTTTTGGCAATGGCGGCTCTTTTATAGAGAGTGTTATGGCAAAGGCTGCTTTGATGAGTGAACTGGAACGAAAGGCTTATTTTGATTCTCTAAACCCATTCCAGGTGATTCCTATATCGGGTAGTACTGATATTGCAGGTACGGGAGCCGTAATAAGGCACATGTTTTATCCTTTTGGCGTAAGAGTGCGTAGCGGATGTAACAGGATTTCTCCTATGCGCCTTGTTCTGACCTATACGGCACTCTGATTTTTCAGTGCGTCTGCCGCAGCCTCCTTGTAGGCTCTGACCAGTCCGCCTGTGCCAAGCAGTGTTCCTCCAAAGTAGCGTACTACCACAATCATTGCATTTGTAAGTTTTTCTAATTCAAGTTGATGTAGAATGGGCCTGCCTGCTGTTCCCGATGGCTCACCGTCATCGCAGCCGCGGTAAATCTCTGCGTTGTCTCCTATCCTATAGGCAAAACATACATGACGTGCCTTGTGGTGCTCCTTCTTGTATTTGGCTATGATGGACTTGGCTTCGTCCACGCTTTCCACGTGATGTGCAAAGGCAAGAAATTTGCTTCCCTTATCCTTGTAGATTCCTTCTGAAATTTTTGTGATTGTGGCTGATTTTTGCTCCATAGTTCGTATTTGTGATACAAATGTAGTAAAAAATGTTAAAAAACTATTCCAATGTTCAAAAATATTGCTTATATTTGCAGAATAATATGCAAAAATCTAACAATCAAAATATGAAAAGACATTCACACCTACTTAATTTTATAGTTGTTATTGTTTCTACGTTGATTCCATCTGCCGTTTTTGCAGGCCTTAATAATATGTCTGTAAAGACAATGGTTAAAACATACTATACTACTGAGGCTTTTGATAATTTTGTAGGAGGAACTGCGTTTTCATTGGAAAACAATGATGAGTCCACAGAGTACGATAATTTCCTGTTCTCTGAAATTTTTAGAAGAAACGCTTCTTTGTCTTTCAACGGTTACGGAGAGGGCTCAAACGGCAATTTCAATAATGCCGGCACAGAAGCCAGACAATATGCCGTAGTATCCAACCCTAAAAATCTTAATTCTGCGTTAGTTGAAAAGACAGATGGTGTAAACAGACTTGTGTTCCATTCTGCAAAACAGAATGCTGAGTTTTTAACAATAAATATTAGCGGATATAAATTAAACACTGCATTTAAGGTGCGTTTTACGGTTGAGGAGGTTACAGGAAAGAGTGGAGCAAACGCATCGTGGCAGGTATCAAATAAAAAAGGTGAGGCTTTAGGTAGTGCAATAACCATAGGTGGTGTTATTAAAATCAAGCAGGTAACTATAGATGTTCCAGCAGATAAGGCTACTGAACCTGATTTCACTATAGTGATTAAGAACAATTCAGCCAATGGTGCCAATTTTGTTTTTGCCATCTCCAGATTTGCCGTATTCGGAACGCCCGATGTTCCAATGTCAGGTGTTGTAATCTCTGCTACTGACGGTGGTAAGGAGTTGGGCTGTTCTGTGGCGTTAAGTGCAATTATAAGTGAAGATGGTGTTACTTGTGACAACATTAAATGGCAACGTAAAGAGCCTGTTGCCGATTGGTCAGATATGACACAGACCGGTTGCGATGTAAAAGACATTCCTATCTATGCCGGAAAAACTGGTTACAGAGTTCAATATACTGCCGCTACAGGTGAAACAAAGTATTCAAATGTGGTGGAAGTCAAGCGTATAAGCAAGTGTGACGGAAAGGCCTCCAATAATCTGTTCTTTGAAGATTTTGGGGTGTTGCAAGATGAGAAGGACCATGCAACATGTTCTGATGTTCCGTCATACTCTTTTGCCCCCAGTTGTTATCCTGTTAAGGACGGAGGACAGTATGCAGTGGTGGCTACAGGTACTTGGGCTGGTTATGGGGATATTAAAAAGGATGAAAAAAAAGCATGTGATATAGAAAGTAAGGGCAAAAGTTGGTTTAGAGAGGATTTGATATCTCATGACGGTAATAAACTTGGCGGTATGCTTCTGCTTAATTGCCAAGACGGAGATAAGACAGATGATGTGCTTTATAAGAGAAAGGTTGATTTGTCTTGTGAGAACACTACAGTTACATTCACATTCTACATTGCACAAGCATCTAAAGAGGCTTCTGACCCTATTAAACTTTTAGTTGAGTTGCTTAATGATAATGGAGAGCAGGTTGATGACCCTGTGGAGATAGAGGACCAACTGTTGCCTGGTGCAGATTGGAAAGAGTTTACAATGCAGTTCAACACAGGAACAGATAAGTCTGTAACCATCAAGGTAACCAATAAGGCAAAGGCGGGTGCCCATGGTAACGACATATTTCTTGATGACCTGAGTTTCTCCATTTGTGTGCCTGAAGCGGAGCTTAACCATAAATCGGGTGGAGTAAAAAGAGGTAAGCAGGTTAAGGCTGATTGTGGTACTAATGTAGTACTTGAGGTTGATGCCGCCGCCACTGCAGGTATTGCAAATCCATTTTATTATTGGGTTGTAAGTGAGAATGGCGGGGAGTACAAATATGTAAGTTCAATGTCGGGCGAAAAAAAGAACAACACATTTGTTCCTTTGGAGGATAAGTCTTTCTCCACATTTGTTATTTTGGCTCCGTCTGAGAGTGTGGCTGATAAATACTTTAAGGGAGAAGGAACTGACTGTCAACCAGTATCTGCTACAGACACCATTACTGTTACATGCTCCATTCCGTCATTAACATATAAACGTGAGTGTAATGACATTAATTTTATAGCACAAGTAAATCCAGGTGATGTAGTTACTTTACAACACTCTGCCGATGGGGTTGATTGGGTTGATGTACAAACTAAAACCACGTCAGCCACCCAATCCAGCGTGCAATTCAGTTATACACTCAGCAAGAGTGAGTCTTTTAGAATCAAGACTGTAGATGATGGTGGCTTGGAGAGTTTTACCTCTACAGTAGCCATAGATTTCCATAACATTAAGTTGACGGTGACAGATGAGGAGGCACCTGTCACAACCCCTGAAACTACAACTATTGAAATAAACAAAGGTGGTTGTGCATATTTCTATCCTCAATATACAGGATACGATATTACACCTACTACTGTTGATAAGGCGAAAATTGTTGGAAGTGACGGTACTCAATCTGAGATAAATATAACAGATAATAATAAGGAGATATGCGATATAGAGAAGGCTGTTACCTATTATGTTGAGTATGATGGTTGCCAGTCAAACAGTGTGGCTGTAAACCTATTGGGAACTGTTGATATAGAACTTGTAGAAAGAGATTGTAATACCGCCGAATTCAAAGCCATTACACTTGCACAAACTGTTCAATGGTATTATGTAGATGCTACAGGTGCTCAAGTGGAGGTTGGAGAGCCGCAACCGGCATCAAACACATTTACATACAATATAACAGAAGATGTGGCTGCGATAAGGGCTTCAATAGGCTCTGGAACATCATTAGTCTATTCTGATGATTGGACAGCACAGGTCTATACTCTGAAAATGGAGGGAAAATACTTTGATGAGACATACAATGAGGGAGAGACAATAACAGTGGATTATGATGATGAAATTACTTTGTATATCTCAAATGATTCATACATCGGGGATAAAGGGAATGCTCAATTCTTTACAGTGGTGGACACTCTTGTTTATGCGAAAGATATTCAAGTTACTCCAGTTGGTCCTGTAGCGGAATACACATTTAAGGCACAAAAATCAAGAGAATATTATATTAAGGTTAATGGGTGCCAGACAGGAACAATAAAGGTGGTGGTTAGACCAGAGGTCTCTTTTACATCCAAAAAAGAGTGCAGCCACTATATATTCACGGCTGAGGTTAAGGGAGAGGGTACTATAGAGTGGTATTTTGATGATTTGTCAGAGGATCCTGTAGTAAAAATTCCTGATACTGACGGCAAACTTGAAATAGAATTTGACGCACCTGAAGATGGTGAAGTGATAGCAACTTATGGAGTTGGTGATGTCAGTGATAGTTTTAGAGAAGAGGTGGAACTGCACTCAATAACTCTTGATGCTACACCTAAACAGATAGAGAAAGGTGAGGATGTTATATTTACAGTAACACCTAATGAGGAGGGCTGGCTTACTGATTATTATACCGAATTATATAAGGTAGGTGGTGACAAGGTTGGGAATCCGATTAAGGAGCCTGTTAACACTTGGAACTATAGACCTGAGGTTACAGCCTCTTATTATGCAAAAACAGAGGATGGTTGCTTGTCAAATGAAGTAAAAATTCAGGTTGGTTCGGTATCTATGAGTTATACTAACAAGTGTAATACATATACTCTTAAGGCTATAACAGAGGGTGAGGGTACTGTTGTATGGCAGAAAAATGTAAGCACATCGCCTACATACGCTGATTGGGTTGATATTTCAGGCTCAGAGGGTAAGGCTGAATATACTATTGACATAACAGAAGATATTATTGTAAGAGCCAAATTCGGTGATTTTTATTCAGAGTCAAATACACTTACATACTATTCTCTCACACTTGAAGCGGAACCTAAGAAGATTGAGACTTGCGGAGACGATGCATTACTGACTGCCACTATAACACCTTCAACTCAGAGCGTATTCACGTTCTTCAAAAAAGGTGAATCAACCGCCATTTATGAGGGCTTGGAAAATAGTTGCTCAACAGGAAAACTATATTCGGGAACAACATTTATTGTAAAGAACAATGACTGTGTGGCAGAGACCACAGTTGATGTGGATTTATTATGGCCTACTATATTTATGCCTTATAATAGTGGTAGTACAAATAGTGTTTTTGAAGTTTGTGCCAAGAGCCTACAGATATTTGACCGTACAGGTAATATGGTAGCAGACATTAACGGAAACAGTTGGAACGGAACAGGTGCAGACGGAAAATTAGTAATGCCGGGCGTATATTTTTATGTAGCCACACTGTATGATGATTCAGTTAAGAAAGGTACTGTAGAGGTATATCAAGATAAAAATAAATAAAATAATAATTTAAATCCAAAGTAATATGAAAAAAATTCTTTTGCCATTAGCGTTATTGACAACATCACTTTCGGTGTTTGCCACTATTGATCCGAAATTTAGCGACGAGGAAGTTTATGAATTCAAGTCGTTAGAGTCTAACACAGCCGAGGCTGAACAGTTTATCTCGTTAATAAATGACAATTCTCTAATATTCATTAAAGGAGGATCTGTTTATATTGGCGATATAGATACAGCGGCTACAGCCATTAACAATATTAAAGAAGATAAGGCCTTGACAGACCTTGGTATTCATGGCACAGTGGCGTACGATAAAAATAACAAAAAGATTTATTTTACTTTAAGTGAGAGTGACGGCAATGAATGGCTTTATGAGTCTGTTTCTGACGGAACGTCATGGAGCAAGCCTAAACGTTTGGAAATTGAGGGCTTGGAGAAGACTAGAGGCAGAAGTTATTTCCTTGCAAATGCAGGTTGGAACTATATTCCAAAGGTTAAGATAGCAATGATTAATCCAACCATGGCAAAAGATGGTAAGAGAATTTATTTTACAAGTTCTGATATAGAAGGAGGTCAAGGTGGTAAGGATATTTGGTGGATTGAGCCAAAGGATGAAAAGGTTTGGAAATATCCTGTAAACGCAGGTGCTACTATAAATTCAGAGGCTGATGAGGATTTCGCTTTTGTTGAGAATGATGAGATATTGTATGTTACCAGCAAGAAAGAAAACGCTATAAATAATGTGTTTAAGGCTGATGCAAGCGGAGACGCATGGGCTATGGCTGAAAAAATGGATACTACGTACAATACAGGTAGCGAGGATTACAATATAGTGGTAAAAGACGGTACTCCGTTTATGATATCTAACCGCAATGGTAACGATGATATTTGGGCTTGGGTTAAGTTGCCAGAACCGGAGCCGGAACCTGAAATCATTATCCCGGAGTTGGAACCTATTGTAATTACATTCCCTTGGGCGTTCTATCTATTTGATTTTGATAAGGCCGATTTGACAGAGCGTTTCTTGCGTGAGATAGACGCTATGGTTGAGGCTATGGCTCAGCTTCCTTCGGGAACCAAATTCATTATAGAGGGTCACACAGACCAGCGTGGTTCAGATGCTTATAACGATAAGTTGTCTCTTGAACGTGCAAACACTGTAAGGGATAAACTTATAGAGAAGGGTGTAAATCCTGATATATTGGTGGCTAAGGGTTACGGTAAACGTCGTCCTGTAATTGCTAACCCACAGAATGAGGAGGAGTTCTACCAGAACCGTCGTGTAGTAGTTGATATATTAAAAGAGGGAGCGGAATAAAGTAAATAACCTTAAAGCAAAAATAAAAAATGAAAAAGAGTAGTTTATTGGTTATAGCGTTATTGCTTGTTAGTGGTAGCGTTTTTGCACAAGCAGACTTTAAATTGTCTGAGCAGATGTTCTCACGTATAAATCAGAACCCTTCTGCTATTGGTAACAATGATAAGCTTCAGTTGTTTACGGCAACACGTCTGCAATGGGCGTCACAGGGTTTGTCAACAACTCCTACATCAGCAATGTTAAATGCTCACTATTATCTTGATAAGATTAAATCAGGATTTGGATTGAGTTTTGTATATGATGAGTTAGGACTTGCAAATCAGACCATAGATGCTAAAATCTGTTATGCCTATAATATAGATTTAAGAGAGGACCTTTTGTTATCTCTTGGTTTGTCGGCAGGTGTAATAAACAAGCGTTTTGACCCTGCACGTCACGTATGGAGAGACCCGGCAGACCCTCAAAGACCTACAGAAGTTGTATCTACCACTAACTTTGACCTTGACTTTGGCTTTGAATTGTCATACAAGTATTTATTGGTAGGTTTCTCTATGACTCACATGCCTAATATAGCCAAGGAGGTTTCAACAACCGTTGCTCCTGCTCATATAAATGCTTACGTGCGTGGTAATATTCCTCTACCTAAAAACTTTAGTTTGGCTCCTGCATTTGCCTATATGAATGTAGGCGGTCTTAATAAAGCTGCGGTTAAGAATGCACAAGGTGAGAAGGAGAGTGTGAAGATTGTACAAGACAATATCATTGATGTCAGCATTACCGCTATGTATAAGGGTAAATATTGGTTTGGAATAGGGTATCGTGGTGGTTACACAGGCTTGCAAAGTTATGCATTCTCAAGTGATATGATGTCATTTATGATAGGTGCAGAGTGGCATTGGTTACGTATAGGTTACTGCTATGATATGAGTGTGGGCAAGAACTTGCGTAACTACTCATCTAACACTCACGAGATAATGCTGTCATTTATTATACCAACAAAAAAACCGGTTGAGTGGTAAAATTATAGCCCTTTTATGTTATTTTGAATTTTTCAGAAGGTCATTTACTACAGTAAACTCCCTTCTTCCAAAATCCAAAATCCCTATAAAAATCCTATAATTTAAAGGTTATGAAAAGAATATTTTTATTAGTATTTTTTGTGATATCTATAGCATGCTCTGCGGCTAAATATACGCAGCAGATGTATGCTCCTGCCACTGATGCTAATGCTGTAAGTAGTGAAGAACCTGCTAACACAGAGTACCTTGATACAGAAGGCAATAAACTTACACTAAAGTATTTTGTGGTGGTGGGCAGTTTCAGTGATAGGCTTAACGCACAGAATCTTTTAGACCAGATAATGCAGACAGGCAAAGGTATGCCTATTATAATAATAAGTCAGGATGGTATGGCTCGTGTATGCTACTTTGCGTCAAACAACGAGGCAGAGGTTAGAAAAGTAATGACGGATATTAAAGATGAATATCCGTCTGCTTGGTTCCTTAATATATCAAAATGAGTGCTAAAGTTCTAAATAGGCTGCTTATTGCAGCCTTTTGTGTTTTTATGATGGCTTCTTGTTCTAATGGCAGAACAAGGTTTTATGACTCTTCTGTTTCTGATGACCCTACAGAGATATCTATAGAGCCATTTTTTAAGGATTTGTTTAGTATGGATACTGTGGCATTGACAGCCAAGTACGGAGAGTTTGTGCCACTGTATGCCTATAGGGTTATAAATGTACGCTCTGTATCTGATATAGAGTTGTTTAAGGCTGATACAGGCATTATAGAATTGCAAAGCGATGTAGATAGTGTATATGCCTCATACTCCGATGTGGAGGCTAAGCTGAACTTGGCATTCAAGTATTTCCATCACTATTTCCCTGATAAGCAGGTTCCACGTGTGTTGTTCCACGTATCGGGTTTTAACCAATCAATAGTTACTGCAGACGGATTCCTTTCTGCCAGCATAGACCAATATTTAGGCTCTGACTATAAGCCATATAACGCTGTGGCATACAATTATGAGGTTCCGTTTATGACACGTGAGCAACTGCCTGTGGATATGATGTACGGTTGGGTTACAGCCACATTTCCTGAGTGCCTTACAGGTGATAGAATGCTTGACCAAATGATTTTTCAGGGTAAACTCATATATTTGCTTAAGGTTTTCTTCCCCGATGAGCCTGAATATAGAGTCCTTTCTTATACAGAGGAGCAGTTAGCATGGTGTGATAAGTATGAAAAGGAGATTTGGGGCTATATATTGGAGAATAAAGAGGTGTTCTCTACAGATTGGAGAGTCTATACCAAGTATATGTCGCCGGCTCCGTTCACATCGGGTCTGAGCCAAGACTCTCCTGGCAGAATAGGCATATATCTTGGATACAGGATAGTGGAGTCTTATATGAACCAAAACAAACAGGTTTCACTACAAGAACTTATGAGACCTGTGGACAGTCAAAAATTTTTGCAAGATGCGGCTTATAGACCATAGTTTTATGTATGATGTATGATGTATGATGTATGAGGGTAGCCCTCCTCCTACGTCATTTTGAGCGAAGCGAGAGATCTTAATAAAGATATCTCACTATGTTCGATATGACGAAGAAAAATAAAATTATTTGTGTATCAATCTGCTTTTTATTATTTTTGCAAAAAAATTAAAAACATCACGGAATGATTACTGCAGAACAACTGAAAGAACTTCAAGAACGTACTGACGCTCTAAGGAGGTATCTTTGACATAGATGAGAAGTTAGTACAGATAGAGGAGGAGGAGTTGCGTACTCAGGCTCCCGATTTTTGGAACAATATAGATGAGGCTCATGCCCAAATGAAAAAGGTTAAAGACCTAAAGCGTTGGGTAGAGGGCTATAATGATGTTAAAAAGGCTGTTGAAGAACTTGCCCTTGCTGTTGATTTCTTTAAAGAGGGCGTTTCTACAGAGGCTGAGGTGGATTCCGCTTACGCCTTGGCATTAAAACTAATAGAGGATTTGGAAATGAAGAACATGTTATCGTCAGAAGAGGATAACATGGGTTGCTCATTAAAAATAGTATCTGGTGCAGGAGGAACGGAGAGTCAGGATTGGGCATCGATGCTGCTTAGGATGTACCAGCGTTACTGTGAGCGTGTGGGTTATAAAGTTACAATGAGTAACTATCAGGAGGGTGATGAGGCAGGCATTAAGACTGCATCGCTCACTATAGAGGGTGAGTTTGCATACGGATACCTAAAGAGTGAGAACGGTGTTCACCGTTTGGTGCGTGTATCGCCGTACAATGCACAAGGTAAGCGTATGACATCTTTTGCATCGGTGTTTGTAATACCGCTTATTGATGATAGCATAGAGATTAAGATAGACCCTGCACTGCTTAGTTGGGATACATTCCGTAGTGGTGGAGCAGGTGGTCAGAATGTAAATAAGGTGGAATCGGGTGTAAGATTGCGTTATCAGTTCAAAGACCCTTATACGGGAGAGGAAGAGGAGATTCTTATTGAGAATACAGAGACGCGAGACCAGCCAAAGAACCGTGAGAATGCCTTGCGACTGCTTAAGAGCCAACTTTACGAGCGTGAGTTGCAGCACCGCAATGCGGAGAAGGCTAAGATAGAGGAGGGTAAGAAAAAGATAGAGTGGGGTTCTCAAATTCGTTCATACGTATTTGATGACCGCCGAGTAAAAGACCATCGCACCAACTACCAAACCTCCGATGTACAAGGAGTTATGGACGGGGATATTGGAGAATTTATCAAGACTTATTTGATGATGAATTAAGTCTGAAGAGCCGTAGGCGACAGGCGTACAAAGTACGCCGTGCGAAGCACGCAGGGGTTTGGGGGTGTTCCCCCAATAAAAAAGGATTTGTAACTTTTAACGAGCCTTCAGGCGAAGTTACAAAGTTATGGATGGGGATATAGGTGAGTTTATCAAGGCGTATTTAATGGAATTCTAAGAGTATAGGAGTAAAGGAGTATAGGAGTATAGGAGACTCCTGAACTCCTGAACTCCTAAACTCCTAAACTTTGTGATTTATGGAAAATTTAAACGATCAGGAGCAATTCAGACGTGAGAGTCTGGGAAAATTAAGGGAGATGGGTATTAACCCATATCCTGCGGCAGAGTATGTGGTTAATGCGTATTCTGATGAGGTTAAGGCAAATTTTAGTGATGAAGGTGAGCCTCGCCAAGTGTCTATGGCAGGCAGGCTTATGAGCCGCCGTATAATGGGTAAGGCATCGTTTGCTGACTTAAAGGATTCAAAAGGTAGAATCCAACTTTATGTATCGCGTGATGAGATTTGCCCATCGGACGATAAAGAGTTGTATAACACCGTATTTAAGAAACTGCTTGATATAGGTGATTTTATCGGGATAAAAGGTTATGTATTCCGCACGCAGACTGGTGAGATTTCCGTTCATGTGTCTGAACTTACTGTGCTTAGCAAGTCTCTCAGACCTTTGCCTATAGTAAAGGAGAAGGACGGTGTGGTTTATGATGATTTTTCTGACCCTGAACTAAGATTCCGTCAGCGTTATGTGGATTTGGTTGTAAATGAGGGTGTCAAGGATATATTCCTAAAGCGTAACAAGGTTTACAAGTCAATGCGTGAGTTCTTTGACACTAAGGGCTACTTGGAGGTGGAGACACCCATCCTGCAATCTATTCCGGGAGGTGCATCGGCAAGGCCATTCATTACACACCATAATGCCCTTGATATTCCTCTATATCTGCGTATTGCTGATGAACTTTACTTGAAACGCCTTATAGTGGGTGGCTTTGAAGGGGTGTATGAGTTCTCAAAGAATTTCCGTAACGAGGGTATGGACCGCACTCATAATCCTGAGTTCACCTGTATGGAGATTTATATCTCTTACAAGGATTACAACTGGATGATGGACTTTACAGAGGCTATGCTTGAAAAGATTTGCATCGATGTAAACGGTACCACAGAGGTTAAGGTGGGCGATAACACCATATCATTTAAGCGTCCGTTCAAGCGTATTACTATGATTGATTCCATTAAGGAGTTTACAGGAATTGATATTACAGGTATGGACGAGGAAGCCCTGCGTGGGGTTTGCAAGCAGTTGCACATTGATGTTGATGAATCTTTTGGCAAGGGAAAACTTATAGATGAGATTTTTGGCGAGAAGTGTGAGGGTAACTACATACAGCCTACTTTTATAACTGATTATCCTATAGAGATGTCGCCGCTATGCAAGCGTCACAGAAATAATCCTGACCTTACAGAGCGTTTTGAGCTTATGGTTAATGGTAAAGAGCTGTGTAATGCCTATTCTGAACTTAATGACCCGATAGACCAATATGAGCGTTTCCAAGAGCAACTTAAACTTAGCCAGAAGGGCGA
Source organism: Paludibacteraceae bacterium (assembly GCA_024399495.1). Taxonomy (GTDB): domain Bacteria; phylum Bacteroidota; class Bacteroidia; order Bacteroidales; family Paludibacteraceae; genus Enterocola. Next base: position 43,647 of record JAKSNY010000005.1, read on the forward strand.
TGATGAGGCTATGTTCATTGATATGGACTTTGTGCGTGCATTGGAGTACGGTATGCCTCCAACATCGGGTATGGGCATAGGTATAGACCGTCTTGTAATGCTTATGACAGGTCAGACCACTATTCAGGAGGTTCTGCTGTTTCCGCAAATGAAGCCGCAAAAATCATTATGAGTGCTTATACCATTGTGTTTGCTGCTTTATTCTCACCACCATTCCTCTGATTTTGAGGCGATGGTGGTGATTTTTTTATGGTTTCCAAGTACCATCGTACAATTTTATTCAAAAAAATCTACATTTTTTAATTAGTATCTTTACCTCGCTACGCTCGGTGAAGACCTGTCGCACTCAGCAAAACCCAAAAACGTACCGTTTTTTATAAAAGTTGTACTCTGGTACTATGTAAACAAGTTTCCAAGTACCATCGTACAATTTTATTTCAAAAAAATCTGCAATTTTTTTGGTTTTTGCTTTCGTTTGTGTATCTTTGTAAGTACATAATCGGAAAACGATACATTATAGCACTACTAATTGTTTAAACCATTTTAATTAAATAGTGTATGAATAATGTTCGTTATGTGAACCCGTTGACAGACTTCGGGTTCAAAAAGAATTTCGGCGATGCCGAGGTTATGAAAGCGTTCCTTACAGATTTGTTGGAACTTAGTTCTGAGATTAAAGAGATCACGCACCTTGATAAAGAGCGTCTTGCGGAAACTCAGATGGGCAGAGGCGTGGTGTTTGATTTGCTTTGTGAGACAATGGACGGCTCAAGGTTCATTGTGGAGATGCAGAAGAGAAAGCAGAAGCATTTTGCTGAACGTATGGTGTTCTACCTCTCAAGAGAGGTGGCATCACAGGCAAAAAGCGGCGATGCTGACGAGGAGACAAAGGAGAGGAAAGAGTGGGATTACAACATCCTGCCGGTCTATGGAATCTTCTTCCTTGACTTTCATCTTCCTGACTTCCAGCCAAAGACCTTCAGAACTATAGAGTTCATTGTAAAAGAGACGGGAGAAGTCCTTACCGATAAGGTTAAAGCCTTTACGTTGGAGTTGCCGTCATACAATGGCAAGCCGGACAATGAATGTAGGACGCAAATAGATTATTGGCTATATAATCTTGCCAACATGGAGAAAATGAGGACTGACTTAAAATTCAAGGACAAGCAGCCTGTGTTTGAGAAAATGCAGACCCTGTCAGAATTGTCCGCTATGACCAAGGCGGAGAGCGACCAGTATTTCATGGAGCAGGATTATTATCGTACCATAAAGAATGCTGAAGGTTATGAGTACGAACTTGGAGAAAAGAAAGGTAGAGACGAAGGTCTTAAGCAAGGTCTTAAACAAGGTCTTGAACAAGGTAAGCTGAGTGTGGCAAAAAATATGAAACTTAAAGGTTTTGATATTGCACTTATAGCAGATGTCACAGGTCTTAATGCAGAGGAAATCAGCAAACTTTAAACTTTCTCCTTGAACTTAGCCAAGAAAGAATCATCACCATTAACTCAGCATACGAGATAATGGTGATTTTTTTATGGTTTTCAAGTACCATCGTACAATTTTATTTCAAAAAAATCTACAATTTTTTTGGTTTTTGCTTTCATCTGTGCACTGCAGAAAATATATTGGAAAAGTGTATGAAAATGCTTTGAAATATATTGGAAAAATGTAATTTTAGTAGTTACTAAGCATTGCCTTTGATGAATTAAATTTTTTTAGTAAATTTGCAATCGGATTTGTTTGAGGAGCGTAGCGACAGAAAGTAATAATAGCACAATAGTATGTCAGAAGTGAAAGGTAAAAATACTGATAAAAAAATATGCATCATGGGTGGCGGAAGTTGGGCTACCGCACTTGCAAAAATAGCAATGACGTGTGGCAAGCATATAAATTGGTATATGCGACGTCCGGAGCAGATAGAGCAGTTTATAAAGACAGGCTCCAATCCATCTTACCTTACTGGTGTGCAATTTGATGTTAAAAAAATAAAATTCTACTCAGATATAAATAGGGCTATACGCTACTCTGACGTGCTTGTGTTTGCTATGCCGTCTCCGTTCCTTAAGGCTCACTTGGCAAAGGTGAAGACACCTATAAAAGATAAGTTTATAATTACAGCCATTAAAGGTATAGTACCCGATGAGAATATGATAGTAACAGATTATTTTCAGAAGTACTTTGATGTAAGTATAAACAATATGGGTGTTATTGCAGGTCCTTGCCATGCAGAAGAGGTGGCATTGGAGAGATTGTCGTACCTTACGGTTGCAAGCCATAATCAGGAGTTGGCTAAGTGGTTTGCCGACAGAATATCAAACCCGTATCTTAAAACATACGTTGGTAGGGACGTGCGTGGCATGGAGTACGCATCGGTGCTTAAAAATGTATATGCAATAGCGGCAGGAATCTGCCACGGACTAAAATACGGTGATAACTTTCAGGCGATACTTGTATCAAACTCAATAAGAGAGATGAGCCGTTTTGTAGATGAAATAGCACCCGATAAGGAGCGTAACATAGGCGATGCGGCATATCTTGGCGATTTGCTTGTGACTGCATACTCAAAGTTCAGCCGTAACCGTATGTTTGGTACGATGATAGGCAAGGGCTACTCTGTAAAGTCATCACAACTTGAGATGGAGATGATAGCGGAGGGCTACTATGGTACAAAATGCATTCATGAGATAAACGAGACACTTGGAGTGGATATGCCTATTATGGAGGCGTGCTACAATATACTTTATGAACGCATTGCACCTAATATAGAGATAAATGTGCTAACGGAAAAGCTAAACTAAAAGTAAAGGAGTATAGGAGACTCCTGAACTCCTAAACTCCTGAACTCCTAAACTATATTTTTATGGAAGACATTAAATTATCAATCAAAAGCTGCTTGGACTTTGTGTCTGAGAGCAAGGTTATGGGCTATGAGGCTCAGGTTAAGAAATGTGCCGAGACACTGGAGAACGGCACAGGTAAGGGTAACGATTTTCTTGGTTGGCTGCATTTGCCGTCATCTATAACCAAGGATTTTCTTGCCGATGTTAAGGAGACGGCAGCATATCTGCGTGCTAACTGCGATGTAGTAGTGGTTGCAGGTATCGGTGGTAGTTATTTGGGTGCAAAGGCTGTTATAGACGCACTGTCTAACAGTTTCTCTTGGCTGTATGCCAAGAAGCCTGTAATTGTTTTTGCCGGCAATAACATCGGGGAAGACTATTTGGCTGAACTTACAGAGTATCTTGCCGATAAGAAATTTGGTATCATAAATATCTCTAAATCGGGTACTACAACTGAGACCGCTCTTGCATTCCGTCTGCTAAAGACTCAACTTGAGAAACAGATGGGCAAGGCTGAGGCTTGCAAGCGTATAGTTGCCATTACAGATAAGGCTAAGGGTGCATTGCGTACACTTTCTACTAAAGAGGGTTACAAGACTTACGTTATTCCTGATAATGTGGGTGGACGTTTCTCTGTTCTTACCCCTGTAGGTCTGCTTCCTATTGCTGTTGCAGGTCTTGATGTTGACGCTCTTGTAGAGGGAGCACAGCGTATGGAGAAGGTTTGCGGACTTGACACTCCGTTTGCAGAGAACCCTGCAGCAGTTTATGCCGCTACACGTAATGAACTTTACCGTAACGGTAAAAAGATTGAGATTCTTGCTAATTTCCAACCTAAACTTCACTTTATGGCAGAGTGGTGGAAACAACTTTACGGAGAGAGCGAGGGTAAGGAGAATAAGGGTATATTCAATGCCTCTGTTGATTTTACAACAGACCTTCACTCTATGGGTCAGTGGATTCAAGAGGGCGAGCGTTCAATTTTTGAGACTGTTATTTCTGTTAAGAAAGCCAACAAGAAACTTGAGGTTCCTATGGATGCCGAGAATCTTGATGGACTTAACTTCCTTGCCGGCAAGCGTGTAGATGACGTTAATAAGATGGCTGAACTTGGTACACGCCTTGCTCACGTAGATGGCGGTGTTCCTAACATTCTTATTGAGATGCCTGAACTTAACGCATTCTATATAGGAGAGTTAATCTACTTCTTTGAGAAGGCTTGCGGTATCAGTGGCTATCTGCTTGATGTAAATCCATTCAACCAGCCAGGTGTTGAGGCATACAAGAAGAATATGTTCGCCCTGCTTAACAAGCCAGGCTACGAGGCTGAGTCCAAAGCTATTCAGGCAAGGTTGAAATAGGATTTAATGTATGATGTATAATGTATGATGTATGTTTGTTATTTTAAATAGATAAAAACATATAAAAATACATAAAAATAAAAAAAGTGGTACAAAAATTTGGTGGTATAAAAATTTTGCTGTACTTTTGTACCGCTTTTGAGAAAGGGCGTTTAGCTCAGCTGGTTTAGAGCATCTGCCTTACAAGCAGAGGGTCGGCGGTTCGAATCCGTCAACGCCCACCACTGACAAATTGAAGCATCTGCGTTGCAGATGCTTTTTTTGTGTTTGCACATAGACAAGGGAGCTTGCTCACTTGGATATGGGCGGACACAAAAAAGAGCATAATGGCGTAGCCACATGCTTCAATTTGCATGGGCGTGACGGTTCACGAGCCACGCAGTGGCGAGTAATCCGTCAACGCATCGCGACAGGCGATTCTTTTTTGTTGTTAGGGAGCCCCCGCAGGGTAGTACGGATATTTAATCCGTCAACGCCCACTGGTTCACAACTTTATGGTTCGGTTCCGAAGCCATTGGCCAGAGGAAAAAATTGCTAATCTCAAAAAAATCCGTACCTTTGTAACCTAAAGTTGCAAAGTGAACTAAAACAAGTACAATTATGGCAAAGCCTATTTCTCAGGAGTCTTATCAAGCATGTAAGTCTGCTTATCAAATGATGCAGACGATGGCTCAATGAGTGTAATAGCAGAGAAGCATGGTAAAAAATAAAACAATATCATTAAAATCATATTGCCTATGAAATAAAATCGTGTATTAGCATACACACCTTGGAAATATAGAAAATAGCATAAGCAAAATCTTGATTCCCTGAAACTTCGACACTTTCAGAATTTATCAACCAAGACAATGCCTATTTGTTCACGTATAGCGTGGGCATTGTTGGTATAAATTTGGTTGATAAAGGTAGTCGAAGACCTCAGAGGATCAGATTGAAGCAGACAAACTCCACGCTTTTTTGTGTGTATGCCATTCTACAATTTTTGGAGCAAACGGAGTTATCGAAAAGCCGTCAAGTGAGTAAAGAATTATTTATCAATTAAAAACCGATAGCGATGGGATATAACTGCTAACAATTTACAATGAAAAAAATTATTTTATTATGCGCCATTTTAGGCATCACTTTCTTTGGCTACAGCCAAGATGTAAAAGTCAACATTAACAATGAAGATGCTACAGTCAAAGACGAATGTCCGTACCGCATCAATGGTATTTGTTCAACAGATGATATAGGAGGTGTTGATGTAATTTTTATTAATGGTTGCCCTGATTGCTACGTGTCGCATCCAACGATATCTTTGAAAAATTACAATTCTTTTCCTGTTACTGTATTATGGAGTGTAGTGCGTGATGGAAAAGTAAAAACTGGTGTCACAATATTGGGAGTAGATGCAAACAAAGAAATTCCTCTTGGTGGTGGATTTCCCGAAGAATATTCTCTAAATGGACTTATTGTCCGTAAATTAGCTCAATAAGTACTATGAAAAGAATTCTTTTGGGATTTGTCTTGATGGCTCTTTCGTATTTTTCGCTGGCGCAATCAACAATAGACCAACTTATGTCAATAAGTATCGAATAAAAGGGGCTTTCTTAACTAAACCACTACCCAAAAGGACAGCAAAAACGTTGTCAAGTCCTATATGTATCAATGGGTATCTATGGGTATATCCTGCGGATTTGGGGTATTTTACTACTCACCCTGATGATGTGATAGCAAATATTAACCGACAAAACAAATACGGTAAAGACAACTGGCGCATTCCGACCCCCGAAGAACTGATGACAATGGAAGATAATGCCAACACAATCGGTTTGGGAGACGATATTTATATGTGTACAGCGCATGCAAATGGATGTTTACGGTTAGTCGCCACCAAAGGCGATTATGCCGATTTTGTTCGGATAGGAGATGTTTATTGGTCTAAAACCAATTACGGCACAACCAATGGCGCAGAAAAAGGTCGTCCTTTTACGTACGAGGAAGCGGTAAATCATGCACCGGAAGGTTGCAGGTTGCCCACTAAAGAAGAAGCAATGGCTCTAATATATAGTGGTGACGCACGTTTTGGGGACATTACCTCCGGAAAGTTATTATATTTTCCGTTCACTCGAGATCATACTCATGACGGATCATACGATACATATATCAGTCAGATTGGTGAGTATTGGATTGAGGGCGAACAAATTATATATTTCAAAAGCACTTTCCATATGTACGGATTCAATCAGCGTGAAAATTACAACACCGAACCGGAAGTTCGTTCTTCCTCGTCAGGTGGGAGTTACCATGTTAGATATGTAAAGAAATAAACACCTATCTCTTTCATACAAAAGGACAGTCCACAACAATTACAAAGTATCGGTGGCAGTCCTTTTTTTCGCGCGTCAGCACTCAATAATATCCCTCAACTTCCGGGACTAATAGACAAAATTCGTGATAAAATCCGTGTAATCTATAAATGCAAGGATTGCGGGTCAAAAGTCGCAAAAAAATGACGGAATATATATTGTGGTTCACAACCTTGTGAACCACAACCTTGTGAACCAGCAAAAATGGGGAATGATAGTAAAAATGCTTTTTGAAAAACGGGGAACGATATAAAAATAGAAAAAATATTTGCATATATCATTTATTTTCAGAATGTTGCATAGAAATATACTTTTGTATGATAGAATAAGTTTTCGAGAGTAATATTTTTACAAAAGCGTAATCGGTCAACAGCCTCTTTCACATATATGCACCCTTTTGTTTCTGTTTCTTTTATTCATCAGTACGCAACCTTGTGAACCAACATTTTTTTACGTCAAAAATTTGTGAAAGTCTCAAAAAAATGACTTCTATCTAAAAAAACAAGCGTTATAACTTTCTGCTATAACGCTTGTTTTACTTTTAGGATAATCCCCGATAATTAGTTGTTTGTGGTTAGTGTGTACTCAAAGATTTCCGCTATCCCTGTAACCTTAGCCTCATCTATATCATTTACGCTAAATGTGTAAAAATAGTATTTGATATTAGGTGTCAGTGAAGATTTATCAAAAACTATCGCATTATTGCCTTTGTAGAATCTAGGGGCTTGTCTAGCAATCCATTCACAAATTTCTTTCTTATTCCTGTAAGGATCATATTCAGCTTTTCTGATCATATCCTCATCTAATGCTCCTACCTGCCAAAGTGTGGATTCACTTGCTTTTACTGTAATAACACATTCATCAGATCTCTCACTGAATGTTGCAGAGAATTTAGAACCTTTGTCATCTTTCTTGCAAGATGATACACCTAATAAAATTGCCATCAATGGCAAAACTAAAAATAAAACACTCTTCTTCATAATCAGTATTGTTTAAAAATTTTACTATGCAAAGATATGTATTTTTTGCAAAACACCAAAAAAAGTTTTATTTTTGCAACTTGAATAAAATTTACTTTAAATAATATGAATGCAAATATTGCAATGAACCCAAACAGACTGGTTCAGTTTTTAAAGAAGCCTGCATCGGAGTTTACACGTGCGGATATTATTAAATATTGTACAGAGAACGAGGTGCAGTTTATAAATTTCCACTATTGCGGATGGGACGGCAGGCTTAAAACCCTTAATTTTGTAATAAACTCTGCAGAACACCTTGAGAGCATACTCTCAGCAGGTGAGAGAGTTGATGGTTCCAGTCTTTTCCCGTTCATCGAGGCAGGAAAAAGTGACCTATACGTAGTGCCTAAATATAAGACAGCATTCCTAAATCCATTTACAGAGATACCTACGGTAGATATTCTTTGCTCTTTCTATAATAGAGACGGTGAGCCGTTTGAGAGTTCTCCGGAGTATATACTAAAGAAGGCTCATAAGGTATTTAAGGAAACTACAGGCTTACAAATGGAGACTATGGGTGAGCTTGAGTATTATATAATTGCAGATGCAGAGGAACTTTATCCTGTGCCTGACCAAAAAGGGTATCATGAGAGTGCACCTTTTAATAAGTTTACAGATTACCGCTTGGAGGCTATGAGGCTTATAGCACAGGCTGGTGGCCTTATAAAGTACGGACACTCAGAGGTGGGTAACTTTACACAAGACGGTAAGATTTATGAGCAGAATGAGATTGAGTTTACTCCTACCAACATAGAGGATGCGGCAGACCAACTTGTGGTGGCTAAATGGATTATGCGTCAGCTTGCATACGAGTATGGCGTAACCCTTACATTTGCCCCTAAGATTACTGTGGGTAAGGCTGGTTCCGGGCTTCATGTGCACTGCAAGTTTACAAAGAACGGTGAGTCTGTGATGGTTAAGAACGGAGAACTTACAGATGAATGCAAGAAGGCTATAGCGGGTTATATGGAGGCTGGTACATCGCTGCCTGCATTTGGCAATCCTAATCCGCTATCGTTTATGCGTTTGGTTCCTCATCAGGAGGCTCCTACATCTCTTTGCTGGTCGTTCTCTAACCGTAGTGCATTAGTACGTGTACCGCTTGGCTGGATAAATAACGGAAAGGATATGGCTGCAGACTGTAACCCGATGGAGAAGGCATCCGGCAGGGATTTCAGTGGTAAGCAGACATTTGAGTGGAGAGCGTCTGACGGCTGTGCGGATATCTATTTGCTTATGGCATCGCTGTGTGCCGCCGCACGTCACGGATTTGAGATTCCTAATGCTCTTGAAATTGCGGAGAAGACATACGTGGGTCTTGGTGTTAATATCCACGATGCCAGCAATAAGGCTGTTCAGGAGGCTCTTGAGCAATTACCTGACTCTTGCGTATCGGCTGCTAAGGAACTTGAGAAAGACCGTGCTATATATACATCTAAAGGTGTGTTCTCTGATAGCATAGTGGATTATATGATTAAATATCTTACAGCGTTTGATGATGCTCAGCTGCGTAAGGAACTTGGTAATGACACCAAGAAGATAATGAAACTTGTAACTGAAAATCTACACGTAGGGTAGTGAGAGTTAAGGAGTAAAGGAGTTAAAAAACTCCCAAACTCCCAAACTCCTAAACTCCCAAACTCCTAAACTCCTAAATTTCTAAACTCCTAAATTCCTAAATTATGAAACTTAAGTTTTTTATATTTCTTTCGCTCTGCACTTTTGTGCTTCCCATCGGGGCACAAGGCTATATGGCTACCAAAACCAGATTGGACTCTCTGAAGATAAATAAATTTCACGGAGAGGCATCTTTGGGCGGCAAGGTGGAGCAGGCAAACAATTTTAAATTTGAACTAGATGCCGCATTTGAGGGAATGGTTCCTTTTAAAAGGCATAAACTTCGTTTTGCCACTAATGTCTCATTCAATTTTATAAATCAGTTGGATGATGGTAACAAAGGTTTCTTTTATGTTGCGGGTGATTTTTTTCAGTATGAAGTAAGAGATAAGATTACAGGAAATAAGGTTCTTGAAAACGGTGAGAGAAGTAAGAATTTGTTGTATTTCAGTGCGGTTAGCGGATGTCAATACGATTTTTGCCGTGATTTGGCTGCAAGGGCATTCGGAGGTATGATGCTTACTTTCCAACCATTAAGAAAACACCCTCATTTATGTTTGGAGCCGTCTGTCGGTATAGTCGCTGACTTCCAATATTGGGATATATTAGACAAACCTGAACTAAAAGTATTGAAGGATTTATACAACAGTCAGCCGGCTTTGGTTAAACACTATTTTGAAATTAATAAAGAAGGATATGTATGGCAGATAGATCCAAGTTTTGCCGCCGCTGTGAATTTTATGGGTGAGTGGGATAAAGTGGCGTTTAATCTGTATGTGCTTATGTTGCAGCCTTTTAGGGAGCCGTTTGACACTACAAAGGAATTGGAGGATGACATGAAGAAGTATTTCCCTGAATTTGTCGGACTGTTTAATACAAAACCTTTGCCTCAGGTAAGTGTTGATGCGTCGTTAGAGGTGGCAATCTGGAAGAGGCTTGCACTGGTGGTAGGGTGTGAGTTCCTTTGGGACGGCGGTCAGTTGCCTTCTAAAAGACATGAAGTGGAGTATAATGGCAATAAATATACTTTGGGTGCCAGAAACATGAGGTATTGCTGCACCTTAGGGTTTAAGGTACATTGGTAAACGGGTATGGATTCAAGGCAGAAAATGTATGTCATAAAGGTTGATAAGGACGCTCCTCTATTGGAGTTCCTTTTTGAGAAACTGAAGGGGCAGAGTCGTACATCCGTTAAGTCATTGTTACAACACAGGCAGTTAATGCTGAATGGTCAGACTCTTATAACCAAATTTGACTATCCTCTAAAAAAAGGTGATGCCATACATGTGCTAAGTGTTCAAAAGGCAGGAACCAAAGGTGTTTTTGAGCATCCTAAACTTACCATTCTGTATGAGGACGATGATATTATAGTGGTTGATAAAAAAGAGGGGTTGCTATCAGTCAAGACACCCAACACAGCAGAGGAGTCTGCAACACACCTGCTAAATCAATACTTAAGACCATTGGGGCGAGACCATTATGTGTATGCTGTTCATAGGCTTGATAGGGAGACATCGGGTGTAATGATGTTTGCCAAGAAAAAGGAGGTTCAGAAAAAGTTGCGTGACGATTGGCGTAATTATGTTATTGAGCGTACATATATTGCTATAGCAGAGGGGATTATAGAGCCGGCAGAGGGTAATATAGAGTCTTATCTTAAAGAGGATATAAAAAAGGTGATGCACTCATCGCCAACCGATAACGGAGGTCAGTTTGCCGTAACTAACTATAAGGTTTTGCAGACCAACAAGTACAATTCTCTTGTAAAGTTGAATTTGGAGACAGGGCGTAAGAACCAAATACGTGTACATCTGCAAAGTATTGGGCACTCTGTGGTGGGTGACGTTAAATACGGCGGTAAGAGCAGCCGATACGGAAGGCTTTGCCTGCATGCAGAAACGTTGCGTTTCAAGCACCCTGTAACAGATAAGCTTATGGCTTTCTCTGTACCGGTGCCGTTTAAATTGTAAATATTTTTAACTTAAATACAAATAAAATTATGATTAACAAAAGTGCGTTGCAAATTGCAAGGGCTGCATATCAGCCTAAGCTACCTAAGGCATTGAAAGGTGCCGTTTCCATTAAAGAGGGAGATGCTACAGAGTCTGTAGCAGACCAGGCAGAAATCAAGAAATTGTTTCCTAATACATACGGAATGCCTGTCGTAACATTTGAGAAGACAATAAGTCTTAAGTCAAAACCAGCAATGAATGTAGGTGTCATTCTTTCAGGTGGTCAGGCTCCTGGCGGTCATAACGTTATATCGGGTTTGTTTGATGGTCTTAAGGCTTTGAATAAGGATAACAAACTTTACGGATTCCTTGGCGGTCCAAGCGGACTTATAGAGCATAAGTATATTGAGCTTACATCAGACATTATAGATGATTACCGTAATACAGGTGGTTTTGATATAATAGGTTCTGGACGTACAAAACTTGAGAAACAAGACCAGTTTGATAGCGGTATAGAGATTTGTAACCAATTGGGTATCAAGGCTCTTGTTATTATAGGCGGCGATGATTCAAATACCAACGCATGCGTGCTTGCAGAGTACTATTTGCAGAAACAGTGCGGTATTCAGGTAATAGGTTGCCCTAAAACCATTGACGGAGACCTTAAAAACAGCCAAATAGAGACATCTTTTGGTTTTGATACTGCATGTAAGGTTTATTCAGAGGTTATAGGCAACATTATGCGTGATGCCAACTCTGCTAAGAAATATTGGCACTTTATTAAGGTTATGGGTCGTAGTGCATCTCACATTGCACTTGAGTGCGGTCTTCAGACACAACCTAACGTATGTATAGTATCAGAGGAGGTTGAGGCTAAGAAGATGACTCTTGCACAAATTGTAAACGATATTGCCGATAAGGTTGCCGCACGTGCCGCTCGTGGCAATAATTTTGGTGTTGCCATAATACCTGAGGGCTTGATAGAGTTTATACCTGAGATGAATATTCTTATCTCTGAACTTAACGATTTGCTTGCTAAAGAGAGTGATGTTAAGAAGGCTGTTGCTCAACTTTCTGCTGCAAGTGCCGCTGTATATAAATCACTTCCAGAGGCTATTGCAAAACAGCTTACTCTTGAACGTGACCCTCACGGTAATGTTCAGGTTTCACTTATTGAGACAGAGAAACTTCTTATAGAGATGGTTAAGAAACGCCTTGCCGCTATGAAAGAAGAGGGCAAATACAATGGCAAGTTCTCTGCATTGGGTCACTTCTTTGGTTATGAGGGCAGATGTGCCGCTCCATCTAACTTTGATGCTGACTATTGCTACAGCCTTGGTTACAATGCCGCCCAGCTTATAGGTGCCGGCAAGACAGGTTATATGTCACTTATAAAGAATACTACAAAACCTTCTGATGAGTGGGTTGCCGCTGGTGTTCCTATCACTATGATGATGAATATGGAGCGTCGCCACGGTGAAATGAAACCTGTAATCCGTAAGGCTCTTGTAGAACTTGACGGTGCACCGTTCAAGTTCTTTGCGGCAAACCGTGACAAGTGGGCTATTGAGACAGCATACATCTACCCAGGACCAATCCAATACTTTGGTCCATCAGAGGTATGTGACCAACCTACTAAGACTTTGCAATTAGAAAAAGCGTAATGCTTTAATTAGAATAAAGGTAAAAGGTCAGGTGTTTTACCTGACCTTTTCTTTGAAGAAATTTTATGAAAATTTGTATTGCGGAAAAGCCATCAGTGGCAAGAGAGATAGCGGCAGTCTTGGGGGCAACCCAAAGGCGTGACGGCTATATGGAGGGTAACGGTTACTGTGTAACGTGGACTTTCGGACATCTGTGTACACTTAAGGAGCCGCATGAGTACAATGAGCGTTGGAAAGGGTGGCGTATGAGTGAGATTCCCATGATACCCGATAAGTTTGGTATCAGGGTAATGGATGATGATGGGGTTCAGAAGCAGTTTAAGGTAATTGAAAAATTGTTTAATGAGGCTGATGAAATTATAAACTGCGGTGATGCGGGGCAAGAGGGTGAGGTTATACAACGATGGGTAATGCAGTGTGCCAAATGTACCAAGCCTGTAAAGAGACTTTGGATTTCATCACTTACAGAGGAGGCTATAAAAGAGGGGTTCAATAACCTTTATGACGCTTCCAAGTTTGACACTCTGTTTGCGGCAGGCTGTGCCAGAGCCATTGGTGATTGGCTTCTTGGTATAAACGCAACACGCTTATATACAATAAAATACGGTAATGGTAAAGGGGTTTTGAGTGTGGGTAGGGTGCAGACTCCTACCCTTGCTCTTGTGGTAAAGAGGCAGAAGGAGATAGACAATTTTGTGCCACAGCCCTATTGGGAGCTGAAAACCGTTTATCGGGATACCACGTTCAGTGTAAAGCAGGGTAGGTTTGATAAAAAAGAGGACGCAGAAAAGGCTTTGCAGGATATTGAGGGTAAGGAGTTTGAGGTTACATCGGTGGAGAAGAAGAACGGTAAGGAACTTGCTCCACGCCTGTTTGACCTTACATCGCTGCAAGTGGAGTGCAACAAGCGGTTTGGCTACAGTGCAGAAAAAACTTTGCAGATAATACAAAGCCTCTATGAGAAGAAACTTGCCACATACCCAAGGGTGGATACCACATTTCTGCCAAGCGATGTGTATCCTAAAGTGCCTCAGATACTTGCAGGTCTTACACCTTATAAGGCATTTACGGAGCCTCTTAAGGGTCAGAAACTACGCAAGGATTCCACTGTGTTTAACGATAAGAAAGTTACTGACCACCACGCCATTATACCTACAGGCAAGTTCTTTAATAATTTCACCCCCGATGAGAAGTGGGTGTATGACCTTATAGTCCGCAGGTTTATTGCCGTTTTCTACCCCGATTGTAAAGTGGCAAACACTGTGGTAGAGGGTAAGAGCGGCGATGTGGAGTTCAGAGTATCGGGTAAAGTGATACTGGAACCTGGTTGGAGAGTGCTGTTCCCTAACGATAAAAGCGATAAGAAAGACGATGAGGCTGATGTCTTACCTGTTTTTACAGAGGGTGAGAGTGGTTCTCATACACCATCATTGGCAGAGAAGATGACTCAGCCGCCTAAGTATTACTCTGAGGCAAGTTTGTTGCGTGCTATGGAGACTGCGGGCAAGACTGTAGATGATGAGGAATTGCGGGATTTAATGAAAGAGAACGGTATAGGCAGACCATCTACACGTGCCGCTATAATAGAGACTCTATTTAAGAGAAACTACATAGTAAGGGATAAAAAACGCATTGTAGCCACCAAGACAGGCATTGCCCTTATAGACACCATTGAGAATGAACTACTTAAAAGTGCAACCCTTACAGGTATTTGGGAAAAGAAGATGCGTGATATAGAGCATGGCAAATACTCTATGGAGACTTTTATGGGGGAACTTAAGGATATGGTGCGTGAGGTTTCTGCAGAAGTAAAGAATTCTAAGGGCAAAAAGATTGAAATTTAGAAAAATTTTAATTATTTTTGTACTCTCCAATGGTTAGAGTTTATGTGTACCCATAACAAGTGCGTCCGCACCCACGCGGACGTATAGTGGGAGGGACCCATAGGCTTACAGAGCCTTTATGGGAGGGCCGAATACCATCACAGATGGTATGAGTCACTTGGATGGGTACACATAAACTCGTATAATTTAAGAAAAATAAAAACATAAATTATGAAAAAATTATTCTTACTATTATCAGCGTTTGCGGCACTTCCGTTGTTTGCACAGTCTTTTACACCAGACCAGGTGAACCAATGTTATAGTGATTTTGGAGATAATGTCACCTTTATTTTTGATGAGGGTCTGTATGGGATGCAACCACAAAGGGTGTTTGTAACAGGAGAGTTCCGTGGTTGGGACGCTTCAACCACCGATACTAAGTGGGATTTGAAAAAGGTTGGTAATCAGTGGGTTTTGTCGTTCGATAATACAGATGAGGCTGTAATAAAATCCAATTCACAATTCAAGTTCCGTACCGATGACGGTGATTGGATAGACCCGTGGAGTGGTGCTCCAAACCAAAAGAACGGTAATCTTGTATTCAAGCCACAGGCAGAGGTTTTCCAAATGAGGGCTGAACTGAAATTATCGGGTAATATATGGGCAGAGATAGGCGATGGCAGAACCACAAAAATAGAGGATTACAGGCTTACTGATGCTAAAGGTAAAGAGATAAAGATTGCCGGTGTTTTGCCAAACGGTGCCAAGACCACACTTATAACTCCGGCAGAGCCTATAGATATTAGGCGTGTATATTATCTTGAGTTCCTGCCACTTAAACAAAAGGCTTTCTGCTCATACGATGGCTGGTTCCGTGAGATTTACTCCACCAAGGAGTTGGGTGCCAATGTAGATGACGGCAAAACTGTATTCCGTGTATTCGCTCCTCGTGCCACAAATGTGGTGCTTTATCTTTACAACGATAAGAATGACTCGATACCTACCATCGGGGAATACGAGATGGAAAAAGATAACGATGGTGTATGGGAATTTAAGTTTGATAAGGATTTGGCAGGTGTATGGTATGATTTTACAGTACATGGCTTTAAAGACCCTGGAAACAGATTCTATGAGACACACCCTGTCCATATAAATGACCCGTATGCACGTGTAAGTGACGATACATTTGGAAAGTGCCGTGTATGGCATCGTACAGTGCCTGCAACACCTCTTGCCAGTGGTATTCCTGCAATGCAAGACGTAATATCGTATGAGGTTCATGTACAGGACTTTACAGATAAACTACCATTACCAGACAGCCTAAAGGGAACTATGAAGGGAATGATTACATCGGGTCTGAAAAACAAGAAAGGAGAGCCTATAGGATTTGATTATCTTGTGGATTTGGGAATAAACACCGTTCATTTGCAGCCTATGCAGGAGTACCTTCATATACCCGATGCAGAGTGGCAGGAGGCGTATCAGAATGACTCATTTATGATAGCCCAAGGCATTGCTAATGAGAACTATCAGTGGGGTTACCGCACATCGTTTGCTATGGCTGTAGAGAGCCGTTACAGAGTAAAAGGTTCAGATAACGGTAGTGAGCGTGACCAATTCCGTGATTTGGTTCAGGCATTCCACGATAAAGGCATAGCCGTAATTATAGACCTTGTGCCTAATCATACGGCAGAGGATATGGAAGGTCATAATTGGAACTTTAACTTTAATGGTTTTGACAAGCAGTATTACTACAGGACCAAGAATTTTGAGCATATAGGAGGTTACGGTAATGAGATTAAGACAGAGAACCGTCCTATGACACAGCGTTGGCTTATAGACCAATGTATGTACTTTATAAATGAGTTTGGTATAGACGGTTTCCGTATAGACCTTGCAGGTCAGATGGACCAGCAGACTCTTAAGACCCTGAAAGAGACCATAGGGTATGACAAGATACTTTACGGAGAGCCTTGGATTGGTTCCAATGACCCCGATTATGAGAATAACCCTGATTGGGATTGGTATAAGGAGGACGCTCCTATCTGCTATTTCCAAGATGAGAGCCGTAACGCCTACAAGGGTGCCACTTTTGACCTTAAAGACCCAAAAACAGACCGTGGATGGGCAGGCGGCAAGTTCTCTGAGAGAGCCAATGTTATGAAAGGTCTTACTTGCACTTACAAGGAGGACAAAAGCCCTTGCAGTGGCATAACCTATCTTGATATTCATGATAATTTTGCACTTGCAGACCAATTTGGCGGTGCCGATTTTGACGGACGCACACACGTTGACCAGAAAGAGTATAAGATAGCCGCCACACTTATGTACACCACACTTGGTCCTATTGTTTGCCATGGTGGTTCAGAGATTATGAGAAGTAAGGCTCATGCCCCGATGCAGGAGATTGTAAAACACTCTAAGAACTACAATTTCTACTACCATGGTTATAGGGATTCTTATAACTGCCGTGAGGCTAACGATTATCAGTGGGAGCAGGTAGGGCAGAAGCCTACAAAGGAGAATAAGAATGATTATGCTAATATGCTTGCATTCTGGAAGGGCTTGAACAAATTGCGTAATTCAGAATATGGTAAGGTGTTCCGTCAGGCAGAGGCGGTTCCAGAGGGGTACTATAAGTGGTATGCACCTGCTGATAATGAGAGCGTGTTAGGCTATATGGTGGATAACAAGGTTTTGGTGCTTATAAACGGAGGTGATTTTGGTTATACATTTAACGTTAAATTGCCTCAGGGTAATTGGAAACTTGTGGGAACCATAGATGAGATTAACTTAGAAGGTGTTAAATCAAAGAATAAGACAATAAAGGATTTTTCCGAGACCGGAAGCGTAATGGTGGAAGGCAAAGGAATGTATATTTTCATCAATGCTCCAGATGAGCAGTGATGAAAATATAATGTATGATGTATGATGTATGAAAATGGAAAAGATAATTTTAACAGGTGACCGCCCTACAGGTAAGTTGCATATAGGGCATTATGTGGGTTCGCTACGCCGTAGAGTGGTGTTGCAGAACTCTGGAGAGTATGACAAGGTGCTTATAATGATTGCCGATGCACAGGCACTTACAGATAATGCAGACAATCCAGGCAAGGTTAGAGATAACATTATAGAGGTGGCTCTTGACTACCTTGCATGCGGTCTTGACCCTCAGAAGAGCACACTCTTTATACAGTCAATGATACCTGAGTTGTGTGAGCTTACATTCTACTATATGAACCTTGTATCGGTGGCAAGGCTTCAGCGTAATCCTACAGTTAAGACGGAGATTAAGATGCGTGGCTTTGCAGATGAGAGTATTCCTGTAGGCTTCTTTACATACCCTATATCGCAGGCTGCTGACATTACCGCATTTAAGGCTACAACAGTTCCTGTAGGTATTGATCAGGCACCTATGATAGAGCAGTGTGTAGAGATTGTACGCCGTTTTAACAATGCATACGGTGAGACACTTGTAGAGCCTAAGATATTGCTCCCCGATAATCAGGCTTGCATGCGTCTGCCAGGTATAGACGGTAAGGCTAAGATGAGCAAGTCATTGGGTAACTGCATATATCTTAGTGAGGAGGCTGATTCTCTGACACAAAAGGTGCGTGCAATGTACACAGACCCTACTCACATTAAGGTTACAGACCCAGGTAAATTAGAGGGTAATGTGGTGTTTACTTATCTTGACGCATTCTGCAAGGATGCCCATTTTGCCGCATATCTTCCAGAATATAATAATCTTCAAGAGCTTAAAGACCACTATACACGTGGCGGTCTTGGAGATATGAAGGTTAAGAAGTTCTTAGGTCAGATTCTTGAAGAGGAACTTGCACCAATCCGTGAACGCCGCAAGGAGTTTGCAAAAGACCCTGCCGCTGTTTATGAGATACTGCATAAGGGTAGCACTGCCGCTCGTGAGATAGCAGCCCGGACCCTTGATGAGGTTAAGGACGCCATGCGTATCAACTACTTTAAGGTGGGTTCTATTTATTAGTCCGAGGCTGGTTTGAGGTTTGTTTTCAGGAGATTACTGATATGAATGAGGGAGCATAGCGGGCTATGTAACCGAATGAATATTAGTAATATACAAAAACAAAGCCAAAGCAGACCGGAACAATAAAAGAACTAACCAAACCTATAATAAACAAAAAAATTATAAAAAACTAATAAATAGAACCCACCTTAAATAATCAGACTGCCTAATTGGTAGATTATAAAGCAAACAACCCACGCTATAGTGGTGGAATAGAGAGCGGAGAACAGTGCCCATTTCCAGCTGCCGCTCTCTTGTTTTATTGCTATAAGGGTGGCTATACACGGGAAATAGAGCAGTACAAACACCATAAATGTAAACGCCACAAGCGGAGTGTATAAAGGTGTGCCATCGGGTTTGGTTTGTGATAGCATAACATCTTCCAGCTCATCACTCTCATCAGTACCTGTGTATAGTACTGAAAGTGTGCTTACAATTACCTCTTTTGCAGGCAATCCGGCAGCAAGGCTTACGCTCATTTTCCAATCAAATCCAAGCGGTTCCATAACAGGCTCTATAAACTTTCCAATCTTGCCTATGAAACTTTGCTCCAGTTGTTGCTGAACCGTTATGTTGTTTGTCTTTGGTCTTGGAAAATAACCTAACGCCCAAATAATTATAGAGGCAAACAGAATAATTGTACCCATCTTTTTTAGATACTGTTTTGATTTCTCCCACATGTGATGCAATGCCGATTTTACAGTTGGCACACGATATGGGGGAAGTTCCATAACAAACGGTATGTCATCTTCCTTAAACAGAGTGCATTTCAGTATTCTTGCCATAATAACCGCAATGACAATGCCTAAAAGGTATAGGCTCAGCATTACAAGCCCTGCGTGTTTTGGAAAAAATATGGCGGTGAATATAAGATATACAGGAAGCCTTGCACTGCAACTCATAAACGGTGTTACAAGCATAGTTATAAGGCGGCTGCTTTTGCTTTCAAGAGTTCTGGTAGCCATTACCGCAGGCACACTGCACCCGAATCCCATAAGCATTGGCACAAAAGATTTGCCGTGCAATCCCATACGGTGCATTATCTTGTCCATAATAAACGCCGCCCTTGACAGGTAGCCAGAATCTTCCATCAGCGATATAAAGAAATATAGAATCAATATGTTGGGTAAGAATACTAATACACCGCCCACACCGCTTATTATTCCGTTTATCAGCAAGTCTTTAAGAGGTCCGTCTGCCATAGATGAGCCTATAGTGCTTGCAAGCCATTCAAAACCCGATTCTATCCAATCCATCGGGTACTGACCAAGAACAAATGTACACTCAAACATTACAAGCATAAAGAGTATGAATATTGGGAATCCCCAGAACTTATGTGTTACCACTGCATCTATAACTTTGGTAGCCCTAAATGCATCTACCTCCCCCTCTTTATATGTCTCTGCCAATGCACCTTGTATAAATCCGTATTTGGCATTTATTATAGCACTCTCGCAATCCTCACCCAACTCATTCTCTATGTGAACTTTAACTTTATCTCTGTAAGAGATTATATCGGAGGCGTTACTAAGAGTTTTTATATAATCCTCAATCTCGCTGTCGCCCTCCATAAGTTTTACTGCATAGAAACGGCTTGATATAACGCCGTTAAAGTTATCAGACTTGTTGATAAGTTTGTTAAGGGTGTCAATGGCTTCCTGTAACTCACCACAATGGTTTATATGTATATGTCTTGATGTTGGCTCCGTATTGGTATAAACCTTTATTACCGTTTCAAACAACTCCTTTAGTCCGCTGTTTCCATTAAACCCTTCACTTGCCACAGTTGGTATTACGGGCATACCAAACATTGAACCTAACGCCTTTGTGTCAAGAGAAGCACCGCTTTTTTGTAACTCATCATACATATTCAGAGCAATGACGGTGGGTATATCCATATCAATCAGTTGGGTTGTAAGGTATAGATTACGCTCAAGGCTTGACGCTCCAACTATGTTTATTATTACATCGGGTGTGGATTTGAAAATGTGTTTGCGAACATAAATCTCTTCAGGGGTGTAAGTTGAAAGAGAATAGGTTCCAGGCAGGTCAAATATATTGAATGAATAGCCTTCAAACTCAAAATGCCCCTCTTTTGCATCAACGGTGACACCTGTATAGTTGCCCACATGCTCGTGAGAACCCGATGCTATATTAAACAGCGATGTCTTACCAGCATTGGGATTGCCAATAAGTGCCACATTTATGGTTTTGCTTTTTTCTCCTGCAATGTGTCCCATAACCTCTGCCGTATCTTCAACCGAGCTTGGCAAATCGGTATGCTCTGAGCGTTGCAGTTCAGCCTCTTCTTCTGTAATAACCTCTACAAGGTCAGCCTCTTTTCTGCGTAGTGAGACCTCATAATCCATCAGTTTGTACTTGATAGGGTCTTTAAGCGGAGCGTTAAGCAACACATCAACCCTTTGTCCGCCCACAAATCCCATCTCAATAATACGCTTACGGAATTTGCCAGAACCGGACACCTTAACTATTATGCCGCTTTTCCCTGTTTGTAATTCACTAAGTTTCATAAGTTTTTATCCTTGTCCCTTGACCCTTGTCCCTTGACCCTTTCGGACACTCTTTGCAGTTATAAGGACATTTGTTTCTGCCCCTTATGGCATTATATATGCTTTTGCCAATGTAAATTACAGCGGCAAGCAATATTATTGATGTTGCTATTATCTGGAACATATATCTGAACAACTGCAATGTTTTGACTCTGTCTCTATTGTGGCGTGGTTTATATTATAAGACTCAAGTTTTTGCTTTACATTCTTTTTAACAGATTCCGTATCAGAATCCCCTTTAATAACTATATGTGCCGTAAGGGCGTTTTGTGTTGTGCTTAATGCCCAAATATGCAGGTGATGGCAGTCTTCAACACCATCAATCTCTTGAATTGCATTTTTAATCTGTTCTACATCAATTCCTTCAGGCACTCCGTCAAGTACCAAACGGAGACTGTCTTTCAGCAGTTCCCAAGTTGATACCACTATAATTACAGCAACTACAAGCCCTATTATCGGGTCTATTATATACCATCCCGTATATTTAATTACTATACCCGATACCACCACACCTACAGAAACAAGTGCGTCCATAGCCATGTGAAGGTAGGCACCTTTAACATTAAGGTCTTTGTCCTTGTCCTTAACAAAAAGCCAAGCCGTAACACCGTTTATTATAACGCCTACAGCCGCTACTATAATTATAAAATTACCGTCAACAGGTTGTGGATGAGCAAATTTCTCTATGCATTCAATAACAATAAGCACAACTGCCACCATTAGAATGACTGCATTTACAAGTGATACAAGTATAGTACCCTTACTTAATCCGTATGTGTAGTTTGATGTAGGTGCTTTTGATGCAAGAGTAAGTGCAAGCATGGCAAGAATAAGGCTTGCAGTATCTCCTAAATTATGACCGGCATCAGAAACAAGTCCAAGTGAGCCGGAAATAAAGCCTAGCACAAATTCAATAATGACAAATGCGGCATTCAGTGCAATACCCCAAATAAAAGCCTTATTCAGATTCTCTGCATTTAGTGAATTATGATGATTACTATGATTATGCATAACTATTATTTCACTCCTGTATATTTCCTGTAAATTTTATTGTACTCCTTGCTCTCTAAGTATATGGCAAGCCATGTGTTTAGTGAGTCAAGCAGTGCAGGGTCTGAGGGGCTTACACCCCAGGAGTAGTTTTGGGTGAAACTTACGGCGGTGGAGCGGTCCACATTGGGGTACTCTTTTTGGAGTACCCTTGCCACAAACTCATCACATACGCTATAGTCAATAGAGTGGTCTGATACAAGACGGAACAGCAGGTCATCGTTAGAGCCTGGAATCTCACGCAGATAGATGGTGTCTCCCATCTCTTTTTGCAAATGCTCTAATCTTTGCTTAAAAATGGAGCCAGGTACTATATAAACCTCTTTCTCCGCCAAATCAAGTTGGTTGGTGATGAACAGTGTGGTGTCTTTTTTGTTCCTTTTACGTTGAATAAGCATCTGCCTGCTGGTGAACACAGGTATGGTGTAGGCTATTTTATCTTTCATATCGTTATATACAGGTATGTGCCATACAAGCAGATCCACCTCATCGTTGTTAATCATAGTAATGGCATCCTGCAGGTTACGTTGCTCTATAAAGGTTACATTGAGACCATACTTTTTGGCAAACTCCTCCACCATCTTTACTTGCAGACCTTCAAGACTGTCACACTCCACCATAGAGTCACATTGTACGGTAAAGTAACTCATCTTGTTGTCTTCCACTATTACCTTCAATTCTCCGGAATTGAGAATTTCTTTAAAATCTCTATTATGGTAAGCGTATTTTGTCTTGACTATGGCTGATATGGCAACAAATGCCAGCACTATAACAGAAAACGATAATAATGTAATAAGTTGCTTGTTCATAATTAACTATATTAACTTTCAACTTTCAATTATAAAAATTCCACGATAGACCTAATTTTAATGAAGTTGGATTTAGAGGATGGTGCGGAGTGGTAAAAAACTTATCCATAAATAAAGTTGAGAAATTGTACCACATAACAAAAAATCTGAATCGTTTAAGATGTAGGTTTACATATACGTTAAGTTCAGGGTAATTACCCACCAATGTTTTGTTTTGGAGATAGAACTGACCTGTTGCCGGCATATATGCGTTAGCATAATATTCTGTATTGTAGCGGCAATCAACACCCATCTGAATTTTTAGAATTTTTTTCCATATAGCAAAAGAGGCATAGAAATTAGAGTACAGAGATACAAGAGGCAACGGTAGTACATCTTTATTTGATGAATATTGCACAACAGCTTTGTTTTCCCAATGGAACCACCACAAATGAAGATTGACCTTAGCCTCGCCACTTACTATCTGTATAAAATCGTGGCATTGCTGAGGCATAGCCAAAGTATCAAAATAGATATGCTCCTTAAGCCCTTGCCAGCCTGCACCCACCTCAAAATCAACCCATTTGTTAGGAATGCCTATTTTGCCGTAGCCCCGTGCGTTCCATTCATTATTAAAATTATTTTCCCAAATAAAGTGGTTAGAGTAGTAATGTTCATGGAAATAACTTGGATTGGTGCTTTTAATATGCCCCTCTGCATTTATTGTAAGACTACAGGTATTTAGCGGGATAATGGTGTTGAAATCTCCGTTTACGTTAAATGCAAATCTCTTGTTGGAACCTAATATCAACGCTTCTCCCAAAACACCGAATGTGGTGTTTCCTTTACGTTTGAATAACTCACCGCCTACGCTTACTTTACCTTCAGATTTCCAAGCATACGTGGAATCTGCTATCAAACGCATATTCTCTTCCCAATCAGCCTCTGCAAAAGCCCTTAGAGAAAATACCGCCCAAGGCTTGAAACCCTCGTTAAATGTAATGGAAAGCACATTGCGGATAAAATTAGTGGCAACGGTGTCTCTGGTACATTTATCAGAGTAAAAATTATTTGCATAAAACCCCTCCGTTATGCTTCTCTCATAATAGCGTTTGTGTTTGCCCTCGTATTTAATGGCGTATGATAGTGTGGTGACAGGCACAAAAGTCTTTTTCTCACTGTCATCGGGGTCTATTTCATCATAACCTAAATGGTATTGGTTATCCATCCATAAATAATAAGAACGAAAAGTGGAGTAGGCATTATTGAGGTTTGTTTGTAGTATATAACTGTCTGTCATATTCTTTAAATCGCCGTCATTCTTTATGCCACCATTCTCATAATTCTTAAAATTATTAAGCCCCGCTATAAAATATAGGGAGTATTTCTCTCCCCGATAACTAAGATTGAAAGCCCCGTTTACATCGGTAGATGATTGGTTGTAGTACATTCCTCTTCCATACAGAAGGTCAAAACACAATCCAAAATTAAGACGCTTGTTTGCGTTGATGGAAAAAAGTCCGTTAACCCTGTCCTCTGCATGTTGAGTGAAAAGCCCACCTGTATAGTACGATACATTAGTGTATGGAACTCTTGTGTTGTAAAAATAGACGTTTTCAACGCCTAAATAGTATGGTATGTAGGGTCTTAAGAAAATGTTATCGCCAGCAAGCATAGTAGTGGGACGTTCTG
Source organism: Paludibacteraceae bacterium (assembly GCA_024399495.1). Lineage (GTDB taxonomy): Bacteria > Bacteroidota > Bacteroidia > Bacteroidales > Paludibacteraceae > Enterocola. Next base: position 68,413 of record JAKSNY010000005.1, read on the forward strand.
CAAATATAGCTGATTGGGCGGGTAGTCCTAAGTTTCCAAGCCATTCAGCCGCAATATATTTTTGATATACGGGGGTAGTTGCTGTCTGGTAATTAAGGTGCAATGTGTCTGGAATTGTAGGCATCTCAATGGCAGATGCCTCTGTGACGTGCCATGCTTTTAATGCCTCGCCTGCTGTAAGTTTGTCTATTTTTGCAATAGCCTTTTCAATCTTGGTGCTGTCCGATTTTTCTGTTTGAATGGTGTCTGTTATCTCAATCTCAATACTGTCGGCAGGCATAGTCTTGACTTTATTAGACTTGATTTTGCTGAATACGCTCTGTGGCAGAGTGATGGCCAACAGTAAAAACACTATGTACCTTTTGAATAACATACGCACACTATAAACGTGCAAAGTTACTAAAAAAAGGTGAGATATTAAAGCCTTTTGCTCAGATTGTCTATAATTGAGCGTTTCCACTCGCTGAAATCGCCTGAGATTATGTGCTTGCGAGCCTCTTTTACAAGCCAAAGGTAGAATGCAAGATTATGAATGGAGGCTATTTGCAGGGCAAGCAGTTCGTCGCTTATGGTGAGGTGTCTGAGATAGGCTTTGGTATAGGCGGAATCTACGTAACTCTCTCCATCGGGGTCAAGCGGCTCAAAACAGTCAGCCCATTTGGCGTTACGTATGTTTATGGTGCCGTTTTTAGTGAACAGCATTCCGTTACGTCCGTTACGTGTAGGCATAACGCAGTCAAACATATCCACGCCACGCTCTATGGCTTCAAGAATATTGGCAGGGGTTCCTACGCCCATAAGGTATCGGGGCTTGTCTGTAGGCAGTATCTCATTTACAACCTCTATCATCTCATACATCTTCTCTGTAGGCTCTCCTACGGCAAGTCCGCCTATGGCGTTTCCGTCCATATCCATTTCCGCCACCCGATGTGCAGACTCTCGTCTTAAATCGGGATATACGCACCCTTGGACAATAGGGAAATAACTCTGATGGTAGCCATATAGTGGCTCAGTCTCATTAAAATGTTTTATTCCTCTTTCAAGCCATTTATGCGTGAGTTCAAGAGATTTTTTAGCGTAGGCATAGTCTGCATCGCCAGGGCAGCACTCATCAAGTACCATCATTATGTCAGAGCCTATAATACGCTGTGTGTCAACCACATTCTCCGGGGTAAAGAGATGCTTGCTACCATCTATATGAGAACTGAATGTAACACCTTCTTCTTTTAGTTTGCGTGTGTTGGAGAGTGAGAACACTTGAAATCCGCCACTATCTGTAAGTATAGGCTTATCCCAACCCATAAATTTATGCAGACCGCCTGCCTTGTGCAGTATGTCAAGCCCTGGTCTTAGGTACAGGTGGTAGGTGTTACCCAATATTATTTGAGCCTTTATGTCATCTTTCAACTCCCTTTGGTGTACCGCCTTAACGCTGCCCACAGTGCCTACAGGCATAAAAATAGGGGTCTCTATAACTCCATGGTCTGTAGTCAGCAGCCCTGCACGTGCATTGGTGGCTGAGTCTGTATGTATCAGGTTAAACTGCATATCGGGTACAAAGATAGTGAATTTTTATAGAACAGGCTCAAAACTGAGCATATCGGCTGCAATGGTCAATGTTTCTACAGTATTGATTTTTTCCTTGACAAACGGAGTCTGTAATCTTACATAGTTTTCTGTAAACCCGAACATCATACCATCTTTTTTAGTGGCTTCCCAAAGCACGCTACGCTCTGTGCCTACCTGACTGTTGTAGAATGCGGTTAATTGCTCTGCAGACCAATCCATAAGCAATTTTACACGGCGTTTCTGCTCTGCAGGGCTTACTTTGTAAGGAATTTTAAGTGCCGCAGTGTTTGCCCTTTCAGAATATGGGAACACATGTAATCTTGTGATTGGCAGTGATTTAATAAAATCAAGGCTCTCATTGAACAGTTCCGTGGTCTCACCACGCATACCGGCTATTACATCTACGCCAATGAAGGCATCGGGTATGAGGCTCTTTATTTTTAAAATCTTTTCTGCAAAAAGAGCAGTATCGTATCTGCGATGCATAAGTTTAAGCATCTCATCAGAGCCACATTGTAGCGGAATATGGAAGTGAGGTGCAAAACGCTTGCTTGTGGCACAAAAATCTATTATTTCATCTGTAAGCAGGTCAGGTTCAATAGATGATATGCGGAAACGCTCCACTCCCTCCACATTGTCTAACGCTTTTATTAACTCTAAGAATGTCTCTCCTGTAGATTTGCCAAAATCCCCGATATTAACCCCTGTAAGAATAATCTCCTTGCCACCCATAGCGGCAACTTGCTCCGCTTGCTTTATTATATCTGAAATGGCACCGTTGCGGCTTCTGCCACGTGCAAACGGAATGGCACAGTATGAGCAGAAACGGTCACAGCCGTCCTGTATTTTAAGGAAATGGCGTGTCCTGCCCTCTGACGATACTGATGGATAGAATGGGGTGGTGTGTTTGCAGTCAGTTACTTGTATTTTGGCTATTGATTGTTTGTCTTTTATTTTTTGTAACAGTTCAGGTATTGAGAACTTATCGTTTGCACCAAGCACTAAATCAACCCCTGGTATTTGGCTTATTTCTTCAGATTTTAGTTGGGCATAGCAGCCTGTAACTATGATGAAGGCATTAGGGTGCTTGCGGTTTATGCTGTGAATGAGCTGCCGCCCCTTGCGGTCTGCCGCATCGGTTACGGTGCAAGTGTTTATTATGCAGACATCGGGCGATTCTGTGGCAGATGCCTTACTGAAACCTGCATCATAAAGCGTTTTTGCCAAATAAGATGATTCAGCAAAATTAAGCTTACAACCCAATGTGTAAAATGCAAGTTGACAGTTATACATCATACATTATACATCATACATCGCTACACAGTAGCGTATAATACATCATACATCGCTACGTAGTAGCGTATATATCGGTTTTTCTCCCCAATCTTTGTAATAGAAAATAATATATGCAATGGCTACTGACACAGAGCCTACAAATGCTCCTGAGAGTGTATCTTCTACAAAATGACAACACAGATATATTCTGGAGTATGCCCCTATAATTCCTACAATGAGAAATGCCACCTGCCAACCTTTATACTTGCTTGGAAGTATGGCGGCAAGACACCCTACAAAAGCAAAGATGGCTGAGGTGTGTCCGCTTGGGAATGAATTATAGCCTCCAGGAATGGAGTAGAATTGTGATACTGAATCTATCAGCGGTCCAAGGTCAGCACTTGAGGGATCTAATGCATCGGTGAAAAAGGAGAGTGGTCTTGGTCTTGCAAAAGAGTATTTAAGTGGTTGGGTGATTACGACTGCAATGCATTGCCCTGCAAGAATAAACAAACCTTTTCTAAACCAAAATATCATTACGGCAATGCCAATATAGCATGGCAGTCCGCCGCCAAGGTATGTGCAGTAGTAAAAGAATGTATCCCAAAACGGTGTGTGGTGGCTGTTAAGCATTAGAAAACCGTTTATAAGTCCGTTCTCAAATAGGAACAGCCCCATAATAAGTATGGTAAGCAGCATTCCGTACCAAAATAGGGCGTTGGCTTTAAGGTATTGTTTTAATGTTTTCATTTCCTCCCAAAATCAGCGGGTATCTCGCCCCAAATTTCCGTATGCCATTTTTTTATTGGGGTGGTGTAGGTATTCTCCTGTAACCACTTTTCCGCTGATTGTATCCGTTCAAAAACCTTTTGGTTATTTGGTGACGGTATTATTTTAGTATTGCATTTCTTCTTTCTGACCCAACTTTGTGCGGTGGCGGAATCGGAGTAGATAATAATGTCTTTAATGCCTTGCTTCTGTATTAGTGCAAGTCCGTGAACAATGGCGAGAAACTCCCCAATGTTATTTGTACCACACTTATATACAGGGCTTTGGAAAATAACTTCTCCTGTCTTTACATATACGCCACGGTACTCCATATCGCCAGGGTTTCCGCTACATGCCGCATCTACCGCAAGTGCATTCTCTGTATATCCGCTTTTACGCTCCTCTGCACTTATTTTAGGCTGTTTTGGCTTGCCGGTAAGGAATTTATGCGGGTCACTTTTAAATGCAGCCTCCGCACTATCCCTATCGGGGAATGATTTATATAACGCCCCCTCAAAACCCTGCACCTGCTCCTTGCAAGCCTCCCAAGAGCCAAACACCCCTGTCGCCCTGCCTTTCCACACTACATAATATTTTGCCTTGTATTTCATTTAACAGAATTATTCAGCCACAAAGGTAGTAAAAACTATGATTGTGGCTAAATAATTTTGGTAAATTTTAGTGTAAGGTACTTGAATCTGTATGGGGGTTCTGATTTTTCTGCGGTTTCTGTGAAGCCTAATGATTTTAATGTGTGCAGCGATGCGGTGTTATCGTGTTGTACTACTGCACAAAGGCGGCACGGCGATATGTTGTCTTTTACATATTGCAAAACTCTTTTAGCCACGGACGTAAGGTAGCCGCTGCCTCTATAGCCATCTAATGTCATAAGACCTGAGAACTCATACATTTGTATGCCGTCTGTAAGGTTGCAGATGGAGGCAAGTCTATTGCCGTACTCTTTATCGGGGTCAAAGGCACAAACTGAAATAAGTGTATCTCCGCTAAAAAGCCCTAAAACATAACCATCTTGCAGTAAGGTTTGTAACTCCTGTTCCGTATAGTTCTTGTACCACAGTGGGTCTTTTAATGTGCTTATGCCGTTATTGTAGAAAGTCATAAGCATACTGTAGTCTGATGGTTTAAGCCTACGGAAATTATCTGTAAGCCAATATTTATCTGCCACTGTAGTGGGGTGGTAACTGAGTTTTGAGGCTCTCAGACCGGGCAATCCCATATCTTCTTGACGGTTAATGTATTGGCAGTTTTTAAAATGATTTTCTGCAAATGTTTTGGCAAGAAATGAGTATGCTCCTTCATACCCGATGTCTGCCTTTTCATATAGCACTATAGCATTGCCTGTGGTCTGTATTTCCCCGATGGAAACGCCTGCCACAGTACCGTCAACACGCAGAATATCGCAGTAGAGTTCTCCGCTAAGTGCGGCGTTAAACCACTCTCTTGCAAGTGCAGCCTCTCTATTGACTGTGTTTTGGTGCTCATCGGGGTAAGGGTGGTCTGCCATCCATTTATCCTCAAAAGCATATAGTTCTGGCAAATCAGCCGCTGTAAGAGGCAGAAATGTGTAGTCGTATGTGTTCTGAAACTTGTGTATATGGTTGCGTTTGGCTTGCAAATGCTTGCCACTCATTGATATAAAATGCTCTGATTCATAGATATACTCTGAATCGTCACGGTTTGTAACAGCGGTGTAGATGCCGTCTAATGTTTTTACAAGAGTATCCCTTGCCGCCATTATAGTGGAGCCTATCGGGATTCTAACCATTGCCTCCGCCACCACCTTGTCTCTTGTATCATCGTAAACTTTTACAAGGGGAACCCAATATACAGTCTTGTCAAATGCTGAGGCTCGTATATATAGGGCGTTATCACACTCTGCCCATTCCGGATTATCAAACCACGATATGTAGGCGTAGTAAGAGTATTCACTGCCTGTATATTGCCAGCCTGTAAGATACTCCTTTATCAGGTTTCTTGCACTATTGTCTATTTTACTGAATTCCATATTAAGATTTGGCAACCACTGCATTAAGACTTGGCACTGCGGCTTGTCTGAACTATTGCCACGCCTGTAAATACAAGTATGGCGGCTATAACTTTAAGAATGGTTAGAGAGTCCATACCCACGTATATGCCTACGGCTGCCGTTATCATTGGTTGCAGATATGAGTACATGCTTACAAGGGTAGGGCGTATGCGTTGTTGTGCCACAGGAATAAGAAAATAAGATATAAATGTGGCACATATTATGGTAAACATAAGGTAGCCGATGATGTTTGAGGGTATGGCTGTGTAATCAACACTCACTAAGTGGCTTGCAGAGAACGGCAGGCTCATTAGGGTGGAGAACAGGAATATCCATTTCATAAACGTGACTACGCTGTATTTTGTTATAAGTGGCTTAAATACACCCAAATATAGTGCAAAGCAGATTCCGTTACATAGCATAAGCAGAATGCCTTTAGGCTGGGTTGCCACGGCTCCTCCGCTATGTGTGGTGTTGAATATCAGTGTCAATACCCCGATGAAGCTGAGCAGTACGCCGCTGCACTTTTTTACGGTTATAGGCTCATGAATGGCTATGGCGGCTATTATCATTGTAAAGATAGGGGTGAGCGATGCCACTATTGCACAGTCAAATGGGGTGGTTATTTCAATGGCTGCAAGAAATACAATTTGGCAGAGGTAAAACCCCAACATTGAGGCGGCAAATATTTTAGGAAAATCCTTAATATCAACCTTCTCTTTAGGCAAGAACGCCGATGCTATCCAGAATAGCAGTGTGGCACCTACAGAGCGTAGAGTGAACACATCTACAGGTGTAAAGAATCCGCTTGTGGCTATGGCTCTGCAAGATAGAATGTTGAACCCGAAAAATATGTATGCCACCGCTGCGGAGATATGCCCTATGGCTGTATCGCTGAGTTTCATCTTACTTCATCACCATTCTTACAAGTTTTTCCTTAAATGAACTATAAGGTTGATAGCGTATTGAAAGGTCTATCCAATTCTTTTTGTCAACTATGCTGCGGCGATGCGTGAACGCCTCAAAGCCTGCCTCGTTATGGTATGAGCCCATACCGCTCTCACCAACTCCGCCAAACGGCATATCAGTGGCAAGATGAATCATAGTGTCATTTATACAGCCGCCACCAAAATGGCAACTCTTCATTACTTTGGACTCTACAGCCTTGTCATTAGTGAAAAGATACAAGGCAAGCGGGTGTGGGTTGTCCTCAATGTATGATATTATACTCTCCAAATCCTCATATTCAATTATAGGCATCACAGGTCCGAAAATCTCCTCTCCCATAATCTTGTCATCAAAAGTAACTCCGTCCATAACTGTAGGGGCTATTTGAAGTGTGGTAAGATTTGACACTCCGCCGTAAACTACTTTACTCTCATCAATTAGTCCAAGTATGCGGTCAAAGTGCTTGCGGGTTATTATTTTCCCGTAGTCCGGGTTGTTGATAGGGTCTATGCTGAATTGTCTTGTGATTTCCTCTTTAACGGCGTTAATAAATGCCTCTTTAACGCTTTTATGGCACAGAATATAGTCAGGAGCCACACAGGTCTGTCCGCAGTTAAGGTATTTTCCAAATACAACTCTTCTTGCCGCTAACTTTATGTTTGCTGAGGCGTCAATAATGCAGGGACTTTTGCCCCCAAGTTCCAGAATGGTGGGAGTAAGGTGCTCAGCAGCGTGCTTTAGTACCACCTTGCCCACTGCTTTGCCTCCTGTAAAGAATATGAAGTCAAACTTTTGGTTCAGTAGAGATTGGTTCTCATCTCTGCCTCCCTTTACCATAGATACAAATTCAGGCGGGAACACTTCACTAATCATATCACACAATACCTGACTTACTGTGGGAGCGTAGGCGGACGGTTTCAGAATAACGGTGTTCCCTGCTGCAATAGCGTAAATCAATGGTTCTAAAGTGAGCAAGACAGGGTAGTTCCACGGACTCATTATCAGTATGGTTCCGTATGGAGTGGCAGATGAGAAGCATTTTGAATGGAACTGCACAAGTGGCATTCTGTAGCGTTTGTCAGCCATCAGTGACTTCAGATGTTTAAGTGTCCATGTTATTTTTGATAGGGTGAGTCCTATTTCACAGACGTAACCTTCAAAAACACTTTTTCCCAAATCTGTTTTCAGTGCCGCACTCAAGGCACTCTCGTATTTGTAGATTCCATTCCTTAATGCAATGAGCCGGCTCTTTCTTACACTATAGTCAAGCGTACCACCGCTTCTGAAGTATTTTCTCTGACTCTCAACTAACGATTTTATCTCCTGTTCTGTCATAGCAAGGATGTTGATATTAATATTGTGCGAAAATACAAAAAATTCAGAACATAGAGAGATTCTTTTTGTAAATTTGTGTAATCCTCCCACCCAAAAGCTTTTATGGGGCTGTTTTTAGAAGTATATTATGCTTTTCTGTCGTTTATGGTCATTAAATCAAAATACATCATACGAGTATTTAAGACTTCACCCAAACGTAGATTACGAAATTTGTCAAACCCATAGTTAGAGAGCGGAACGTTGCATAATAGTATCTTTTTCAATTATGTAAAATTTAAGGTAAAATAGTTTTTAAAAATAGTTTTTATAGCGGTCTGACTTGCTCCAACGGATTCCATTCTGCAGCCTCTATCAATTTACATACCTGTTCTTTAGAGATATCTTCATCAATATATGGCAATGAAATCTCACTCCCCAATTCATCATCATGCTTATATTTGTTTGGCAAAGGGGAAAGGCTTACCCAATCTTCCTCAAGAGCCATTTTATTTAATCTGGTAAGAGAGTCACATCGCAAGCCAATACCAGCTTCTTCCAAAGCCTCAAGCATATTCACCACATCTTCAGAATATCCATAAATGCTATATGAAAGTGAGAAGAACCACTTACCATTAGGTATGTCAGCGTCTTTGACATACCAAGAAACTCCATTTTTAATAGGAGCAAGAGATATTCTTGCGTATGCAACATCAAGACAATGGTATGGGCTGTTTTCATCCATCCACTTTAGAAAATCTTTTTCCGAGTCAAGGTCAAGACCCTCTGTTTCAAAACCTTTGTTGTTATGTTTGAATACCTCAATGTCAGATAAGCCAGAGAAAAATTCTTTCTTTTGGTCTAAAAATGTATTCTTGGTGCAATATGCTTCATAAAGAATCCTCCATATATGCATATAGGTTCTGAGCGTCATTTTGTCATAAGTGATAATAGGCATACGTTCCATTTTGTTCACAATTGAAACCGCACGCTCTGGGTTGTCAAATGTTTTGTAAGTAGGACAAATCCTATTTAAATCCTTACGTCTGATTTTTCCTTTACGCTTCCTATATGGCAGATTTTTTGCAACGTATGCATTATACTCATCGGGATTAATACAAATCTGGTCAACTAAAGCAGTAACGTATTTCTCTAATTTTTTTAATGCCCTACTAACATTCCCATAAAACACATCTGGTTTCCGTTCTTCGCGTACGAATCTTTGGCTTCGTAAATCAATAAATCGCCCTTCTTCGTTGGATAAAATCATATAATGCATCTCCTGATAGAGTCCCGTTAACAATACATACCAGTAGTTGTCGTTTTCGTCAACTTCCTCATCCCTGTATTTTTTAGAAGGAGCCTTTATCTCAATCCATAAATATCGTTTGTCATCATCACCCATTATTTCCAATCGGTTCAAAGTTTTCTCAATTCTTAACATCACTTCAAGCGATGCATCATCTACCACAACTCCATTAAGATGGTTGTGACAATCCAGATACATGACCTCACGCAGGTCAGTGTATTTCAGTATTGGTAAATCTTTCATTGTGTAATATATAAAATGTTCCTTTTTAATTTAATAGATTTTTATTTTGTGAAAATCTCTGTCGTTCACGTTCAATGATATCCTCAGCATTTCTTAGGAATCTTGTAACAAACTCATCATTGCTTTTGTTAGATGCAGGTAAATCACGCTTGAACATTTCCAAATGTTCCTTTGCCCTCACGCAAGAATCTTCATCAATAAGCACCTCTGCACTTATTAATCCAGCCAAACCAAGATAGAGCATTCCTACTTCATCTAATGTGTCTATTATATTGATTTTGTTGCCCTTTGATGGTATAAAAGAGTATTCCAATTCAATTATAGGATCTTGAATGTCATTGATGTCGATGTGTTTTGCCCAAGCACAGTAGTCTGTCTTTCCATTTTTATTAAACTGATTATGATACGCCCAACTGAAACCAACATTGTAACCAGTGAGTCTCCTTTGGTCACAATCAATGATATATAGGTATTCCTCGTCGGAATGAATCCAATTCGTGTGTTCTGCAATACCTTCATCTACAATAGACATAGTGAGTGAGTCCACATTGATTGTTTTTTCATTGATGTAGGTTTTTAGAAAATCTTTCAATTGTTTCCCCAATCCGTCAGGATATCCATCATAATGCTGATAAAGGTTTCTCATTGTGTTTTTGTCCTTTACGATAATTGCTGCTCTTGTTGACATTGTTTTAGTTATATTTAATGATTGAATTTTCAGTACCCTCATTTATATAGTATGGAAAAACATTAAAAGGTTACAATAAAAGAAAAAAAATTTACTATCTTTGCGTAAAGCAATTTATATGAACCACTATAATAACAATAGACCGGCAGAACTTCTTGAACTCATTTTGCGTGGTGACGAGCAAAGTGATGAAGTGATGTACTATGTATTGACTGAGCGTTTATATGACAGACTAAAGTCAAAGCACAATGTGCACAATACCATTCCTTGGGAGAATTTTGATGATGTGATTAATGATTTTTTCCTTTATCTCAGAGAGAGTAAAAGCTCAAAGCCATTTCAGATATTAAGCACAATAAAGAATAGTGATACTTTTGATGCATGGATAGTCAATACGTTTAGAAATTTCCTTACTGTCAGGGTATCGAGGATTAATAAAACTTGTGATACAAAAGAGATTGTTTTTCAACAGTGCGATTCTAATGATAGGGAGAGGCTCTTTAGTAATGCCGCTACATTGATTGCATATTCACATCAGGAATTGGAACATAGGAATCAGTTCATCTTGCTTAGAACATTGCTTTCTCTTTTGGATAAGTCAAAGGCACTGCCCGATTCTGAAATGGCGGAGGCTATGGGCATGTCATACACTTTGTATCGAGTGACAACACACCGTATTATGCAGTACATTAAAACGTTTAACAGACGTATTGAGTCTGGTGAGACTCCAAATCTTGATGTTTACCACAAAGCAATGGCGGAAAACATATATAATGACTTTGATACTCTGTATCCTACATTGATTGGTTATTATAACGAAACGCTTGTTAAGCAGGATAAGGAGTCTTCAATTACGGCATTACGCAAGCGTCATTGTGGGCTTGTAGGCTATATGGCACATGAGAATCCCGCTCCATATGGTCATTCCTCCGCTTGGAAATTCTACATAAAACTATATAACATGGTGGGGTAGGTCAGCGTAAATGACTTTTGTAGCATATTGTTTTAATTTTATTTTTAAATCACATATTTTATTCGTATCTTTGGGGCAAAATTAAAACAATATGCTTAAATATTTGCAGAAAATACAGCAAAAAAGAATTTTCAAGAAAGATGATATTGTGGCAATGACTGACAATGTAAGGACTGCAGAATCTGTATTGTTATCATATCAAAAACTAAATCTTATTTGTAAAATTCGCCGTAATATGTATTGTATTAATAATTTAGCGACAGGACTACCTGACGTGTCCAAGTATGAAATTGCTTCAGCTATTTCATTAAATAGTTGTGTCGCGTACCATACAGCCCTGGAATATTATGGTTTGGTCCATCAACTATGGTCTGAAGTACATGTGTTGACAGATATTAAGTTTACTCCATTTGAATTTGACCGTTTAACATACGCACCTCATCTAAATAAATACAAAATTGGCATAATAGAGCCAAGGTTTGAACGTGGTGTGCGTGTAACTTCATTAGAGCGAACTGTGATTGATTGTATCAGTCGAATAGATTTAGCAGGCGGATATGAGGAACTGTTACACTGCTTTGAGAGTCTTATGCAACTCAATGAAACTCAACTTGTCTCCATATTAAATGAATATAACATTCCTGTTATATGGAAAAAAGTAGGCTATGTATTAGAATCTATTAATAATCAAGTCCAATTGTCTAAACAATTCTTTAATTTATGCCATAAAAATGGGGGGAATGCCGTTAATTTTCTGACTAACCCAAAGGAATGTACGCAATATGTGTGTGCTTGGAAATTATATGTACCTAAAATAATCAAATCCACATTTATCGATGAAATCATATAATAAAAATGACATTGCAATAATTGCCAATGAAACCGGATTCATCCGAGACCAACTGGAAAAGGTCATACGCCTTTCTGATATCTTACGTGATTTTTACGCCAATGATATCCTTCGCAATTTATTGGTTCTAAAAGGAGGTACTGCTATTAATCTAACGGTATTCAACATGCCTCGTTTGTCAGTGGATATAGATTTTGACTATTCCAACAATGTAGGTAAAAAAACAATGTTATCAGACAGGTTGCAAATATCATCTGAGATTCAGAGTATTATGCTTGCCAATGGATATACTCTCAATCCACATACAAAAACACCTCATTCCTTAGATTCATGGGTGTATGGATATACCAATGTAGGAAGCAATCATGATGTAATTAAAATAGAAATTAATTACTCTATGCGATGCCATATGTTTTCACCTGTTAACACGTTTGTTAATGTGTCATTTCTTGAACCTTTCAATATTAACAGTTTGGCTCCTATTGAATTATTTGGAAGTAAAATCAAAGCACTAATTGAACGATGTGCATGCCGAGATGTCTATGATGTCAATAATATGATTCAATCCAAACTGTTTGAATCCGATTCTGAGCGTGATTTACTTCGTAAAACAGTGCTTTTTTATCTTTGTGTTGGTGGTAATTCTCTGCCAGCAGAATCAATAGATGTTACAAACATAAAAAGTATTAACTTTTCTCAGATTCGTGCACAGCTTATTCCCGTGCTAAAAAAGTCTGAACGTTTTGATTTTGAACAAGCGAAACAAAATGTATGTGATTATTTACAGTCACTAATGAAATACACAGATAATGAACTTTCATTTATTACAAATTTCAATCGAGGGGTATATTCTCCAGAGTTGTTATTCTCCGATGCAGAAATTATAAATAATATTGCTAATCATCCAATGGCATTGTGGAAATGCAGATTAAAAGCATAGAATAGCCCCACCCAAAGGCTTTTATGGGGTTGGTTTATTTGTCATACTTGTGCTCGTTGCGTAGTTTCTCGTAGGCATTGTCGCGTGCCTCAAGGAAGAAGTAGATGAAATATCCTACAACTATGGCTGCACATACTGTCGCTAAAATGTAAATCACTATATTGCTCATATCAAGTTGTGTTTAATAAATAATTAATTAGTTAAAATAATCGGGTAGTGCCACAAAGCACCAAAGTATGACAAGTCCAGCCCCAAGAATCACAAGAATAACGGAGAACCAGTCAAACTTTACATCGCCGTTCTCATCAATGTAATGGGCAAGTTCTAATGACCTTGAATATCCGTTGCTCTTAATATCTGTTGCAGATACTGAGATTGGAACCGTATTGCCCTCCCTGTCCATATAGTAAGCACAGATTCTCTGGTTCTGCCCATATTTGTAGGTGACTTTTAATCCATAGCCGTTGCCTATGGTGGCGGCGGTATCAACGCTGGTTATCCACTCATCCTCAATGCCGTAGAAACGGTTGTCCTTAAACGTAGCCTTAATGTTGTCCCACGTCTCATCAAAAGAGCGGTCAACACGGGTTGCAAACCTGTCGCCGTCACTGCTTATACCAAAATACATTATTATAAAGCTTACCGCTCCAAATACAAATATCACCCATACCATCGGGAGAAAAATCTCTCCCAATGATGATGCTACTGAAGAAAAGAAAATCTTAATTCTTTCTGAACGTGTTGGTTTGTAATTACTCATAATATGTATTTACATTTCCCAAGGGTATGGTTCGTTTGATTGGATGTAGTTAGTTGCTTCAAGACCTGCATTGAAAAACAGTTTCTGATAGTTTGTAATGGATAATTTCACCCAATCATCATAGGACATTAGTTTCTTGGTTTCATCCACCAAAGAATTGTAGTATTGTGTCATATTTTGATTAGGATAGAAATAGTCTGGTAAAGGGTAGTCCGTTCCCCACATCATTCTGTCAACCAATCCGTTCTGAACCATTTTTGCAACGTTCTCTAATGGTGTAAAAGCAGTGTCTGCCCATGCGTTTGGACATTTCTTCATAACTTCAATAGCCTCATCTGCAGGACGACTGTGTGCCAATATGAATGTTTGTTCAGGGTGCCTGTAGATAACATCCATATAACTGCCTGCGTCACTCTCTTTTCTGCCACCGGTATGGAACAGTAGCGGAACATTCAATGATTGTGCCAACTCTATAACCTTCTCAATGTTCTCTCCATTGGGGTCCCAATTGCTGAAATAACCGTGAATTTTCAGACATTTCCACTCAATTCCACAATTTACAAATTTCTCAAGCCATCCATTGGTAAGCATAGCGGGGCTTATCCACAGAACGGGTGTTATGTGCTCTTTGCCAATGCTTACAATTTCCTGCATTTCAGCAAAAGTTTTCTCATAATCTTCATTACAAATTGAAGATGAAGATACTGCAAACTTATCTACTCCTACACTAAGTAGAAAATCCAATACATCTTTTGGGGTGTAGTGCTTGTCTCTAAATTGACCGACGTGAATATGTGCATCGTGTATCATAATTTCTGATTTTGTTTTGCCATATATTCTTCCACAACTTTCTTATTGAGGAATGCAACATCGCAGAAATGTTTGTTAATTTTGAACATATCGCCATTACTCTCATTGTAGTTACGTACAAGACACATTGCACAATAACTTCTGGCTTCGCATTTCAGGCATTGAGGAAAATCACCTTGTGTAATACCTCTTATTTCATTAAGTTTCTCTGATTTTTCCCAAATTTCACGCAATGGCTGTTTGTAAACATTACCTACTACCATAGATTGCCACCCGGCACACGGATACACATCTCCGTTCTCTGTAATACAGCAGTCGTTTATGCCAGCACCGCATAATGGCTGCTTAGACCAAGCCTCAAAATCAAACTTAATAGCATCTTCAATAGGCTTCTGTTTTAGCGTGGATTGTTTGTAGTCAATATCCCACTCTATAATATCCCTCAGTAAAGCCTCCGTTTCCTCTAACGATATTCGGTTTGCAAGATTGCTTGTGTCAAAATTTGCCTGAGCCATCATAATGTAGTCTGTCTGTGCCTTGCATTTTAGCGATTGAGCATATTTCAGCACTTCTGCGTAACCTCTGCAGTTGGCTTTCATTACTGGGCAGGAAATCTGTACAGGAATGTCTGCTTTTACAAGTTTCTCTATTGCCGCTTTTGTTTTTGCGTGAGAACCTTTTACAGTGGTTATGAAATCATGGATTTCAGGGTCCATGCTGTACAGTGATGTCTGTATTAGCGATACATTTGCAGCCTTGATAAATGGAATTTGCACATCCTTTAAGGCTATAAGATTTGACAGTATGGAAATCTGCATATCCTTTTCCCTGCAATACTGCATAATGCGGATAATATCCTTGTGCATAAACACCTCACCACCACTTAAAGTTACGTGCAGTCCGCCCATATCGGCAAACTCATCTATAAGAGAGAATACTTTTTCTATTGGCATATCTGCTCCGTCATTTTTCTTTTGGTTTGGGATGTAGCAGTGAATACATCTCTCATTGCATCTGCTGGTTAACTCAAATTGTAGACCGTTAAGTCTTGGCTTTCTTTGCGTTGCCTCAAGCATAAAGTCTTGTGTGTATTGCTTTGGCTGCTGCTTGGTAAACTGACTGAAATCATCAACCAATGTTTTAGGGTTTTCCATTGAGTAACTGAAATCCAAATCCTTTTTATTCAGTTCTTCTTCTGTTTCTCCAGTTACAAGAAACAGGTGGTCTGCAAGGTCTGTAATAAAATCAGTGAATTTTTTGCGAAGTTTATCACAGGGTATGCTGTCTCCATAAAGATTTTGCAGTCTTGCCACAATGTCTTCTAACTCTTGTGGTTTGCGTGAAATCTCTCTTAAGAAATCGGCTCCCGTCTCATTGTATGTCCTGTCATGGCGGGTCATCTGGTTTATTATATACCCACTTTCACCTATAAAGCGGATAAATGTGTTTTTGGTTTGGCGTAGTAGCATGATTATAAATATTTTTTATACTAAGGCGGCAATTACTTTATCGTCACTACCTACCAATTTGCTATTGTTTTTAATGATGAAACCAAACTTCAAGGATGTGTCTAATTTATATTCTCCCATAGGAAGTAGAATGCCCTGATTTTGTTTGCACAATGTTACTCGTTTCCATTCATGTTTTGGTTTCCCAATAATTCCGTGTAGTTCTTCAGAAAAAAACAACTCTCCAGATTCTAAAGATGATGGTAAGTTTGTGCTTTCCCCAAGTATTGCTGCAATTGCACAAGAGTCGTTTGGTCGTAAAATATCTAATTTGTATAACATATTGTCGGGTTTTAGTAATAATAATTTAATTAAAATTGCCCACACTACCATGCGAGATAGTGTGGACAATGCGTGCTTAATATGCACGTTCGCAGTTTCGGCAGTACTCTGGATATCCATTTCGATTGTCAGGACATCCGGCAGCATAACTTCCTGTAGGTGCATTCTTTGCATACAACTCTACTTCTTTGTAGTTTTTCATAATAAAATAAATTTAAAAATTGTGCCAAACACTTTCAGGTGGTTTGGCTTGACCTTTAATTAGATAAGTTGTTTTAATTACATGTATTTATCATCAATGAAAATTGCTGGATATCTATTATTGTCTTTGTCAATGTAACTATAGTCAGTATACTTGTACAATAATATGCCATTAGCATCTTTTCCTGTAACCTCTACACTCGTTATGTCTTCTAGTTGAATACTTTTTTGAAAGTCTGAATTTGCATAACATGCTTTTAGTGTTACGGTGGTTGGTGTTTTAAATTTTGCCATAATTTTAAATATTTTTAAATTTCCCCTACTCACTTACATCGGCTTTTCGGGTTGCTCCGTTAAGATTGAATTGTTTGTTTGTTATACTTTACTTGCTGTATTTATCTCATTGGCATCTTCAAGTTTTATGTTCTCTTTCTCCTTTCAAGCGAATTGACTTTCTCTGTTCTTGAATTTCTATACCATCAAGACTTTTGGCAAAGAGTAGATGTAAACCTTCCTTATCAGAACAAACAAACCAAGAACTTTATTTAAGCGTGGACAAAAAAACGTACCACCTTTGTTTTATTCTTGTGTAACGCCCTCGTAAAGCGCAAATAGCGAATAAAAGCAAAAGCAGCACGCCTATAAAATGCGTACCAACAACTGCCAATTCATGCTATTTGTTTGTAAAGTTTACGAGGTTTTACACAAAAAGAATTGGTATGTCAGTATAAATAATAAGGTTGTTCGCTAACTACCTGAGTGCAAATATACGCAAATAAAAGTAATTTTGCAAACCTTTCCATATTATTTTGCTGCCTTTGCCATTGTGGGCATCGGGTAGCAAAATTAGGAAATAGAGTAGTGCACCCCAAAGGCTTTTATGGGCTTGTTTTGGTTAGTGGATTTGGTGGTTGTAACCGAAAAATAATAGTAAATTTATCGGTTATAACCGAAAAATCTTCCAATATATTTGTTTTTCTCACATAATGTAACTATTTTTGCCACAAAATACCATTATATTATGATACAGAGATTATTGACAGATGTACTAAAGGCTTCATCCTTGCAAAAGATATATGTTATACTTGGACCTCGTCAAGTAGGCAAAACCACTATGCTGGAGCAATTGAAGCAGCCAAATGATTCCATACTGATGATGGATTGTGACAATTATGACGACAGGCTCTTGTTAGAGGATAAAACAAAAACGGAGCTGAATAATCTGATAGACGGTTATGATGTGGTTATGATAGATGAGGCTCAAAAGGTTACTAATATCGGACTGTCACTAAAAATGCTGGGAGACTTGAAGTCAAGTGCCAGAATATATGTTACAGGTTCTTCATCGTTGCAACTTACCGATGAGATAAGCGAGCCGGCTACAGGACGTTTGCTTGAGTATAAAATGTACCCGATGTCATTAACAGAGATGGCACAGCATACATCTAAAAAAGAAGAACAAAGGCTATTGCAGGTTCGTATGATATATGGTTTGTATCCTGAGGTGGTTACAAATCCCAAAGATGCCAGACAATTACTGCTGACCATAGCCAATAACTATCTGTATAAGGATATATTGGAGTACAAAGGTATAAAAAAACCGGAGTTGCTTAGAAAACTTTTGGTGGCTTTGGCACTTCAATTAGGCAACGAGGTCTCATATAATGAACTTAGCAATATGCTTGGTGTAGATAAGGAGACAGTGGAGAATTATATAGATTTGTTAGAGAAGTGCTTTGTTGTTTTCAGGCTAAACTCATATAGCGGGAACCTGCGGAATGAAATCAAAAAAGGAAAGAAAGTTTATTTCTACGATAACGGGATACGCAATGCAATAATATCAAATTTTGCTCCGTTGGAATCACGCAACGATACAGGGGCATTGTGGGAGAATCTTATGGTATCAGAAAGAATGAAACATAACGAATATACAGGCAGTTATGCACAAATGTTCTTTTGGCGTACACAGAAACAGAAGGAGATAGATTTGGTGGAGTGGAAAGACGGTATGCTTGATACATTTGAGTTCAAGTGGAAGGAGGGTAAAACCTCACGTATGCCAAAGGATTTTGCATCGGCGTACCCAAATTCCACCTTCAAAACCATAACACCTTCCAACTTCTGGGAGTTTGTGTAAGTCCACACCCAAAGGCTTTTGCGGGCTTAAAATAGAGATTCCTCGTAGAATTCAAATTTATTAAAGAAGGTTCTTATCTGTTCTCCGTAGAAACCTATTGCTTTATAACCAAGTCTTACTGCATTGGCATCGGGGGAAAGCTTGCGAATGTCATCTAATTTATCGTGGTATTTAATAATGTAGTTTTCAAGGGATCTCTTTGAGTTTTTAGTGTAAAGATTTTTATCTCTGCAAAATTCCACATACACATCGTGCATCATATTAAACATAATCATAATGGAGTCTTTGTGATTGGACCTTTTAAAACTTACAGAATCTTCCTGAGACATTGCAAACCAAATGTTTGGGTCCGGTTTGGGTGGCTGGCTTTTTATGTTCTCTGATGTTTCCACTGCGTAGGGAAAGTCTTTAATGTGTCTTCCATACTTACTGGCGTATTCCTCATATAAATCGTCTAATTTTTTAGAGAGCCCTATTTCATGCGGAAAATTGTCTATAATGTACATTTGTGCGTCATAAAAAACTTTATTATCCCAACATTTATATGCGGCACGCTCCTTTATTTTACGTTCATTGGCACATTGCACCGCCTGTTGGTATAATTGCTCATATATCTTTACTACAGGGTCTTCAGTAACTGTATCTTTTGCAACGGTCTCTTCTTTTGTAATGGTTTCTTCTTTTGTAACAGTTTGCTTTGTAACAGATTCTGTTTTAGAAACACTTTTTGGGGTGCTATGTCCGCTATCCTTATGTATAATGGGTTTTATGGTGTCAATACTACTTATGGTATCCGTCTTAAAAACCGTATCTTTAACTATTACAGGGTTCACCTCTTCAGGTGTTGTGGTGGCAGTAGGGTGGTTGTTTGGAATGAACCACCAAAGTGCGGCGATGGCGATAATCATTAGCGGGAGCAGAAGTAGCAGTGCTCTGGCTCTGTCCGCCGCGGCAATGGCACTCTTAATCTCAGAAATGTTCCGGTATCGGCGTTTGGGGTTTGTACGCCTGCACTTGCGGCAAATAAATGCGTATCGGTGCGGAAATATTAACTTGATTATTTTGCCTAAGGCATAGATGTCTGTGGGTATATGTGTCTCACCGCCACTTGTCTGCTCAGGCGATGCATATTGCCTTGTGTAGCCTTGGCTTTTTTCTGTGTATGAATCTGAGTCAGACAATCCAAAATCTACAAGAACCGCACGGTTCCCCTCTTTTCTGACCATAAAGTTCTGTGGCTTTATGTCATTATGGACAATGCCTCGTGCGTGCAAATCCTCTACGGCTTCAAGAATATCATTAAGAATAAGTGTGCGGGTCTTGGCATCGGGGTTAGAACGTAAAAAAGTGCTAAGAGAGTCACCTTCAATGTAATCAAGTTTCAGGTAGTAGCCAAGACTGTCATCGTGGAACATACCGTATGACTTGACAATATGTTTGCTGCTTGCCCCCGATAGTATGGTATGCTCTCTCTCTAACAGTGCTTTCTCCCTTGCGTAGTTGCCTTGAGCCTTGTTAATTGCCTTAATAAAATAGACTTTGCCGCCTACACTCTGCTTGTAGAGTTTATGATTTTGAGACAGCGATTTAAGCTCAGTCAGTTGATTAAGCTCCAACACCTCCGTCATATCAGGTGTGGCGGAAGTTATTATTTCTGATGATTCACCTGTCTTTGCCATTTCAGATTGCAAAGTAAGTGGTTTTTGACTATCTTTGCAAAAAAAATTATAAACATGGCAACCTCAGTTCCAGCTTCAACCCCTTCAATATCTGTTTTGATAAAGGCGGTGACTTCAAAATACAATGAAACCAAAAGTGCCGATGATAAGCCTTTGGATACCACAGAAGGCATTTTTACGCTTAAAGACAAGTATTTGAACGCTAAAATCAGCGATGACACCCTACGCCGTCTTTTGGGGCTTAAACCAGGTTATAAGAGTGTCCGTAAATTTACGCTTGATGTGCTGAGCCGTTATGTGGGTTATGCTGATTGGGAGGATTTTAATGCCCGTAACGCCGATGCAGAGGGCGTGCAGAGCTATATAAACACCAATAACGCCGATATTGTTTCTGCAAAACTTTCAGAAGGCGATAGGGTGGAACTTTCTTGGCTGCCCGATAGAAAATGTTTATTGGAGTATATGGGTGAGAATAAGTACAAGGTACTTGAAAGCATAAACTCCAGTACACTTGCAGAGTCTGACACATTATGTTTCAGTGCCGTTACATTAGGAGAACCGCTTAAGGCAGACAATCTGCAGAAAAGCGGAGTGGTCTATAAGGAGGTGATATTAGGTAAGAAAGACGGCATATCCTACGCCAAGAAAATAGGAACCCTGTAGAAATGAGCCGCAAGTCATTTGTTGCAATTATTTGGGCTATACTTTTAACATCGTGTACAGAAAAGTATGACTTTACGCTTAGCACTGCACCATCGCAGCTTGTAATTACAGGCTATGTATGTACAGAGCCGGGTCAGTACGCAATAAACATTTCACGCACAGGAGGTTACTTTAGTAATGACAGTCTTGCCGATGTACCGCCTGCCGATGTTTATATAAACGATGAGAAACTTACCCCTTGTGATACCATTCCAAACAAGTATCTTACTAAAGATGATTTCTGTGCCGCCTATGGTGGGGTGTATAACCTTAAAGTTGAGATAGATTTTAACGGCGATGGGATAAAGGAGACCTACACCGCTGAGGCTAAGACACCATATTTTGTACCCCTATCTGGTCTATTGCTACAGACATTGTCAAATGACCCCAATGGCTCACAGTTCCCTATGACAACCCTTATAACATTTCAAGACCCTAAGGGCATACCATGCTATTATGGGGCACATTTGTACCTTACCACAGCCAGAGATTCTGCCGACACTTATAACAGGTATCATATATCAAACACTCCGTCTAAGTATTGTCTTGGCACTGTTGACACCGAAGCCATAGATGGTCAGTTTGTGTTTTATCCTGCGTATATGGTATCAAAAAAACTGTTGCACAAACCACTTGATACACTAACCGTATATCCTAACGATACCATAGAGGTAGAGCTTAACTGCCACACTAAAGACTATTTTACTTTTTTAAGTGACTGTGCAAGTTCAGCCAGTGGTTCCAGTCCTATGTTTATGGTGCCTGCCGGACCTATTAAGGGCAATATAAGTGGTGGAGCCATAGGGGCATTTGGAGTTTATACAGTATCAAGGAAAAAGGCTGTGGTTCAGTATAAGGAGGGGAGTTGGACAGATGAGCAGATGATTAAGCGTTTTGGCGTTCATTGGCGTAAACTGTTTTCTAAAGAGGAGGGTGGCAAATGAGGCGGATTGCCACTATATTGTTATGTATGCTATTGCCATACTTATGTAGCGTAGCCGCTACGCCTTTAGTGGATGAGAGTGACTCAATACGTATGGAGGGTACACTTGATGAAATCTCAGTTACGGCACTATCATCGCGTAAAAAACTTGATGTGCCGTCACTTGGGTTAGAGAAGCTTACAATACAACAGATAAGGCTTATGCCATCTATGTTTGGTGAGGTGGACGTTATTAAATCATTGCAGATGTTGCCTGGAGTGCAGTCCATGTCAGAGGGTTCATCGGCGTTCAGCGTGCGTGGCGGTGCCCCTGACCAGAACCTTATTCTGCTTGACGGTGCCACCATCTATAATGCCTCTCACTTTTTGGGTTTTTTCAGCATTTTTAACAACGATATTATAGAGAATGCAGTGCTTCATAAGGGTGATGTGCCGGCTACGCAAGGTGGCAGGCTGTCATCGGTGCTTGAGGTTAATACCAAGGATGGCTGTAATGATAAACTGCATGGGCAGGGTGGTATAGGGCTTATATCGTCAAGAATACTGCTTGAGGGTCCGCTTGTAAAGGATAAACTTACCGCTTGGATTGGAGGTCGTGTGTTCTATGCGGGAATGTTTCTGCCGGCATTTAAAAAATTAAATAAAACAGTAAGCAAGAGCCGCCTCACTTTTTACGATATTAACGCAAAACTGTCAGCCACACTCTCCGCCAAACACAGACTCTACATAACAGGATATGCCGGCGGTGACTATATGGCACTTAGCGGCACGGGTAAGTTTATGTATGCAAACTACTCAGCCACAGCCCGATGGAGTGCCATAGTGTCAGATAAATTCTATATAAACACATCTTTTCTATCGTCATTCTATAACTATACTGGCAGTGGTAGCCTTAACGCCTTATCGGGTCAGTGGACATCTAAAATAAATGATTATGGTTTCCGTCAGGAATATACCTACAACCCCGATGTGCATAACAGCCTTAAAATGGGCTACCATTTATCATATAAATACCTTAAAAGCGGCGATACCAAGATAAATCAGGAAGGAATAGAGAATAGTATGGGTATAAGCATACCTGCAACTAACAGCCTTGAGACGGCACTATTTGTATCCAACGCACAGAAATACGGCATAGTTTCCCTATCGTACGGACTGCGTGCATCTGTATTTAATAATATAGGTCCACAAACGGAGCCTGTTCTTAATGAGCGGCATCAGAAAAGCGGCTCCATTGATTATGGCAAGGGGCAGGTATATAACACCTATTGGAACTTAGAACCAAGAGCAGGAATTGCGGTTGAGTTCTATAAAGATATGTCACTTAAAGCAAGTTACTCACGTACAGCACAGTACATACACCTTATGCAGACCTCTACAGCAGGCTCTCCGCTTGATGTGTGGAAAGTGTCAAGCCCTAACCTGAAGCCTGAGACTTGTGACCAAGTGTCGGCAGGGTATGTATGTAATTTCTTTAAAGACCAATTTCAGATAAGTGTTGAGGGCTACTATAAATGGCTTCACAATGTGGCTGATTTTAAGGATTTTGCAAACGTAATGCTAAACAAGGACGTAGATGCAGAGATACTTAGCGGTAAGGGTAGGGCATTTGGTGTGGAGTTTATGCTAAGGCGTGATATTGGTAAGGTTACGGGGTGGGTTAGTTACACCTATTCACGCTCATTTCGCACCATAGACGGCATAAACAGCGGGCATGAATACTCATCTACGGCAGACCGTCCGCATAGTGTGAATATATTTCTAAACTATAAGATAAACAAGTGGATAGACGTAAGTGCCGCTTGGGTGTATGCAACAGGACAGCCGTTTACCGCACCCGATGCACGTTATGAGGTGCCCGATTTTGGAGACAAGGAGGTTATTCCGTTATATACGGGGCGTAACACCTATCGTTTCCCGGATTATCACAGATTAGACCTTGCGGTAACCTTTGACTTGAATAAGGGCATAAAAAAGCGTTATAACCACAATATAAACATTAGTCTTTACAATGTATATTGCCGTCATAACGCTTGGATGATGAGTTTTAAAACCAATCCTGAAACCAATGCACAGGAGGCAATCCTCACATACCTATTCTCTATAGTCCCGTCTATAACCTACAACTTGAGCTTTTAGATATGGTTCTGATTCTGTATTCTAAAATAAGTTCAAAATCCTTGGTAGTGTGATTTGTTTTGTGTAAAAATCTACAAGATCACATGTGTTCATTTAGGAGATAATATAATGGCATTATCAACCTTGATATTATACTTCTTTTTTCCGTAATGATTTGAGCCGTACCTATTATTTCCCCTGTGAATTTTACCGGCTTGCCAGAAGAAAAAACAAGTTGTTCAGGAAAAGTCACTTCTACGGTATATGTATTATCATCAGGTATTAATGATATTGAATTTACGCTTCCTTGTAAATATCCGTATTCCAAATAAGGATATGCCTCGCTTTTAACAAGTACGAGTTGTCCCTTTTTTACTTTACCGGACCTGGCTATAGGGGTTTTAACCTTCCCTATAAAATTATTCATGCTATCAGGTATTACTGCAAAAACATTATCCCCTGCATTAATGAATTGATTTTCTGTCCATACAGCGTTAAATGTAACTATACCATTATCATGAGCCATTAAAACATAATTTTGTTTCCATTGAGATATAACAACTTTCAACTCCTTATATGAAGACATTAGTTGTTGAATCAATTGATTGTGCTCCTGAGCATACTGAAATGACAGCTTGTTACTGCTCTCCTGTAATTGGGACAACTCCACATTTTCCATTGATATGGATGTCCTTAATAATTGTTCGGCCTCTTTCTCTTCTAAAAGAGTGCTTTCCGCCAGTTCCATGTCTGCTGGTGATATGAGTTCTTTTTCAAATAAGTATTTCTCTCTATTATAAGTTTGTTGGGCTATCTCCAAATGTCTTTTCTTTAGAGTAAGTTGTTCCTTAAGATTTGAAATATATGCAATCTTTCCTGCTTTTTGTTTTTTTACAGAATTCTCTTCCTGCTCAATTAGATTTAGAGATGTAAAATTATTGTACAATACAACTTTTTGCAAAAAATCAGAATAAGCCGCCTGAACATTACCCAAATTAAAAGAATCCAGTAAAATGGCTTCAGGGATAACTATTTCAGGATGTATAACCACCAAATTTAGCAGAGAATCCAATTTTATGACATCTTCAGTAGTGGCGGTGTTTTCTAATACAGCAAGAATTTCAGTCCTATTTACGTAGTCACCGTTTTTCACGTACAATTTTTTAATTCGTTCACTGGTGTGAGCCACACTCCACACTGGTGGATTTTCGGCTGTTACCGTTATAGTTCCCTCTACTATGTCAGGATAACAAAATACAAAACTACCAATCAGCAACAACAAAAAAACAGAACAGAAAATAGTTATGCCATACCTGACAATACTGTGAGGCGGTTTGGTGAGTATTTCCTGTAACTCATCACTTTTGATTTCAATGGATTTTTCTACATCTTCATTCATTTTCAGATTGTTTTTTATAAATCCAACTGATTCTTGACCAATTTATAATAGGCTCCTTTTTTAGCACTCAATTCTTCATGTGTGCCTATTTCCACTATTTTACCCTTGTCTAAAACCACTATCTGATCAGCATCTCTTACAGTACTTAACCTATGAGCCACAACCACAGAAGTCCTGCCTTTGAAAAAAGATTTCAAATTATCTAAAATTTCACGCTCATTATTGGCATCCAGTGAATTTGTGGCTTCATCAAAGAAAACAAACTGTGGATTTTTGTAAATAGCCCTTGCTATCAATATTCTTTGTTTCTGCCCTTGACTTAACCCATGTCCTTCTGCACCTATTTTTGTATTATAAGATAATGGCAAAGACTCTATAAATTCATTTATATTAGCCATCTTTGCCGCTTTGTACAATTTTTCACTATCTATGGATTCTCCGCTTGGAGCAATATTGTTTGCTATGGTGTCAGAAAAAATAAACCCCTCTTGCATAACAACACCACATGATTTTCTCCATTGCCTTATATTGTAAACATTCACATCATTATCACCCAACTTAATGTCTCCCTTATCTACAGGATAATATCTTAACAGCAATTTCAGCAACGTAGTTTTGCCACTACCGCTACAGCCCACTATAGCGGTCATCTTTCCTGTCGGGATGGTTAAATCAACTCCATCTATAGTCCATTGTCCAACAGAGGTCTTGTCATAGCGGAAACAGACATTGGCAAGAATCAAATCCTTGTCTTTCGGAACGCAAGTCAGTTGCGTTGCCTTTGAATCCTCGTTTTCCAAAGACTGAACCTCACTTAAACGGTCAAAACTCAAACGGGCATCTTGCATTTGCCTCATAAAGCCTACAAGTTGATCTACCGGACTATTGGCTTGCCCTAAAATGTATTGAATGGCAGACATCATTCCCAACGTCAAACTTCCATCTACAACAAGACTTGCAACTATTGCGGTAACAATAAGATTTTTAAAACTATTAATAAGAACCGCACCTGAGTCTTGGTATTGAGACAAAGCCATTGATTTTACACTCAAGCGGAATAACTGTGCCTGAATACGTTCCCATTTCCATCGTTTTGATTGTTCGCACGCATTAAGTTTAATCTCTTGCATACCGGATATCAGTTCTATCATATTGCTGCTGTTGGCTGACTCCTGATAGAAATTCTTTGTGTCCAACTCCGCTCTACGTTTCATAAAAAGTTTCACCCAAGAATAATACATGACACTGCCAACAGCAAATATCATGAAAATCAGTGGACTGTATAAAAACATAATAATGCTGAATACTACAAGATTAAACATAGAGAATAAAATACTCAAACTTGAATTTGTAAGTAAATCCTGTATGCGGGACTGGTCGTTTATTCGTTGCATTATGTCACCGGTCATTTTGGTGTCAAAATAACCCATGGGTAGTTTCATTAACTTTATAAGGAAATCTGACACCATAGAGATATTTACCCTTGTACCCAAATGAAGCAGTATCCACCCCCTAATAAATTCAACCGATGTGCTGCTGATAACCAATATCAACTGGGCAATCAACACCAGATATATATAATTTATATTTTGAGAGGAAATACCATAATCAACTATTGACTGAGTGCAGAATGGTATAATCATTTGTATGGCACTGGCAAACATTAGGCTCAAGCATAACTGCACAATCAATCCTTTGTATGGTTTTAAATATTTGAATATATATAGCAGACTGCGTTTTTCATTTACATCATCTTCCTCGTAAACATAAAAATCAGGAGTTGGTTCCAATAACAGGACAACCCCTGTATTTACACCATTAATGCTGTTGTTTTCCCAACACTTACAAAATTCATCTTTTGTAAACTTCAATTTGCCCGATGCAGGATCTGCAACATACACCCAAAAGTCACCACCTTTCTTTTTTATATCATAAACAACCAAAAAATGGTTCTGTTTCCAATACACAACGCAAGGCATTGGAGCCTGACACAAAGTATCAAATGATATTTGAGCACCCACTGTCCTGAATCCTATACTTTCAGCAGCCTCA
Organism: Paludibacteraceae bacterium; assembly: GCA_024399495.1. Taxonomy (GTDB): domain Bacteria; phylum Bacteroidota; class Bacteroidia; order Bacteroidales; family Paludibacteraceae; genus Enterocola. The sequence continues at coordinate 95,925 of JAKSNY010000005.1, forward strand.
CTGATACCAAGCAATGATACACCCTCATGAGTAATGTGTGATTTCTCACGCAATCCCTGTGCAGAATATAGCCGTCCGTAATGAGCCGCTATCATTCTCAAACATGTTGGACCGCAGTCCATTGCGTCTTGTTGCTTGTAATGGGGAAATTTTTGCATATATTAAGCCGTTTTTATCACTTTATATAGAGCTAACTTTTTAAGAGATTCCTCTATCAAATTAAAAAAAACATTTATTACCTGTGTATCTGAACTTTCAACATAAGGCAACATATTGTTTTTTAAAGCATGTATAGTACATGGCTTTTCTAATAAAGAAAGAATTAAAACATCAATGTCTTCTATATCATATAATGAAAATCCAACAGTTGTATTCTCCGGCACTAATAGATTTATGTAATGACTACGCTTAAACTTCCAGTTTTCATAAATAGCCACACCAACTCTCTCATTTGAATTAATCAGTCCTCCCCAATCATATTCAGACTCAATTATCTTGAAATACAACTCTCTTTGAATTAAACAGCTATTCCCATTTAAGAATATTTTTTCATAAGATTCACAAAAGTGATTGTCTCTACTCTCTATATAATTGATATTACAACCTTGTAAATAGTCACTTATCTCTTTTTTTATTTGGTTAAACTCCAAAAGTGCACCATCAAACTCAACGCTGTCATTCCTATCAATAGAATTATAGTATTCATTAAACTTTGAGAAATCAGCCACACCGGTCTTTTTTACCGGAAATGATTCTATTTCGCAGGAATTGTCACTATATAATTTAAGAATTCTTTCAAAATATTCAGGGTATAGTTGTTTTAATTTATAGGCTACCTGAATGCATGAAAAGCGGTCTTTTTTATAACATCCTAACATGTGTATATAAGATCTCCCCTTTGGCGCTTCATATATGTCTCCCATCTGTTTATAACCGTTATCATTAATATGTTCCTTAAACAAACATTTAATATTGGCATACTTATGCTTTGCCATAACGTACAGCAAATGTTGTTCAAAAAAAACATTGAAATGATCAGCCGTAACATTTTGAAGTGATTTAACATTATTTAACACGTATCTGAACGCTTCTTCTGTGTAATTTTTAAATAATGTTATATCATTTCCACCTAAGATTCCCGCATTTAAAGCACAGATTTGAATGCTATCGGTAAAATCCTTTTTAACTGTTTGCGGAATATATGAGAAATTCTGCTCTATATAGTTTTGCATCTGTTTGTAGTATCCGGTTGCAACCTCTATGTTTTGAGCAAACACGTCTGCACACAATAATGTTTCAGGCAGTTTTTCAAACAAATAGACATCACCATCTATATGAACAAACGGCTTATCCTGCAAACTGTATGTCCATAATTTAGGAAGAGCCCACAAATCTTTATGTGGTAAATTGAATTTTTTGGGAAATATTACGACATTTGCATAAGAAAGTCCCATCTTATCCACTAAAAAAGACGCCCCTTTCTCATCTGCATAAAGAGTAACGTCTCCATACAATTTCTGTAACTGAAGGAAACTGAGTGCCCACGACATCCAGTTATACTCTGACTTTACCCATCCAAAGGAATCCGTTAACGGATACTTCTCCTCTCCTATGTACATAGTTTGTATAACTTTCATACGATTATTGTAGTATTATAGGCAAATGTCAATTTATAAAAGCAAGCCTGGGGCACCCCAGGCTTGCAAACTAGCAAGATGTTTCTTTTATCTAGCGTATTTACGCTTTAATTCAGGAGTCATGCAACGGTTGGATCCGTAAGGAGCTCGTTCGCAAGTTGTGCCCCTACTACAATCGGCATTGCTGATGCAAGTAGTAGACGATTCCCAATCAAGACGGCCGGTAGCCCAGTTGTACCCACCGATAACATCTCTCATTTGCAATCTTGACAATTTGTTTTTCAAATCATTCAAATTAAACTTTAAATTTTCCATAATAAAATAAATTTTTTTTGGCACCAAACCGCATGTGCCCGTTAAACAATTATTTACCATTAGCGGCTTGTTTTAATGGTATTTATTTACTGTTTTGTTAAAAACTCCAAATCTTCAAGGTCATATTCATCAGGCATTTCAAAACCATTATAGTAAAAAGTGGGAGTGTGTATCACATTCATCTCATCACACCATTTTGACATATCAGAAATGACATCTCCTATATTGATATTCTTACATTCCTCAACGGGAAACATATCTAACAGCCTTTCAATACATTTTTCGTCTGAATTGTTTTTATACCAAAAAATTAAGGCTTTTTGTATGGATTCCTTACCATATTTTTCAAAAATAGATACAAAGCTTTTTACTACCTTGTAAGATACATGTTGCTCATTGTTAGGAGTTATAAACACTATACGCACATTAAGTGCAACACCCCTTTTCAACATATCCTCCAATTTTAAGTGTGCTCTTGCACATGCCCCACAGTAAGGGTTACATACCATAATTAACTCATCGCTGGATTGCTCATCACCCACGCAAATTCCATACTTTGGTTTTGCTGTTACAGAATTTTGTTTCTCTAAAATAGCATTAAATATGTTTTCATTGAATTTCAATCTCTTATATCTATAGGTCTGCACCTTTAGTTGAATTTTTTCCAGTAAATGTGGTTTTAATATATACCATAGCAACAATGGTAAACTGTAGGATATACAAATAGCACCTAATTCAGCGGTTATATTTTGGAAACTCAAATCATTCAGCATAATAATAGCAAAAACACCTTGGGAAAACAAAACCAACTGGACTAACAGGCAGAGCAGACACCATTGTTTCACAAAAAAACCTTGATATACCAATGAGAATACAATATACAATGAAGAACATATGGAGATGAAGAATAAAAAGTCATAATTTTTGCATACTAATGACAAAATAGTCCCACCTGCAAAATAGATAAAGCCAACTTCACTCCAACTCAACCAAGAAAACACATGTGAAGCCTTACTTCCAAGAACAGCGGTACAACTTCCTTTAGGGATTGAAGAGCACACTTTGTGAAGAAGCGGATTGGTGTTATCTACATCATACGCCAAAAGCGATATAGAGAGTGCACCTCCTAATATCATAGTGGCAAAAATATAAGCAAATTCTAACGATACAGACTTGGACGGTAGCAGGCTATACACTCCAATACCTAAAATAAGAAGAAATAATGCAGGCATTACAAATGTAAGACATTTTTGAACCACGTTTTGATAATAATTACTCTCTCCTGAAGATTCGCTTTTTTCAGCCAACAGGCATATACCGGTCCAAAGTTGCAAAAAGGCATCTGTTGAGTCTGTTTTATATCTATTATGGATTATATCATAGTATGTAACCTTATCGCTTGTGGTCTCTGTTACAACTGTAAACGCCATTTCTCCATTAATATTCAGCTGTGCTATAAACGGAGTTGGCATCTTGGCAAGGTCTTTTTTATCTAATGATACAGAAGCATTATTAACATTCCACTGTCTAAGAGAATCGCTTATGCCCAACAAAGTATCAGCATACGGATGACTTTCTATGGTCTTTATCACTGTTGAAAAAGAGACTTTCACATTCATCTTTTTTAACAGTTGATATGTCGCTACACATGTGTTTCTGTTATTAAAAATCATATCTATACAAAATCATCGACATTATTATTCTAAATAAGTTGTTTACCATACATTTTCAGCAATATCCACAGGCAGAATAACTTGTTGAGACAAAAAATGACGGCATAGCATAATTATATTTTCTAAAAGCAATGGATTTTCCTCTTTGTTAATATCCAGCAATTTTAACAAACCATCTATTGAAAACTTCTCTCCTGTAGTTATTATCTGATGAAATACTGGGTTCTTAAGACTGTAACACAACTGTTTCAAATTATTGGTGCCTGTGGCTATATAAGAGGGTAACAGGTATATTACAAATTTTTTCCCTTGCGAATAATACACATCATTAGTCTCAAAGAAATCATCGGGGTCATCATACGTCTCAAATAATCCCCAATTACCATTTACGTATATGTACTTTAGATGTTTGTTTAAAATCAACTCTTTTTTACAAAAATCATCATCTGATAATTTCAGCATTTCAAAGCAGGAAGCGACAAGCATACTCTCCTTGTCACAAAAATTATTATTGAATATATGATACATGGATTCCATGTAGTCATCACATAACTTTTTATACTGCTGAAAATTACTGACAACAAAATCTTCACCAAACACTATCTCATTATTATTTAAAGTCATTTGTCAGTTTATTGCTTTTGTATAAATCAACAATTTTTTTATAGTACTCAGGAAATTCAAAAAACAATCTATACGCTATCTGCTCTCCTGTTGAATAGTCTCTTTTTGCCGTGCTCATTGCATGGATAAAGTTCATAGACCTGCCTATTTCTGAAAAGTAGTTTTTGTATATGAAATCTTCTTTTGGATTATTAAATAAGCAACTGACTTTTTTATTGCTGTTTGAACATATACAATAGAAAAGATATTGCTCATATATTGAGTTAAACATTCCTTTGTACCTTAACTTTGGTATATCAGGCAAATTCTCGTTAACAAATCTGAAAGCCTTTTCACTATATTCTCTAAAAAAAGTCACATCATTCCCACCTATAATGCCGGCGTTATATTCATTAATCTCCAAATTATTTGTCCTAAAGGTAAGTATGTCATCAGGGATATAGCTCAAGTTGGATTCAACATCATTGTAATATGCAATATTTTGTTTGTAGTTGGACTCCTTGTGTTGAACCAATATATCAGCTGTTTCTATGTAAGACGGAAATCTGTCCCAAATATATGAGTCATAATCCACGTGAATAAACGGTTCTTTTTGAACGCTATATGCGTATATCTTACCTAATGCCCACAAATCAGTGGAATACTCGTTCAACTCATCTAATTCTGTATATACGTTACTATATGGCAACCCCAATGTGTCAATCAATACTTTCTTGCCCGCTTTGTCGCAATATAAATCAATTTCCCCGTACTGCCTCTTGTAAGTCAAACAACTTAATGCCCAACTCATGTAAAAAAAGATTGGTTTGTTCCATCCTCCTATGACCCCTTTGTAGCAACCTGAATTAACAGGCTTGCTCCACAAACTATGTATTATCTTCATTTAAGAAATCTAATGCTTGATACGAAACACAATCGCATACAACCACATTTTGTGAATGTGTAAAATGCAAAATTCGTGTGCAAAGTTACGATTGAATTTTATGGCAATCAATCGTTTGAAATGAATAGTAATCAATAAAAACTGAAAAATAGTCAATTTTTACAGTTGATTACGGAAGTGTAAAAGGCAAAAAAGTCCACTCCCAGGACAATAGATATTTTAAGAAGTTGGTCACAATCAATGCTTTTCCGGTTAAGCAGTTTGCAAATATTAGTATTGTCGCAGCATATTTGTTCTGCAAGCCATGTCTGTTTGCGTCCTTGTTTGGTCAGTTCTTCTTTAATAAGAGAACCTATGTGAATATTGTTTGTTTGTACCATAGTGTGAGGTTTGTTGCATTACTATGGTTTCATGGAAGGTGATGGTAAAAAAAGTGCGGGTACTTTTACCACGTTAACAGGAAGCCTAGGAGAAACCTGATGAGCCTGTAAAAGACACCCACACATAGTGTGAGTCAGGCTCATAGATTGCAGCTGGCTGTCTGCATCGTTTTTACCATCTCCTCGTCAAAAGAAACAGTTTCCTAGGCTTTTTCTTTAACGTGAAATATAGTTATGCCATTATGTATTATTATTTATTCTAATCCGTTCTTCAAAAATTGTCTGATATTAAGGTGAATTATGCCATTATTGTCAGTTCTTGAAACAAGAGGCGTCATTGATATGACATATTTTGGGTGACTGTCTTTTATTGTTGCTAAATTTCCAAATTCACGCATTCTAGTATCTTCGTTTGCAATTATATATGCAACTTGAACATATTTTGTCCCTTCATTGGATTTGGTGCATACAAAATCAATTTCTCCAGCACGTAGTTGCCCTACAGTAACTTCATAACCCAAATGTATAAGATGATTATACACTATGTTTTCCAATATTTTTTCTATATCTTCATCTCGTGTGCCGCATGCAATTGCATTGCGTATTCCAATATCTTCAAAATAGTATTTGTCATTGCTCTCAAACAATCGTTTACCGTGTATGTCATATCTGTTAATCTTATGTAGCAGATATGACTCGCATAGCATTCTTATGTAATTTAACACCAATACTGATGTTACACTGGTGTCTTGAGATTTCATATATTTTGATATGCTGGTGGCAGATATTATTTTTCCTGTATTATCTGCTAAAAATTTCAACAAATTCTCAAGAAATGCTGTATTCCTGATATTGTTTCTACTTATTATGTCTTTTAGAAGTACGGTGCTATATACATCTGTTTGGTATTCATACGCATCATGTTCATCCAATCCAATTTTTATGATGCCTGGCAACCCACCAAAATTAATATAATGAGTAAGAGATTCATCGCTGTCTTGTAAATTGTGAAATTGCAGAAATTCCAAGTATGTAAGTGCTTGTATGTAAATTTCCTTGTATCTGCCACCTATTAAAGTGGTAAGTTCGCTGCTTAATAATTTGGAGTTGCTTCCGGTAATAATAATGTCAGTGTTTTCCTCTTTAATAAAACTGCGTAGTGAGCGTTCAAATTCCTGTATATCCTGTACCTCGTCAATAAGGATATAATTGTGTTTGTTTCGGCTTATCTTGCTGTCAATGTACGTATTAAGGTCAGTATATGTTTTGATTTTATCAAATGTCCTGTCTTCTTTATCAATGTATATTATATTTGAACTGACAATATTCTCCTTGCTTGTTTTGAATGTTTTTAGAATGGAACTTTTACCAACTCGTCTTTGCCCTGTAAGAACAATGATTCTCTCTTGCCCCAAGTATTTGTCTATCCGATTCAGGTAATATGTTCTGTTTATTAGATTCATTTGTTATAGTTTTATAACACGATGCAAATATATTAACTTTTTATTTAATATACAATACAAATTGCAATCTTTTTACATATTTGTTTAATATAAAATACAAAAAACACAGGTTGGTTTTTGTTGCCAACCTGTGTTTTTTGTATAAATCAGTTTGTTATGTGGTTTACTTTTGCATGTTTAAAAAGATATTGGCTATCTCTTCACCAAAGTTCTTGAACTCTGAATTCAGGACTTTTTCATAAGAGGTCATCTTTATGGAATAGTGCTTTTGCTTAAAAGAGAAACATTTCCCCGATGTGTCTTCAGCATACCCCGATATCTCTATATTCTGATTGCCAGCACCAAAACCAACCCATACACGTAGTGCACGGTTTCCCATATCCAAACTCTCAATATTCAGCTTAATTAGGATTTCATCGCTTTTTGGACTGACATCACTACTTGCAACCTTAACCTCTATATTTTTCCCTTTTAGTTCTTTTTCTATTTGTTTTTGAAATACAGATGGTGCTGATGCAAGGGCTTTTTCTAATGCTGGATATTGGTTGTCGTCCTTATCGGGCCAAACCACTTTATCCTGACCGATAGGGAGAATGACTATAGTTTTATAATTATCTATGTTTACTACTTTGGTTATATTGATATAATCAAGATAGTCGCACCAATCGTTATACTCTCCTGTGGCTATGGGTGTACTATTCTTTTTTGCACACAAAACTCCGCAACATAACATTGCGGAGATTATAAGAATGGCTTTTTTCATTTTGTTTTAGTTTAATTTTTAGTCCTTGAACTTAGCACAAATGAACTCACGGTTCAGGCGGGCAATGGCACTAAGTGGAACGCACTTAGGACATTCTGCAGCACATGCACCTGTGTTGGTACAGTTACCAAATCCAAGTTCGTCCATCTTGCCAAGCATAGCCTTAACACGGTTTGCAGCCTCAACCCTTCCTTGAGGAAGCAGTGCAAGTTGGCTTACCTTAGCGGCTACAAATAGCATTGCGGAACCGTTCTTGCAAGCGGCGGCACACGCACCGCAACCAATACAAGAAGCGTTATCCATAGCCTCATCGGCGTTCTTCTTAGGAATAGGAATTGCATTGGCATCTGGTACACCACCTGTGTTTACAGAGACAAAACCACCTGCTTGTATAATCTTGTCGTATGCACGACGGTCAACCATCAGGTCCTTTATTACAGGGAATGCGTTAGAACGCCATGGCTCTACTGTAATGGTCTCTCCATCGTGGAAGCGACGCATGTGAAGCTGGCAGGTTGTAACTGCACTGTCTGGTCCGTGTGGGTGTCCGTTAATGTATAGTGAGCACATACCGCAAATACCCTCACGGCAATCGTGGTCAAATACTACAGGCTCTTTCTTCTCAGAAATAAGCTGCTCATTCAGAACGTCCAACATCTCAAGGAATGAACTGTCTGTAGAGATGTTATTTAGTTTATATGTCTCAAAGTGTCCTTTTGCTTTGGGACCAGCTTGACGCCAAACTTTAAGTGTTATATTTATTGTCTTGTCCATGGTGTTTTAATTTTTGTAGTTACGTGTTTTACGTTCTGTAAACTCATAATCAAGAGGCTCTTTAAGCATTACAGGCTCTTTGCCCTCACCCATATATTTCCAGCAAGATGCAAATGAGAATTTATCGTCCTGGCGTAATGCCTCACCTTCAGGTGTCTGGTACTCCTCACGGAAGTGTCCACCGCAAGACTCCTCACGCATAAGTGCGTCACGAGCCATAAGCTGACCTATCTCTATAAAGTCTGCCAAACGGATTGCTTTCTCAAGCTCAACGTTAAGGTCATCTGCCTTACCAGGAATATAGACGCTGCTCCAGAATAGTTTTCTGATTTCGTCAATTTTCTTGATGGCAGTCTCAAGACCCTCTTTGGTACGTCCCATACCTACGTAATCCCACATAACAAGACCAAGTTCACGGTGTATGCTATCTACAGAGCGTGTGCCTTGTATTGACATAAGTTTTGCAATCTTATCTTTAACGGCTTTCTCCGCCTCATCAAACTCAGGAAGGTCTGTACTCATACGTGGTACTGTAATTTGGTCTGCAAGGTAGTTTTGTATAGTGTATGGCAATACAAAGTAACCGTCTGCCAAGCCTTGCATAAGGGCTGACGCTCCAAGACGGTTGGCACCGTGGTCAGAGAAGTTAGCCTCACCTATACAGAACAGACCTTTTATAGATGTCATAAGTTCATAGTCAACCCAAATACCACCCATTGTGTAGTGAATAGCAGGGAATATCATCATCGGGTCTTCGTATGGATTCTCATCAACTATTTTCTCGTACATTTGGAACAGGTTTCCGTATTTCTGTGCCACTACATCCTTACCCAGACGCTTAATGGCATCAGAGAAATCAAGGAATACAGCAAGACCTGTGGCATTTACACCAAAGCCTGCATCGCAACGCTCCTTGGCTGCACGTGAAGCAACATCACGTGGAACAAGATTACCGAAAGCAGGGTAGCGGCGTTCCAAATAGTAGTCTCTGTCCTCTTCAGGAATATCACGTCCTTTAAGTTTGCCTGCCTGAAGTGCCTTTGCATCTTCAAGTTTCTTAGGTACCCAGATACGTCCGTCATTACGCAGTGACTCTGACATAAGGGTAAGTTTTGATTGGAATGCTCCGTGAACAGGAATACAAGTAGGGTGAATCTGTGCGTAACATGGGTTTGCAAAGTAAGCGCCTTTCTTATATATCTGCATGGCGGCTGAACCGTTAGATGCCATAGCGTTGGTAGATAGGAAGAATGTGTTTCCGTAACCACCTGTGCCAAGTACAACTGCGTGGGCAAAGAAACGCTCAATTCTACCAGTTACAAGATTACGTGCTATGATACCTCTTGCTCTACCATCGATGATTACAACATCAAGCATCTCGTAGCGAGAGTACATCTTAACCTTGCCCTTGCCAATCTGACGGCTAAGTGCTGAATATGCACCAAGCAAAAGTTGCTGACCTGTCTGACCTTTAGCATAGAATGTACGTGATACCTGAGCACCACCAAATGAACGGTTGTCAAGCAGACCGCCGTACTCACGTGCAAAAGGAACACCCTGTGCAACGCATTGGTCTATAATGTTGTTAGACACTTCTGCCAAACGATATACGTTAGCCTCACGTGCACGGTAGTCACCACCTTTAATGGTATCGTAGAACAAACGATAAACAGAGTCACCATCGTTCTGATAGTTCTTGGCGGCATTTATACCACCCTGTGCGGCAATAGAGTGTGCACGGCGTGGAGAGTCTTGGATACAGAAGTTAAGTACGTTGAAACCCATCTCTGCAAGTGATGCGGCGGCAGATGCACCTGCAAGACCTGTACCCACTACAATAACGTCAAGTTTACGCTTATTGGCAGGATTTACAAGTTTTTGGTGAGCCTTGTAATTGCTCCATTTCTCTGCAAGAGGACCTTCAGGAATCTTTGCGTCTATCTTCTCCTCAACTGCTTTAGCTTTTGGAGCGGCCTCCTTTACAGCCTCAACCTTTGGAGTGGCTGTTTCTTGAATATCTTTTTTAGTAGCCATATTGTTATGTTTTTATTTGTTACACATTAGATTAAGCGGCACAAGCGGCTGTACCACAGCAGTTTCCTGCAATAAAGAAGTAAACTACAACTGCGGCGAACATAAGTACAACAAGTGTTGCAACTATATTGCTTATACATTTAATACGTGGCAGCCATATATTGTTGCTCCAGCCAAGAGTTTGCATCGAGCTCCATACACCGTGTGTAAGGTGGAACCACAATGAGAATAGCCATACTATATAAAGTAAGGCGTAATACCACTGAGAGAAGGTGTATTTTATAAGCTCAACACCACTGGCAGGCTCCTCACCCATAATCTCTACAAGTTGCATTTTAGCCCAGAAATTGCAGAGGTGCAGAACTATACCAGCAAGGATTATGAATCCAAGCACAAGCATGTTCATTGATGACCACTCCACACCATTGGAACGGTTAGAGACAGCATAACGTGCCGTACCTCTCGCCCTATAGTTCTGAACATTCAGAATTAAAGCGTAAAGAATGTGCAGACAGGCAAGAAATGCCAATCCTGCAGTTCCTACTAAGGCATACCAATTAGCCCCTAAAAACTCGCAAATCATGTTGTAACCGTCTTCAGAGATGATGGCAACAAGATTCATAGTTCCGTGAAAGAGCAAAAAAAGCACAAGGCATGCACCTGTGATACTCATCACGAACTTCCTTCCTACAGAAGAATTAAATAACCACATACTTTTAAAAGATTAAATTATTAATAATTTTGATAGTTTAAGCAAACCAAAAATACAATAGGGTACAAAGTTAGTGAAAAGTTTTTATATAATCAAGAACTTTTGCTTTATCTGATGGTGAAAACCAATTTATTGAGTCATCTCTGCCAAACCAAGTGAGTTGTTTTTTTGCATAATGGCGTGTGTTACGCTTAATTAGGCTGATTGCTTCATCTTTGGTGGCGGTTTTGCCGTCAAAATAGTCAAACCACTCCTTAAGCCCTACAGTGTTAAGTGCATTTAGGTGTTTAAGGTGATAAACAGACCTTGCCTCATCTTCCATACCCGATGCCACCATTTCATCAACCCTGTTGTTAATGCGTGAGTATAGCGGTTCCCTATCTAAATTAAGACCTATTTTTACAATACGGAAAGGTCTTTCTTTTTTATTTCCCGATAAAATTGATGAATAGGGTTTGCCACTAAACAAACAGACCTCTAAGGCGTGCATAACCCTTTTTGGGTTGCGTAAATCCACCTTATTGTACCATATCGGGTCAAGAAGACGTAGCATGGATGTTATGTAATCAAGCCCTTTGGTCTCATACATCTCATTAACGGTGCGGCGGGTTTCATCATCTACACGTGGCACATCGTCCATACCACAGCATACGGCATCTATATACATCATGGAGCCACCCACCATAAGTGCAAAATCAGAGTGACGGAATTGCTCCTCTATGACTTCAAGAGCGTCCAACTCATATTGTCCGGCACTGTAGTAGTCTGTAATCTCTTTTACGGCAATAAAAAAATGTCGCACCTCATTCAGCTGTTGCTGTGTAGGTGCGGCTGTGACAATAGGAATGCCTTTGTATATCTGGCGTGAGTCAGCCGAAATTACCGGACAACCCAAATATTTTGCAATAGTTATGCTTAATGCCGTCTTTCCTACCCCTGTAGGACCTAAAAGCACAAGCAAGGTTTTCATTTGCAAAACATTACAGATTATTTAAATCGTCATCAAAATTAAGGTCTGAAAAACTTTCGCTGTCAAGCTCGTCCATATCAAACTCCTCATCGCCGTAGAAATTCTCATCTATACTCAAATCTGATTTTGATGCGGATTTGCCAAAGTCACTGAAATCCTCTATCTCATACTGCTCAGGTGGATTACCTATAGATGCTGAACATACAGCGTCCTGCAAATCCTTGCCTGGAACAACCTCTTTAAGCTCAATAAAGAAAGAACGGTCTGCTACATTATCAAATGTGTAGAGCAGTTTCTGACCCTCATCACTTACAAGTTCGCTTATGACGGTGTCGTCCATTGTGTAGTTATCTACGTCCATACTTGTCTCCATCTCAAATAGGGATATCTCTTGTTCTTTCTCCCAATCATCGTTGCAGATAAAGAATGATGTGATGCCGTCTTTACTATACTTAACGCTGTCAAGTATTGCATTGTGCAGGTCAATAAACTTGGCCTCTGAGTCGATTGAGATTTCTCTCATGAATTTATCGACTTCATTTGAAATTAGTACAAACTTGTAAATCATATTTTAAGCATTCTGTCAAGTTCTTCAATACCAGCCCTAAAACTCTTGTCTGTATCCATAAGGTCCTGCACTGTCTTGCAGGCATGGAGTACCGTTGCGTGATTCCTTTTGCCAATTGAAAGACCTATTGTTGTAAGAGAGTCCTTGGTCTTGAGTTTTGCAAAATACATAGCAACCTGACGGGCTTGTACAATCTCACGTTTTCTGGATTCTGACAATAGGTTGTCAAGTGAAACGCCGTAATAGTCGCAGACAATATCACGTATATTCTGTACCGTATATTTCTTTTGTGAAGCGGAAACTATGTTGCCAATCACTTTCTTTGCCAACTCTATGTTTACACAGCGTTGGTTCATAGTGGATTGAGCCACAATAGAGATAAGAGTGCCTTCCAAATCCCTAATGCTGTTAGTTACATTTTCCGCTATGTAATTAAGCACATTCTCAGAAATCTTTAAGCCGTCTTGCTCCACTTTGGCTTTTAGAATTGCCTTTCTGGTCTCAAAATCAGGTAACTCAATTTCTGCACTAAGTCCGCACTTAAAGCGTGTAAGCAATCTCTCTTCCATTCCTTCCAGTTCAGCAGGTTTCTTGTCACATGTGAATACAAGTTGCTTGCCTGTCTGTTGCAGATGATTGAAGATTTGGAAGAAAATGTTTTGGGTGTGAGCCTTGTTACCCTCGCCAAACTCTTGGATATCATCAACTATAAGTACATCCAATGATTGGTAATAGTTTATGAAATTGTTAACCTGATTGGTGCGTGATGCCTCTGTGAACTGTAATTGGAAAAGGCTTGAGGATACAAACAGAACGCGTTTTTGTGGATGCAACTCCAATACCTTCAGACCTATTGCGTTTGCAAGGTGCGTTTTTCCTACACCAGATTTACCGTATATGAACAGTGGGTTAAAGATATTCTTTCCAGGTTGGCTTGCAATATTGATGCCTGCCGTGCGAGGCAGTTTGTTGCAATCACCTTCTATAAAGTTGGAGAAACGGAATTTACCGTTAAGATTGCTTATAAATGATGATGACGCCACCTTGCTGTCCGGAATTATATTGGTGCTGAGTACATCGGTGTAGCCACTCTTCTTATTCTCCTTGTCAATAGGGTATCTGTAAGAGATTTTGGTCTCTTTGCCAAATACGCGGCAAATAGTTGCTTTTAAAAGTTCTGAATACTTCTCTTCCAATAACTCCTGAAAGAAAGCAGACGGAATTTCAATCAAAATGGTGTCTTCGGAATGTTTTAAGGGTACAATAGGGGAGAACCAAGTGTTGTATGCATTCTCATCTATGTTATCCTTTATTATCAAAAGACACTCATTCCACTGTTGTGTGATATCGGCACTCATTAGTCAAATTTTCTTTTGTTTTTCTGTGTTTTCCAAAAATTGCACTACAAATTTGAAAAAAAAATTTTGAAAAAAAAAACCATTTTTTATTTGGAAAATTGAAAAAAAATGCAATGTTTTGGATTTTAGGTAGTTAGTGTAATATACAGAAAGTCAATACATTATAATTATCATAAAATTAAAGTCGTTGAACTCCACACTCTTATGAAATTATACAAAAAATTGCATAAAAAAGGGAACTTGTTACTAATCAGCAAATTCCCTTTAAATGTTAAAAAATGTTAAAAAGTGTTATTTCTTTTCTTTTGATTTTTTATCCTTTGCACCAAAAAGTGAGAAGTGAACGTAACGTTTTGGATTCTCTTTTAGGTCAACAATCAGTGCATTTGCATTAAATGCTATAGAGTCAATATGATAGTATAATTGTTTGTCGTTTATCAGCAACCCGATGGTGTTGTCTTTGCTGTTAAACTTGTTGGTGACAAGTTTAAGGTTGTTGATGGTGCTTTGAACTTCAGCCAAAATATTTTGTAAGTCTGCCTTGCTTATTTCTGTAGTTATCTTGTCTAAATTGCCTGTAACCCGTTTGGCATCTGAAAGTAAAGGCTTTACATCGCTGTCCATCATAACGTTAAGTTTTTTAGATGCGTCTTTCAAGTTTTTTGTGGCGTTATCGGTGTTGGCAAGAATATTCTTAATCTCATTGCTTTGTATTATAGTACGGACTGCTGTGACAGTAGAGTCTATATTAGGCATTAAAGACTCTATTGGTGGCAATAATGAAGATACTATCTCTGCAATCATACCACCCTTTACGGCACCTTCCAATGTATCGCCTTTATGGCAGAGTTCAGTACTCTTGCCTAAACGTAACTGAATGGCTTTATCCCCTAGAAGACCTGTCTCATAAACCTCTGCAATAGTGCCTTTAGGAACTGTAAGTTTCTTATCCACTGTGAGTTCAAGAGTTATAGGGGCTTCTTTTGTGTAATCAAAGAATATGTCGCTTACATGCCCTACCTGATAACCGTTTATCAACACATGGCTTGTCTTTACAATACCGTCAACTCTGTCGTATTGAACATAAAAAACGGTATCTGGTGTAAAGATATTGATACCCTTTAAAAAGTTAATGCCAAAATAGAGCATTCCTATGGCTAGAACTACAACAAGACCTATTTTAGTCTCCCGATTTAAAAATTTCTTTTTGTTTTCCATATAAGGTTTATTTGTTTTTCAGAGTTTCTTTTACATTGACCCTTACTCCGTTCTTATAAGCGACAATAAAGGCACCCGTAAAATCTTTTTTTGCTGACTCACGCAATTGGGCAACCTTGTCATAATCTTCAGACGCACCTATAAAGTATTTGTAGGTGGAGGCTTCTTTAATCTCCTCTACGCCGCCATATCCTTTAAACACTGCGTCGCTTGGATTGCGTTTGGTTGAAGATACTAAAATTTGTATCTTGTATATCACTTTTGAGGGGTCAGTTACCACTACGGCAGGTGAAACGTTTACAGTGGAATCAGCCGTTACCGCAGTAGCGACCGCCACGGCGGGTGCAGGTTCCATGGTAGTTACAGAATCCTGGACAGTAGCGGGCTCTGTGGAGTGAGCTCCTTTTTTCTCTAAATTATGAATGTAAGCCATAAGTCCTTTGTAAATAGACTCTGCATTGGCTATCTGTTGGTCATCGTTATTAAGAGCCTTTTCCTCTTCCCTGTTAGAGATAAATCCTAACTCTATAAGAATGGACGGCATTGCAGTGGCACGTAACACAAGGAATCCTGCCTGACGTACGCCACGGTCTGTCCTTCCGCTTGCATCAACTAACTTGCTTTGTACAAAATCAGCACATTCAATACTGCGTTCCATGTATTGGTCCTTCATAAACTCAAACATAATGTAAGAGTCTGTGCTGTTGGGGTCAAATCCCTGATACTTGCTCTCGTGATCCTCCTCCAAAAGAATTACTGAGTTCTCAAGCATAGCTACGTCCATATTCTCTTTATTACGGGATACGCCTAACGAGAACACCTCAATGCCCGTGGCACTCTTGTTTTTAGATGAGTTGGTATGGATTGATACAAATAAGTCCGCCTTGTTGCGGTTTGCTATTCTGGCACGCTCATTAAGTTCTATAAAAATATCCTTATCACGTGTGTAAATAACTTTAATTTCAGGATTACGCTCCTTTATCATATCACCTAAAAGGGTGGCGTGGCGTAAGTTGATGTTCTTCTCCTTAGAGAAAGAACCCACGGCACCGGCATCGTGTCCACCGTGTCCGGCATCTATCACGATTGTAAACGCAGACATACTGATTGTGGTCATTAATGCCGCAATAGATAGTAATATTGATTTATAAGACATAATTTGTGCTTTTTAACAAACTGCAAAGATAGTGATTTTTTTGAAAAATCCATATATATATGGTCTAATAGATATTAACAATGCAAAAAAATCCCTATTATATATCAATATACTCACGTAAAATACGTAACTTTGTACCTTTTGGGAATTAACTTTACTTTCAGTCAGCTAACGCAGCCAATTTTCAACTTTCAATTGAACCGTAGTTTCCACATATTGTTAATGCTTCTTTGCGTAACTACACTGTGTTATGCCAAGAAGAAGGACTCGCCAGGTCTTACAAACGATGTTAAATACACCGCTAAGGATTCAATTGTAATGATTGGCTCTAAAATAGCGGAACTTTATGGTGACGCTGTGGTGAATTATGAGAATTTGGAGTTAAAGGCGGCATATATCCGTTTGGAACTTGACAGCAGCATAGTTTATGCATCCGGAGTGGAGGATTCCACGGGTGCATTGACAGGCAAGCCTGTCTTTAAAGAGGGCGGACAGGAATATGAGGCAAAAGAGATGCGGTACAATTTTAAGACAAAAAAGGGTATTATCAAGGGTACCGTGACTCAACAGGGAGAGGGCTATGTCACAGCCAATAACACTAAAAAAGTAGATGAGGATATACTCTGTATGAACGGAGGTAAATATACTACTTGTGATGAGCATGACCATCCGCATTTCTATCTGTCACTTACTAAAGCCAAAATGAAACAAGGAAAATATATTGTATCGGGTCCCGCCTATATGGTGGTTGAAGATGTGCCTGTGCCGCTTGCCATACCGTTCGGTTATTTTCCTATAAACCAAACATACTCATCGGGTATATTGTTTCCGACTTTAGGAGATGAGTCTTCAAGAGGCTTTTATGGAAAGGGAATGGGATACTATTTTGCCATAAATGATTACGTTGACCTTGCTCTGACGGCGGATGTTTATTCCAAGGGCTCGTGGGCTTTGACATTAGCATCTAGTTATAAATGGAGATATAAGTTCAGCGGCTCATTTAATATGAGTTTTATGCAGAATATATACGGAGAGAAATATACCCCCGATTATCGCAAGTCAAACGATTTCCGCTTATTATGGACCCATACGCAAGACCCTAAGATGAGCCCTAACACACAGTTCTCTGCCAGTGTCAATTTTTCTACATCAAGTTATGAGCAAAATAATGTGGATAGTTATTATAATCCCGCGCTTATTTCTCAAAACACAAAGAGCAGTACTGTAACGTTTACGCAAACCATTCCCGATACTCCTTTGACAATTTCAGCCAGCATGTCTGTAGCACAACGTACCAGCGACTCCACTCTTAACCTTACATTGCCGCAGCTTACTATGAGTATGACTCGTGTATATCCGTTTAAGCGTAAAAAGGCTATAGGTAAGGAGAAATGGTATGAGAAAATAGCGTTGTCATATAATATGAACATAAGCAACAGCATCACTTGCAAGGAGAGCAAGTTTCTGCACTCTAATTTCTTGCGTGATTGGAAAAACGGTATAAAGCATGAGATTCCTATTTCAGCGTCATTTACTATTGCCAAATATTTGAATTTGAATATAAATCTCAGCAACTCACTTAAATGGTATTTTATGCGTATAGACCAACATTGGGAGGGGGATATGTCGGGTGTTGCAGTGGCTGATACTTCATACGGATTTTACAATGTTTATAATTTCAGTGCCTCTGTAGGTTTGCAGACGCAGCTATTCGGATTTTTCACTCCTAAAGTTAAAAAAGGGAAAAACGCTCCGGTGTTCCGCCATAAATTAGTGCCATCTGTATCCCTGTCTGTCGCTCCCGATTATGGTGCGGACGTATGGAAATATTGGGGTAGTTATCAAAGACCTAATAAGGACGGTGGTATGTCAACCGTTTATTACGACAGATATTCAAGTGGTGTTTTTGGAGGTTCTCCGTCAAGAGGCATGCAGGGTATGGTCTCATTCAATGTTGCAAATAATTTAGAGATGAAGTATTGGAGTAAGAGAGACACTACGGGGAAGCCTAAAAAAGTGACCCTTATAGATAATTTCTCGTTTGGCAGCGGTTACAATTTTGCGGCGGACTCGTTAAGATGGTCTAACATAAACATTAATTTACGACTGAAATTCTTCTCCCAGTTTTCTATGAACATAGATTTTGTACTTGATCCATATACGTATCAATATAACGAGTATGGTGCAGTTACAAGGGTTAATGTCAGCCAAATTAAAAAGAATCATGTGCTTGGAAGGCTTATGAGTACAGGCACATCATTTGGCTATACATTTAATAATTCAACATTTAAGAAGAAAAAGGATAATGAGAAGGAATCAAGTTCAAATGGAGAAGAAGAGAAGCAAACATCGGAGTTGGAGGATAATATAGCGTCAGTAGATCCATTACTTACACCTACAGAACGGCAGTTAAAACGCGAAAAATGGAAAAAGGAGGATAAGGAATATAAGGAGTTCAAGATACCTTGGTCGCTATCTCTTAATTACAGTATCAGATATGGATACGATAAGTTTAATCCGAAGATAATGGAGTACGACCGTAAACTCACCCACAATCTTAGCATATCGGGCAGTATAGATTTTACCCCAACTTGGCATTTCAGTTTATCTACCTACTACGATATCACAAACAAAAAGTGGAGTTATATGAACTGCACCATATCAAAGGATTTACATTGCTGGCAGATGTCATGCAGTTTTGTTCCGATAGGAACATATACTACATATAACTTTATGATTGGTGTGAAATCAACCTTGTTGCAGGATTTGAAATATACCAAACAGTCTGACCCGTCAAATAGGGTGACGTGGTACTAATATAGTTGAAAGTTGAAAGTTAAAAGTTGACAGTTGACAGTTAAGGAATTTATCGAATCACCGAATCACCGAATAACCAATATATAGTATGGAAGAAACTAAGAATTATTATTTTGCAGTAACCTACGATTTAAAGGTAGGGGAGGAACAGGAGTTAATGGAGAGTGCCACAGTGGAACGCCCATTGTGTTTCTACAGTGGACTTGGCATGATGCTTGACAGATTTGAGAAGGAGTTGCTTCCTCTCAATGTATGTGACAAGTTTGATTTCACCATTCCGTGTGCTGAGGCTTACGGAGAGTATGATGATGAGAATGTGATAGATTTGCCTAAATCCACATTTGAGATAGACGGCAAGGTAGATGACCGTGTGCTGTTTGAAGGCAATATAGTGCCTCTTTCAGATTCAGAGGGCAATCAGATAAACGCCTCCGTAGTTAAAGTGGGCAAAGATACCGTTACGGTGGATTTGAATCATCCGTTGGCAGGTGAGAATCTGCACTTTACAGGCTCGGTTATTGTGAAGCGAGAGGCTACGGCAGATGAGATTGCAAACTTTATGGCACAGCAATCGTGCGGTTGTGGCGGCTGCCATGGGGATTGCCACGGGGATTGCAATGGGGATTGCGGCAGTGATTGTGGAGGATGCCACAAGAGTTGACAGTTATGGAAGCAATAATAACAATAGATACATCAACTACAGTATGTTCTGTGGCTTTGGTTACGGAGAGTGAGTGCCTTGCCTATCGTGAGGACACATCGGGTAATAATCATAGCAAGGTGATAGGCGTATTTGTAAAGGAGATACTTGCTGAGGCTAAACGCCTTAACGCCGATGTCAGGGCGGTGGCACTTAGCAAAGGTCCCGGTTCATACACAGGGCTTAGAATAGGAACATCATTTGCCAAGGGGTTGTGTTACGGAATGGATATTAAACTTATTGCCATTCCTACGCTAAAGATAATGGCGGCACCAGTGGCTCAGATGCTAAAAGAGAGAGGCGAGACAGATTCTGTGATGTGCCCTATGATAGATGCCCGCCGTATGGAGGTCTATAATGCATTGTATGACATGGATTTAAATGAGGTGTTGCCTACAGCCGCCACCATAATAGACGCAGATTCATTTTCAGAGCATTTGTCTGATAAGAAAATCTATTTCTTTGGCAACGGCAGCGGAAAGTGTAAGGAGACCATTGTCAGCCCCAATGCCGTATTTTTAGAGGGCGTTGCACCTCTTGCAGTAAATATGAGAGAGATGGCTTTTGAAGCCTATAACAATAACAGATTTGAAGATGTGGCGTATTTTGAACCATTCTATCTAAAAGAGTTCATCGCCACCAAAAGTAAAGGAGTATAGGAGTATAGGAGTAAAGGAGTATAGGAGTAAAGGAGTATTAACTTTCAACTTTCAACTTTCAATTATGAATAGTTTACCAAAACCACCCAAAGACCCCATCAAGCTTACTGAATACGGCAGAAATATTCAGAAGATGGTGGAGTACGCCATGACCATAGAGGATAAGGCGGAACGTACCCGATGTGTAAACTCCATAATAGACACAATGGGCATATTCTTTCCACATCTGCGTGATGTAAATGACTTTAAACACAAATTGTGGGACCATCTTGCCATAATGTCAGACTATAAACTTGACATAGATTACCCATACGATGTGCCAAAAGAGCCGGAACGTGTAGTTCCTAATAAAGTTGCGTATCCAACTAACTCTCAGTATAAGAGACATTACGGTAAGTTTATAACCAAATTGGTTCAGTGTGCCGATAAACTTGAGGGCGAAGACCGTGAACGCTACATTATGGTGCTTGCAAACCACATGAAACGCTGTTATATGGTGTGGAATAAGGATGTAGTTGATGATGCCACCATATTAGGCGATTTATGTGAGATATCGGGCGGTAAAATAAACCTTACTAATTCAGGTGTAAGGCTAAAGACAGCAGAGGAGTTTGCACAGCAGCATAAGGCAATGCATTCTAACTCAAACGCAAAAAAATCAGCAAAAAGACCGTTTAATAATAAAAAGAAGAACTGATGGCATCATTTGTAATAGAAGGAGGACACCGCTTATGTGGGGAAATAACGCCGCAAGGTGCTAAGAACGAGGCACTTGAGGTTATATGTGCCACATTGCTCACATCAGAGCCTGTCACCATAAACAATATCCCTGACATTGTAGATATACGCAATCTGATGGATTTGCTAAAGAAAATGGGGGTAGGTATAGTGCGTAACAGCAAAAACTCTTTTACATTTAAGGCAGAAAACATTGATTTTAATTACATAAACAGTGCCGATTTTTACAAGACAAGCAGCTCACTACGTGGTTCTGTTATGATAGTAGGTCCGTTGCTCGCAAGATTAGGCAAGGCTGTAATAGCCAAGCCTGGAGGCGATAAGATAGGCCGCCGCCGTCTTGACACCCATTTTGACGGACTTGTAAAACTTGGAGCGGTTTTTAACTATAATGCAGACAAACAGCTGTTTAACGTTAGTGCAAAGAGGCTTAAAGGTTGCTATATGCTACTTGAGGAAGCATCTGTAACAGGTACAGCAAATCTAATTATGGCTTCCGTACTTGCAGAAGGAACCACCACCATATATAATGCCGCGTGTGAACCGTATATACAGCAATTATGCAGAATGTTGGTGTCAATGGGTGCCGATATTAGCGGTATAGGCTCCAATCTGCTTACTATAAACGGAGTACATTCTTTAAGTGGTTGCACGCACACCATACTGCCCGATATGATAGAGGTGGGCAGTTTTATAGGAATTGCCGCTATGACAGGCTCTGAAATCACAATTAAGAATGTGTCTATCCGTAATCTTGGACTTATACCCGACAGTTTCCGCCGTTTGGGCATTAAGTTGGAGGTTAAGGGAGACGATATTTACGTTCCTGCCCAAGACGGTTTCTCTATAGAGTCTTATATAGACGGTTCCATAATGACCATTGCAGACGCTCCGTGGCCAGGTCTCACCCCAGATTTGCTTAGTGTAATGATTGTGCTTGCCACCAAGGCTAAAGGCAGTGTGCTTATTCACCAAAAGATGTTTGAGAGCCGTCTGTTCTTTGTGGACAAACTTATAGATATGGGTGCCAAAATTATATTGTGTGACCCCCATCGGGCTACTATTATAGGGCTTGGAGACGCTTTCCATCTGCGTGCCTCCACTATGTCGTCGCCCGATATAAGAGCAGGTATAGCGTTGCTTATAGCGGCAATGAGTGCAGACGGTACCAGCACCATTCACAATATAGACCAGATAGACCGTGGATATGAGGATATAGACGGCAGATTAAACGCATTAGGTGCATCAATAAAAAGATTATGAAAAGAATACTTACATACATAGAGGTGCTTTGTATATCGGTGTTGGTGTTTACATCGTGTAGAGAGTCTGGGTTAGATGTTCGTAACGTGGAGGCTGAGTTTGAGCCTTATATACAGAAATTCTTTACCGATGCAGAGCGTTACGGCACTCCTATAAGTGATAAGAATGTGGTTATGAAATTTGCTAACCTTACTGACGGCAAGGCTGGAGTATGCTATATGAACCGTATTCCTGTCTATATAGAGATAGACAGGAATAATTGGAGTAAACTTACAGGTCCTAATGCAAGCAATGAGAAAGAGGACCTTATTTTCCACGAGATGGGGCATGGTTTCCTACGCCGCTACCACGATAATACAGAGTTGCAGAATAAGGATTGGAAAACCATTATGTGTGGAGATGAATTACCCGATGGCAGAGGTCCCAACATAAACTACAGAGGTATGCGTAAGGAGTATTACATTAAGGAACTCTTTACAAATACGTCTGAGATTCCGCAGTGGAGTACTTATAAACCCGATTTTTCCCATATACAAGAGTCTGTAGTGTTTAATGCCACATCATCAACTCCTAAAAATTGGTATATTGACAGTACTGAAACCATAGAGGCAAGAATAGATGAAGACCATTACCTTGTTAATAACAAAGGTGAAAATGGTGTGTACATTCCGTTAAAGAATAATGAGGTTCAAGACAGTATTTTTGACGTTACTAAGGATTTTTACTATGAAGCCAGCGTAAAGATTACATCTGATGTGGTTAATACACCGTCTTGTGGAATAGGGTTCTCCAATAAGAAATCAGGCTCCCAGAATATAAACCCTATGCACTATTTTGATTTTACAAAAGCCAAATACATAAATATAGGTGAGAACTCCTGTAAGTTTTCGTTTATTAACATATTTAAAGATGCCATTAACCCCGATGGCTACACTAAATTAGGCATACGTAAGTATAGAGACACTCTGTTTTACTACATAAACAATGAGTTTCTGTATCATAATGACCTTACAGACCTGCCTGTACAGGGCTATAATTTTGGATTTATTGTATCGGGTAACACCACCTTAACTGTGGAGTATGCCACTGTAAAAAGTTCAGAGGCTACTAAATAAATAGTGTTATGATACAAAAGGTGGCATCTTACATAGAATCTAACAGACTTTTACAACCAGCTGATACTGTGGTGGTTGGCTTAAGCGGTGGTGCAGATTCAGTGTGTCTTGCCCATATCCTTATCAGGTTAGGCTATTCTGTTACGGCTGCCCATTGTAATTTCTCTTTAAGGGGTGCTGAGTCTGACCGCGATGAGGCGTTTGTTACATCTCTTTGCTCAGGGTGGAACATCTCTCTTGAGAAAATAAGGTTTGACACCAATGCCTACGCATCGGTGCATAAAATAGGAACAGAAGAGGCAGCAAGAGAACTTAGGTACAGATGGTTTGAAGAGTTGCGTGTAAAACATAACGCCACTGCCGTATGTGTGGCACACCATAGAGATGACAGCATAGAGACGGCACTGCTTAATCTTATTAGGGGTGCAGGCATTACGGGAATTTGCGGCATAAGGGCTAAGAACGGAAATATAGTGCGTCCGCTGCTATGCGTAAGAAGAAAGGAGATAGAGGAGTATCTGAAAAAAGAGGGGTTGCAGTTTGTTACTGATTCCACTAATCTGGAGAGTGTATATAACAGAAATAAGGTTCGTAACATAATTATTCCTGAGATAGAGAAAATCAAGCCAAACTTTGCCGATACTATGACGGCTAATATGGAGAATTTCTCTGCCGTAGCCTCCATATATAATAAGGTGATAGAAGAGCAGAAGAAAAAGGTTATTACCGCCGATGGGGACGCTCTATACATAAATCTAACTCAGGTTCAGGAATTTATAGAGCCAGAGACCCTGTTGTTTGAACTATTGAAACCATACGGCGTTCATCCGCGTGAAATCCCCAAAATTCTCACTATGGAGACAGGCAAAAGCGTCACCACACCATCTGCCACACTCACAATAAAGAGAATTAAAAAAGAGAGATATCTTTACGTAATGTATGATGTATAATGTATGATGTATGAGAAAAACTTTTAACTTTCAACTTTTAACTTTCAATTAATTTTTATATCTTTGTGGTTTGAAAAAACAATTCACTTTATAATTACAATTAAATTATGGTATCTTACAAAGAATTAGGCCTTGTAAACACCAAAGAGATGTTTAAAGGCGCCATCAACGGAGGTTATGCCATACCGGCATTCAACTTCAACAACATGGAACAGATGCAGGCTATTATTCAAGCGTGCGCTGAGGTTAAATCACCAGTTATTCTTCAGGTATCAAGCGGTGCACGTAAGTATGCAAACCAAACTTTGCTACGTTACATGGCACAGGGTGCTGTTGAGTATGCAAAAGAACTTGGCTGGGAGAAACCACAAATCTGCTTGCACCTTGACCACGGTAACAGCTTTGAACTGTGCAAGAGTTGCGTAGATATGGGCTTCTCTTCAGTTATGATAGACGGTTCAGCCCTTCCATACGAGGAGAACATTGCTCTTACAAAGAAAGTTGTAGAGTACGCTCACGCTCACGATGTAACAGTAGAGGGTGAACTTGGTGTTCTTGCAGGTGTTGAAGATGAGGTTTCAGCAGAGGCAAGCCACTACACACAACCATCAGAGGTTATTGACTTTACAAAACGTACAGGTGTTGATTCACTTGCCATCTCTATAGGTACATCTCACGGTGCTAACAAGTTTACACCAGAGCAGTGCACACGTGATGAGAATGGTATCCTTATACCACCTCCACTACGTTTTGATATTCTTAAGGAGATAGAGAAGCAACTTCCTGGATTCCCTATCGTACTTCACGGTTCTTCTTCAGTTCCACAAGAGTATGTTAAGATTATAAATGAGAACGGTGGTGCTCTTAAGGATTCAGTAGGTATTCCTGAGGATCAACTTCGTCAGGCTTCCAAGTCTGCTGTTTGCAAGATTAACATTGACTCTGACGGTCGTCTTGCTATGACAGCCGCTGTTCGTCAGTTCTTCAATGCAGAGCCATCTAAGTTTGACCCACGTCAATATCTTGGTCCTGCTCGTGAGGAGCTTAAGAAACTTTACATGCATAAGTGTGTAGAGGTGCTAGGCAGTGCCGGCAAGGCATAAATTTTTGTTTTTCAACGGATTCTTTTCCTTTTTTCGCTCGGTCATTTAGCCCACTAAACTCCCTCGCTTAAAAGAAAAATTATCTCGTTGAAATTCCAAAAATAACAAAAAGAATTTCCTTCTCGGATTGAGAAGGAAGTTTTTTTTGTTTAGAGTGAGCAACTGTTAGAAAAAATTTATAAATTTGTAAGTTGAAAATTAGTGCTTTGTTGTTAAAGTGAAAAGGCTGAACTTACATAAGCGTTTTTTTCTGTTGCTGCTGACGGTTTTGTTAGGGGCTACGGCAGATATGTATGCCTACAGGTACTTTTACATAATAAAAGACAGTGAGTGGTTTGATAATTTGGAAAATACTGAGATTGGGGCATTAGGACCAAATCCAGGGGGAGAGCATGCAACCGCTCCGTTTATTCCTTTAGCGGAAACTGATTCATGCGGAATGTACTATGTAGATGTGCCTGATTGGGATTGGGCGTTTCTTGTTAAAAAACGTAAAGGAGTAGCCGCTAAAAACTATGATGATGGGAATGCCATACTGTTTAGGGCGGCAGGTTATGATAACAAGAAAATGAATATGCTGTATGAGATTCAAGGGAGAAACGGCACTTCCCGGAGTATTATTTTATACAAGGATGTGCAGAAGCCCGCTCCTGAATACATATTTTACCGCATTCCAGGTGATAAGGCACAAAATGATTTCTTTTTTGATAACACCTATACACAATGGCCTGATATTTGGGTGTCGCTGGTAAAAGGGTGTGTATCGCCCGATATTGATATCAAGGATTATAATCTAAAAGAGCATAACGCCTTTACCTTTAAGCTTACCAAAGAGTACCTTTTTGATATTTATGTCCAATATAATGTTTTAGGGTTTGAGAACAGTCCTAATTTCGGCACATTGTCATTCTTTAATTTTGACCCTACAGGCAGAGAGTTTATAGATCCTGAGAACGGCGAGGAGGCTGTATTAGGTGTCAAGCAGACTAAATGGCAGGGCACCCACTCCAGGGATATTATTGTTGTTCCTCAAACCAAAGATGAGAGCGGTAAGTGGACAGCAAAAATAGATACCATAAACTTTACACAATGGAATAACGGTTACGGTTACACATTGGAGCCTCCTTATGCTGATTATGCATACAGACCACGCAAGATGGTAATTACCGCAGACCATTCTCCCATTATTACAGAAGATGAAGTTATAGTGCACCTGACACTTGAAACCGGACCGTTTGGCAAGGACGATAATCCTTTTTATGTGGATTATGATGACCCTACTATTCCTGAAGACCAAAGGAATGAGGATATCCATTGGCTTAGGACTATGATAGATATGAATAAAAAAAGTCCACTCTATGGTGAGAAGGGATGGTGCTACATTCCCGTTGAGGGTGAGCCTTTATGGTATCATGATTGTGGTAAGACAATTACTGCTACTATTAAGAAAGAGGACCTTCCTGTATCTTTTGTGGCGGTTCGTATGGCGGATAGGAACGTAAGCTACTATGCTTCATCAAATGTCATCACATTTGATGATTGCTATCCGCAGCAGGTTACACTTGTATCTGACTCTGCAACCGCAGACCAGAAATTATGTAAGGGCGATGTTATGACTGAGGCTGAATATAAGGCGGCAGGAGACAAGACAGAAAGTATCGGTTGGCAGGTGAAGCCTGACGGAACATCGTGGATTACTGTAAATAAGTCTGCCGATGCTATGAGTGCCACCGCTACAGGCACCCCTGATGCTGTGGGAGACTATACCGTAAAGTTTTATGGCGTAAGTACTGATGCAGAGGCTTGTGCTTCAGACACCCTTACCTTTAAAGTCTCTTCAATTCCCTCACCCGATGCACCAAAAGTTGATTGGTGAAACTACAGACCACAATTTTTTTTAAATTTTTAGTGAAATCGTTTGCATAATATTTGTAAATTCATTATATTTGCAAGATAATTTGGACGTGATGTGCAAATACTGATGAAATTGTGCAAGTGTATTGTTTGCAGGTTACTGAGTGTAATTATGTTACTACTATGCTCGGTGGCAGTTTACGCTGATAACTGCAGCGGCAAGACTTTGTTTCTTTATACAGGCGGTAGCAGTTTGTGGGAGCAAGGTGGTGCGTGGTTTCAGTTATACTATTACGGTTCAAGCGGAAATGGCTGGGTTACAATGGAGAGTGTGCCTGATGAATATGGAGTGTATGCCGCTACCATACCATCAGGGAAAGATTATAATACAGTAATATTCTGCCGTACACAAGGCGGAAAGCCGTCAAAGGATTGGAATTATGTTTGGAATCAGACATACGATTTAGCATATCAGGAATCCTCAAATTACTATTCCATTACAGGTTGGGGACCGGATAAGAAAAATTACGGAAAGTGGAACTCAAACCACGCCTTAATTCAGCAAGGCTCACGCATATACTTTAATAATGCCAAGACTAATTGGGAAAATGTCTATCTTCAGATTGTATGCTCAAACAATAATATGACGGCGGGAGTGGATAATTACCATCCTAAAAATGACTGTGGTGACGCTAATAAGGGGAATGCTTTTTATAAGATGAAAAAGTATTGTGGCTCAATTTACTATATTGACTTGCCACGCAACGCATACAAAGGACTTCTCACATTTGCTGACCAAGATTTACATGAATACAATGATTTGTATGCCTGTAGTTGTGTTTTGCATTATGGTTGGACTGAAGACACTCCTTGCATAAATCCTACCGTTCGTAATATTGCAGGTACTGTACATGAGTGGTCTGGTGATTTAATGAAAAAGCCAGACAAAGGATTGAATGATGACCCAATGAACACGCTTTCTGTAACTCCAAATCCTGTAAATCCTGTGAAGCGTGATGACTATGTAACGCTAAAAGTTGAGAGTTCACAAACTTGGAAATGGTATTCATCAACAGATGGTAAAACGTGGACAGAATGCACATCGTCAGCATCGGGAACTGGTAAAAACACACTTACAGTAAGACCAGAGCTTTCAACTTACTATCAGGTGCGTGATGCCGATAATATATGTAACGCAACTTACCGTGTTGAGGTTGATATTGCCTGTAAAGGTAACAGGACCACACTGCTGGATGTTGATTTTGACACAGATGCCTCAGGTAAATATTTTACGTCAGAGAGTAATCGCCGTGCCGCCATCAATTCCAAAGGAGAGTATATAAACACTAATACTTATAGTTATTCTGGTGAGGGTAAGGAGATATTGGATGGTTTCTATTCCATTCTTGCAAATCCAAAGTATGGCGGTTGCGGAATCCAACAGACAGCCAAAACTTGTGAAGAGTCATCTTGCCTGCAAAATGTAAGAAGCGGGTGTTATGAAAATGAATATTGGTTTCTTGATATAAAAGACCACACACAACCTGCAGGAAAGATTGGTGGAATGCTTATGGCTAACTGTAAGGAAAAGGGTGAGGTAATATTCTCATATTCAACAGGAAAACTTTGTTCCAAGAACCTATATATGACATTCTCCGCTTGGTTTGCCAATGCTACAAGACCTAATAGTGAGGAGAAACCTATTCCAATCAATGCCAAGATATTTATCAGGAATAAAACAAGAACAGAAGATATTGCTCACGTAAACATTGTGAATGTAGAGCCTGACGGTAAGTGGGTTAATGGAAGAACAGCATTCTTCTCAGGTGATAATGATGAACTTATTGTTGAGGTTGTCAACTATGGAGAGTCAGGTACGGGTAATGATATTCTTATAGATGACATAAGTTTTACGGCTTGTGTGCCAGAGGTTAAATTTAATCCTTATACTACTGTTGATTGCGGCGTTATTACCACTATAACGGTTGTTCCTACTGGAATTGATGAGATTTTCCAGACCACACCATACTATTTATGGCAGCGTTATAACTATACAACTGATAAGTGGGAGAATATTCCAAATGACCCGACTCCAGGCTCCGGCTCATATAAGGGTAGTGGTATAGGTAAGACAAAGTATGAGTTTAATATTCTAAAGGAGGTTGGAGGAAAAGACCCTCTGTTCCGTGTAATTCTTGCAGGAACAGAGGCTACCGCTAAAGACGTGGGTGCGGGAAATCCTCATAATTGCCCCGATTATGCTATGACAGATGAGATTAAAGTGGATTGCAAATGTTTAGAGCAACACATAACCAAAAGTTCGGGTAATGAAAATCAAAATGTATGTGAGGGTAGTGATATAGAAAATGTGGTGTATTTAGCTACAGGAACTACTAGTGGTGCTGATGTCAAGGATTTGCCAGAGGGCTTGACTGCCACAAAAAGCGGTAATAATGTAACCATAAGCGGAACTCTGCCTGTAATAGATAAGGATACCACATATACTATTAAGGTCTTTGCCGTTGATACTCCGGGAATATCTTGTGAATCTGATACTTTGGAACTTAAAATAAACGCAAAGCAGAAGCCCACGCTCGTACTGCTTGAGGGAGAGGGTTATGGAAAGGCGAGTCAAGCTGTTTGCAAGGAGGATAAGATTACAGATATATACTATCAGTGGGGAGGCTCCGCAACAGGTGCATCGGGGAGTCCTGCAAATAGTGGCATTAAATATGAACCTATAGCAGATGATAAGGAATTTAAGATATCTGGTACGCCGTCATCCACTTACACATATACTGTAAGTACAACCGGGCAGAATACAGTTTGCTCACCTGCCACCTTAGGTGGTACTCTGACACTTTATCCAACGCCGTCTGAACCAGGTGTTAAATATAAGAAATTAAATAATTAAAAAATAACTAAAAACTTTACAACTATGAAAAAACTAATCTCTTTGGCTACATTAGCCGCAATGTCAGCGTTTGCAGTAAGTGCGTTTGCACAGGGTACAGACCTTCCTGATACACAGGGCGTTTGCCAATCAAGTAAGTATCAGTATGATACAGACGGCTTGGCAGGTTACACTTATTTATGGGAAATTACAGGAGGTACGATGGATACAGACTATAAGATTACAAAATCAGGTGCTGGAGATAAGACTGCGGTAGTGGAGTGGCTTAATCCTACTCCGGAAGGAACCACTTGGATATTTACACAGCAAGCCCGGTCAGATAAAGGCTGTTTGGGCCCTGTTAAAACAGTCAATGTTAGTGTAAACACATTTGAGGTTAACCCAGTGGAAGGTGACGTGTGCTCTGATATTCCTGAAGTTCCTTCTACAGTTGATGTTTCACTGCCAACAGAAGGAAAGTGCGGTGGTGTTAAGACACATACTGTAAACAAGTGGAAGATTGTAAGTGTAGTACCTGATGCAAATGTAACAGGAGCCGCCTCTAATCACAAGGCTGGTGATGAACTTACAAGTGCAACGGATTTGAATACTGATAAGTTTACAAATGCAGGCACAACAGATGCTAATGTAGTCTATACTATTATCCCGTTTGCGGATAATGGTGCACAGGGTGCTTCATTTACAGTAACTATTACAGTTTATCCTGAGGTTAAAAAGCCTAATGTTACATTTAAGGCGTTGTAGTAATTGTGTAAAAAACTTATTTTGTTTGTTAGAATAATTTTTTGTATCATTGCAAATTGATTTAATGTTAAAATTTAATTTATAACCAAAATAAAACTTTTTAATTATGAAAAAGCAAGTATTGATCGCCACAATGCTTACCGCTGTGGCAATGTTAACAAGTATGAGCGCTTATGCTCAGAGTCCTACTCCTACGCGTAGTGCGTGTGCGTCTTCAACCCCGGAGACACCTTCTGTAAAGAACCCTATTACAGGTTCTACGTATAACTGGGGTATTGATAACGGTACAGAAGGTACAGATTGGAAACTTACTCCAAAAGAAGGTACAGGGGTTAGTGTAACATGGCTTAAGCCTGGTACTTATACATTCTGGTCTCAAGAAACAAGTGAGTATAATTGCGTGGGTCCAAAATATGTAATTGATGTTGTAGTTGAATCCTTTACAGCAGATGACCCTGCCGCAAATAATGTCTGCTCTATTTTGGAAGATGGTACAGGAGGTGATATAATCGGTGCTATCCTGCCTACGGAAGGCAAGTGTGGTGGAGTTGTAACCCAAACCATTGATAAGTGGATTATTACAAGTATTGATAATATAGATAAGGTGACAGCTGCCAGCACAAATGCAAAGCTTAATGAGGATTTGACAAGTAGTGATGCAATATCTACAGATAAATATACCAATGCCACCACAGATGTTGTAGAGTTGACATACCATATAACTCCGTATGCTAATGGTACTGAAGGTGCACCGTTTGAGGTTAAGGCTTCTGTATATCCACAAGTTAAGGCTCCTGAAATAGAATGGTAATATTGTAAAAAGTGATTGTCAAAGGCGGATATATGCGTGTTTATGCATTGCTGTTAATGTTATTGTTAACAGTGTGTGCATGCTCTGCAGCTAATGTTCAGTTGGCTGTAGGAGAGGAACACACTTTCCGCTTAGGCACAGGTTCCGCTATAGGGGAGAGGCATTACTCTTGGTTTGTAGATGGTATAGATCAAGGAATTGATGCAGACTCCATTACTCTTAGTTGGGAAGAGCCCGGACTATACTCATTATCTGCTATGTATAGCGTAAACGGATGCGAATCTCCTACATCATATATAGAGA
The DNA here is from genome assembly GCA_024399495.1 of Paludibacteraceae bacterium. Lineage (GTDB taxonomy): Bacteria > Bacteroidota > Bacteroidia > Bacteroidales > Paludibacteraceae > Enterocola. Next base: position 128,424 of record JAKSNY010000005.1, read on the forward strand.
TAGAGGTTACGGGTGAGATAGAATGCCCCGATATTATACCTGCCAAGTATTTCACACCCGATGGCGACGGGTTGCATGAGACTTGGGAGATTGAGAATATAGAGTGTTACCCAGATGCCCACATAGAAATCTATGACAGATTCTCAAAATGTTTGATTAAGTACAGAGGTTCTGATAAAGGTTGGGACGGCAATTATAACGGACATCCAATGCCGTCTGACGACTATTGGTACTATATTCGTGAAATTAGGTTAGGACACCCAAGAAGCGGACATTTTACACTGAAAAGGCACTAAAAAATTGAAAATGCAAGGTTCCTATGTATGATGTATGATGTATGATGTATGATGTATGAGGAGCCGTAGGCGACAGAGCCTTAACAACGCTTAAAAGGTTTGGGGGTGTCCCCCAATAAAAAAGGAATTTGATTTATTAAAGAGTTACCTTTTTAAAGGTAACTCTTTAATAAATTGCTTTTAGATTCTGTGCGGAGCTTGCGGATAGCCTTCTCCTTTATTTGACGTACACGCTCACGTGTAAGGTCGCAGCGGTCACCAATCTCTTCAAGAGTCAT
>JAKSNY010000006.1 GCA_024399495.1 Paludibacteraceae bacterium
CTCACGCTTTTTATTTGCTTCCGCTAAATCCAATTGTAATTGTTGGTCTGATAGGTTTTTATGATTGGTATATACTGTGGCTGATACTCCTTTTGTTCGTTTATTTAGCATCAGAAGAACCTTTCTGTCTATGTAGTTATCTATCAGCACTATTCTGTTATTAGCGGATTCTATTAGCGTACACAGAAAATCGTATGCTTTAAAGTTCTCCCCCTCATAAAAAACCATTTCTATGGGTGGTAGTTTGGTGTCCACCACAAATTTAACCTGCTCCTTTATATCAGAAATATCATTTGTGTTCTTTTGTTGTTGCTGCTCAATGGTTTTTATACTATTCTCTATCAGTTGAACCCTATGTTCAAATGAGCCTTTGTGTATGAGATGCTGTTTAAGAATCTTGGTAGCCCACTGTCTGAAGGCGATACCGTTTCTTGTGTTTACTCTGTATCCCACAGAGATAATCATGTCAAGATTATAGATTTTAATATACCTGCTTTTCTGCTTTCCTCCTTCTGTTTGAACATATAAGAAATCCTTATAAGTTGCCCCGATTTCAAGCTCTCCGTCATCAAAAATATTGCGTATATGCATTGCAATATTTGGCTGTGTTGTGCCAAAAAGCAGTGCCATTTGCTCCTGCGTAAGCCACACGGTTTCATTCTCCACACGTACATCAATTTTTATGTTCTCGTTAGGCTGATACAGCACTACAGTGCCTTCATTCCACGATTCCGGTAAAACTTCAGCCTCTATAACCTCATCTTCAAACTCAATGGGAATGTCACGTTTCAGCAGTTTTTCAAGAACTGAAATTCCATCTTTTGTATATACCATCGGAAGGTGTCTTGAGCCTCCCTTTCCAGTACTGTTTGAAATCACAATTTGTGATGTCAAACCTAAATTTTGCGATTTTGAACTGGAAAATTCTAATTCGGCACATTCCTCAAAAGTCAGTTGAAACATACTGTCTTCACTAAAAAGATTAATGTTTCTTTTAACTTTCTGATTTATTACTCTGGTTTCTACACCAAGTGCCGCTGCCAACTCTCTGTCCAGCACCACACGTTTGCCACGCACGTTATACACCTGTGGCTTTACAGCACCTTGTACTGTAGTTTTAATAATACTTTTATTCATAATCTTCTTTTATTTTGCCTTAGCCACTGCCAAATCTTTCAGAATCTTATCCGGTGATGTGTGCATTTTAACTACGGCACATCTGTTGACTCCTGCGTCCTTTATAGATGGTCCTAAAAGATAAGATGTATTGTCTATGATTAGAAACCTGTCGTGGTCATGCTTAATCTCCAACATCTGAATTAGCGGTGCTTCTCGCTTCTTATTTGCTTCTATCAAATCTAACTGCAGTTGTGGGTCTGATAGATTTTTATGATTGGTAAATATAGTTGCTGATACTCCTTTTGCCCGTTTGTTGAGCATCAGAAGAACCTTTCTATCTATGTAGTTGTCTATCAGCACTATTCTGTTATTAGCGGATTCTATTAGCGTACACAGAAAATCGTATGCTTTAAAGTTCTCACCCTCATAAAAAACCATTTCTATGGGTGGAAGTTTGGTGTCAACTATAAGAGCATATTTTTGTTCAAGAGATTTTATTCTATTTGTATTGTCTGATATAGTTTGCTCTATTTTATCAATGCGTGAGTCATAGTAATGTTTATGCAGCAGTACACCCTTTAGAACTTTCAGCGCCCATTGTCGGAACAATGTTCCCTGTAGTGACTTTACCCTGTAACCAACCGATATTATTATGTCAAGGTTGTAAAGTTTTACGGTTCGCCTTACTTCTCTTCCTCCCTCAATTTGAACTTGTAAGAAATCCTTACAAGTTGCCCTTTCTTCCACCTCTTTTTCCTCAAAAATATTGCCAATGTGTATGGTGATATTTTGTGTTGTTGTACCAAAAAGCAGTGCCATTTGTTCCTGCGTAAGCCATACGGTTTCATTCTCAACCCGCACAATAATTTTTATGTCTTCATTAGGTTGATATAGCACTACAGTACCCTCATTCCACGATTCCGATAAAACTTCAGCCTCTATAACCTCATCTTCAAACTCAATGGGAATGTCACGTTTCAGCAGTTTTTCAAGAACTGAAATTCCATCTTTTGTATATACCATCGGAAGGTGTCTTGAGCCTCCCTTTCCAGTACTGTTTGAAATCACAATTTGTGATGTCAAACCTAAATTTTGCGATTTTGAACTGGAAAATTCTAATTCGGCACATTCCTCAAAAGTCAGTTGAAACATACTGTCTTCACTAAAAAGATTAATGTTTCTTTTAACTTTCTGATTTATTACTCTGGTTTCTACACCAAGTGCCGCTGCCAACTCTCTGTCCAGCACCACACGTTTGCCACGCACGTTATACACCTGTGGCTTTACAGCACCTTGTACTGTAGTTTTAATAATACTTTTATTCATAGTTTACCCTCTTCATTTTGGCATCAATGAGGATGAAAAAGGTATAAAACGGAGAATAGGTACAAAGGTAATGCTTTTTTTATACTTTACAAAACCTCCCCATCACCCTGCGGGGTGACGGAGATGCCATCGGGATAAAAATAATTTTTTTTGGCAAAAGTGTTGTATTTCAAAAATTATTCGTATATTGCACTCAATATATGGTCTATAATCGGATTCTAATTTGTAATTTGCTATATATTAGTGTGTTAGCACTGTAGTGGTATATACATCGATGTCTAAAATATTAGGCATTTGTTGCTATATCCACCACATAAATGTAGAGATATTAGTATATTTAACATTTTTTAACATTCGGAGCACCGAGAGCAGAATCCGCAAAGCGGATTTAAGGTTTACAAGGGGTACAGCCAGAATTTATTCTGAGATGGACACATTGGAAACCTTAGAAATCAGGTTTACCTGATTTTGCCGAGGTGCGATGAATCTCACAAAGTTTTGTAAAACAAAACTTTGTAACAAACCAATCTCTTCTACGGCTTGCCGTAGGAGGCTTAACAATAGAAACAACACCAACAAACCCATAATGCCTATGAAGAATTAACTTAACCCAACCAACCAAACAAACAAAACAAAACTTAAAAACTTTTAGAAACAATCAAATAACTCCCGACCATCAGTTGGAAAAAAGACTAATAGCAACACTCCGCATCATACACCCATAATAGGTACACGTCAGCACAGTAAAGGTCAAATTAACAGACCTGCGTCCGTTGTTTGTCAGTCTCATTCCAGCTCATACCATAACCTTAAAACTATGAGCGACATCATAAAATTCTACAAAGGAGAAGAGACCGGAATAGTTCACGAGAACTACAACGATATCAATACATCCCTATTCAAAGACCAATACCTTAAGGCTTTGAGTGAGATAGGGACGTATCTAGATGAGGTTAAAAAGAACATGCAGCAAGGCAAACTTAATAGAATAATTAAGCAATGTCCTTATGTAGAGGATTATGATAGTGATTATGTAAGGAGCGAGTCCGCTGTTGATTTAAATAACATATTTGCCTTTATAGGAGAGAGGGGAACAGGTAAAACCTCCTTTATGGATTCAATTGCCTATATGCTAAATCCATATATGCATGATAATGGCAAAATGGACAAGAAAGAAAGTTTCTTAATAATTAAAGCCATTGACCCTACCACCTTTGATGATAAAACTAATATGTTGCAAGTGGTAGTAGGTGTAATGTTTGAAGCCTTTAAGGAAAAAGTAAAACATCCAGAACCAATATATAGTGATAAAGGAGAAAATGAATTTAATAACAACAAACAAGAGTTATTAACGGCTTTCCAAAGGGTTAAAGACTGTATCAAGATAATAGTCAGACCCGACACTCTTAACACAGACGATGATAACATTGCACAACTTGCAGAAATGGCTTCAGTATCTAAATTAGGAGAATTGGTGAAAGACCTTATAACGTCATATCTTAAATTCTTTAAACGAACAACATTAGTATTACAAATAGATGATATTGATTTACAGACCAGATACGCTTATAAAATGGTGGAGCATCTGCGTAAATATTTTATGCATGATAATGTGTTGGTGCTTATGGCTGTAAAATTGGAGCAATTGTCAAAAGTCATAGAATTAGAGAACACCAAAACATTCAAAGAACTGATTGACACAAAACAGATTACACCATCTACCATATCAGAAATGGCAGAAAGGTATCTGTTAAAACTCATTCCTGTAAATCATAGAATATTTATGCCTACGGCTGATGTGTATGCGGAAAGTGCGTTGGAATACTATGAAAGCAGAGAGACTAACAAACCAGAAAAAAATTGGACATCAGTAAAATATGCAATCACATCACTAATATATGACAGGTGCAGATTTTTATTCTATCATTCAAAAGGTGTAGTAAGTCCTATTGTTCCAAGAAACTTACGTGAATTGAGGCATTTGTTTGCCATGTTGTATAAAATGCAGCCTTATAACAAGAAATCACCTGATTTGAATAATAAAGTGTTGTTTCTTAATTATTTTAATTTCACATGGGTCAACAGTAACATTGCATCAGAAGATTACTCAATAGTAAACGATATCAGAAACATAAAAGATGCCGCCACCATAAATAAGGTGGTGTTGCAATTGTTATGCAGAAAATATGAAAATATATTACCTAAAAATGAGGATATTCAAGGAAAAACAGATGCCAAGTCTAGGAGGGCAAAAGATAGTATAGAAGAAGTAATATTAAGGATAATAGACGTTACCAATGCATCATATAACATTTCAATTGCTGATGTTTATGTAGTGCTAAATTATGTAAAGCAACGCATAAGCAGCTTGAGTGATAGAATGCTCATTTTCTATATTGAATCATTCTACTCTATAAAACTTTACCAATATTATGATGAAATATCAGATACCAATGAAAATAGTACTACTTCATTATTATTTCCCAATAAGTGTAAAGGGAAGGAAAAAAAATCAAAAAAAGAAATCGATGATAGTATAGTTAAATTAGAGATTGTTGATGGCTACAGCAATTATGAAGTATTAGCGGGTGGTAGTTTTATTAACACAGAGATAACAAAACTTACACCAGATGAACAAGATAATAGTGAATCACGAGATAGGAGAAGGATAGATTTCCAACGCTTAAAAGAACTTGCAAAAAAAGTGGCAGGTGAACCTATTAATAAAGATAATATTAATGAACTAAGATTAGTTGAGTTTTTTGCATTGTGTATATCTCAAACAGTTGAAGCAACAAATGAGAAGGCCAATTTGAAATATAGATCTTACAATGAATTATACTATAAAATACCCGACAATTCTAAATATGGTTCTGCTTTATTTAACTTAGGTTCTTTCTTTTTTAACACTATTAATGTAAAAAGAGCGTATGAACGTCTAGCAGAAGGTTTGTTCAACAAAGCAGCAAATGCGCCTGATTTAAAAATTTCGAAAACTAAAGAAAAAAAGTCTATATCTTCTTTATATGAGGATTTGTTGAAATCTAGTAAAGAATTAAGAAATAATAAATATTTACGGGAGCATGCATTACTTTCCTGCACTGCAATAAGGAATTTTGAAGTATATGAAACTTTTGTTCAATTTGTAGAATTTGACAGATTAGATAGGTCAAAATCTAAATATAGTATTGAGAACCTTAAAAAATTCTTTGACAAGGTATCAAAATTCGTTATTAATAATTATGATAGAGATGTGGATAATGACATTCCATTTACTATCAACTTTAATTATGTCAAAGTAATAAGTGATGCTCTTAATATGTTTGACCCAAAAGAGTTTGAAAGAATTTTTAATATTGATACAGAATTATATGATAATAAAACATCCTTTGATATAGAAAGTATAATATTGACAGAACTTAATAAAGATGAATTTTCTTTGACGGTTTTGAGGGACGCAGGAACTCGTACATTGCGAAAAACCAATAAGAAAGGAAGTGCTATTGAAAAGGAATGGAAGGGAATAGGATTCTTTGAGGGAGATATTAAGGGACAGAGAACAAGTCAAGGAATTGCCAGAATAATTCTAACAGCATTTAAGGTTCGCAATAACTTAAAGTAGGATATGGACAACCTCAGAAATGTTATAGAACTTCTGTTTGCCAAACGTAAAGTTGCGGAATTGTTAAATTCCGTTGACGCGTTAAGCAGGCATAACAGATATGAGGTTACAAGCGAGGATGAATTTAAGGAGATATTTTTCAGAGAATATCCCAGATATTCTGGGAATCAACTGAAATCGCTCTTTGACATAACAAATGATGCTTGGTCAGAGAATGCAATATTGGATAACGGACACGGAGCCAAGAATGTATTTAATGTAATAAGCAACCTGACAAGTCAAATGCTTGTTTCTGTGGGAGGCACACCATATTGCAGGTATGAAGAATACTTGCGTTGGAATGAAGCCAGTAAACTTATTGGAGAGGATATTTTGGTAACAAGTTTTCTTGCGTCTCTTGACTTTAAAGAGAACCTACAAAGAACAGATTTTGCATGGACACCATATATACTTACAACCAGTAAGGAACTAAAGGGTATAATGGAACACGGATTGTCTGAATTGCACAATCACATGAAAGGCTCTTCTCTGATATTCACATTGAATTGGCTTGCCGTTATGAATCACCCAAGAACATACGGCTCACGTCAATTTGAAATTCTAAAGAACTTTTATGGTGATTACAGAGAAATTCTGTTGGCTGCATTCTTACGTTCAGTGCTATATAAGAAAGTTAATGATGTTAGTGATTCTGAAATTGATAGATATCTTAATGACTTGTTAGCAGAAACAGACAAGTTGCAGTATATCAATATGAATCTTAATGATGTCAAGAACTTTATTGACAGATTAAGAGATGATTCAACAAATGCTATAGACTATGCCATACCAAGCAGTATGCCAATGCATGCTGACACAGTGGATAGTAGAATTAATCTTATAGGAGAACGCAAGTTGCTATATCAGTGCTTCTCAAAAGTCAATAGAGAAACTGATATATTGTTTAATAGAATGTTTTACCTATACCTTATTATTAAGGCACAATTTAGGTTTGCGGTAATACAGGTTAATAAGGATATCGGTTTTGAAAACTTCATTTACTATGACAGCAAGAAAGCCGACTTTCTTAAAATGTTAGAGGAAAACACACTGTATAAAAAGGAGTTGGTAAAAGTTGGAATGAGGTTGGCAGTTCAAGATACATACGTAAAAAACATAGAATATAGGATTGCACCTGAGGATAATTCAGTGGAGTTGTATAACACTATTAAAAACACAGATAGTAATGCGGTCGCAAATATCAGTCATGGGTTCATTATTCACTTTATAAAGAAAGAGGATAAGAAACGGTACTATGAAGATAGAATTGAGAACGGATTAAGATGCAGAAACCAGGATGCCAGAGAGATGTATAGCAGGCAGGCAGATGATGTCAGACATCTGTTGGCAATGGGGAATACAAAAATCATTGGAGTTGATGCCGCTAACAGTGAGTTTTTCTGCCGTCCTGAAGTATTTGGACCAATATTCCGTAGATTGAGGCATACGCATAGAAATACAGATATAGACTATTTCAAAGAGTTGCCACCATATAAACTTGGTTTCACATATCACGTAGGGGAAGATTTTTATGATGTGGTTGATGGTTTAAGAGCAATAGAAGAAGCAGATATATTCCTTAATCTAAGGAACGGAGACCGCATTGGACACGGAACGGCACTTGGCATAGATGTAAAACATTATTATGATGAAAAGTTCTATACAGTGGTAATGCCAAAACAAGTGTTGCTTGATAATATGGTATGGTTGTTAAATAGAGTAAAACAATGCGGCATTCAAGATGATACAGGCTTTTTGTATGATGAGGTTGAATATATGTTCCATAAATTGTGTAAAGAAATTTTCAATAGGGAATATACTGTTCAAACATATATAAATGCTTGGCTGTTAAGAGGAGATGAGCCGTCATTATATCAGGCGTATGAAGAAGAGCCAGAAAGGAGTCGAATACTTGATATTTATCAGATAAATAAAAAAGACATAATCAATGAGGCTCGCAAAGATACAGAGGCAAGGGAGTTGTACAGAAATTATCATTATGACACATTGGTCAAGAGCAAAGGTTCTAAATCAGAAGAATGGAAAATAAAATCAACACACAGAGCATCATTTGTTAGAATACTAAATGAGATTCAAAAGAAAATGCAAGAAGAGGTGGCATACAAGCATATATCAATAGAGTGCAACCCAACCTCAAACTTGCGAATAGGAAATATACCAAAATATGTAAATCACCCAATAGTGAAATTCAACAACTATGGGCTTGAGCGTAACGATGGTAAGAGAGATTGGTCAGCACAAATTTCAGTAACAATTAATACTGATGATGCTGGCATATTTGCAACGTCACTTGAGAAAGAATTTGCCTTAATGGCATTGGCACTTGAAAAGGAGAGAGATGAAGATGGCAATCCAAAATACCAACAAGGCAGTGTTTATCGTTGGTTAGAGAATATTAGAGAAAACGCATTTGTACAAAAATTTTAATATTAAGATGAACAGAAGGAATAGAGATTTACGGGAGTTATCCATTAACATTATGGAAGCAATTAAAAATGGAAAACATTATTTAAGGTATCCCTTAGAATTAGAAGTATTACCAACAGATGTTTCAAAAGATACGAACCGTGAGAATTTTCAAGCTGTTACAGAAGGCTTGAAGGAGTTAGGTATGTTGAATATAATGCCTACATCCTCAAAGGAAGATGTGTTTTTTATAACTAAGGAATGGGAAACGTTAATGAAAGATAAAAATGTTATTGAATCACTATCAAGAGTTCCTTGGATAATTCCTAATAAAATAACGCCAAATTGGGGAGAGGCATTTGATGATTTAGTGGAAGTAGAAACAAGTTTTGTAACTAATCCAAAGAAAGTTAAAATGCTTGTTTATGACAATATACCGCGTATTAAGAAAGTTATAGACAGCCTTGATAACAAACAAAAATACAATTTCTATGTTTCTCTCCAAAACCAGATGGAGCAAGAAGCATTAAAAGATGCTGAAGTTAAGTAACACAATGCCAAAACAAGATACTAAATATTGGTTACATAGAATTAGTTGGGAGTGGCAGGTGTCATATCCGTTGCTGGATAGGGGATTCTTGTCCATAGGATTTTGTGATTTTGGCACAAAGGAATCACTTGAAAAACTTAGAAATGATTTTGAAGGTACTATTGAGGCACAGTGGGGAAGTTATGGAAGAAATAGATTCTATTTGAAAAATTTTGTATTTAGGGGTAAGGAAGATAATAGAGGAATGCAGAAAGGAGACTATGTTGTAGTTCCCAAAAGAGGCACATTTGATATATATGAAATTGTAGGTGAAGAAGTTATTACTTCTGCTGATATATTGGATACTGTTAAAAATAAAACTAATGATGCAGAAATCAAGACTTCAGATGGTAAAGTTGTGAGCTTAAATAATGATGGATATTTAGTTGCAGACAAAAAGATTATTGACCTTGGCTTTTTTTGGGAAGTAGAATTGAAAGTTTCAGATATTCAAAGAAGCAAATATGCTGGTAATAAACTTGGATCTGCACTAAGATTTTTAGGAACAAATTTCCAATTAGATGAAGAGGCTTCCAAGTTAGTTGGAGAAATATTGAAAGCAGAAGAGGGGAAAGAAATAGGTAAACCTAAAGAGAGTAAATTAGAGTTAGAAATTAATCCAGGGGAAACGGTAAAGTACGTTGAAGACTATCTAACAAATATTGGTGCAGAAAATATCTATAAGCATGATAGTGATGAATGCCACAAATCAAAGGTTGACGTTATAGCCTCTTTTTCAAAAATAGATTCTACCATATATGTTGTAGTGCAAAAGAACGATAATAATGTTAAGGATTGGATAAGGGCTGAGATCAATGAATTTAAAAAGCATCATTCTGGTGGCGAAGACTCCGCTTTATTGTGGCTGATTTCTAATGAAAGATATTTCCAGCAATCCATAAAAAATGACGCTGGAATTGGATTAAAGGTAGATAGTAGGATGGATTTTGAAGAGGTGTATCTAAATTTATTACAATCAAATGAAACAGGAGATGAAGATAAAATTTACGAGTCTATTTTGAAAGATATTCTAAACAAGACAAAAAAGGCAATACCAGATAGTAGTACTCGCTTAACAGGAGTTGAGGGTGTGCAATATAAATTGTTTAGGTATAATGGAAAAAAAGGAGAGGATGCCATTGTTTATCCAATAGTGTTTGAATTACAGAACATAAAATACATAAGAAAGTATATTCAAACATATATAGGAATGAACAAGACTAAATATGGTATTGTGGCGTATGGGGAATCTTTTACATTATGTGATGCCAAAAGCAATAATATTTTCACAACATCTGATATTCAACAGATTCTTGATATAATTGATAATGGAAAATCAGTTGAAGAGCTTATAAAACAGCAACGTGTAGATGCAATAAAGAGAATCCTTTCATCAATTGATGCTAACATTTTTGACAAAGAATGTGAATCTTTTGGTAATAATCATTACAGATTCAAAAGTCAAAAGAACGAGGATAAATTTTGGAAAAGACTGTTGAACAAACAAAGAATAGACGGAAGAGAAATTGATTCTCAACAGCCAAATACAAAAATTTGTCGTTACACCTCTTTGCAGTCATTATTTGAGATTCTGAAAAACGGAACATATAGGATGCAGGGATTGGTGGGTATGAATGATATATCAGAAGTTGATTATGTTGATGAATATTGTGGTATTAATAGTTCAATAGACCAAGCCAATGAGATATTTATAACATCATGTAGCCCATTGGATAAAAAAGATGATTTGGCAATGTGGCGATTGTATGCAGATGAAGCCAAGGGGGTATGTTTAGAATTTTCAATTGATAAAAACATAAATAAACATTTCATAGTCCATAAAATTGCTTATGCACTTGATAAAGGACCTGATTTTAGGCTTGATATTATCAAGAGACTTATAGCCAATGGTTTTGTCTTTAACAGAATGAATGTGTGGAAACACTTCTTTAAGGCTCCAGAATACATAATGGAGGATGAAGTGAGAGTGCTATTTGAGCGTACAATGAATAAAAAGAGACAATGGATAAAAACAGATAAGAATAGTATTATTAACCCAGCAGTTGATTTTGAAATTAAGAAAGGTAAGTATCCACTGAGCTTAGAGAAAATCATATTAGGTCCTAAATGTCCAGAGAAAGGTGTGAATATGAAGCAAATAGAAATTTTGATTAAAGATAAAAAATGGTTTCAAAATTTTGATAAGATTACTGTTACAACCTCAAGCATAGATAATTACAGATAAACTAAAATATTAACTAAACCAAAGAAATTAACCAAAATAAAATATCAACACAAAAATTATAACGCTTATGAAAACAGATTAACTTAAAACAAATCAAAACAAAAAAACAAACAAAATAACTTAAAAACTTAATTGTTATGGAAACAAAGAATTTATTAAAAAGTTTAAAAAGCAGGTTAGGCGGGATGCTATGCCTGTTAGTGTTACTAACATTTGCACAAGGTGCGTGGGCAGAATATTGGATTCTTGAGAATGGTGGTTTTGATATAAAGCTTAACCTTAACGGAACCAATTCATGGATATTCAATGGTTCTACAAAGAGAGATTCTCCAAGTGAGAATTATAAAGATTATTCTGCTAATTCTGCTACTGAAATTGTGTGGACTGAGTTTAGTGTAAAAACTGGGTGTAATGACAATTGGCAACACCAGTATCTGTTTATATTTTACAGGGTAAGTTCTGATCATTCAGGTGATTTTACAAAATATGTGTATAATTCAGGATCAATACATAAAAATGAGGATTATGAATACTATAAGAATAATTTTAACTTGGACATACTGGCCTTGGCATCAGATAAGGGTATTAATGGAGATTTTTATTTTGACTATTATTTTGGTATAGATCAAGGAAATACTAATCCTTATAGATATGCACCTGGGCATAGCTCTCAAAATGGATACTATAGCATGAAATTTAAAAGATCTTCTTGTCCCACACCTACTTTAACCAGTGTAACTGGTGATACTGATGTGGAGCAAGGCTCACAACACACATATACTGCAAATGGAGGGTCGCCAGGAACTGGAGCCACGATAAGCAGATATAATTGGACATTGCCTGATGGATGGAGCGGAACTTCAACCACCAATACCATTACTGCTACAGTAGGTAATAGTGCAGGAAGCAAAACAATTAAATGTACAGTTACAAACTCATGCGGCTCAACCAGTGCGGAAAAATCATTGAGCGTAAACGTTGCTAACAAGTGGGAAATGATGGGTCTTGGTGGTTATTGTAGTTGGACGCCAGGTAGTGGATGCCCATTTACAGGAGATGGAGATGTTGTAACATATACTAAGGAAATTAATAATACTGGAGATAAAGAATTTAAATTATACTTTGATACTTGGTACGGCGACACCAATGAGGGTACTATTACACGTAATAATTGTACAGACTGGACAATGGTAGATGCAAGTCAAAAAAATAATACCAAAATTAACGTGGATATCGCTGGCACTTACGTGTTTAGTTTAAACAAAACCACAAAAAAACTATCTGTCACATATCCTACTTCTTGCACTCCACCAACAATCACCTCCCACCCAAGCACAGATGCTAAAACCTATACACAGGGAGAGACTGCAACGGCATTAAGCGTTACGGCAAGCGGAACCGCTCCGCTGTCTTATCAGTGGAAACAGAGTTTGTCAGCAGATGGTTCTTACGAAAATGTTACGGGAGGTACTGGTGCTAATACAGCAACTTACACTCCATCTACCGATAATATTGGTAAACTATATTACAAATGTTATGTTTCCAACTCTTGTGGCAATGTAACAAGTAACGCATCTGGTGCCATTACGGTAAATGCAGGCTCTGACATCACCGTCACCCCTGCTTCCCCTAAGGCATACGAGGTTATAACACTAAGTACACGGAGTGGTGGCGATATGACCTGGTCTAAGACCGCTGACAATGATAATGATAATGATAATGATAATGCTTACTTTGTAAATGCTGACGGAACAACAACCAGCGGTCCTACTACGCCAACAAACAGCATAAAATTCAAGGCACCTGCAGGCAGTTACACCATTACAGCCACACCAGCGACTGGTGATAGCAATGAAATAATTTTCACCGTCGGTCCTGATTCAGATGATTGTAACTAAGCCTCACGCTTTGCTTCAAACTTCAAGAGCCAGCCCATATGTGGGCTGGCTCTTGGTGTTTTAATGAGGGCTTGCAGTGGTTTGGTGTGTTTATTGGTGGGTAGGTGGATTATTTAGTTGCGACTCTGAGGGCTTTAACCTCTGATAGGGGTAAGCCAGTGGCTTGGGAGATTTGTTCATCAGTTCCGAGTCCCATGGCTATTAAGTTTTTAGCATTCTCTATTCTAGCAAGAGTCTCACCTTCTGCTTTACCTTTGGCTTCTCCCTCTTCCTTGGCACTGTCAACGTATGCATAGAATGTACGCTCCGCCTCTATGCTGAGCCAGTACTTACGCTTGTCCTCTACGCTCATGTTGCTGTAGTCTGCAAGTTTTGCCACCTTCTTAAATATGGGTTTCTTGTCGGTGAAAGGCAACTCGCCTTTGGTTTTCTGCATATGTGTTATCATATAGTTCCAGTACTCTATGTTTTGTCTGCAATCAGGCAGACGCTTCTTTCTGAAATATGGCAACTCTATTGTGTAGGCACACATCTTCTCGCTGAATGGGTCGCCCGTCTCATCCACTCGCAGCCTTATTGTTCTTACCGGTGACGGCTTCAGGTTCTTCAGATGAAAGTCCAACAGAAACACTCCGTACACGTTCTTCAGGTTGTAAACCCTCTTGTCAGCATCGCTTGTAATGGATAGTCCGTCTGACGATATTATTTGGGACATGTAGTAGAGCATCCTGTCTGCAAACCACGACTGCCGCCACTTCTGCATCTCAACTATGAACTCGTCTCCATTTGTGGTCCTGCACCGCAGGTCATACACCACTCCATGACCGCTCTTGTTCTTGGGCAGCATCTCCTTATTAAGAAACTCCACTCTCTTTATTGGGCTCTCAGGCTTTATAAGGTCGTTGAGAAAGTCCGCCATCACCTCCGCATCTCCAAAAATCATCTTGAACCCGTAATCTGACATCGGGTCTATGTACCTGAACGTCTGCCCCTCTGTGGGCAAAGGTAAATCTTTTTTATTCATTTTGCAAACTTTTTGATTTTTTGTATTTTTGTCTCTGCAAAGTTACAGTAGATAAACGTCTTAATCAAGTGGTTATTAAACATTTAACTTTTTTTAAAATTTACAAAAAAATAATTGTAACTGACAGTTACAATTTTATAACTCACAGTTACAATTTGGTGTAATTTTATGTTAATAAATGTTAAAATTCCATACCGAAAGGAGAAAGTACTTTACTATCCCCGCAGTGGTTTGGTGTGTTTATTGGTGGCATCGGGGTAATTATTTAAGCACAAAATAAACTCCTACCATAATAATCAGGACTCCTATCCAGCGGGTGTAGGGAACGGACTCGCCTAATATAAAATAGGCGGCAAGCAAGCCTATTATAAAACTTATGGAGAGTAGGGGGTAGGCAAGTGAGAAATCGTAGTGGCGTAGGGTGTACATCCACACTATAAGGCACGATACGGCACACACACCGCTTGCAAAAAACTGCCATGTGGTAAGTGCCTTTACTATAAAACTCCAAGATAATGTAAACTTTCCAAACGCCTGCACCGATATCTTAAGCAGGGTTTGAGCCGCCACCAACAGTACACTTTGGGTTAGTATAAGGACTAAAAGTCTAATCATAAATTATGGAGTGTTCTTAAAAATATTTACAAATATATTGATTTTAATTGGTTTTTTGCCTATTTTTGTGCTTTATTTTTTATGCATTATGAGAAAAATCTGTTTTAGAACCTTATTTGTTGCCCTATGCGGAATGGCGGTTCTGCTGTTCTCTTGCTCAGCGATGGGCGGCAAAAAGCACAATATAAAAATCTCTGCACCTGAACTACAGAATGATACAGTGTATTTAGGACGCTATTTTATGGGCAAGGTACGCACACTTGACTCATTGGTGCTTGACAATAAGGGTATAGGGGCATTTAAGGGCGGTGAGAGCCTTAAAGAGGGCATATATGTGCTTTACCTTAAAGACGGCAGTTATGTGGATATGCTTGTAGGTTCTGACCAAACCATAGATGTAAAACTTGACACCCTTAATATGCCATACAATGTAAGGTTCTCCAAGGCTAAGGAGACGGAGGATTTCTATAAGTTCTCAATGTTCTACTTTGACAAGCAGAAAGAGGGCAAGACTATAGCCTCTGCCGTACCGCAAGATGCCACTATGGAGCAGCGTAAAGAGGCTATGGAGAAGATGCAGGCATTGGGCAAGGCGGTTAAGGCTAAGCAAGACTCATTGTTAAAGGAGTATGAGGGCAAGACTTTGGCTCTGTTCCTAAACGGCTACCAAATGGTGGAGCCACCAGAGTTTACCATACCCGATGGGTGTGCCAACCCAGATTCTGCCCGTATGGCTTTCTACTATGCGTTTTTCCGTGACCACTATTTTGATAACGTAAACCTATCCGATGAGCGTACATACTATATGCCGTTCATAGGTAGCAGGCTTGACACCTATCTTAACCGTGTGTTGGTGCAGCGTTATGACTCCATAATTCCGCAAGCCATAAATATGGTGGAGATGAGCCGTGGCAGTGATTCCACATTTAAGATAATGGCAAACTATATGTTGGGTTACGCCACTAACTATGACCTTCCGGGATTCTTGGATATGCGTCATATTATGGGTATAGATAACCTTATAGTGGAGCTTGCAGACCGCTACTACCTAAATGGTGAGGCGTTTTGGGCAGATTCTGCCCTTATAGAGAAAGTGCGTAAGAAAGCGGATAAGATACGCTATTGCCAAATAGGCAAGCCTGCACAGAATATAGCCCTTGCAGATGCCGATAGCGTATATACCCCTATTTATGATATGGCTGGCACCAAGTTTACTGTACTGGTGTTCTATGAGCCAGACTGCGGGCACTGCCAAAAGCGTCTGCCTATAGTCTCTGAATATTACAAGCAGTTCAGTGGCAGTCCCGATGTAAAGGTAATAGCCGTTTGTATGACAGACGATAAGCAGGGTTGGCAGAACTTTATTAAGGAGTACAAGACAGAAAACCTTATAAATGTGTGGGACCCTAACCGTACATCGGAGTATTGGAAGTATTATGACACCTCTGAGACTCCTATGATTTTAGTTATGGATAGCGATAAGAACATTATTGTACGCAATATAGAACCAGAGGTATTAAATTATTTTAAATAAAATTGTTCCAATTTTATTTAAAATAGTGGACAGTGGACAATGGACAGTGGACAGTGATAATGTCCTTGAAAACTGTACCTCCCCTTGGGGGAGGTTAGGTGGGGCACTGTCAACTGTCAACTGAGTAAGATTATGATTGCATTTGATAATAACAAGTACATTAAGATTCAGTCTGAGCGTATAAAGGAACGCATTGCTCAGTTTGGCGACAAACTTTATTTGGAGTTTGGCGGCAAGCTTTTTGACGATTTCCACGCCAGCCGTGTGCTGCCCGGATTTGAGCCTGACAGTAAGCTTAAAATGCTTCTCCAACTACGTGATGAGGCAGAAGTGGTTATTGTTATCAGTGCCATAGACATAGAGAAAAGCAAGGTTCGTGGAGATTTAGGCATAACCTACGATGACGATGTACTGCGTTTGGTAGATAATTTTAATGAGCGTGGTTTTAGCGTTAATTCTGTGGTAATAACCCACTTCAGAGGGCAGGAGAGTGCCAAGGCGTTCCATAATCGCCTGTGCCGCCTTAATATAAAGTCATACTACCACTATACCATAGAGGGCTATCCTCATAACGTGGCGCTTATAGACTCCGATGAGGGTTTTGGACGTAATGAGTATGTTCAGACCACACGTCCGCTTGTGGTGGTTACGGCTCCAGGTCCTGGTAGCGGTAAGATGGCGGTGTGCCTAAGCCAACTGTATCAGGATAACAAAAAGGGAATTAAGGCAGGATATGCCAAGTTTGAGACATTCCCTGTGTGGAACCTGCCACTTAAGCACCCTGTTAACCTTGCTTACGAGGCTGCCACCGCAGACCTTAATGATGTTAACATGATAGACCCTTTCCACTTGGAGGCTTATGGAGAGACTACAGTAAACTATAACCGCGATATAGAGATATTCCCTGTGCTTAATGCCATTTTTGAGGGTATTTACGGCTACAATCCATATAAATCGCCCACAGATATGGGAGTTAATATGGCAGGCTTCTGCATAGCCGATGATGGTGCTTGCAAAGAGGCATCGGGTCAGGAGATTATACGCCGCTATTACAATGCCCTAAATAAACTTGTAGATGGCAAGGCAGAGGAGACAGAGGTTAATAAGATTAAGCTTCTTATGCAGCAAGCCAAAGTCTCTGCTGATGATAGACCTGTGATAGCCCATGCACTGAGAAGGGCAAGATTCACTCGCACTCCGTCCGCCGCCATAGAACTGAATGATGGCACAATAATAACCGCTAAGACTACGTCGCTTCTTGGTGCGTCTGCCGCCCTTATACTTAATGCCACCAAGCATTTGGCAGGTATAAGCCATAAGGTAAAACTTATTCCGGCACAGATGATAGAGCCTATACAGAACATGAAGGTAAGTTATCTGCACGGAGGCAATCCGCGTTTGCACACAGATGAGGTTTTGGTAGCCCTGGCAATGCTAAGCCTTAACGATGATAACTGCCGCCGTGCACTAGCGGAACTTCCTAAACTTTGCGGCTGCCAAGTTCACACCACAGTGATGCTTAGTGAGGTTGATAGAAAGATATTCCAGAAACTTGGAGTGGATCTAACGTCAGAACCAGTAAAAAAGAAGTAAGCGAAAACGCTTACTTCTTTTTTAGGGTCAGGGGTCAAGGGACAAGGAGCGAAGCGACAGAGAACTTTAGTTCTCCGTGCGGAGCACGTAGGGGTTTGGGGGTATCCCCCAATAGAAAAGGAAAAAGGGACAGTAGTACATTTGTACTACTGTCCCTTAGTTTTATAAGGAATAGGCATTAGCCTATTCCTTATAAAACTGTGCGGCAGACTTGCCGCCGTTGGCATCTATCAGCAACAGCTGATATGGCTCACTGCTTGGAGCAAGGCGGCTTACATCAAGTGTATTGCCATAAACCTCAAACGCTCCGCAATTCTTACCTCCTATAGTATATACATTACCAAGAATAAACTCTTTATCACTTAGTAATGACATCTCACCGCTTGTAGGGTTAGGAACCAATGTGATATCACCGTCTGCCTCAGTCTCCAATATGCCTACAGGACAACCTGTCTCTGATACGTCGTACACAGAGTTACCCCAAGAATCTGTATGAGTAGTGCTTAATACACTGTAGCATGCATCGCTGGTAAGATTCTCTATATTATCGGTCTGCTTGGTTTCTTCTGTGGCACCATCGTTAAATTTTACGCTTAGAGGCTCTGTAAGGTCTGTGAACTCATATTTCCACCAGCCTTGACCATCTTGCGTCATAGGAACACCAGGCCAACCACCTATTAAATCAGGTGTGGAAGCGGTCCAAGCATAAATATATGTAGTGCCTTGCCAAGCAGGGTTATTAGTGTTTGCCCTAACTGTAATAGAGGAAGGCGTAGGCCCGTCCTGACACTTGCCTGGCATAGGCCACGGCTCTTTGTATGTAAGAGCAGAGCCGTCAAAGCAAGCGTCCATACTTAATGCACCTATATCTGCTGTCTGTTGTTTTTCAGCATCTGTTGTTGCTCCATTGTTGAATATAATCTTAAATGATGTAGCCTCAACTGTTACTGAGTATTTGTCACCGGATTTGCTTATTGCTGTACCAGGCCACTCACCAAGCAGTTTTATGGCTGCATCGCCGTCACCAGTCCAAGCGTATGCCTTAACTGTAGTCCAAGAAGCGGGAGCCTTAAACTGAACGGTTATGCCTTTTGGTTTCACATTTGTGAATGTACCGCTTACTACAGAAGATTTTGTCTGACCATCTATGGCAATAGCCTTTATTGTAAAGTTAGTGCTTGTAACAGCAATAGGACCAGTGTATTTGGTAGATGATGCGGTAGGTGTGGTCCCGTTAGTTGTGTAATAGATAGTGCCTTTAGTTGATGATAGTGTTACAGATGTGGCATAACCGCCTGTAGGGTTCATAGTAACTACAGGACCTACAGGAACTGTTACATTGGTATAGTATGCCCAACCGTTACCGGAGCAGGCAAGGGTGAAACCAGATGGGCAGGTGCCTTGAGAGCCTATGAATACCACAAGTTTACCTTTGCTACCTGTAATCTCACCTCTAAAGTAAGAACCTGTTGCTGAGCAAGAGGCTGAAGAAGTATTGGTAATTCCGCAAGCCTTACGAGCGGCAGCCATCTTCTTAATATCCTCCTTACATTTTACCCAGTGAGGATAGAATACGCAAGGCGTACCAGGCATTGCTATAATGTAGGCATTAGCCTGTGTCCAATCTCCCCAGAACTTATTGCTGTCATCACGGAAAGTATCGTGGTTATCTACAAATGTAACGGCATACTGTTTATAAGTGGCATCTCCTATAAGACCACAACCAGTGCCAAAACCTGAAAGAGCAGAGTAATTTTTGCCTGCCAAACCATTGTTAAAGCCGTTGTATTTAAGGCAGAAGTCAAAAGCGTTAGATGTCTTGCCTGTCTCATTAATCCAATGAGTAAGAGCGTCATAACTGCCGTCCCAATACTCACCTACAGAGAAATATGCACCAGCGGCGGCATTGTACTCCTTATTGTATTTACCAAGGTAGCCTTTTACAAGGTCATAACGCCAGCCGTCATAGCCAATCTCACCCTTCATCCACTGAAGGTACGCCTTGATGGCCTTTCTTAGGTATTCATTAGAGTGGTCAAGGTCTCGTGCGGAACAGTAACCGCCCGATGCCTCACATTGCACATCATAGCCTGCATCTTTGTTACCTGTTGCAGTCCAACCTGCCTGTTTGGAAACCTCATCATCACGGCATACATACTGACTTTTATGTCCGCTCTCATATAAGGTAAAGCTACCGTATGTGCCAAAATTCTCATTGTCAAAATCTATCCAGTTGTTACCTGATTTATGGTTTATAACAATATCAGCAATAACCTTCATATTAGGGTTAATCTCTTTAAGCTTTTTTATCAACGCTTGAAGTTGTGTCTTGGTTCCCCAGTCACCGTTTTGGTTAGACCACTGTTTTGGGTGGTAACCAGTTCCTCCCTCAGAGCGTGCTGAAGGTGGTAGCCAAATCATGTCAAATGTCTCAGCAATCTCTTGTGCCTGAGACGTAAGGTCTGTCCATTTGGTGGTGCCGTAACTCTCTCCATTAGCCTTCTGAGCATTAGAGGCATTGTAGGAGTCATAGTAGAAACCCTGCAGCATAACGCCAGGATTGTTTGCCGGAGCCTGTGCGGCGGCGGATAGCGCCCACAAAAGCCCTGTTGTGGCAGTCAGTAAAGTTTTTGTAAAAGTTTTCATAGTATTTTATTGTTAGTTATAATATATATTTTTAAGGTACGTTTTGCAAAGGTAGCAAATTTTTTTTAAAAAAGGAAGACTTTTTTACATAGTCTTCCTTTTTATTGCGTGTTACGCAGGTTTAGATAAGGTTCATATCGTGTAAGATGGCACTGGTCTTGCGTACCGCGGCCTCAGACGCGGCAAGAGCCTCTTTCTCCTCTTTGTTAAGCTTAAGAGTTACAACCTTCTCTATACCTTTCTTACCTATTATTACAGGAACACCTATTGTTATATCTTTCATTCCGTACTCTCCGTTAAGATATGTAGAGCAAGGAATCATCTTCTTCTGGTCTTTAATAATAGACTCTACAAGGAACGCAATAGCCGCACCCGGAGCCATCCAAGCAGATGTGCCAAGCAGACCTGTCATAGTGGCACCGCCAACCATAGTTGATTTAACCACCTCGTCCATTTTCTTTGCACCAAGCAGTTGGCTTGCAGGTATGCCCTTATATGTGGCAAAACGTGCAAGAGGTATCATTGTGGTATCTCCGTGTCCGCCTATAACCATACCCTCAACCTCATTTTGGTTGCACTTTAAAGCCTGGCTCAGATAATATTTGAAACGGCTGCTGTCAAGTGCTCCACCCATACCTATAACGCGGTTACGTGGCAATCCAAGGCTCTTTAGAGCAAGATATGCCATAGCGTCCATCGGGTTAGAAACCACTACAATAATGGCTTTAGGAGAGTATTTAAGAATGTTAGAGGCTACGCTCTTAACTATGCCTGCGTTAACGCTGATAAGGTCTTCACGGCTCATGCCTGGCTTACGTGGAATACCCGATGTAATTACAACTACATCTGAGTTCTTAGTTTTGGAATAATCATTGGTTACACCTGTAACTACTGTGTCAAACCCAATAAGCTGGGCAGTTTGCATAATATCCATAGCCTTGCCTTCTGCAAGACCCTCTTTAATATCAATTAAGCAAACCTCACTTGCTACCTCTTTGATAGCCAATACATTGGCGGCTGTAGCACCTACGTTACCAGCCCCTACTACTGTTACTTTAGACATAATTCTTATAAGATTTTAATTAGTTAATACGCAATATTTATTCTGCAAATATACAATATATTTACTAAAAAGCGTTATATTTGCGAACATTTTAATGAAAAATTTTGAGAGATACATATTATTCGCTCTGATAATGCCTCTTATGCTGGCATCGTGTGTGGTAAAAAAGAATAACGCTTTTACCCGCAGTTTTCATCGCACCAAGGTTAAGTACAACATACTTTTTAACGGCAGACAGGCATACGATAAGGGCATTGCCGCCATACACACGGCATCTATGCCTATAGATAACTACAACGATATTCTGCCCGTTTTTGAGGAGAGCAACAGGGAGGCGGTATCGGGTGCGTCTGCCGATATGGACAGGGTTATGGAGAAATGTGCCAAGTCTATACAACTGCACTCCATAGTTAAGAAACCTAAAAAGAATCCTAAAAAAGCCAAAGACCCTAAGTATAAGGCATTTATGGCTAAAGAGGAGTATAACTCACAGGTTCAGGAGGCTTGGCTGCTAAATGGTAAGGCACAGAGCCTCAAACTTGATTTTCCTGCCGCTGAAGCCACTTTTTCTTATATTGCAAACCACTACAAAGATAACAGAGATGTATGCACCGAGGCTAAACTTTGGGCTGCCAAGGATTATACGGAGCAGGGTTGGTATTATGAGGCTGAAGATATACTTAACCGCCTTACAGAAAAGGATTTCTCTAACCGCACCACTAAACTTTACGTGCTTGTAAAGGCTGACCTGCTGCTACGCACAGGGGAGTACGAGGCTGCCCTTCCGTTTCTTAAAAATGCCATAGATTTTAATAAAGGGTTGGTTAAAAAACGTGTTATGTTTATATATGCCCAGGCTTTGGAGAGGTTGGGCAGATATAATGAGGCTTATAATGCCTACAACGATGTCAAGAAAAAGCACCCCGATTACATAATGGAGTTTAATGCCGTGCTTAATATGGCAAAATGTTATCAGGGTACATCTATGGAGCCTATAAACAAGGAGATAGACCGTCTGCTTAAACGTGTCAGCAATGAGCAGTACAAAGACCGTATTTACTACACTATGGGTCAGCTTTATTGGCGTAGGGGCAATAAGGATAAGGCTATGGAGTACTATCAGATGGCTATAGACGGCAGTACACGTAATGGTATAGATAAGGCAGAGGCGTTGCTTGCATTGGGTGATATATATTACAACGATGAGCGTTACCTTGACGCACAACCGCTTTATGCAGAGGCAGTTACCATTATACCTACCACATACACAGGCTATAAGGATATTCTTATGCGTTCCACAAACTTGGATTATGTGGTTAAGTACAGTAATACCGTAACGTTGCAAGACTCATTACTTGCACTTGCCGCAATGCCTGAGGCTGAGCGTATAGAGAAAGTAAAAGGGGTGATAGAGGAGATTCATAAAAAAGAGGAGGAGGAACGCAAGCGTTTGGAAGAAGAGGCACGCCAGCAGGAAGAACGTGAAAAAACAGCCAATATGGCTGCCGCGGCAGGGCTTTCGCTTGGAGAGTCTCTTGACCAGGCATGGTATTTCTATAACGCCACACTTATAAGCCGTGGTAAACTTGATTTCCAGAAAAACTGGGGCGGCAGAACGCTTGAAGACGACTGGCGGCGTAGTAATAAGGTGTCTATGGGCAGTTTTGATGAGGAAGCGGAGCAGGAACAGAGTGCTGCTGATGCAGAGATGGCTGAGGCAAATACAGATGATGTGCAACTGGGTACGGGAGATGCAGAGTTGGATTCCTATCTTGCCACTATTCCTGTAACAGAAGCGGCTAAAAAAGCAAGCAACAGTGCCATAGAGGAGGCTCTCTATAACCTATATTATGTGTATGATAACCGCATAAAGAACAAGCCTCTTGCCACCAACACTTATAATGAGCTTTTACGCCGTTTCCCTAACACAGAGTACGGCAAGCCTAAGGATAAGGTGGACGATAAGATGGAAAAACAGGCTGAGACTCTGTATGTGGAGGCTTACCATGCATTTAAATCGGGTAATCTGCATAAGGTAAGAGCAAATATGGCTCAGGCAGAGGCTTGCTGTGCAGATTCCAAACTTATGCCTAAGTTCCTTATGTTAGAGGCTCTGCTTAGCGGACGGCAAGACGGTGAGGTTAAGTTTAAGGCTAAACTTACAGACATTATAGACAAGTACCCCGATAGTGAGATTGTGCCGCTTGCACGTGATATGGTGGCACTGGTGGGACAAGGCAAGGAGATTAAGAATGTTAAGCCTGTAAGTACCATAAGCACCAAACGTGAGGCTGTCATAGTTTCTCAAAACGAGTATGCCGAGGCTATTCAGCGTGCAGGGTTTGAGTATAACCCCGATGACTCACACTCATTTATAATAGTGGTGGAGGGCAGTGCGGAACAGAAGAATAAGGTGTTGTTTGCTCTGGCACAGTATAACTTTACACGCTTTATGATTAAGGACTATGACTTTAAGGTTAAGGCGTTAGAGGATAGTGTGTTTGCCATAGGGGTAACACCTATGGCATCGCTTGATGAGGCTGTATGGTATCAGAATCAGGTTCTGCAGGACGATGGCGTTAAGGCGTCACTGCATGACGTTGCCTATAGGGCGTTTGTAATATCAAATAGTAATTATATTAAGGTATATGACAAGGAGTCTATGATTAAGTACATAGATTTCTATATGGATAATAACTTAAAGGTAGAGGAGAGTGAAGTGTTGAGGAAGTTGGAGGAGGAGAGTGGGTACATAAAGTAGTTATGTATGATGTATGATGTATGATGTATGAGGAGCCATAGGCTCCTCATACATAAAAAAATCGGGGAAACATTTTGTTTTCCCGATTTTTTTTCCTATATTGCACCTTCGTTTTTGGAATTTAACACTCCATTTACATCTAAATAACTTAAAATCAAAATAGTATTATGAAAAACTATCAAACAGACCAAATCAAGAACATCAGCCTGGTGGGCTCATCGGGTAGTGGAAAAACCACACTTGCAGAGGCAATGCTTTATGAGAGTGGAATTATTAAGCGTAGAGGCACCATTGAGGGGCAGAACACAGTATCAGATTACTTCCCAGTAGAAAAAGAGTACGGATACTCAGTATTTTCAACAGTATTCCACGTAGAGTGGCTTGAAAAGAAGCTTAACTTTATAGATTGCCCTGGTGCAGACGATTTTGTGGGCGGTCTTATTACATCGTTAAGTGTTACGGATACTGCCCTTATGCTTATAAACGCCCAGCAGGGTGTGGAGGTGGGTACACAGAACCAGTACCGCCAAATAGAGCGTATGAAAAAGCCTTGCATCTTTGTAATAAATCAGTTGGATTCAGAGAAGGCTGATTTTGACCTATCGCTGCAGAGCCTTAAAGAGAACTACGGTGGCAAGGTTATTCCTATCCAGTTCCCTATCAATGCAGGTCCTAACTTTAACGCCCTTATAGATGTTCTGCTTATGAAACAGTATAAGTGGAAACCAGAGGGTGGCGTGCCGGAGATTTCTGAGATTCCGGCAGAGTATAAGGATAAGGCGGCTGAGATGCACAATGCCCTTATAGAGGCTGCCGCAGAACACGATGAGGGTCTTATGGACAAGTATTTTGAGAGTGGTTCCCTTACAGAAGATGAGATGCGTATGGGTATCCGTAAAGGTCTTGTAAGCCAAGATATTCTGCCTGTATTCTGTGTATGTGCAGGCAAGGATATGGGTGTACGCCGTCTTATGGAGTTCCTTGGAAATGTGGTTCCGTTTGTAGATGATATGCCTAAGCCTATAAATACAGAGGGGGCGGAGATAGCACCCGATGCCAAGGCAGAGACCAGCATTTACATCTTTAAGACCTCTGTAGAGCCTCACATCGGGGACGTAAACTACTTTAAGGTTATGAGTGGCACACTAAAGAAAGGCGATGACCTGTTTAACGCCACACGTAACACTAAGGAGCGTATATCGCAGATTTACTGCGTGGCAGGGCAGAACCGTATAGAGGTGGAGCAACTCTCTGCCGGCGATATAGGTGCCACCGTTAAACTAAAGAACACACGTACTGCCAACACCCTTAACGCGGGTGCTTCTGAGCAGCAGTTTGATTTTGTTAAGTACCCCGATTGGAAATATCGCCGTGCCGTTAAGGCTGTAAACCAAGCCGATGATGCCAAGTTAGGCGAGATTCTTAACCGTATGCACGAGGAAGACCCTACATGGCGTGTAGAGTACTCTAAAGAGCTTAAACAGACCATTCTTTACGGTATGGGAGAGTTCCACCTGCGTACACTTAAATGGCGTGTAGAGAACAACGATAAGATAGCCATTGAGTACTCAGAGCCTAAGATTCCTTATCGTGAGACCATTACCAAGGCTGCACGTGCAGATTACCGCCATAAAAAACAGAGTGGTGGTGCAGGACAGTTTGGTGAGGTTCACCTTATAGTGGAGCCACTTGTAGAGGGCGTTCCTGCCAAAGATGTATATAAGTTTAACGGACAGGAGTTTAAAATCAGTGTCCGCGATAAGCAGGAATACACACTGGAGTGGGGTGGTAAGGTAGAGTTCATAAACAGTATAGTGGGCGGTGCCATAGATGCACGCTTTATACCTGCTGTATTAAAAGGTGTAATGGATTGCATGGAGCAAGGTCCGCTTACAGGCTCATACGCACGTGATGTACGTGTTATAGTTTATGACGGTAAGATGCACCCTGTAGATTCTAACGAGATATCGTTCCGTCTGGCTACACGCCACGCATTCTCAGAGGCATTCCGCAATGCAGGTCCTAAGATTATGGAGCCTATCTACGATGTTAAGGTGGTAGTGCCATCAAGCCGTATGGGCGATGTTATGGCAGACCTTCAGACACGCCGAGCCATTATTATGGGTATGGAGAGTGAGAAGGGTATGGAGAACCTCTCTGCCAGAGTTCCGCTGAAGGAGATGGGTAACTACTCCACATCACTTAGTTCAGCCACAGGCGGCAGGGCATCGTTCTCTATGGCAATGTCCGGCTACGAGTTAGTCCCAATGGACGTGCAAGAGGTGCTGCTCAAAGAATATGCGGCGACGCACAAAGAAGAGGAATAAAAAAAATACGGTGCTGAAAGGCACCGTATTTTTTATGTATGATGTATGTATAATTTATGTATGATGTATATATGTATGATGTATGAATAAGAATCAGATTAAAATTCAGGAAAAATGTATTGACTTTGCTGTCAGGATAATCAATTTGAAGAAATTTCTAAATAAAAGTAAAAAGGAATTTAACATTTCTGACCAAATTCAGCGTAGTGGAACATCTATTGGAGCACTATACAGCGAGGCTGTTTACGCAGAAAGCGAAAGTGATTTGATTCATAAACTAGGTATATCCCAAAAAGAAGCAAATGAAACTCTATATTGGTTAAAGATTCTATATAAATCTGAATACATTACACAAGAACAATATGATAGTTTGGCGAAAGACGCTGATGAAATAATGAAAATAATAACATCAATAATAATCAAACTAAAAAACAAGAGAACTACTTAAGTTCTCTGTCGCCGTAGGCGACTCATACATCATACATATATACATCATACATCATACATAAAAATTAAGGCTTTGCCTTAATCTGATATTCCCACGCCTTTAGTGTGAGTCTGATTCCTCCGATGAAATTGGTGAATTCCGGAGCATCGTCTATTGTAAACTCAACCTCTTTACCACTGAGATTTGCCACATAGAATATGGTGTCATCATCAAGGGTTCTGGAGCATGCAAACACAGCATCGGGTGCTGAGGTGGTATAAACCTTCCAATCACCGCCGTTAATACCAGCGTTAAGTGCCTTATGGCTGTGTTTCAGGGCGTTAAGACCCTTGTAAAAATTAAACCACTCCTCATTGTAGGGGGCTGGGGCGTCCTTCTTAAAGAACTCAAAACGGTGGTCATAGCCGTACTCCTGCCCTGTATAAATCAGCGGCATGCCTGGTGCTATGTAGCAGAGGGCTGCAAAAGCCTTAACACCATCGCCCAAACGCTCAAACTCCGTACCGTCCCATGAGTTGCGGTCGTGGTTGGTTATGTGATTCATCTGATAGGCATCTACGGCAAAACTATCACGCAGTGCAACTGTAAGAGAATCAATAAGTTTAGGGCTTTTGTTCCCCTTGTAAATTTCCTCAAACAGATAGCCCATAGGCCAGTTATAAACCATATCAAACGCACCATCGCATAACTCCTTATTGGCTGCCTCCGCTAAGAAAAACAGCGGTTTTATGGCGGTTAGTTGTTTGCGAGCCTCTAACCAGAAATCCATAGGCACCATAAACGCCACATCGCAGCGGAAACCATCTATATTGCACTCCGTCACCCAAAATTTCATAGCGTCTATCATTGCCTTACGCAGTTCAGTGTTATCGTAGTTAAGTTTATAGGTATCTGTCCAGCCCCAATCCTGAACATGGGTGCTGTCTGGGTTATATGCATACCAATCGGGGTGCTCCGCCACCCAAACGTTATCACAGCCTGTATGGTTAGCCACCCAATCTACAATAACTTTCATACCCATTTTATGGGCAGAATCCACCATAGCCTTAAAATCATCTATGGTGCCCATCTCAGGGTTCAGAGCGGTGTAGTTCTGCGATGCGTAGTAGCTTCCCAGCTCTCCCTTGCGGTTAAGCTCCGATATAGGGTTGATAGGCATAAACCACAGAATATCAACGCCTAACTCTTTTAGTTTAGGCAGATTCCGCTCTGTAAAGGTGGTAAGTTTGCCGTCTTCTGTAGCCTGACGCCAGTTTACCTCATAAATAACTGCACTCTCCGCCCAATCGGGTTTTACGGTGGCGGGAACAGGTTTTTCTGCACTTTCATCCGTCTCAGAGTTACTGCAACACGATGTGGCGGCAGTTGCCATTACGGCAATAAACGCAAGTTTATAAATATTTTCCATAATTATTTGATTTAGTTAATCTTTTTATGTTTAGCCCCCAAAAGTACACTTATTTTTGCAAAGTTGCATAAAAAAATGCAATTTTTTGCAAAAAAGTTTGTAAATTTGTGCCGAAAAATTTGGTGGTTCAGAAAATTATGATAAACACACACACACACACACACACACACACACACACACACACACACACATAGTATGTTATAAAAATAGGTGTAAGTGCGGTGCTTTATATAGCAACCGTCTTACTATTTATGGCAATAGCCGGATAGTCTGACTCCAATATGGGGCGGCTGTCCGGTTCTTTTTGTTTTATACAGATTTATGGAAAAAACACCACACATAGGACACGTTATCAAATCCACACTTAAATTGCAGGGGAGAACTGTAACATGGTTTGCCGCACAGCTCAGTTGCGACCGCACCAATGCTTACAAGATTTTTACCAAAGAGAGCATCGATACCAAACTTCTAATGAAAATTTCAGAGGTGCTTAACGTAGATTTCTTTGCCTACCTTAGTGAGTGCCTAAAATAACCGATTGGTTTACCACAAAAGTACCGATTGAAATGCCACAAAAGTACCGATTGAAATGCCACAAAAGTACCGATTGAAATGCCACAAAAGTACCGATTGCATTGTATTTTCTCAAATATTTTTGTAACTTTGCACAGTCATTAAAAATAGTTGGTATGAAATATTTAGAAAGAGTGGCAGATAAAATGCTACGTGAGCGACTTGAAACTTTTGGTGCTGTGCTGATAGAAGGTCCTAAATGGATAGGAAAAACTACAACAGCAGAACAGCAAGCCAATAGTGTTATAAAGATGCAGAACCCTGATATGGCAATTAACTATTTAAACACAGCAGAAACTAAGCCATCGCTGTTGCTTAAAGGGGAACAGCCACGTTTGATTGACGAGTGGCAAGATGCTCCTGTGCTATGGGATGCTGTGCGTATTGCAGTTGATGATGCTGGTGGTAAACCAGGACAATACATATTAACAGGGTCTAATACTGTAGATAAATCAAAAATTAAACATACAGGTACTGGACGTATAACGCGTATGCGGATGCTTCCTATGAGTCTTTGGGAGTCAAAAGATTCATCGGGCGAGGTATCGTTGCACGAACTTTTTAATAATCAGAACTATTGTATTGATGGTGCAAAAAGTAAGTTGGATATTCCGGATTTGATACGTGTGGCTTGTAGGGGAGGTTGGCCTATTTCACTTCAGAGGAGTGATAAAGCGGCAATGATGATTGCAAATGATTATGTAAATTCTATTTGTGATGAAGATATTTCTGCGGTTGATAAAAAGCAACGTAACCCCAAAATCGCTCGTCAGATTATGCGGTCGTATGCCAGAAATATCAGTACATTGGCAAAAAAAAGCAGTATCTTAGAAGATGTTACAGGCTCTGGAGACATAATATTGTCAATGGATACTTTTGATGACTATATTGGTGCATTAGAGAGACTGTTTGTAATACAAGATATTAGAGCGTGGTGTCCTGCTATTCGTAGTAAAACGGCGATACGTAGTTCTATGAAGCGATGTTTTTGTGATCCGTCAATCGCAGTTGCCGCAATGAACCTTAGTCCTATGGCGTTAGAAACCCAACTGAAGACTTTTGGCTTTATTTTTGAACAGATGTGTATCCGTGATTTAAAGGCATACACAGCAGATTTCAACAGCAGTGTAGGTTATTATAGAGACAGATATGGATTAGAGGCAGACTTGGTTTTGCATCTTGAAGATGAGCGATACGCCCTAATAGAGTGTAAGTTAGGTAGCTCTGAAATAGAAAAGGGAGCAGCTCATTTGTGTGAGTTGCACAGTCTCATTTGTGAGCATAACAAGAATGAAAATCAAATGCCAATACGAGAACCCGACCTGAAAATTGTTCTAACTGGTGGTTCAATGGCCTATACCCGTACTGATGGAGTGCATGTTATTCCATTGGCATGCCTTAAACCTTAAATTGCTTGCGTAAATCTTTTCGTCCTCTATATAAAAATTATAGTTTTAGGCGTGCAATTCTTTGGGAGATTATTTGAGTAAGGCTCTCTTGCATTGTGCTTGGCAGGAATGAATTGCTGATTGTCTGCTTCCAAAGTGTTTCTGATGAAATAAGTTTTTCAATTATTCTGCCTATTACTTTGGTGCTAAGTCCAGTACTTTCCATAACCTGTTCAAAATCAGTTCTCAATAGATTGCGTTTAAATCCGTTTGAGGCTTGAGTATGTATCTGCCTAATGCTCCAACTATTGTCAGTCTGCTTGGCTCTCCCGATGCAATCTTTACAACATGCCAACAGTAGTGACATTCTGTCTCTTTGGTTTATTTTCCAATTCCGTTCTGCTATGTCAAGTAACCACCCTTCAGGAATAAGTCCGTCAAAGAAAGGAATCATTACCTTGCTATAGTATGGTTCTGTGGTTAGTGGCAGAGTAAGGCTTATTGGCTCTGCATTGTCTGACTTTAGATAGTTGGCATCGTAGGTAAAGCTGTATCCTGTTATCTCTTCTCTGATTTGACCAACCAATGTGTCTTCAATATATACTGCTCCTGCTTTCATTTGTCTCTATCGTTTTGTGAAACGGCTCCAACTTCCATACCAAATAGTGTCAGCACTTGGTTTATTTTGTCAATTCTTAGTGTCTCTTTGCCTTGTTCCAGTTCTCTGACAAATCTTAAACCTACTCCTGATTTATACGCTAACTCTGTCTGTGTCAGTTTGTACTGCCTGCGTAAATCTTTTACAACTGTTGAAAATGCATTCATAAATAATCCCTTTAGGGTGCAAATATATGAAAAAATATCTATATTATATCATAAAGGGTATAAAATATTTTAAATAAGCAAAAATTATACCATATAGGGTATACAAGTTATATCCTATTTTATGTTGTATTGCGTATTTAAATTATAGGATAGATACAGTAGAGCCATTATGGTCTAGTGCAGTGTACTTTAAAAAAATTATTAACTAAAAAACTTTTTTAATGTCCACTTTTTCAGTCTAATTGTGAATTTATTCAAAATATTCACTTAAAAGTAAACACTATATTGAAATTTTGTTTATCTTTGTATCAAATTAAAATTATATGGAAAGATGATGTTAAGGCTTTAGGTTTGGATTCAAAAAAGTTAAGATTGTATTGTCTTTTGGTATCGGAGCAGATAGTGATATTAGGTAATGGTGGAGTTAAGGATACAAGAACTTATCAGGAAGACGAAACGCTTAATGGATATGTGTTGGATTTAAAGCAGTTCAACAGGTTGTTAAAAGCGGCTCAGAAATCAGGAAAGGTAACAATAGAGGGGAATGTTATTAAATCAGTTGAATTTGAAACTATAACACTCCCTGCCACAGAAATGTGGTGGGGAGTTATTGCAAATTATAAAAATAATTATTACCTTTGCGGTGCGTTTTAATCCAATACATTATAAATGAATACCAACCCAATGTTAAGCCACATAGAGAGTTTATCTGGGCTTAGTGTAGCACAGATCAGGAGTTTTACTCCCGAGGAATTGAGGTCTCATCTTGAAAATAAGAATGGGAAGCCATTTCAATATGTGTCTGAATTCCCTGTTGTCGGCAGGGGTAATGTCTTAAGAGATGGATTATACTCAAGAGAGGATATTGATAGGGATATAGATAAGATTCTTGCGTTGCAATGAGGGAATGTGATGTATATGAATTCTACAATGAATGGGTGAAACCTCTCTATTGTGAGATAGAGGCTCGTAATAATTCATTGCCAGTTGAGTTGTTATTTGAAGTTTCATCTGCTTTTGACCACCTAAAAAGATTTCATTTAAGTGAGGATGTGGAGGATAGTGCTTGTACAAAGGCATATTCTCATTTAAAAAGGGGTGCCTTGGATGCATTCAAACTTAAATTGAAGTATTTTAATGACGATTGTAACAAATTGTGTGGTAAAAATGGTGAACTTAGGTTGATAGATAATGGTAGTTTCCTACCGAAAATGCTTAAAGACAAGACCAATATTTATAAGATTGCCAAGCAGGCAAGATTATGTGAGGGAAATAAGGATGTAGATACTGCCTTTGATAATTGGTGCCAAGTTTCTATTTTGATAAATGAATTTGGAGAGAATTACTTTGATGTGGTCAAATTGCAATGGGCAGAGAAACAAGGCTTTATTAAAAATAAGAGGGATTTTTGGATAGGTGTTGTGGCTGGAGTAATCAGTTCGTTGCTGGTTTCTTTCATTTTATATATCATAAATTTGTTTTTTTAATTTCTATCAACGCCGCTCCGGCAGAGATTTGCCAGTAAACAAGTTATATCCTATTTTATGTTGTATTGCGTATTTAAATTATAGGATAGATACAGTAGAGCCATTATGGTCTAGTGCAGTGTACTTTAAAAAAATTATTAACTAAAAAACTTTTTTAATGTCCACTTTTTCAAAGCAGTGCATCCACTTTTTCAATCCGCTACAAATAATAGTTTGATTTACCACAAAAGTACCGATTGAAATGCCACAAAAGTACCGATTGAAATGCCAATACGAGAACCCGACCTGAAAATTGTTCTAACTGGTGGTTCAATGGCCTATACCCGTACTGATGGAGTGCATGTTATTCCATTGGCATGCCTTAAACCTTAAATTCTTTCTCTCTCCCCACCAACGCAAAAGTTTCCGAATAGTTTGCAAATTAAGGCTATCATCAACCACGGTGCCAGCCGTTTTTATGCGTTATTAGGGAAATTATTTTTGAGCGAAGGCCTCCCTTAACGATTCCATATCTGTGCAATAAACAATATCGGTGTTGAGGTGTTCTCTTTTGCGCGGTTGGAAACGTCCAATAGTGACTATATCAAGCATATTGGTAATAAAAGGAGTCATGTGCACTATGTGTACATTAGTATGGCTCTGTTTCAGATTATATAACTCATCTGCTGCAGAACGTGATATTTCTTCCACTCCTAACATATCTATCAAATATTCATTTGTAGAATTCATAGATTGAGCAATTTGTTCAACGCTACTTCTTGTGCGTAATGCCGAACCGTATGTGGTGTTTACATGTATAATCTTTTTCATGTTATTTTATGTATTTGTAAAAATCAAAATCAGTTGGAATGTTTATTGGTATTGAAACTACAAAAAGTGTGCCACTCCATTCTATATTATTTGGCAATGAAAATATTTTAGAGTAATTATTTTCACAATAATACAAAGCATCACCAGATAATATGGAAAACGCACCGCAGAGTCCATTAGTTACCATATTGATGTTGGAAGAAATCCCATATCCCCTATTTTCTGCTTCTGGCAAATCTTTTGTTGAGTAACCATCTTTGGCCAACAATATGGCATTTATATTACTATTATTTAGCTTGTCAATATATTTTTGTTTGTTTACATAACTGCCAAATATAGTAAGACCATTATCTGCAACGCATATGTCTATGGTTTTTGTGCAATTATTAAAGTTGGTAAATATGAAACTTTTTTTTGCATTTGAGTGTTGTAAAATATTACAGGTCAATTCATCTAAAAGGTAATTAACTGGAGTGTTTAATGTTTCAAGAGAAATGGAATCTTCTAAATGTTTTATTGCAATCTCGGTGTATTTATTTAGAAGTTTGCTAGTGGTCTGAAATTTATAAAGTCCAGAAGGACAATTTAACTCATCAAAGGAGCTATTGGTATTTTCATAAATGTATATCAATACTTTATCAAGATCTCCAGATAGATCGTTCCAACTTTTATTGTTGTTAGATATATAGTTAAACAACGATAAATATGCGTCTAGTATATTGCTTGTAGTGTGTTGCATTGTTTCTTGTATAACAATGCAAAAGTAAACAATTAATTTAATTTATGCAAATTTTTTGCGTGTAGCCAAATCCGCTACACATCTGTATATACATCCGCCACGCACATTTGACAATTTTAAATAAAATACCCCCTAAATTTGCAAATGTAGTATATACTATAGCAAACAAACACTTAACAAACTAACTTAATTATTATGAGAAACAATCACAACCCAAATTTCCACGCAGGAGGGCGTCTAATAGCAATCAGAACACATAGTTAGGATATACCGTTCACACAGAAAGGTATGTCCGTTGCATCACATCCACAATGAGTGTGGGTAATGTTAGTTGCATCCCTGACTAACTTTACTTACGTGCGTTATTGCCTAACTGTCACGAGCAAGAATCACCGAAGGTAATGAATCTCATAATAAATAAATGAAAATAAAACCCATATCATGGCAGAACCAATTAAATTCTACAAAGGTGAAGAGACCGGAATAGTTCACGAGAGCTACAAGGAGAGAGAGACCTCTTTATTCAAAGACCAATATGACAAGGCTTTGAGTGAGATTAATGCGTATTTAGAGGAGGTAGATAATTGGTCAAGAAATCATACAGTCGTCAATGAATTTGATATAAACAACATATTCGCATTCATAGGCGACCGTGGTTCGGGGAAATCATCCTGCATGGAGTCTGTAATTAATATGCTATTCTCCGCAGAAAGATATAATTTTCAAGAAAAGTTTCCAAAAATCTCACAAACTAAATTCTTACGTTTCAGCAAAATAGATCCGACGCTGTTCAATAGAAAAACTAATCTTTTGGAAGTCACTATTGGTGCATTATATTCCAGTTATGTGGATGGATGTAGAAATGACAGAATAAAGACTAGTGATGAATTAAAGCCAGAATTGGCTAATGCTTTTCAGGAGTTAAGGTTGTCTATACAGTGTTTGTCAGATGATAATTTACTCAACAGTGGTTTAAATAGTATTTCACAATTATCGGACTTGGCAACAGTAGCAAAGGTTAACAACAGATTTGCTGATTTGATAAATAATTATCTTAAGTTTTTTAACAAAGATGTTATTGTAATAGGAATAGATGACATTGATTTACAGAGTGATTACGCATTCCAAATGGTGGAACATTTGAGAAAATACTTTATACAAAGCAACGTGATTGTATTGATATCATTCAAAATGGAGCAACTACTTAGTGTAATAGAACTTGAGCAAACAAGAAAGTATATGCCGTTGTATGATACAGAAGCAATAACATCTGATGCTATCTATGATATGGCTATCAAGTGTTTGCTGAAACTAATTCCATCTCATCATCGTATATTTTTGCCTCAAGTAAGAGCTTACGTGAATGAAAATATAGAATATTACAGGGATAGAATAGATTTAGAGCCAAAAACAAAGGCGACACCAATAAAGTATGCGATTACTGAATTGATATATCAAAAATGCCGTTTCCTGTTTTACCATACAAAAGGAGAGGTCAGCCCTATTGTACCGCAAAATCTACGTGAACTTAGACACCTTTACGCAATGCTTGTTGAAATGGAGGATTATGACAACAATAATCCAAACTATGGTAACAAATTGCAATTCCTTCAATATTTCTACAATACGTGGGTGGAAATGAATATTGTGGCAAGCGACTATAAAATTATACAGAATATTTTAGGTATAAGTGATGTTGCGTCTATAAACAAGGGTGTTATTAAGCAACTAAACATTAAATATTCAGGACTTCTTAACGGAATGTATGAGGAGGTATTAACAGAGAAGAATTCGTCATACAACATATCTGTCGCAGATGTTTTTACTATTGTTGATTATCTAAAGAGAAGGGTAAGTAGCAGGAATGACAAGATGCTGTTATTTTTTATTGAAACATATTACTCCATTAAACTATATGAATATTATGATGAACTGACAGATAAAATAGGCATAGGAGGAGTTCAAATAACAGATAACGAAGAAACGCTTGATGAAAGACAGCATAAAGTAAAAGAAAGTATAGTAAAAAGAGAGGTGGTTGATGGTATTAGCAATTATGAGATTCTTGTTGGTGGAAAATTTATAAATACAGATGAATATCAAATGCTTCCTAAAGAGGCACAAACAGAAACTTCAAGAGCGAGAAGACTTATAGATTTGGAAAAACTCAGTGAGGTTGCAGAACAACTTTTAAATGGGGATTGTAGTAGTGGTTTTACAATCCAGACTATTGAAATATTTGCATTATGCATCTCAAGAGTCGTTGATTCTGTCAAAGCAGGCAATGTAAATTACAGAACAGGGAATGCATTGTACTATAAGGATGAAGGTGGTGAGGACGTAACCAAGCAATATAAATATGCTGAGTTTGATTTAGGGGCATTCTTCTTCAATGTGGTTAATATAAAAAGGGCATACGATAGAGTTCACCCCGAATTATTTGAGTTTTCAAAGACTAATGGCACACATTCTCTATATAAGGCACTATTAAGAACAAGTAAAGACTTAAGAAATTTTGTCAGATACACCGAGGAACATGCTTTATTGTCCTGTGCTGCAATCAGAAATTTTGAGATTTTATCTGACTTTGTTTCTTTTATGCAATATGATAGAATGCATTGGCAAGGTTCATCATCAAATCTTCAAAATATACTTGCATTTTTTCAAAAGGTTGCTGAATATTATATTGGATTTTATAGTTACACACTTGAAGATGGAATAGAGGAACCAGACCATATTGAATTCTCGTATATAAAGTGTATTGTTGATGTTTTTTTAGAGTTAAAAGAACGAAATTCTGATTTTGGTGAAAAGGCATTTGACAGCATTTTTGTTATAAAAGAAGAAGTTAATGAATTATCATCTTTTGACGTGCAACAGATTTTGCAACTGTTTGGGAGATATCCGATACAAATAAAGACTTTGAGAGATAGAGTCTCTAAACGATGTAAACCGGTATTTGACAATAATGCTGAAGCAAAGGAAGATTGGCCATTCTTTTTAAAAAAATATGGAAATCTTAATGATAAGGTAGATAAGTTTAGGACAGAGGAAATTCTAATGAAGTTCAAATCGATACACGCTCTAAAGTAAATGGACAATGTACGTAATGTAATAGAAATGCTGTTTGCTGAGCGGGATGTAAGAGAAGTGCTTGATTCTTACAACGAGTGTATAAGGGGAGGGAATGGTATAAAGGATGATGTATTTAAGAAGTTATTTTTAAATAAATATTTCCATTATTCAGGTAATCAACTGAACTCGCTCTTTGACATAACAAATGATGAATGGGTTTCAAAACCATGGGGTTTTATGAACCTCAGAGAACAAAAAAGTGTGTTCAATCTATTGGTTTATGCTTCTAAGCAGATGTTGATGTGTATATCAAACGCTCCGTATTGTAGGTATTCTCAATATTTGCGTTGGAATGAACTTACGAGGTATATAGGTGAGGATTTGTTGGTTACAGCCTACTTAGCGGCACGAGATATTGCCAATAATTATGATGGTAGAAATAGTTGGGAATGGGGAAGGGGCATACTATCAACTAATGTTTTTTTAAACGAATGTTTTAAAAAGGGATTGAGTGAGTTGCATAGTCATCTTTATGGTTCTTCTTTGATTTTTACCGTTAATTGGTTGGCTTTAATGAATAATCCAGAGTATATCAATGAAGATAATATAAATAAATTCACACAACTTGGTATCGATTTAAAACTCATATTTTTAGCATCATTTTTAAGAGCGATGCTTTATAAAATGGTAAATAGATTTGAAGATAAACCAATTGATTCTGTTTCAGGACTTTGGTTTAAAAAATCCAATAAATATCAGTGGATAGACATATTAATTGAAAAAGTGCCCAATTTTATTAATAGACTAAAAAGTGATGGGAATCCGATGTCTAAAGATTATTGTATAGACTATGCTATTCCTAAGGGGTTAACAAGTTGCACAAGGTGTCTTGTTGGTGAAAGAAGACTTTTGTACATGTGTTTCAAAAGAGTGTTCACAAAATGTGACGATAAATTTTCCTATATGTTTTATTTGTATCTGTTAATCAAATCTAAGTTTAGAAAAATAATGATACAGGAAAACAAAATTATAGGCTTTGAAAATTTTCAGACTTTTAATTGTAACTGTAGATTGTACAAAAGATTATTGACAAATGATGAAAGAGTGAATGCTTGTTATGATAAGGAACTGGAAAGTATAGCAATTAATATAGAAACTAATGGGCTAAATGTAAAGTATATAGAGCACAGAGTTTCACCACAAACAAACATACAATATATTAGTAGTTTTATTGAGAGTGATAGAGATAAACATAAATACATATTGCATTTTTTTAAAAGTAAAGAGAGAGATGGTTTTTATAGACACTGTGATTTGCGAGAAATGGTTTTGAATCAAGCATATGAAATGGAGAGTGATATAGAATCAGTGGTCTCACAAATAGTCGGTGTTGATGCGGCAGGCAACGAGTTTAATTGCAGACCAGAAGTGTTCGGTCCTGTTTTTAGAAAATTAAAATCTTGTGGACAGGGAAGGTTGGGTAGAACATATCATGTTGGAGAAGATTTTTACGATATTGTGGATGGTCTAAGAGCGGTGGATGAGGCATTGAGGTTTTTGGAACTTGAGAAAGGGAACAGAATAGGGCACGGAACGGTGCTTGGAATAGACGCACATCGTTATTATGAAAACATCCATTATACGGTGGTAATGCCTAAACAAGTGTTATTGGATAACTTGGCTTGGATACTATATAAAATTGGATACAATAAACGATGTCTCATTCCAATGTATGCACATGAAATGTATAAGAAGTGCGAACAATTATTCAAGGAAATATATGGAGGTACATTTAATTTGAGAGTATATATTAGGTCGTGGCATTTGAGAGGCGATTATCCCGAATTATACAAATCAGGTAGGTTTGAATATACGGATTTAGGTCAGCAAGATCAATTCAAGTTTAAGGATGAAAATTATGTCAACAAAGCAAGAGAAGATTCAAATGCAGTAAATCTTTATTATAAGTATAACTTTTGCTCAAATGTTAGAGAAAATGGTTGTAAACCCGTAGAGTGGAAAATTGGTGTAAAATACCGTTCATCGTTTGTTGAAATCTTGGAGATAGTGCAAAAAATGATGTTAAAAGAAATTAAACATAAAGGTATAGCCATAGAGTGCTGCCCGACATCAAATTTAAGGATAGGAAACATTCCAACATATAGTCAGCACCCTATTGTTAAATTCAGTAGTAAAGGATTAAGGTTAAGAGGAATTAGATGTTTGTGCAGTTGTGGAAATCCAAATATTACAGTATCAATCAACACTGATGATGCAGGAATTTTTGACACATCACTTGAAAAGGAATATACACTTATGGCGATAGCTTTAAGCAAGGAAGTGGATAAAAGTGGCAAACCAAAATATAATATAGAAAGTATTTATAAATGGTTGGACAACATAAGAGAGAACGCATTTATACAGAAGTTTGGAAAATAAACAATTGTCCGTCATTACCTAACGGTCTGTAAACAGTCTGAGCGTCCATCCCGTCATTCTGAGCGAAGCGAAGAATCTCTTGATAACGAAGCGAGACCATTTACAGACCGAGGGTAAAACTTTGAATAAAATTTGAATCAATAACATAATGCCAAAACAAGAGCCTAAAATAGCAGA
Source organism: Paludibacteraceae bacterium (assembly GCA_024399495.1). Lineage (GTDB taxonomy): Bacteria > Bacteroidota > Bacteroidia > Bacteroidales > Paludibacteraceae > Enterocola. The sequence goes on from JAKSNY010000006.1 coordinate 40,198, forward strand.
ATAATATCAGCAAAGATTCAAGGCTGTTGTGAGGCAAGAAACTTTCATTACAAAAGTTTCTTGAGTTGGTCAACATACTTCAGTATAGGTCAAACTTTATTTTAAATATTCCTTATTATCTATAAAATTCGTTAAAAGAGACATTACATTATCCAAAAATTCATGTATAATTGTATAATCACTCTTAATGTCGCTGATTACAATATTTGAGCCACAATCTACAAATGATGCTTCACCATGGGCAAGTCTATTCCTATAATCTTTAATTCGTTTCATCGCTAATTTTAGATCAGTAGTGTTGTTACAATACTTCCCTACACATCCCAAATTATTAAGTATATGCAATGTCTTTTTATAATCAAGATTGCCTGAAATTCCAAATTTTAAATTTTCAAATTCAATATTTTTGTGTTGAAATATTGTATCAAGCAATTCCATCCCTAGAACTGTCAATTTTCCTATTGTATTCTTATTACCAAAGATAGATTCTAAATATTTTTTTTTGTAGTTGTCTTTAAGCTTTTCTAATTCAATCTGCTCGTCATTGATTGAATCAACTATGCTATTAACAACCAAATTTATAGTAGATTCAATTAGGTTGTATAAAACAAGATAAGCAGTAGATCTTAAAATTTTTTGTTCATCATTAGTTATGCAATGTTTCATTTCTACCCCATCGAATGATTCGCCTTTAATTTCTATCTTTTTTTGATAGGCGATATTATCAATAAATGTGAGCAAATCAAAAAAGTTATCCACATCTTTACATCTGTTTTGGAATTCTATTTCAAAAGAGTGAAACGTCATAACTTTAAAAAATTGAATTTTGCGTAGTCTATTCTTTCCAACAGTTTTTGAGGGGTATGTGTTCTATACCTGCCAGATAGCATTGTAAAAAATGGTGATGTTTGACTTTTATTAAGCCTAGACCAGCTTATAGACTTTGGCTTCAGATTTGGATTTTCTCTTAAAGCTAATAAGGCACCAATAGAGATTGCTTCAAAATATGGTTTTGACACACCTACAACTTTTGGTGCTTTGGCAAATCCTTGATTTGGAAAATTTTCATCAATAAATTTAATCATCATTAAGAATTCTTTTTCTTTGGCAGACATATCTTCTGTATTTGCTTCTTCGTTTTTAATTGATAGGTATTGATTAAGATATTCAGCAACACTAGAATTTTTCAAATTTGAACCGTTTTTTAGTTTGAAATTTGGGTATGTCTCTGAGAAAGCAAAGAAACGCAATATCATTTCTTCTTCTTCTCGTCTATCTTTCATATACACAGACTCGGGGCATAACTTAATAAACAGTTTATTTTTTGCTAAACGTATAATAAAATCAGTAAATGGACCTTTGTATATGCCACGTCTGGTTTCCATTGGTAACAAAGCAACACCACTGGTGTTAATTCTATCAAACATTTCATTCCTAATTTCAGGAGTAGTGTATTCGTTTAAAACAATCATTCTCATTGAAATGTTTTTAAACTTTCTTTGTCTTGCGTTGCTAAAATCAGTAAATTTTAATCCATTTAGTTTTGTTAATTTTTTTAGTCCGCATAGAGCTAGTTCTCCGTTGACAAAAGCATTTAAAGTTCTTACTCGTTGCGACCCATCTACTATTTCAAATCGTCCAGATTTGTCTTCAGCAACAAAAATTAATGGAACAGGAAGCCCCAATATCAGACTCTCAATAAATCTTGATTGTTGAGAATCGGTCCAAATAAATTCACGTTGATAATCAGGAACATATAATTCATTGGTGTCGTTTTCCACTCCCTTATTGTATTTGTCCGCATAGTATTCAATAGTGAATTCCCGTATGTCATATTTAACACTTTTTTGTTCGGATTCAATCTGTTCTTCTAATGAGGAATAATCTTTTAGTTCCATAGTATTCAATTTTTATGCGAAAATATCTAATTTTTAACAAAAACGATAATTATACTGTAGCCGATTTCTCTACACTATAGCCGTGTTGCTAAATCCGCTACACATCTGTATATATATCCGCCACGTACATTTAACAATTTTAAATAAAATACCCCCTAAATTTGCAGATGTAGTATATACTCTACAGGTGTGAGTGGTTTTTTACACCCGTAAGAGTGTATTGAAATACAGAGAGTTGTGACTATAATTATCTTATAGTCAGAACGTTATGGATATTATAAGGATGTGGAATATTGATACCAAATTAAAGGAATAAAGCAATAAAAAACAAACTATATGGATAAAAAATTACAAAAAAAATCAAATAACTAAAAAAACAAAAAACTATGAAAAAACTCAAACTACTAAAAAACTTAAGACACAGGTTAGGCTGGATGCTATGCCTGGTGGCGTTTTTGGCGATAGGTCAAAGTGCGTGGGCGGAATATGGGATTTGGGAAGATGATGCCTATGACATTAAATTGAATAACGCATGGATATTTAACACAGGTGCAAAGGGGTCAGACACCAATTGTAATGTTTATATTGCCATCGGTGCAAGCAGTATTACGTGGACTGATTTATACGTAAACACATGGTGTAATGATAATTGGGAACATCGATATCTGTTTGTATATTATAGGGTAAGTTCTGATCATTCAGGTGAATTTACTAAAACGGTTTATGATTCAGGCAGCAGTCATAAGAATGTGGATCATAAGTACGTGAAGTCAGGTTTAGATATAGATATATTGGCTTTGGCGTCAGAAAAAAGTATTGATGGAGATTTTTATTTTGATTATTATTTTGGTATAGATAATAATGGTACAGAACCATATAGATATGCACCTGGAGGCGACGGATACTATAGTATGGAGTTTAAAACTTCTTGTGAAGGTACAACTCCTTCAGAGGTGTTAGACGGTACTAACATTATGTTTTATGTAGAGGGTCAGTGGAATGATGAATCAGGAAAGTCTAGAGGTATTACTAACGGTACTAAAAGTTGTATAGGTGAAGGAACTACTGTAGCAAACAAAAGATATGCCATAAATGTTGCAAAAACGGAAATACCTGAAAATGTTTATGTTACCAACAACTGCTCTGGATGGGAAGGTAATGGTCCTATTTCAAAGGATAAAATCAGTGCTGGCGGATATTACGTATATGAATATAAAAATCGCACAGACCCAACTACACTTTCTACGTTTTCACCATCTAAAAGCTCTATGGCTGCGGGAGAGTCTATATCTATATCTTTAACAGGTTCTAAAAGCAACTCATCATACGGAGCACCATTATATGCAATCATATATGTAAAGAATTCAAGTGGTGAGTTTACTAGAAAAGAGTGTATAAATGTAAAGACATCTTCACAGACAATATCAGACTTTGGTTCTGATTTAGCAGAAGGGACATATAAGGTACAGTCAGTTTTAGCAGATGGCAGAATCTATTATCTTGATAAATCATTTGATTTAGAGGTTACTGCTTCTTGCACCCCACCAACCGCAGGAACTATAACAGGTAATAATACAATGTGTGGTAGTGGCACTCTAACTCTGAAAGATTACAAAGCCGATGGAACAAGTCTGCAATGGTACAAAAATGGTGCGGAAATAAGCGGTGCCACAAGTAGTACGTACAATGTAACTGAAAGTGGTACATACACCGTGAAAGTTTCACTTACCGCCACCCCGGCATGCTCTGCAACCACAGAAGGTTTTGAGGTTACCGTAAGTCCGGCTACAGTGGCAGGAACAATAAGCGGAACAACATCATTCTGTCAAGGTCAGTCAACCACATTGACACTTACCGGATATACAGGAACATTGAAGTGGCAGGAATCAGCAACAGAGGCAGGAGAGTACACAGACATTGATGGAGCAACAAATTCCACATACCAAGCCAGTAAGGCTGCTTGGTACAGAGTGAACGTTAAGAGCGGAGTTTGTGAAGCCCAAAATACAGCCTCTGTAAATGTTACACAAAGTGACCTTCCTGCCAAACCAGGCAGCATTAGTGGTAATATCTCTCCTTGTAAGGGTGCTACAGAGACATATTCAGTGGCACAAGTTACAGGTGCTAACAGCTATATCTGGACAGTACCTACAGACTGGGAAATTACTGCTGGAGAAAATACAAGCAGTATTACAGTTACTGTAGGAGAAAAAGCAGGTGAGGTTAAAGTAAAAGCACATAATGATTGCGGTGATTCAGCAGAGTCCGCTACTACAGGTACTATCACTCCGCAGGGCGAATCACTTTCCGTAACCCCTGCATCTATCAATGCAAAAGCGTATGAGGCTGTTACCATATCAGCGGTAAGTAGCAGGAATGTTACTTGGACAGTTGCGAGTGAAGGAACAGATGACATCTACCTGCTTAATGCCTCAGACAACTCAGTTTATAAGGCAGGTACAGCCACCAAGAGAGTGGTGGTTAAGGCTGCCGGAAGCGGCACTGTTACAGCCAAGATAGGCAACGGCGGATGCTCACAGAGGGAGATTCCTGTTACCATAACCACAGAGCAAGACGAGTGTGGAAGTAACTGATAACAAAATAGGTAAAAACAGAGAAACTTAAAATACAGAATATATGAAATACACATCTAATATAATAAAGAACGCTTTTGCCTGTGGTGTTAGACGCTACGGCAGGGCACTGTTACTTGTAACTGCACTTATGGCAATAAGCTCAAGTGCGTGGGCTACAACATATTACGTATATTTGAATAACCAACAAAATTCCAGTTGCTGGAGTGGGAATAATTACTTTAGTTGGTCTGATGGATGTGAAGAAAACAGTAATGTTTGTTCTTGGACCTTGTCATTGAAGCAATATGAAAATTATCTTTATTTTTCAACAGCTAAAAGTACGAGTAGTATAGTGAGCTTGAATAAGGTTGATGGCAAAGTTATAGTTACAGATAGTGAGAGTCTTCTTAATAATGTCCATGATGGTAAGACAGATGCATCAGAGTGTGGAAGTATTGGTATTATATTGAACGCCAAAACTGCAGGCTCTTACACTATCAATTATAACACAAGCACTAAAGCTGTCTCAATATCTACCGGTTCAGCACCAGTGGGTGAATGTAATTACTATATTAAGTACCCATTTGATGACGAACATGGAGATTGGATTTGGGAGCAAACGCCACTTACATACGATTCTGCCACAGAATCATACTACATAGTGCGTACATATAGTGGTATGAAAAGTTTTGATGTGAACACCAGTCCAAGTGATCCTGGTCGAAATTACGGAGGTATATCTGTTGATGGTAGAATTGCTATAGGCGACCAGGTTATATTCAGATTCAAACCTGCAAACGGAGATGACTGCCCAATACAAAATGGTACCGCAACAATAGAGAGAATAACTCTAGAGGGAAATTCCAAAGTATATTTTCACGATGAGGCAGGAGAAAGAAAAACGTTAGAGAATCCTAACCGTGGTTTGGAGGGGAAACGTGTTTATTTAAAATATAAAGTAAATGATGTTTGGACTACCAAAGAAACTGAAGCACTGGACTATGGATGGTATATGGCAGATGAAATTCCAATGGCATCAGATTATGTTATTTACACATACGGTGATGATGGTACAGAGGTGGAGCAGCATGTCACTAAAAATATAGAACCCAGATTCAGTCAGAATTTTGGAGTTTCCGTTGGTTTTTATGATATAGAGGCAACAGACCTATCACGTTTAAAAGGAGACACATACGCTCCTAATTCGTTGAAATTTTGGGTAAAGAAGGATGGTGGCAGTTGGCAGGAATGCCCATTGGCAGGATTTTCAGAAGAGAAATTGGCATATTATGGTGTAGCCAATGAATTAGAGGCTGGTACCTATTATTTCTACGTGCAGTGGAATGATGATAAAAATTGTATTGTGGAGAACACACGTGGTGGTGCTGAGATTTCCTCTGCAGACATAACCTCAAGTAGAGGCAATTCTATAACAGGTGGTGTTTTTACCTTAATTACTAAGTCAAATGTAACGCTCTACATGGATCCGTCACAATGTGGACCTAATTCAGGTTATAACGGTATGTTTATTGATGTAGATCAAATTACTCCTTTTAATACAACACCTAAGGTGTATGTGGGAGCCGAACCTGTCAGAAATAATGACAAGACAGTTACAGGAACGGCTTTCATTTCTATGCAAGGATGTAAGGCGGCGGGTGGTTTGTCAGACATTACAGAAATGTATATGTACTACGCAAAAGACCGTAGAGCCAATAGTGATGATGCCTATATACGTATTCCTGCAGAGGGACAGGGTTCATATAGTGCCGGCACACACACATTTACAATTCCTGATAATGATTTCCTCAAAGGCTTTACAGAAGAGGGTCATACTATTCACGTAAGATTTAAAGTATTGAACGACAATGGAATATGGTCTGAATTCAGCGATGATGTAGCCATTCCGTATATGTATTGTGAAAACAGTATTAAGGCATTTAACATAACTCCTGTAACGGGCAAGTTAATTAAGGGTGAGTCAATGACATTCAGCACATCTATATTGGGTGGTGGCGTTGCCACATATAAGTGGTACGTAAAACAAGATGATGGTGGATATGAACCGACAGGTGCTACTGAAAGTACATTTACATATAACGTTCTTGACGATTACAGTGCCACCAAGACCTACATAAAAGCGGTTGCAACAGGTGAGTTCTGCGAGGATGATGCTGAAGCAATAGCTGAAATGGGATTATGCCCTACACCAACATTTATGGTGGATCCAGTGAGTGCCACAACTCCATGGGCAACAGTAACGCTTACAGCAACCCCTACAAATGTGGCTAAGGTGGAATGGAGCGTTGATAATCCGAAAGGAATACTGAAAGACGCAAGCATAAACGGCGTAACGTTTAAAGGAGGTGAAGAAGGTACCTATCATATTAATGCTGTGGCAACAGGTACAGAGTGCGGTTCTGTTACAACGGAAACAGCTGTTGAAATTATAGTAAATCCTGAAACGCCAGATGATTGTAAGTAAATGATTGGACAAGAACAATAAAAATACACGATATATGAAACACTTTATTTTAAATAATATAAATAGCGGCATCGGCAAGACACTTGCCATGCTGCTAACCGTAACAGCAAGTTTTGCACTGAGTACCTCTGCGTTGGCATACACGGTTACAAAGGGTACATACTACTTTGACAATACCGCTACTCAATGGAGTGACGTGTATCTTGCAATAGGTAAGGGGAATAGTGAATGGAGAAGTTCCTATAAAATGACAAAAGTAGATGGAACAGACATTTACTATTATGTTTTGTCTTCTGACTGGACAGATGCAAACGGTTATTTCTTTTATGGAGGAACTGGATGGGAAGTAAATGGAGAGGCTGGGGATTATTGGGATTGGTATAAAAATCATACTGCATCTACTCGTACTGCTAAACAAACAGGTGAAAGTAATAATAACAAGTGCTATTTCTATCAATCGCAGGGAGACTATGACATAAATGGTGCATGGACCCCTATCCCAACAGAACTTGGCAGGTCTAAGGTTATAACATACGTTAATGGGAATGAGTTTGTTTGGAATTGTTCTGCTGATGGTGGAACTAAATTTGATGGTGGGCAGATAGGGGTAATTACAGATGGAAAGATTCCATTGGTTGGAGAGGTGCAATCTAACAATAATACTGCCAAATCAGCGATACATGTGTACATGTGGTATGAAATTGATAGTGAAGGCAGCAAAACAATAAGTATGCCATCGGTTAATGATGAGGATGGTAATTGGGAAAAACATCAGACAGCACAAACAGATATAGCAGTTCCTTCTCAAATAGGTAATCACACTATTGCCGTAAGTTATTTTTCGGTAAACAATGTTTGGGATTCAAATGATAGCAAAAACTATGTTGCCAATTTTATCGTTCCAGGCTTTGTCGCCAATGATATGGCTATGGATAATACTGGTGTAGGACAGACATCGGAGAAAGAATATGGATTTAATTCATACGGTTGGATTAACGCAACCGCCACAATAGGCGGAACAGACGCCGACGCATTCTCATTTAGAGACGGAACAAAAGAAAGAACCATAGAGATTAATTTAGATTACGGTTCATCACATATAATGTTTTCTCCTACAGAGAGCCGTAACTATAGTGCAACTCTTACTCTAAAAGGTGAGGCAAATGGCAAGAAATATACTGAAACTATAAACCTTACCGGAACCGCTGACACCAAGAGTGTCTCTGTGCTTATTTCAAAAGACGCATTGGTTAAGGAGAATTACGCTGTGGATTTGTTTGGTTATCTGCAAAGGAAGGGTTGTAACGGTTCTAACTTAAACACTATAAAGAGTTATGGTTTCTACTATACTAAGGGTATGGAGTCCATCCCTACCACAGAAAGCACAAAGGCTGAGGCTGGAACAGAAGATAAAGAACAAGGCTACAATTTCACCAAGGGGCTTCAGCTTACATCTGGAGATAAAGGATGCTACTCATATAAGGCATACGCCACTACAGGTACAAACAAGACCACACTCTCTGCCGAGACTGGTCATTTCTGCATTGATGAGTGCCCATATCCGCTGGGAGACACCGTTTATGTGACTCTTGATAATTCCATAGCACAGTCAGACAAGTGCGCCTTAACTTTCAAAACCTTTGAAGAGGCTATCAACACGGTTATGGGATTTGAGGGCTATTATAAGTCGGGCAAATTGCTTACCAATGTGGTGTTCCAAGTTGTAAACACCGGAAATAACTATATTGGAACTTCTAATGCCTCAATGACGGGAGGTACCGCCACTTGTGCCAAGACCATCTTGTTAGAAGGATTTAATAATGTGGCAAATCCTGATAAGATGTTAGTGATAAGGGCTATGAATGCTTCAAGCAAGCCTACGGTGCAGCACCTTACACTGCGTAATTCAAAAAACATATTGCTTAGAGACTTGAATCTTGAAGGGTCTTCTACACCGTGTACAGTTTCCAGTTCATCTGTATATGATAACGCTCTTGATATAGACAATGGTGACGGCAGTTGGGGTCAGAATGATAACACTGCTAACTATGTTGATAACGCCAACATATCATTGATTCACTGTAACATAACATCCAAGGGCTTCACTTGCGTCCATATTTCAGGAATAAACGGCATTACGTTTGAGGATAACAACATTAACGCTAACCTTCCTGATGAGGCGTTGTCAGACGACAACACAATTTGTTGGGGTGCTTCTCTTAAATTCATTCACTCCAAGAACGTTAAACTGTTACGTAATAGTTTCCGTGGTTCACACGCCACACTTGCTTGGTTGCAAGGATGCCAGTACACTCTTCTTATGAACAACGTATTCTGGAATGAGAACACTACACATCCAAGTGGTGCTGAATACTCTAATGTGGCGTTTGTACGTCTTGTGGCTCAGCGTGGTGAAGTAAGTGGCAAACCATCTGAGGAGTCTAAAAACATAGGTATCTATTATAACACTATGTACCTGAATGAGGGTACTCAGGAGGATAGGATAGACTTCTTCCGTTTGGGCAGCAAACATAGCACTGGTGGAACCGCATTGGATGTAAATGTTGGTATGTATGACGCTAACACTATAGAGTTCAAGTATAATAACTGCTACTCTTATAGTATGGATGTTCCCGGACGTACTGCCAATGATGATGCATTCTTGACAAAGGGCATAGAAGTGTTTGGCTCTCATATCTCCACTAACAACTTCTGGAGCAAGTATGATGCCCAGCATACTGACCCTACAGGACAGAGTGTGTTTGCATTTGCCGCTTCAAGTGATGAGTCCACCACTTTCATAAATGTGGAGGATGAGGTTTGTGCCACAGAGTCAAGCGACCCAGGTTCATTGGTTGTAAAAGGTGTAAATCTTAACAAAGGTTATAAAATTACAGATGATATTTCCGGTCAAGGTGCTGAGGATATCTACGCAGACCGTCTGCACGGAAGCAATGGTGATGATGCCATAAGAAAGTCTGTAACTGATGGAGAGTGGACGTTAGGTGCATACCAGCAGTCATTTGGTGACAGAGTGGAGACTATTATATGGAATGGTGCCATAGATAATGATTGGGATAACCGTGGTAACTGGATTAAGCCTAACGGTGACAGGGTTACTTGCGTTGATAACCTTGATATCAACCTTCAGGTTATAATACCTGCCAAGGATTCCAAGACATATCCGGTTCCAAAAGGCGGAATTGCACGTTATCCTGTTATACCTTCTAACTTCTATGACCGTACCATCAAGACCGAGTCCAACGGCACTGAGCAGGTGGATGCAGGTGCGGGTTACACCACATCTACAGAGAAATATACAAGTAGGATTCTGTTAGAGTACGGTGCCGCCATAAAGGGTGTTGAGAACTTGGTGGAGACAGAGAAAGAGAACAAGGTTCGTCGTTACGATGAGGTTTCAAGTTCACTGGAGACCGGGCGTAAGGAGTGGATTCTTGTAGGTCCTATGGTTAGACCGTTTACAAATGAAAGTAAGAATGAAGTGCGTGATGTGGTTTCAGGAGACTACTACATAGAGGAACACTTGCCTCACGTATATATAAATAAGATTTCAGCTGACGGCGGAAGTCCTGCTTGGACTACACCATTCACAAGTTTGGAGGTTGCTATTCCAGAAAACCAAGCGTTTGCAATAAAGATTCCAGATCAGTACGGACCTTTGAAACAGCCTGCCGCATCGTATTACAGATTCCGTGATCCAAGCAAGGTTAATGACGGAAGTGTTTCTAAGGCATTCAGTTTTAACGGATGGTTTATGAATGAGGATCACTTGCCTCAGTTCAGTGGTCTTACCTCTGGAACGGGTGTAATGCTCTGCAATAGCTATCCTGCTAATATTTCTGCTGAAAGGATTAGTGATCAAGGAACGTTCCAAGTGTTTGACTATAGCAAGAAATCTTGGATTAATCCAGTAGATATGGGTGGTGTGATAAAGAGCCAGCAGGGATTCTATTTCTGCCCAGGCACAGGTGTCACAAGTTTGAATGTTCCTGCCGATGCGTTCACAGATGAAAGCACAAAGTATAAATCAGCAATAAGCGGAACTCCTAAGTTAATCCTTCAATTGGATAACAGTAATGCTGAAGGAGGTAGTTATGCTATTGTTAAGTATGATGAACTTAAAACTGATGAATTTAATTCAACATTAGATGCTGACGCATTATTTAATGATATGCCAGAGTACATAGACGCTCCTATTGTATATGTTCTCCGTTACTCAAAGAAACTTTCTACGGTAGTGGTTCCAAGTATTGCAGAGTCTATACCTCTTGGTGTAAGGGTTCAGCAGGATATGACAGTCAAGTTCTCACGCTACAGTTCAGAAAACTTTGAAAAGGCAGTGTTGCTTGATAATGAGACTGGCAAGACATATAACTTGCTTGCTGGTGAGGTTTGTGAAGTTTCACTTAAGAAGGGTGTTTATGAGGGACGTTTCTTCTTGAACCTTTCAATTGAAGATGAGGATTTACCAACTGATGTTGACGACCCTGTAGGGGAAGGAGGCTCTTCTATAAGCATCTTTACACAGGAAGACGGTGCGGTTGTAATAAGCTCTTCATCTAACGAGAATCTTGTAAGTGCGGAGATTACAAATATGGGTGGAAACACTCAAAAGGTAACATTGAGTAATCCTCACTATAACCGTATTGTACTTGATGGTACGCAAGGTGCATACTTAGTTAAGGCTATAGGCGAGACACAGTCTAAGGTTGCTAAGGTGATAGTGAAGTAGTTGAAAATTGAAAGTGGAAAGTTGAAAGTTGAAAGTGTCTAAACCTCTTTCTCTTTCCACGTCATTCTGAAACCTTGGAGTAGCGAGAGCAGAAACAAAGTTTACTTTGGTTATGCCGAGTCACGAACAAGGTTCACAAAACGAAGTTTTGTAATATGTAGCGAAGAATCTCGTAATAGAAAAGAATAGTAAACAAAACAAAATAAGAAATGAAGAAATTATTATTTTTAGGAATTGTAGTGTTGATGGTAGAGAGTTTGGGGGCGGTAACGCTGCCAAGCACATCGTATAGTCCATATAGTGCTTCTCCAACATCTGATGGTAGTTTTACTACCACAGGTGGCACAATGGTAACAGGTTCGTACTCAACATTAAGAAGTGGTGAATGCCCTTATGGAACCACTGAAGATTGTGAAACGTGTTGCTATAATGCGCTTGGAATAGCAGAGTGTGAGGCAGGATGTGAAACTCAAGCGTGTGTGGATCAGTGCTACATAGACCTTGGCTATAAATCCTGTGTTGATGAATGTATAGGTCGTTCAATGCCACTTGACGGCGGTCTGTCAATACTGCTAATCCTAAGCGTTGCCGGCGGAGCGGTTAAGTTGCTTCGCAACAGAAAAGTATAGGAGTTTAACTCCTATACTTATAAACCATTGCAATCCATACGGGTTGCAATGGTTTGGTGTGTTTATTATATCTGCTACTTATAACCTATTCTACGTCTGGGGCTGGATGGTGGAGCCTCTTTCTGGAGTTTTGCTAAGGACTGGTTTATGAGTTCCAACTGTACTCTGGTATCCTCGTTTATATAGTTATAGTCTGCAAAGATATCTTCAAGGTCTTGTTTAAGGTCTTCAAATTCAGCCTTGGTTACGTAGTTCCGTGATTGGGTGTATACGTGGCGTACTGCTACAAATGTACGCATGATGGCAATATTAACTTCTATGGCTGTCTTGCTGTTAAGTATTCCTGAAAGCATTGCTACTCCCTGTTCTGTAAACGCATAGGGAAGATAACGCAAGCCTTGTTTATCAGATTTGGAGGTAACAATTTGTGACCTCCAAATCATGAATTCCTCTTTTGATAATTGAAACATAAAGTCACTTGGAAACCTTTCTCTATTTCTTTTAACAGATTGGTTCAACTGTTTGGTTTCAATATTATACAATAGTGCTAAGTCTCTGTCCAGCATCACTTTCTGTCCTCGTATCTCATATATCCTGCTTTCTATAGATGGCAATGCCACGTCTGTTTTCTGTTCCATAGTTTTATGATATTTTAAAGTTTTGCATCTGCAAAGTTACGGCATGTAAGCCGCTTAATCAAGTGGTTATTAAACATTTAACTTTTTTTAAAATTTACAAAAAAATAATTGTAACTGACAGTTACAATTTTATAACTCACAGTTACAATTTGGTGTAATTTTATGTTAATAAATGTTAAAACGCAGAGTGGTTTGGTGTGTTTATTGGTGGCATCGGGGTAATAATTTTTAAAATTTTTTTGGTTTTTAAATTGTAATGCCGTACTTTTGTGGCGAATTTTAAAAAATCAACACCTTATTATATATGTCACTGAAGAAAAACGTAGGAGAGAAGATTAAGGCAATACGTGAGGCTAAACGTTTGTCTCTGCAGGAGATGGCTCAGAACAGTGGGCTTGAATTGGAGTTGGTGAACAACATAGAGGATAACACCAATATACCGGGTCTGTCGCCGCTTATTAAGATAGCAAGGGCGTTGGGTGTAAGGCTTGGAACGTTCCTTGATGATAGCGATAATTTAGGTCCTGAGGTGTGCCGTGCAGGTGAGGCGGAGAAATCTCTTAGTACATCTAACACTAAGAGCCGCTCTAACTCTCATCTTGATTTTGCAAGCCTTGCAAGCCATAAGGCAGGACGCTCTATGGAGCCGTTCCTTATAAATATAGAGCCTGCCGATGAGAAGGGGCTTATTCTCTCATCGCATGAGGGTGAGGAGTTTATCTACGTAATGGAGGGTGTGGTTAAGATTATTTACGGTAAGGATGAGTATCTGCTAAATAAGGGTGACAGTATTTACTATGACTCTATAGTGGAGCACCTGGTTTGTGCAGGAAACAATAATAATGCCAAGATTTTAGCGGTGGTGTATGCACCGCAATAATGTAGGGTCAAGGTACAATGGTTGCATTAAGTAAGAACACATTGGGTGATTGGTTGGAGTATTGGGCGGATGTTACGCCTGATAGGGAGTATATTGTCTATTCTGACCGTGACTTGCGTTTTACGTGGCGTGAGTTTAATACCCGTGTGGATAATCTGGCTAAAGGTATGCTTGCCATCGGGGTTAAGCGTGGAAGCCATGTGGGGCTGTGGGCTACCAATGTGCCAGACTGGCTTACTTTCCTTTATGCGTGTGCCAAGATAGGGGCTGTTTGCGTTACGGTTAACACTAATTATAAGCAGAATGAGTTGGAGTATCTGTGCAGTAACTCCGATATGCACACTCTCTGCATTATAGACGGCACTTGGGATTGTGATTATGTGGATATGACCTACAAGATGCTGCCTGAACTTAAGACTTGCCAGCGTGGGCACCTTGTAAGTGAGCGTTTCCCTAATATGAAAAACGTAATCTACATAGGGCAGGAGAAACATCGTGGCATGTATAACACTGCTGAGATTCTGCTGCTTGGTAACTCCATCTCTGACGATAATCTTAAAAAGGCTAAGGCTGAGGTTACGTGCGATGATGTGGTGAATATGCAATACACATCGGGTACTACAGGATTCCCTAAGGGGGTTATGCTTACCCACTATAATATAGCCAACGATGGGTTTTTTACTGGTGAGAACATGAAATTTACGCAGGACGATAAGCTTTGCGTGTGTGTTCCGCTGTTCCACTGTTTTGGCGTGGTGCTTGCCACTATGAACTGCCTTACACATGGTTGTACGCAGGTTATGGTTGAGAAATTTGACCCGCTTGTGGTGCTGGCATCGGTGCATAAGGAGCGTTGTACCGCTCTGTATGGTGTGCCTACCATGTTTATATCGGAGCTTAACCACCCTATGTTCTCTATGTTTGACCTTACGTGTCTGCGTACAGGCATTATGGCTGGAAGTCTTTGCCCTGTGGAGCTTATGCGTCAGGTTAGTGAGAAGATGCACCTTACCATTACAAGTGTGTATGGGCTTACTGAGACATCGCCGGGCATGACTCAGACCACCATAGATGATAGTTTTGAGAAGCGTTGCACCACTGTAGGGCGTAACTATCCGTATGTAGATGTTAAGGTTCTGGACCCTGAGACCGGAGTGGAGTGTCCTGTGGGCGTGCAGGGCGAGATGTGTTGCAAGGGCTTTAACGTTATGAAGGGTTACTATAAGAACCCCGATGCCACCGCAGAGGCGATAGATGCCAACGGCTACCTGCATTCAGGAGACTTAGGCGTTAAGGACGAGGATGGTTATTACCGCATTACAGGGCGTATTAAGGATATGATTATACGTGGTGGTGAGAATATCTATCCACGTGAGATAGAGGAGTTTCTGTATAACTTAGATGGGGTTAGCGATGTTCAAGTGGCTGCCGTTCCGTCTAAGAAATACGGTGAGGAGGTGGGTGCGTTTATAATTCTGAAAGAGGGTGTCAGCATGCTCCCCGATGATGTACAGGCATTTTGTAAGGGCAAGATAGCCCGATACAAGATTCCTAAATATGTTTTCTTTATAAAGGAGTTTCCGCTTACAGGCAGTGGCAAGATTCAGAAGTTCAAACTAAAGGAGCTTGCACTGAAGTTGTGTGCGGAACAAGGAATTGAGATTGTATGAAATTAGTAATTGTTGAGTCTCCTGCTAAGGCAAAGACTATTGAGAAGTTTTTGGGAAGTGATTATCACGTAATGTCTAGTTTTGGTCATATCCGTGACCTCAAGACTAAAGACATAAGTATAGATTTTTCTGACGGTGGATATAAACCTATATATGAGGTGCCTTCTGAAAAGAAAAAATTAGTGGCAACCCTAAAGAGTGAGGTTAAGAAAGCGGATAAGGTTTATCTGGCTTCCGATGAGGACCGTGAGGGAGAGGCTATAGCGTGGCACTTGGCAGAGGTGCTTGGACTTGATAAGAAAACCACAAGCCGTATAGTTTTTCATGAGATTACAAAGCAAGCCATTCTTGATGCCATTGAGGCTCCAAGAACCATAGACCTTAATCTTGTAGATGCACAGCAGGCAAGACGTGTGCTGGACCGTATAGTGGGGTTTGAACTATCTCCTATCTTATGGAAAAAGATTAAGCCGGCTCTTTCTGCAGGGCGTGTTCAGTCTGTGGCTGTAAGGCTTATAGTTGACCGTGAGCGTGAAATCCGCAATGCTAAAATAGATAATTATTACAGGGCTACCGCCATTTTTACCACCTCTGACGGCGATACCGTTAAGGCTGAACTTGATACTAAATTTAGTACTAAAGATGAGGCTGTTAAATTTTTGGAGGATTGCAAAAAAGCAGAGTATAAGGTTACTGATGTGCAGAAAAAACCGGCACACCGTACTCCTGCCGCCCCATTTACCACATCTACTCTGCAACAGGAGGCATCGCGTAAGTTAGGTTTCTCCGTGGCACAGACAATGATGGTGGCACAACATTTGTATGAAAGCGGAAAAATCACCTATATGCGTACAGATTCTGTAAATCTGTCATCGCTGGCTATAAATACTGCCAAGGCAGAGATTATTGACACTTATGGTGCCGCTTATAGTAAGCCTCGCAACTACACTACCAAGGCTAAGGGGGCTCAGGAGGCTCACGAGGCTATACGTCCTACATATCTTAACGTGCGTCAGATATCGGGTACAAGGCAGGAGATGGCTCTCTATGACCTTATCTACAAGCGTACTATAGCAAGCCAAATGGCTGATGCAGATATAGAGCGTACTGTGGTTACAATAACATCGGGTAGTAAAAATTATAACTTTATAGCCACTGGTGAGACCATTAAGTTTGACGGTTTTCTGAAAGTTTATCTTGAAGGTAGCGATGATGATTCTCAAACTATTGATACAGAGGTGCTTCCAATGGTTTCTAAAGGCGATTTGCTCTCTGCTTCAGAAATTGACTGTACGGAGCGTTTCACTATGCTTCCGCCACGATATACAGAAGCATCGCTTGTTAAAAAGATGGAGGAACTTGGCATTGGCAGACCATCTACTTACGCTCCTACCATATCCACTATTTTAGCACGTGAGTATGTTATAAAAGGTGATAAGGAGGGTGCCAAACGTAGTTACGATGTACTTAAACTAAAGGGTGGCAAGGTTACAGAAAGTGTTAAGACAGAGATGTTTGGGGCTGACAAGGGCAAGTTGCTGCCTACTGATACGGGTATGGTTGTAAATGATTTCCTTGCAGACGATTTTGCCTCTATTCTGGACTATAATTTTACCGCCGATGTGGAGCAGACCTTGGATAAGGTGGCTGAGGGCAAGGCTAAGTGGGAGAAAACAATTGATAGCTTTTATAAGGATTTTCATAAGAATATAGAGCATAGCCTTAAACAGAAGGCGGAGCATAAAGTGGGTGAGCGTGTGCTTGGCACAGACCCTAAGACTGGCAAGCCTGTTTCTGTTAAGATAGGGCGTTTTGGCGTGGTGGCTCAGATTGGTAGTGCATCAGATGCAGAGAAACCGCAGTTTGCAAGCCTTAAAAAGGGTCAATCCATAGAGAATGTAACGCTGGAGGAGGTTCTGGAGCTGTTTAAACTGCCTCGCACATTGGGCGATTTTGAGGGCAAGCCTGTGGTTGCTTCTACGGGTAGGTTTGGTGCCTACATAAGCCACGATGGCAAGTTCTGCTCTCTGCCTAAGGGGTTGGACCCTCTTAAAGTTACCCTTGATGAGGCTATAGCCCTTATTACTGAGAAACGTAACGCTGATGCCAACAAGGTATATCGCACATTTAATGAGAACCCTAAGGTTCAGCTTCTTAATGGACGTTACGGCATATATCTGTGTAATGACGGCACTAACTACAAACTGCCTAAAGGCACAGACCCCGATAAACTTACATACGCAGAGTGCCTGAAGATTATGGAAGATGATTCTGCCAAATCTGCGGGCAAATCAAGATTTGCACGCCGCAAGAGGTGATGTGATTACTATAGAAACTGGGCTAAAATTGTAAAAATAATGCAGTTTTAGCCCTGTTTCTCATATAATTTAAAGTAAAACACTATAGAAACTGGGCTAAAATACAAAAAAAAATGCATTTTTAGCCTAGTTTCTCATATATAATGCTTATATTTGCGTCTGATAACAAATAAAAGCCTTATGGAGCAGATAATAGGAAGAAACAGTGAATATGTTATTTTTGACACTTATACCCATAGTGGTAAAAGTGAGTTCATAGCACTTTATGGCAGACGGCGTATTGGCAAAACATTTCTTGTTAAAAAATATTTTGGAGAGCGTTTTGACTTTTATACCACAGGAGTCATAGGTGGAAAAAAGAGTGAGCAGATGGCTGCGTTTTACACATCACTAAAGGCATCGGGGTATAAGGGTGCCAAACCTAAAAATTGGATGGAGGCATTTGGCATACTTGGAACGCTGTTAGACACACAAACGCATAATGGCAGATTGGTTGTTTTTATAGATGAAATGCCGTGCTTTGACACTCAGCACTCTGATTTTATAAATGCGGTGGATTTCTTTTGGAACAGCAAAGGTTCAACTATGGACAATCTGTTTTTCATAGTTTGCGGTTCGGCTACATCGTGGATGATAAACAATATTGTAAACAATAAAGGCGGACTGCACAACCGTATTACGCATGAGTTGCACCTTAAACCGTTTGACCTTTATCAAACGGAACTCTATGCAAAATCTAAGAACTCAAATTGGTCAAGGCTCTCGATTATGCAACTTTACGCTGCCATAGGTGGTGTTCCGTACTATCTTAGCCTTGTAGATTTTAATAAATCAGTAACCGAAAATATAGACTACCTATTCTTTTCTGAAGACGCACCGCTCAGCACTGAATATAAGAGATTGTTTGGTTCACTGTTTAAATCGCCAGAAAACTATTTAGGTATAATAAAGGCACTCACTGACAATAAAAGCGGACTTACACGTAAGCAGATTGCAGAAAAACTTAAATTGCCGAATAACGGACACCTGTCTGATATGCTTGAAAACCTTGTGCAATGTGATTTTATACGCCGTTACAATAACGGTCTTAATACAAGTAAAGGCATATATCAGCTAATTGACTTTTATACTTTGTTTTATAATCAATTCTGCATAAAGAGAACAACCGATACTCATTTTTGGAGTAACCATCTGAATCAGCCTATGATGAACACTTGGTTTGGCTTGGGTTATGAACGTATCTGTGCATATCATATAAAACAGGTACTGTATGCAATGCGTGTTGACCGTATTGCCCATGAGTATTACTCTTGGCGTAGTAAAAAGAGCAATCCTGCTGTACAAATTGACATTATTATAGACAGAGCCGATAATGTTGTGAATATTGCGGAGATAAAATACTCTCAGGCTGAATACACGCTTAGCGCCGAGGAATATGGCAAAATAATGTACCGGCTGGAGACTTTTATCAAGGAGAGTAAGACTAAAAAAGGGGTTCAGCCAATGCTTATTACAACCTTTGGTGTACGCCCCAATGGGTTCAGCGGAATTTCAAATACAACCGTAACACTTGATGACCTGTTTCAGCAGTTGTAACGGTTTTGCAACAAAAGTCCCGATGTTGCGGAAATGTTAAAAAAAATTACAAATTCTACTGGATTTTTAACATTTTAAATTTTTTTTTAACATTTGATTTGGTTATCTTTGTGGCCAAAAGGTGGATTATGCCCTTTTGTATCAATTTTTTACCAAAACTTAGTTAAAAAAATTAACACACAATATTATGAAAAAGAATTTACTACTTACTTTAGTTTCTTTATTGGTTTTTAATGCTGCGGTGTGGGGGGAGTACACAAAAACCATTCAATCTGGAGAAACCTCTATTGGTGGATATGGGAAAGAGAAGGAATATTCAATAGGGTTTCCATGCTCAAAAATCACCTTTCAGGCAAAGAGATCGTCATTACTTGCTGTTGGTAACTTGATTGTATATGGATATGATAAAAACAATACAGAAAGCAAGGTGTATGATGAAAATCCAGGAACAAGCTATGGTAGTAAGAGTGCGAATTTACAAAGAGCCTTGAAAGTAAAGTTTAAAACAGCATCATTGGCTGATGGTACAAGATATTTTAAATCTGTTGTTGTTACTCAAGCGGAATATTTTGATGTAACTACAACACCTTTAGATTTCGGTAATGTGATTATAGGAAAAACATCTGACAGTCAGTCTATTAGCGTGGAATACTCTAAGAAGTCTGGTAATGTTTCTTCTAATAATAGTGCTTTTAGTGTATCAGCTACATCTGTTGGTTCAACCGCTAATGAGGCTTATGGCACTCAGACTGTTAATGTAACATTTAAGCCAACAACTCCAGGTGCTTATAATGGAACCATAACAATTGGGAATCAAACTGTGTCTGTTTCAGGAACGGGTGTTCTTGACAAACCAGCAAACCTTGGAGTTGTAATGGATTATACTAAGGCTACATTAAGTTGGAATGCAGTTAGCGGAGCAGAGAAATATATAATTACATACGGTGATTCCACAAAAACCACTACAGGTACAAGCATTGTGTGTGACGGCTTGCACCTTGGCACACAATATACATTCTTCGTTAAGGCATTTGCCAATAATACCACATCAGCCGCTGCTGAAATAAGCGATAAAACCAAAGACCTTGTGGCATCTGCATCAATCACGGTAAGCAATCCGTCATACTCATCTGTTGAGGCTCAGTGGGCTGCAATTGCTGACGCAACAGGTTATAAGATTGTTTCAAATAACGGTGTGGTTAATGTATTTGATGGCCACGATGTTACATCGGGTACACTTGTGGGCTTGATGCCTAACAACACTTATACGTTTACCATCTATGGTATGTATGGTGAAGAGGTGTCACTGAATGGCAAAACATCGGGTGAGATAAAGACTCTTGAAACCAAGTGCTCTGTTGAGACTATACCTAATAAAACCATAGAGTCAAAGGGTGGCTTCAACTGGGATGATGCATACGCTGAATGCACTACAACAAAAAACAATGCTACAATTACATTCAGTTACACAACATCCTCGTCATCTGCAACAGATATTAAATTTAGTGTAGATGAATATAGAGATGGTGGATGGCATGATATAGGGTGGAGTGTTACAGGAAGTTGGCGTAAAGTATCTGGCACTAAAAGTTTGACATTGAGCAGAGGTGTAACAAAATTCCGTTTTGTATATCACGGTAATTTTGGAGCATCGTTCACTAATATTTCCGCTATGCAGGGCTCATATCTTGAGGTTCCTGAGACAACAGTTGATTTTGGTAATGTGGGCATCGGGGAAAAACCATCAAAAGATATTGTAGTAAATTACTCCACTATGGTGGGTGATGTATCAAAAGAGGGTTCTGATAAGTTCTCTGTAGATAAAAAACAGGTTGGTAAAGATGATTGCGGTTATGGGTCGGAAAATATCAAGGTTACTTTTGATGCAAGCACAATCGGTGAGCAAACGGGAACAATTAAAGTTGGTTCTATAAATGTTACCATTAAGGCAAATGTAACACTTCCGGTACCAACTCTTGAGGCAAGTGACATTACTTACACCTCTGCAAAACTTAGTTGGAATGCTGTTCCGGGTGCGGAGAAATATAGGCTGAACTTTATTGGTGGTAACTCTATAGAAACAACTGACACATGGTCTGTTTGTGATACTCTTAAGTTACACTCATCTAATCAGTTCACCGTTCAGGCATACGGTGGTGGTCAATATACTGACCCAAGTAATGTGGTTACAGTTAGTACCCCTGACCTTGTGGCTTCTGCGTCATTCAGCGTAAGTAACCCATCTTACACATCGGTTATAGGTGCTTGGGCTAAAATACCCGATGCTACAGGTTATAAGGTTGTTGCCTCTAACGGAGCGGAGACTATATTTGACGGTGGTAATACAATATCAGGGCATATAACAGGCTTAATGCCAAACAATACATACACATTCACAGTATATGGAATGTATAACGGCGATGTATCGTTGAATTCTACGTCATCGGAAAATTCAGCAACAACTCTTAAGACCAATTGCCCTGTGCAAGATGTTCCTAACAAAACACTTGGAAATGTCGGACAAGGATTTAAATGGGGTTGGAGTTATGAATTTGATGTTAAGAAGAACAGTCCTATTCTTTCATTCAGTTATTCTGTGTTTGCAGGAGTTGCAACTACATGGACAGGAGACCTATTTGAGGTGTATGAATATGTAGATGGCAAATGGAGTGAGACAGGAGTTTGGGGTACAAATAACAGAAGCGGTTCCGCTACAAATATTCAATTAAGTAGAAATGCAACCAAGATAAGATTGTACTGCAGTGGTAACTTTGGATGCACTTTCAATGGAATATCTGTTATGCAAGGTTCTTATTTTGAGGCATCGCCTACATCTCTGGATTTAGGTTCTGTGTTAGTTGGAGGAACTATTTCTGCAAAAACAGTAACCATTGATTATTCAACAATGAAGGGCGACATTATCAGTGATAATGACAAGGTGTTTATTTGTAGTAAAAATGTTATCGGAGCCGACGACTGTGGATATGGGAAAGATAATTTTAATGTATCGGTTAATACAAATGTTGAACCTGGAACATACGAATCAAATATTCAGGTAGGTTCAATAAAAATACCAGTAAAACTTATAGTTATTCCATTGCCGGCACCTGCGGCAAGTGCATCGGGTGTGGGTAAAAACACTATAAATATTTCATGGCCTAAAGTAGATGGGGCTACCGCCTACAAAGTTGTATGCGAGTCAATACATTTCTCCACTATTAAGTATGAAGTTGAGGGTCAAACAATGTATAATGTCTTGGTAAACTCATTAGAAGAAAATAAAGAGTATGAGTTTAGGATAAGTACAATGTATGGTGATATAGAGAATCAAAGCAGTACGCTGACTGCCAGAACATTTGCTTCTCTTAATATTGAGAAAGAGGGTGTTAGTAAAGAATCTATCTCTTATACTATTCAATGTAAAGGTAACTGGAATGAGGGAGAAAATTCTTTTGAAAAGGGTTCGGAGATTTCTATTATAGCAAGCAACTCTGACAATTGCGCCAAATATGAGAAAACCGTTATCGGGTCTGAGACAATAACCGAAAATCCTGCTGTGTTTACAATTAGCGAGCCTGTTACTGCCACTATTTACTATACAGATAAGGAATTAACTGCTCCTACACTTAATGTAATCTGCAACAGCAAGAATAAAGCGGAGTTAAGTTGGAACGCTAATGAGTGTGCTGAAACATATACAATAATATATGTTAATTCTGATGGTAAAGTAAAGGAGATTTCAAATATCACAACCACAAATTACGCAATAGAAGACTTGACACCTGCAACAGATTATACATTTAAGGTTGAGGCTGTAAGAGGAGAACTTAACGCAACATCTGATGAGGTGAGTGTCACAACTTACGGAACTGTTGATATTCAGGCGAGCGGAGTTGCTCCTGAGACCACATCGTGGACACTGACGGGTGAGGAAGGCAAATGGAATGAGATTGAGAACTCATTTGAAATAGGTTCTACAGTAACTATTTTTGCAAGCAATTCTGATGCAAGTGCGGTGTTTGACAAGATGCAATATTACGATGGTGAGAGCACCATTAACCCGACTGCTATAACAATGTTGAACGCTTCTGTCTCTAAAACATGGGCAAATGTATTCTTTAAGTATAGCGGAGTTGCAAAAACCGATGACGGACATGAGTTTGCAACACTTAGTGAGGCAATAGAGTACTCAAAAACCCATAATGTGGAGATTACACTTCTTACTGATTGCCCAACAGAGAATATTGACCTTGAGTCTGGAACAAATGTAGTTTTGGACGGCAATGGATTCAGAGTGGGAGATGTTACGGTAAGGTCTGGTGCCAAACTTACAACCAACGGTGCCTTGATTATGGGTAATCTTAATATCAAGACAGAGTACCGCAATTCAGGCGAGGTTGACCCTAACGGTCAGGATTTGGACGTGATTGGTACTGTAAGTTTTGACAAGATTCTGGACCCAAGTGGTGTGATTGACAATTCTGTATGGTATGGAGTTTGTGTTCCGTTCCCTGTTGATATAAAGGATGTTAAGGGTGTCTTGAATAACGGTGATGAGGTGCCTCTTGCTTATGGGGTTAATGTGTTGTTTGACCGTTATGATGGAGACATGAGAGCCGCTAAAGGTAAGGGTTGGGTTGATATGCCGGCATCTGAAACATTGGTGCCTGGTAAGATGTATATTCTTCTTTCAGATTACAACACAGTAAGGTTCTATAAGAAAGATGGAACTCCTATTGTGTCTGATTTAACATCTATCCAATTACAGGAGTTTACTGCTCCAAAAATTGAGAATCAGGGTTGGAATGCAATAGGTAACAGTCAGATATTCCATGTTGGTATGAGTTCTGAAACAGTGTTTGGTCAAACATTGGTACAAGGAACCAAGGCATACGATTTGGTATCGCTTGAAGAAGAGAATTTTGTAGTTGCATCTCCTGTATTTATTCAGTACATAGATGGAGGTAAAAATGTAGAATTGTTTAAGAAACAATCTGCAAGCCTGCGTTCTGTAGCGGCAGAGAATGATATGTTTAATCTGCGCATTGCAAAGGAGGGACAAGAGAATGCCGCTGACCAGATGTTTATCACGGCTTCTGAGTTTGCATCTGATGATTATGTTATAGGTAAGGATCTTGCCAAGATGGGTGATTTGACGGGTGTCAATATGGCTCGTATATGGATGAATGCAAAAAGTACCAAACTATGTGTAATAGATGCAAAACTATATAATGGAACAACAGAGATTCCACTTGGTGTTTTTGCCCCTAAGAACGGTAACTATAAACTATACTTGAACAGTAATGTTTATGGTTTGACGCTTGAACTATTGTATAATGGAGAAATTATTCATAACTTTGCAGACGGAGAATTTACCACCGCTATTGCAAAGGGTACAAATAACGGTTATTCGCTTAAAATATCCGCCAATGCAGACGCTCCTGTAATAACAGATGTTGACGGAGTGGAAGATATAAAGGCGTATATAAAGGAGAATACGTTGTACATTACAGGTTTGAACGATGGCGCTGAATATACTGTGTATGATTTGCACAATAAGATTGCAGACAGAATTGCAAATGGTGGAATAGAGCAGGTTGATCTTCCGTTACAGGGTGTTTACTTTGTAATAAGTGGAGAGACGACTATCAAACTGTTGAATAAATAAAATATTTATAATTATGAAAGAGTACATAAAGCCGGAGTTGGTAATAAATTCTTTTGAGCCCGAGAACTGCTGTATTGTGGTTATATCCGGAGCGCGTCCGGAACCTGCGTCAAGCATTTTTTAAAAAAAATTTATTGTAGCAAACACTTGCTTTTTCAATAAGACTTTAGCTTCCCACCCTTATTATGGGGGTGGGAGGTTTTGTTTTCTCAAAATAAATTCATAATTTTGTGGGGAGAAGAATAGAACATTTAATTATTGGGTATGGCACAGGGTAAGACTAAAAAGACAGCCCTTAATAATTTATATAGAAAAAATAAGTGGATACGTCAACATGGCTTTTCAAAGAATGAGGTTATAGGGAAGGAATTGATGCCTTGTGTTTGAAGATAAGCAGATACTTGATTTGCATGAATTTAAGGATGTGAGCAGGTGATGCTTGCACTATCTTTTTTTCGCTTCGCAAAAAAATACTGTCGTAATTTTTTCGCTTCGCTCAAAGAGTTACTTTCGCATCAGTACAAAACCAAAAACCTGCAGTTTTTAAAATATCAGAAGTGGGTGATTGCAAGCAAGCTTGTATCACCCATTTCTAATATTTTTTTAAAAAAATCTCCGATTTTTTTGGTTTTGTATCGGATTTGTCGTAAATTCGCAGTCCGATTATCTATCCAAAAACTCAAGTGACTGATAATCAGGCATAAACATCTTTTTAGCCTAAGATGATTCCGATTTATGCCCACCATTGGTCACAAGTTATTAACGGAAAAATTTTTAGTAAAGTGGATACTTTAAGCTTTAAAACAATTTCTGCAAACGCCGCTACCGTAAATAAGGAGTGGGTTGTAGTTGATGCAACAGACCAGATAATGGGTCGTTTTTGCTCTAAAGTTGCCAAACTAGCAAGGGGTAAGTATAAACCAAACTTCACTCCTCATGTAGATTGTGGTGACAATGTTATTATCATTAACGCCGATAAGGTTAAACTTACAGGTAACAAGTGGACAGATCATATATCTCACACTTTTACAGGTTATCCTGGCGGTCAGCGTGACTGGACTCCTGCCAAGTATATGGCAAAGGGTTCAAAATACTATTTTGAGAAAGTGCTTAAGGGTATGTTGCCTAAGACAAAACTTGGCAACAAGATTCTTAAAAACATCTATGTTTATGATGGTCCGGAACACCCACATCAGGCACAGAATCCTAAAACAATTGATATTAACGCTCTTAAATAAATATTATGGAAGTTATAAATGCATTAGGTAGAAGAAAAGCCGCTATTGCACGTATATATGTTGCAGAGGGAAGCGGTAATATTACTATAAATAATCGTCCGCTTGCAGTATATTTCCCATCGGGTATGTTACAGTATGTTGTTAAACAACCGTTGGCTAAATTGGGCGTTGAAGAGAAATTTGATATCAAAGTTAACTTGCAGGGTGGTGGTAGCAAAGGTCAGGCTGAGGCTCTTAGACTTGCCATTGCACGCGCTCTTGTAAAAATTGACCCAGAGAACAAGCCTGCTCTTAAGTCTGAAGGCTTTATGACACGTGACCCAC
The DNA here is from genome assembly GCA_024399495.1 of Paludibacteraceae bacterium. Taxonomy (GTDB): domain Bacteria; phylum Bacteroidota; class Bacteroidia; order Bacteroidales; family Paludibacteraceae; genus Enterocola. Next base: position 66,871 of record JAKSNY010000006.1, read on the forward strand.
GTGAGGTTGAGCGTAAGAAGCCAGGTAGACCAAAAGCACGTAAACGCTTCCAGTTCTCTAAGAGATAATCACCCCACCCATCGGGTGCTGTTTGTATCTAAACTTGGAAGACTCTTTTGGATTACTTTCAGGTTGATATTAAGAAATATTAAAAAGATAACAACAAAATTAAAAAAATTATGGCTAGAACTAATTTTCAGGATTTACTTGACGCAGGGTGTCACTTTGGTCACCTTAAACGTAAATGGAATCCGGCAATGGCTCCTTACATTTTTATGGAGCACAATGGTATTCACATCATAGACCTTAACAAGACAGTGGCTAAGATAGACGAGGCTGCCGATGTTCTTGAGGCTATTGCTAAACAAGGTAAGAAAATTCTTTTTGTTGCCACTAAAAAACAGGCAAAAGAGATTATTGCAGAGAAGGCTTCTTCTGTTAATATGCCTTATATTACAGAGCGTTGGGCAGGTGGTATGCTTACAAACTTCACCACAATCCGAAAGGCTGTCAAAAAGATGGCTTCTATAGACAAGATGTCAACAGACGGTACTTTTGATAACTTGTCTAAGCGTGAGAAACTACAGATTTCACGTCAGAGAGAGAAACTGGAGAAGAACCTTGGCTCTATAGCAGACCTTACACGTCTGCCAGCCGCACTGTTTGTGGTTGACGTGGTTAAGGAGCATATCGCTGTTAAGGAGGCTCTACGTTTAGGTATTCCAGTGTTTGGTATCTGTGATACTAACTCTAATCCTAACGAGATAGATTTCCCGATTCCTGCTAATGATGACGCTTCTAAATCTATAGATATAATTCTTAGTGCTATTGTAGCCGCTATTGCAGAGGGCTTGCAACAACGTAAGATGGAGAAAGAGGCTGAAGCCGCCGACAATGAGGCTGCCGATGCTCCAAAAGAGAAAAAAGGTGGTGCAGGCAAACCTGCTCGTAACCGCATTAAACGTGGTAACGAGGGTGCTTTGAACAATGCACTTGCTGATAAGTATAAATCAGAATCAGAGAAAGAGGAGGACAAATAATTATGGCTGTTACACTTGCTGATATTTCCAAACTCCGTACAATGACCGGGGCTGGAATGATGGATTGCAAAAACGCCCTGACAGAGGCTCTTGGAGACTTTGAAAAGGCTATTGAGATTATAAGAAAGAAAGGTCAGGCTATTGCCGCCAAGCGTTCAGACCGTGAGGCTGCCGAGGGTTGTGTGCTTGCTGCAGACAAAGACGGTTTTGCCGCCCTTGTAGGTATTAAGTGCGAGACTGATTTTGTGGCTAAGAACGCAGACTTTATTGCTCTTACTAAGAAAATTCTGGATGCCGCTATGGAGAATAAGCCATCAAGCATTGATGAACTTAAGAACCTTAAGATAGACGGTCGTACAGTAGCAGACCTTATTACAGAGCGTAGTGGTGTTACAGGTGAGAAAATGGAACTTGGTGCATACGAGTTTTTAAAAGGTAACGCTGTGGCATCTTACATTCATAATGGCAATAAACTTGCTTCTCTTGTATCATTTACAGAGAGTGCAGAACGTCAGATTTTGCACGATGTAGCAATGCAGGTTGCCGCTATGAGTCCTATTTCTGTTGACCGCAACGATGTTCCTAAAGATATTGTAGCCAAGGAACTTGAGATAGGTAGGGAGAAGGCTCGTGAGGAGGGCAAGCCAGAGGCTATTCTTGACAGGATTGCTGAGGGTCGTCTTAACAAATTCTTCCAGGAGAGCACTCTTATGGAGCAGGCTTTCATTAAGGATGCCAAGATGAGTGTTAAGCAGTACTTGCAGAACGCTTCCAAATCTCTTGCCGCTACAGGTTTCCGTAGATTTACGTTAAATCAGGAATAAATTCCTGATTTAATGCAAATATCCTATTTTATAGCCCCTTACACCTAAGTGTTCGGGGCTTTTTCGTACTTCGTACGGCGGAACGTGTCCGCTTGTCGCTTTGACCCCTGACTCCTGACCCTTTTTTTTTAAAAATAAATATTTGTACCCAAATATTTATTTTTAAAAATATTTTTATTAAATTTGCGTTAATAATATTGCAGTAATAGTTTTTTTATGAATCATTATCTTAATTTTATAGAGCATACAATTAAGAATTATTGGGATTCTCCAGCCTTGTCAGACTATGGTACGGGCTATTCATTGACGTATGGTCAGATGGCTCAAAAGATTGCGGCTCTGCATATTATGTTTGAGGCGGCTGGAATCAAGAAGGGTGACAAAATTGCCCTGTGTGGCAGAAATTCCGCTAATTGGGCTGTGTGCTTTATGGCTATTACCACATACGAGGCGGTGGCTGTGTCCATATTGGCAGAGTTCTCAGCAGAGAGTGTACACTCTCTTGTAAACCACTCTGATGCAAAACTGTTTATGGTGGGTGATATGGTTTATAAGAACCTTGACCCTAAGGCTATGCCTAACCTTACAGGTATTGTATGTATTCAGAATTTTGATGTGCTTAGTTCAGATAATGAGGCACTGAAAAAGGCGTGCAAGAATTTGGATATTGTTTTTGCAGAAAAATATGCTGACGGTTTTGGTCCTGTAGATGTAAACTATCCTAAGGATAATTGGGACAAGCCTGCACTTATAAACTACACATCGGGTACTACAAGTGACCCTAAAGGGGTGGTGCTCTCTTATAAAGCCATATCTTCTAATATTCAGTTTGGTCAGGACGGCATTGCAAATCAGCCAGGTTGGTCTATGGTGTCAATGCTTCCGCTTGCACACATGTTTGGCTTGGCGTTTGAACTGCTTTACCAGCTTGCAGGTGGGTGTCATGTGTATTTCTTGGGTAAGACCCCATCGCCGCAGGTGCTTATGAAGGCGTTTGCCGATGTTCACCCTTACATGGTGCTTACTGTGCCTCTTGTAATTGAAAAGATTTTCCAAAAAGCCATTTTTCCTATGATTAACAAGCCTATGGTTAAGGCTCTTTGGTACACTCCTGGTGTTAATATTCCGCTTAGGCGTAAGGTGCACGATGGCATTATGAATAAATTTGGCGGTAATCTAAAGTACCTTATTATAGGTGGTGCCGCTCTTAACCACGATGTGGAGAAGTGCCTGAAACAGATAGAGTTCCCTTACACTGTGGGCTACGGTATGACTGAGTGTGGTCCTATTCTTGGGTATGAGCATTGGTCTAAGTTTAAGGAGCGCTCTTGTGGAAAGGCTGTTGACCGTATGCAGGTGGCTGTGGATAGTCCTAATCAGCGTAAGGTTGTGGGTGAGATTCTTGTTAAGGGTGATAATCTTATGACTGAGTATTATAAGAACCCCGATGCCACCAAGGCTGTGTTTACAGAGGACGGGTGGCTGCGTACAGGAGACCTTGGCATTATAGACCGTGATGGCAACATATTTATACGTGGACGTAATAAGAGTGTTATTATAGGTGCATCGGGTCAGAATATATATCCTGAGGAGATTGAGGGCAAGCTTAACAATATGCCTGGTGTTAGTGAGAGTATTGTGGTGGATAGGGCAGGCAAGCTTACAGCCCTTATATTCCCCGATTTAAAGGCTATTCAGGAGGAACTTGCCACCAAATCCATTGATGACATTCTTGAAAACATAAAGTTGCAGGTAAACCGCATGATTCCTGCTTTTTGCCGCCTCTCTTCTGTGGAGAAGGTTGATAAGGAGTTTGAAAAGACCCCTAAACGCAGTATCAAGAGATTTTTATATAAGTAAAATATATGGCTACAGAGTTTCATTATCAGGTTCCCTTTCCTATAGGAGAGGATACCACAGAGTATTATCTGCTTACAAAAGATTATGTCAGTGTAAGCGAGTTTGAGGGTAAACCTATTCTTAAGGTTGCAAAAGAGGGTCTTACGGCTATGGCGAATGCCGCTTTCCGCGATGTTTCATTCCTGCTTCGCAGGGCACATAATGAGCAGGTTGCCAAGATTTTAAATGACCCTGAGGCATCTGAGAACGATAAGTATGTGGCTCTTACTTTCCTGCGTAACGCCGATGTGGCATCTAAAGGTAAACTTCCGCTTTGCCAGGATACGGGTACCGCCATTATTCATGGTGAGAAGGGTCAGCAGGTTTGGACTGGTTACTGTGATGAGGAAGCCCTTTCACTTGGTGTGTTCAAGACTTACACAGAGGAAAATCTGCGTTACTCTCAGAATGCTCCGCTTGATATGTACAAGGAGGTTAACACTAAGTGCAATTTGCCGGCACAGATAGATATAGAGGCTACAGAGGGTATGGAGTACCGTTTCCTTTGTGTTACAAAGGGTGGTGGTAGTGCGAATAAGTCTTACTTGTTTCAGGAGACTAAGGCTCTTCTCACCCATGAGAAGCTTGTTCCGTTCCTTGTAGAGAAGGTTAAGACTCTTGGAACAGCCGCTTGCCCACCATATCATATCGCATTTGTAATAGGAGGTACATCGGCAGAGAAAAACCTGCTTACAGTTAAGCTTGCTTCCACTCACTACTACGATTCATTGCCTACATCGGGTAATGAGTACGGACGTGCTTTCCGCGATGTTGAACTTGAGAAGAAGGTTCTTGAAGAGGCTTGGAAGATTGGGCTTGGCGCACAGTTCGGTGGCAAATATCTTGCCCACGATGTCCGCATAATACGTCTGCCACGTCACGGTGCATCGTGTCCTGTAGGTATGGGTGTAAGTTGCTCTGCAGACCGTAACATTAAATGTAAGATAAACAAAGACGGTATTTGGATTGAGAAGATGGATGACAATCCTTCATCACTTATACCAGAGGCACTACGTAACGCTGGTGAGGGTGATGCCGTTAAGGTTGACCTTAACCGCCCTATGGCTGAGATTCTTGCACAACTTGACAAGTATCCTGTATCAACCCGTCTTTCACTTAACGGAACCATAATAGTAGGTAGGGATATTGCTCACGCTAAACTTAAAGAGCGTCTTGACCGTGGTGAGGGTCTGCCTCAGTACATTAAAGACCACCCAATATACTATGCAGGTCCTGCCAAGACTCCTGCTGGTATGGCTTGCGGTAGTATGGGACCAACAACTGCTAACCGTATGGACCCATACGTGGATTTGTTCCAAAAGAATGGTGGCAGTATGATTATGCTTGCAAAGGGCAACCGCTCTCAGATTGTTACTGATGCCTGCAAGGCTAACGGTGGTTTCTATCTTGGCTCTATAGGTGGTCCAGCCGCAATTCTTGCCCAAAACAACATTAAGAGCATTGAGTGCGTTGAGTACCCTGAACTTGGTATGGAGGCCATCTGGAAAATAGAGGTGGTTGACTTCCCTGCGTTCATTCTTGTTGACAACAAGGGGAATGATTTTTTCAAAAAACTTTAGCATTAAGATATTTGAAATAATGAATGTACCCTATGTAGAGGACTATAGCCCATCTGTGAAGGGCTATAGCCCCTCCCATATAGGTCTGTGACCTATATGGGTCCCTCCCCCTGTACGTCCGCGGGGGTGCGGACGCCTCTTATAGGGTACATTCATTATGAATATTGTTATGAAATTATTTTTGAATAATCTGGAGAAGAGTGCAGCAGAGTTCTTAAATGAACTTGGTGAGCGTCGCATCGTGGCGTTCTACGGCTCAATGGGTGCGGGCAAGACCACATTCATTAAGGCTATATGCAATGTACTTGGTGTTACTGATACTGTAAACAGCCCCACATTTGCCATTGTGAATGAATACCTTGCGGCAGACGGCAGTAATATCTATCATTTTGATTTTTACCGCATTAAGAAAATAGAGGAGGCTTTTGATTTTGGGTATGAGAACTATTTTTACAGTGGCTCCTACTGCTTTATAGAGTGGCCTGAACTTATAGAGGAACTTCTACCCGATGACGTAGTCCGAGTCCACATCGCCGAAACCACTGATGGTAATAGAGAACTTACTTACTTATGATTATTCAAACATTCACATCGTTGATAGAGGCTCAAAGAGCCCTTCAATTTCTACAGCAAGCGGGTATAAACTGTTATCTGACAGATGAGATTATGGGCAGCACCTTTACCGTAGGGGTTGGTGGTGTGAAACTTAATGTAGATGAGGCTGACGCCACAGAAGCCCAGGCACTACTCTCTGCGATGAAATAAAATTATTTGAAATAAATTTATTTGAAATATTTTTATTTGAAATATTTTTATTTGAAATAAAATTATTATATTTGCAGCAGAAATAAAATGTATATTGCTATGGAAACTCCCTTTATATATGGCAAAATTGCTGACGGTATGGATTTTACAGACCGTATATGCGAGACAGAACTGCTTGTAAACAATTTTAAAGGACTGATTAACACCATAATAATATCTCCCAGACGTTGGGGTAAGACTTCTCTCGTTAATAAGGCATTGCGTGAAATTGAGGCAGACAAAAAATACATTTCAGTAAACATTGATACATTCAACTGTAAGACAGAAACAGAGTTTTATAATATGTTTGCCTCTGCCATATTAAAAGCTACTACATCAAAGGTGGAGGAGTTTGTTTCTTCTGCAAAAAAATATTTAGGGAATTTTTTTCCTAAAATATCTTTGGGAGATGGTATCAGTAATGTGGAGTTATCTTTGGGTATTGATTTTAATAAGGAAAAACTATCTGTAGATGAGATTCTTGACTTGCCTCAAAAAATTGCAGTAGAGAGAAAAAAGAAACTTATAGTCTGTATAGATGAGTTTCAGAATATCTGTCTATACCCCGATTCTGTTGATTTTCAAAAGAAACTAAGGTCTCATTGGCAAAAACATACATCGGTGTGCTATTGTCTGTATGGTAGCAAACGTCACATGTTAATGGATATTTTTGGAGAATATTCAAATCCATTCTATAAATTTGGGGATATAGTTTTTCTTGAAAAGATTAAGGAACCTGATTGGATTGACTTTATAGTGTCCACATTCAGACGTACAGGCAAAACAATATCAAAAGAGTGTGCTAAATATATAGCAAATTTGACGGATTGTCATCCATATTATGTACAGCAACTTGCCCAACAATCGTGGCTCAGGACAGAAAAAGAGTGCTCAAAAGAGATAGTTGAGGGGGCTTTTACAGGCATAGTAGGGCAACTTAACCTTTTGTTCTGTAATTTATTAGATTCTTTGGTGGTTAAACAAATCAATTTCTTGAAGGCGGTCAATAACGGAGAGGAGGCATTTTCATCAAAAAATGTGCTGGAACGCTATGACCTTGGCACATCTGCTAATATTAAGATTCTTAAAGAGGCTCTTTTAAAGAAGGAACTTATTGACATTCTGCCATCGGGTAAGATTGTTCTTCAAGACCCGATGTTTGCTTATTGGCTAAAAAATCAGTAATTTTACCCCGATGACAAAGAAACAGGAAATACAGATATTTGATGAGAAGAGAGTCCGCACCGTTTGGGATAGCGAACAGGAGAAATGGTACTTCTCAGTGGTGGATGTTTGCGGTGTGCTGACAGATACAGCAGATTACCAAACATCACGTAAATATTGGAATAAACTAAAGCAACGACTTACGGAAGAAGGCTGTGAACCGGTGACAATTTGTCACCAGTTGAAACTGCCCGCCGCAGATGGCAAGATGCGTATGACCGATGTTGGCGATACAGAGCAGATTTTCCGCATTATCCAATCCATACCATCACGTAAAGCTGAGCCATTTAAGCAGTGGATGGCACAAGTGGCATCACAACGTATTGACCAACTGCAAGACCCTGAACTAAGCATAGACCAGGCAATAGCAGACTATAAACGCCTTGGTTATAGTGACAAATGGATAAACAGCCGTATAAAAAGCATTGAGGTAAGAAAGGAACTGACCGATGAATGGCAGAGGGCTGGCATACAGGAGGGGCAGCAATTTGCATCACTTACCGATATTATTACTAAAGAGTGGTCAGGAATGACTACCCGTCAATACAAACAGTACAAGGGATTGAAGAAAGAGAACCTGCGAGACAATATGACCAATGTGGAATTGGCTCTTAATATGCTTGCCGAGGCTTCTACTGCGGAGATTTCAAAACAAAGGAATCCCAAAGGCTTGAAAGAGAGCCAGATTGTGGCAAAGGAGGGTGGCAGCGTTGCCAAAGCAGCCCGCAAACAACTTGAAAGCAAAACAGGCACATCAGCCATCTCATCAAACAAAGCAAGTGACTATTTGCTACCTGAATAGCACACAATCCATCTTAACATCGTGGGGTTCAGCGGTTTCCCCGATGGCTGGCTCAATCTGGCAACTAAAGCATACACCAATTTTGTAGCAGGCTGCACCGTTTAAAAGGCGGTCATAGTAGCCTTTGCCACGCCCAAGACGGTATCCATCGGCGGTAAAGCCTACGCCGGGCACTATGACAAGGTCAATATCATTTATGGAAACGTAGTCTGAGCCTACGGGCTCACTAATGTTATATGCTCCCCTACGCTGTTCCTCTGTGTAAGGGAGTATTTTTATATCATCGCCACAAACTACAGGCATAAAAAACCGCTTCACAGCCTTGAACCGCTCTAATATAGGCAAAACGTCTATCTCATCAGGTAGAGGATTGTAAATCAAAACTTTATTTGCAGAGACAAAATGTGGCTCAGCAGATATGGCAGCAAGCAGTTGTACAGCTTCAGCCGTACGTTCCTCTTTGCTCATTGCCTTAACACGAGACTTAATAATTGTTCTTATCTCTTTTTTGTTCATGTATATAGGTATCTAAAGTAATTCCGCAACTGTGAGACCGCTGTGCATTCCAACGCAATAGCGAGCGTCTTCTGTACCATCGGGGTGTGTAAGGCTATCTACATATAGAGGTTCGCCTACAGTAAACGCACGGCAAAAGAATGTGTCGCCATTGTTCCAGGAGGCGTTCTCGTTAGACTCAATAATGAATTTGAAATCCCCCATATAGACAAGTGTGGTTACTCTATCGGGGAGCCACGCTATGCGTACTCTGTCTCCCTCTTTTAGATTTTGTACTATTATTGAAGGTTTTATAGGCAACCCCGATTCCTCTCGTATAGCGACTTTTTCTGCTTTTAGAAATTCATTCCAACAACTGTATCCTACATAGTTTGCAAGCAGGTCAAGGGTACTATGGCGTATGGATTTGTATTTTTTCAGGTAGCCCCATAAACGCATAAGGGTATATTCGTTAAGTTGTCCGTCAATAGCACTGTTTATGTGTGTTGTAAGCGTAATAAAATCAGACGGGGCGGCTGGTTTTATTCCCTCACGCTCCTCAACCCTGCGTTTTAATAGTTCTAATTCAGGGCGATGGCTCTCAACTGATGATTTCATGTGTTTTATAGCTCCTTTATTTCCCATACAAAAATAGTGCTACGATGTTATATGTGTCAAGTGCTTGTTAGTACTTGTTTGACTGTTCTTGTACCAACTTGCTCCATCTATTTATCAAAGGATTTCTCACATCTGCCGGCAGTGAGTATATTGATTGTTTGCCACTTGCAATATCTTCAAGTGGTACGAAACACTTTTTATGGTACTCCATATAGTCATTGTTAAAAAGTATATTCTCCAATGAATCAGATGGTTGCATTGCTCTCCGCACACTGTCTGTTGAATATGTGAACTCTGTTCTGTAGATTATGCAGAACTCTTTGTAGGCACAGGTGTCAAGTTTTGCCAAACAGACATTATAGCAACTGTCATATTTTGCGTGTGTCTCATCCAACAGTTTGTTGTAGGCAATCTCTTTGGCAGATGGACGTGGTATTAGTGAATATATTACCGCCGATGCCATTACTGCCACAATACATACTGCAATGCAAGACTTTCTTAAAATATCTGTTGCATTTATCGCTTTGCTTATGGCTGCAACAGATGAGAATCGCTTGGATGGGTTTGTTTTATGGCACTTATTTTTAACATACGCATAATTGTGTGGAAATATATCATCAATAATGTAACCTATTGACCAGATGTCGCTTGCAAAAGTCACCTCTTTCCCGGCTTTTAGCTCGGGCGATGCGTATTTGTTTGTGCAGCCGCGTGCACGTGAAATGTAGGCATCGTTGTCTGACAGTCCGAAATCTATAAGTTTTACGTGGTGTCCGTTGTTTGTTATGAGAATATTGTCAGGCTTTATATCATGGTGTATTATCTGTTTCAGATGTAGTTCCCCGATGGCTTCAAGCAGTTCGCTCAACACTCTCTTCCTCTCCGTCCTTGACGGTTTCAACTCCAGCCACTCACTAAGGGTAATGCCGTCAACATACTGCATTACAATACATAATCCCACATCGGGGTCTGTTATAAGTTCATAACACTCAGCACAGTAGATACTTGTAATTTCTTTGTGCAGGTCAAACTCACGCTTAAGAATGCTCTCATATTGACCTTGTAGTCCAAGTTCTTTCTTTATACCTTTTAGGACAAACCACTTGCCTCCCTTTTGGGCTTTGTATAATATACTGTACCCATTATCAGATTCATACATTACAGAGTGGTCAGAGAACGCTCCGCCACTGACAGTGGTAGTGTTATTTGGGAATCCTGAAGTTTGCATAACTGTTAACAACAACTAATATGACAAAGGTATAAAAATTGTCAATACATTGACCGAATTTACGTAAAAATTGTCAATAAATTGACGGAATTTATTTCACTACCTTATCTAATTCCACCTGTAGTGCTTTGGAGATTTTGTAGAGAGTTATAATTGTGGGATTGGTTTTACCAGCCTCTATGCGACACATGTTGGAAGTTTCAAATCCACACCTAAAGGCAAGTTCCTGCTGTGATAATCCAGCCTCATTACGCAGTTGTTTTATGCGATTACCTATCTGTATGCAAAGCTCTGTATCTTCCATGTTTAAGTGCAAACTTTGTTTACAAAGTTAATTTATTGCAACTGCAAAATCATTATCATAAATGATAATCACAATGCTTTTAGGTCATATTTTAGAAAAAATAAGCACTAACAAGCACTTTGCTTTGTGTTTCTCTATCTTCTACCTTTGCAAAAATAATTTTTTTACCATGACGATATGAAAATCTGATTAAATTATAAAAAATCTACTTATCATTTATGATAATTCAGAAAAATTCATTATATTTGTACTCATATTATCATAAATGATAAGGGAAAAACAATTAAATAACTACGGGAGAAAAGCCGAAAATCCCATAAAGAGTAGGCAAAAAAATTTAAATACTATGGCAGAATTAAGCATTAATGGTCGTACAAAAGTTGGTACACTGAAAAAAGAGTTTAAAAAAGCATTTGGCAGTTCACTGCGTGTTTATTTGAGCCCGACTTGCAAGGGTAAGATGGCTGATGATAACGCAACACTTGCATCAATTCGTGCAGAAGGCGCAAAGGGCGGTGAACTTAAGGTTGGCGGTAACAAGACTGTAGGTAAATTTGAAACTGAGTTTGCAGAGGCTTGGGGAATTGGCGTACAGGTAGCTAACGCTGATGACACAAAGCTTGCTGATAACGGTGCTACACTTTGCCAGGCTGGCAAGTAATATATGTAACACAGGTATAGATGGGTTGGTTCTCATCTATGCCACTAATCTTTCATTATAATAAATTCTATATGAAAAGAGATGATAAGTTGGCTTCTCAACTAAATGAGTTTTGGAATGGGTTTCTAAAGACAAATGACGTTGATTACTATAAAAGACTGACCATTTTTGATTTTGTAAATTTGAAGGCTGCTATTAGTAACATAAACAATATAATAACGCTTCAAATCACAGAAGCTTTTGTGGAGTTTTTGTATAATGAAAAAATTGTCACTGAAAATCAGAAGGAGTGTATAATTGAACAAGTTCTATCAACCGATGCAAACACAAACGGATATGATGTTGAGTGGGGAGATGACTCTGTTCATATTGTTGCAGAAGTGAAATGTAATATCCCTGTGGAGCAAAACTCTTTTGGTGCCGCACAAAGGAATGGTATAGTTAAGGATTTGGATAATTTGCTTAAAGGCAAAAGTAAATCGAATTTAGATTCAACAAGTGGTTGCTTCAAGTTCATGGTTCTGTTGGATGTCAAAAACGTGAGAGATTGCATGAAAAGGATTATTGATGGATATAATAAGGGGAATGGAAGTTCTTTGGTAGAGGATTATAATGGTAAAACCACGCTATCAAAAGAAAAAGTTTACGTGGTGTATTTAAGGTGCTAGTTTAGGTGAGTATGTAATAATAACACTAAGCCAGGGGAGGCTGATATATTCCCTTGGTTACTAAGAAATAAAATCAAAGATTATGGCTTTAGGTGATTTTCTGAGAAAAGTGGCAGACACTATGGATGAAGCTTCCAAGAAAATATCGGAAGCTACGGATGACGCTTCTAGTAAAATGTCGGAAGCTATGGAAGAATTCTCAAAAGTAGCGTCAACAACAACTGATTCAATTAATAGTATTGTTTCCAAGACAGTGGATTCGGTGACTGATTCAATTTCTTCAGTGTATGACAGAATGTGTGAAATGGCTGTTATGAAGATTCAAGAACTCTTAAAAGACGCAAATCTTCAGGAAACATTAGATTCTTTGGAAAAATATGAAAAAGAGAGTGGACAGGATTTGTCATCCCTTAAGGAATTTATAACAAGGATTAAAATATTTTCAGAAAATGGCAGCAAGTGATAAAATAAAAGCCATAAAGGGAATCGTGGATGATTTGCCACTGCAAGAAATTTTGGAAACGGTAGAAATAGTAGCCTGCGAATTCCATATTCCATATTTGCCAATGATAATAAAAGTATTGAAGGTGGCAGTTAAATTATCTCCTGCCGCTTCTAAATCTTTAGATGCAGCGGCTAAAATATCAAAATCAGTTGAAACAAATATTAGTAAAGAGGATGAGGCAAGAAATCAGTTTAATGGATTGATGGATATGGCTTGTTCTGATGGGGTAATCACTGATGCGGAGAAAGAGTTTCTTAGACCTAGAGCCATTGCAGCTGGTATCTCTAATGATGAATTTGAACTAATGATAATTAACCATTTAAAAAAATAAATTTATGAAAGAACAAGCAATGTACGTAGTCATAACTGAAGAGATCAGACAAGCGTTACTTGACGGTAGTTTTGAACAGAAAGCCGATGTCATTAAACTTAAAGCTGTTGAATATGGCTTTTCTGAAGAGCAAATCAATAAAATGATAGAAAAAGAGCAAGAGAAACTAAAGTCTGCCTCGCAAATAAAAAGTATAACGTCAAAAAACAAGATTTTGATTTGTGCCATTATGCTTGTGTGCGTAGTTCTTGAGTGGTTTTTACCTTGTGGTTGGATATGGATTATCTTGCTGAATATTATTACAATTATCCTTGTTGTATTTATTGCCGCAATCGTAATAAGAAAGAAAGTTAATAGAGGGTGTTGAACGCAAGATAGGCAATGCTATTTTAGGAGCGTTGTTTAGTGGTAAAAAGAATGAGTAATAATGTATTCTACAATACGGCTCATACAAAATTATTCCAAGATGGGGCATCATATCTTGCCTTTGAAAATGAATGTACGCGCTATAACAATTACATCTGGCTTGAAGCAGTAAGTGCAGTACCTAATACAGAGTACTTCAAAACAGAATACACAGTAGTAGATAAATAATTTTTAACAATTTAATCTTAATTTATTATGGAAGAAATTAAAAGCGCACATTCTGGTGAGTATGTATCCGCATCAGAAATTGCCGGTGCAAAAGTAAGAGTTTATGGTAAGGCACAGAACCGTACCGCATTGGGTATTATTCACGCCTATCACGTAATGTACCCACACGCCAAGTTTGAAGATTTTGAGAAGGCATTCCCAACGGCGTTAAATCCTGACAGCGGATGGAATATGAATTTTAAAAAGGCTGCTGAATGTAAAACAGATAATGAGAAAGGTTTCTGGTTTACTGATGAGAAGGAGGAGACTATTAATCTTCAAGACGGCACAAAGATTGCTGTTGTAAAGATGTGGACAAAACCAAGTTTTGAGCGTCTTGTAAACCACGCTAAACAGTATGGTATAGTGGTGGCAGACTTTGAAAAGGCTGACAAGGGTATTGGAAAGAAAGGCGGATTCCGTCTTGAGTACCTGAACGGCTATGTTCCACCTGTACCTGCCGGTGGTAAGTCAAAGACCTGGTTGTGGATTCTTATTGCGGCAATTATTATAATACTTGCACTGATTTTCTTCCTTATACGCAGTTGTAACAAACAACCGCAAGTAGTAGAGGTAGAAAAAGTTGTGACAGAGTCTGTTATAGTTCATGACACACTCTATTTGCAACAGATTGAAGATATTGAAAAGGACTTCAACGCCGCTCAATTCCAGTTAGGTAAGGCAGACCTTAGTGATGACGCTAAATTTGTGCTTCATGACCTTGCAAAGATTATGCAGAAGAACCCCGATATCCATCTGAAAATTGAAGGTCACACATCGGCAGAGGGCAATGCATCATTTAACCAGCAACTGTCAGAGAACCGTGCAAAGGCTGCGGTTGACTTTTTGGTTGAACATGAAGGCATAGATGCCTCACGCCTTGATGCTGAGGGTTGCGGTTCAAGCAAGCCTAAAAACGCTGAAGACCCGATGGCATCAGAGAACCGCAGAACAGAGTTCATTGTTCTGGAATAACGCTGTAATCAAACATATAAACATTTAAAAATTAACAATTAAAATCTTGTCGGAGATAAAATATGGGATTATTAAAGTCTCAAATAGCGGTCTTGAATTATGAAAAATCTCTCATTGCAATAGGAAACAAATTCTCAATATAATTATTATCAACTTATGAGAGGTTTATCATTTTCTTGGAAACGTGCAGTAGGCATATCTGGTTTAAAGAGTAAGATTGCACATAAAACGGGTGTTCCAACCACAAAACAAGGTGTTGAACGCAAGATAGGCAATGCAATTATAGCAACATTGTTTAGTGGTAAAAAGAATGAGTAATGATATGGATTTTTCCATTGTTCTTAAAATATTGGCGGTTTTTGCAGGCATTTTTATTTTAATATGTCTCATTGCCATATTCCCTGAGGTTTTTACTTCCACAATGAAGTTTTTTAGATTTGTAATAAGAGCGTTTTTCTAATTTGTAGGATTCATAAATATATGAAAAAACACATTTTTACTCTGTTTGTATGTACTGTTGTTATGGCATCGTGCAATAGCCAGTCAGGAAGTCAGAATGATGACTTGAGACTGCCAGATGAGATTCAGCTGAATATTGATGAAGTGAATGATGTGACTAATCAACTTCAACCGTTACTTAATAACCTTTCTAACCTCACTAATGCTGTAGTAGTAGAGCAGATTTATAACCTGAATAGTAGGTTGGTTTTTGATTTCAACCCCGATGGCTTGGATTCAACAAGTCTTGCAAAGTGCACTGAGATGAAGGCAAAGGTTGATATGACTCGCTCTCAAATTACTGGGATTCTGAATGACTTACCAAATACCTATTTGGAGACGGAGGTGCAAAAGGAGGACTATGTTATAGAGGAGAAGGAGGCACACCCTGTTTACCTTGAGCGTGGCGACAAACTCTTTTACACTATAGATGCTGAGAAATCCATTGACATTAAAATATTTAATGCTGACTCTAAAAATCTTGTAAGGAGTTTCAATAGCAAAAAAAGTGTCAAAGACTCATTAGATATAAAATTCAAAGGTATTTACTTGGTTGAGATAGCACCAAGGGGCAGACAATATGTAAATATAGACATTGCTTACAAACCTAATTCATTGGAGCGCTTGATGAATCCAAAGAATGTTGTTTCAAGAGAGGTTGATGGTGAAAAGGGTGATTTTAGAGTGAGGTCTGTCAAGGGCATCTCAATGAAAAACTTGTTTGAGGAGCCAAAGAAATTCACATTGCGTGGACAACTCAAGGCAGCATTTTCCGGCTCAGCAAGAGCATTGGTTGCCGTTCAGATACCATCGGGGGCTACAGATATACTCTATTCACTTCGTATCTCAACAAATGAGGGAGACCGTAGTTCAGACGGTGATTTTTATGACAAAATGGAACTTTCATATAGGAGGGTTAAACTGCTTGGATTGCCTGTATATGAGTCTCACGGTGGTGCAGGGATTATTTCTACTCTGCTTGGAGAGAACATACCTCTACGTGAAGAGGATGCCTATATAAATATGTATGTATTCTACAATACGGCTCAGGCAAAATTGTTCCAAGATGGGGCTTCAGCCGCCAAACTCTCATATAATGTTGACTACTCTACGCTTGGTACACAGTCTTGCAATGGTCGTATTCCATCAAAAGGGAACAGAACCATTTATCTTGCCTTTGAAAATGAGCGTATGCGCTATAACAATTACATCTGGCTTGAAGCAGTGAGTGCAGTACCTAATACAGAGTACTTTAAAACGGAATATACAGTAGTAGATAAATAACTTTTAACAGTTTAATTTTAATTTATTATGGGACTAATTAACAATTTGAAGGATCATTTCAACAATGCGGAGTTTGCTATATCTCCGGGTAAAAAGGTAAAAACAGTGTGTGCTGATTTCAAAAAAGCGTTTGGTTGCACTCTTGCAATTTATAAGGGAACTGTCCTTGCTGACGGTGACATGACAATCAATCAGCTCAATAATCATACATCAAAAACTGTGAATACACATTCAGATGTTGAACTAAAAATCAAGGCTTCAATGCTTGTCAAGGATGTTGAGAAACTTTTTGATAAAACATACGGAATAACAGTTCAAATCAAAGACCCTGCAGGGAAAAAATGCGTTGATAACAAACTGACCATAGGTCAGGCTGCAAGAAGGGAATCTAAGTAACATTATATTAACCATAAAATCTACAACTATGAGTAAAGAGTATTATAAGAAAAAAATTGTTGACTTAAGAGCATCTTTAGCAAAGGAGAAAGAGGCAAAGAAACATGATAATGAATATTATGCACGTTTAATAAAGTCTGCATCCTCTCCATCAAGCAAGGCTTCATATAAGAAATCTAAAATAGACCATGCCGACAGTCACGACAGACATATCGAATATATCAAGCGTCAGATTGAATCTGCAAAAGAGTCTTTGAAAAGAGAAAAATAAATGTCTGCAGAAACATTCAAGCAAGAGCTTGCACGGGTCTTTGATGATGACCTGCACACAAAACAATGGCATAATTATGTTGATTATGCCATTATTGGTTTGATTCTACTGTCAACGCTGGAGGTTTTCCTCTCTACTTACGATGGTATAGTGGATCGGTATGGTCTGTGGTTGATGATAGTTGATTACTTCACAACTGCGTTTTTTTCTATAGAGGTTACTTTGCGTATCTGGGCGGCTGACCAGATAGACCCTAAGTACAGGGGTTTCTGGGGCAGGGTGAGGTACTGTTTCTCGTTCTACGGCTTCATAGATTTGATATCAACATATCCGTTTTACCTGCATTTCTTTATGCCGGTTCCATACGTGGCGCTCAAGGTTTTCAGAATTGCACGCCTTATGAGAATCTTCCGTTATGTAAAGGCATTTCACATTCTTAGAAAGGCAATGTGTTCAAAGAAAGATGAGATGATAGTATCGCTTGAATTCTTGACAATTATAACTATTATTCTCTCTTTTGTACTATTCTTTGTTGAGCACGATGCACAGCCTGATGTATATGACAATGGTTGGACATCGGTGTTATGGGCATTTGCCCAATATATAGGCGACCCTGGTGGTTTTGCAGACACTCCGCCAATAACATTTGTGGGAAGAGTTATTGCTTGTATCATTGGTGTGCTTGGCATAGCCATATTTGCTGTACCTGCGGGTCTTGTAGCGTCAGCATTCTCTGAGGTTATGGAGGAGGATGCTCACGAGTCTGACACTAAAAAGTGGGCGGATGAAATAAGACATTGCTTCAAATTTGTGCAGTGCAGATATACAAAATTACTGCGTACACCTCAGTATGTTCCGTTTGCCACAATCCAGCAAAAATATAATCTTAGTGTTGAAGAAATTCTATCGGCAGTCAAAGACAGTACGGATTTAAGAATCAAGAATCTTGCAACAGCACTGTGTGTTGATGACAGACCTGCCGATAAGTTGGTAGTGGAGCATTTCCTTGTTAACAGACCGTATGGTGGGTTTATAAACAGGCATTCAAAGGTAACCATAGTATCTACAAGTAGTGTAGTGGAGGTTGCAACAGGGCATGTGGCTTACTATCTTGCTAAAATGGGCGGTTTTAATTATGTTAGCAAAGAGATTATTCAGGATATGGATAAATCTCTTTCCTACTACAATATTGTTGATGAGGACGGAGAGCCTAATCTCAGACTGTTTTTGGATGACATTAACAGTTTGATAACAGGTCCTGACTGTTGGGTTGTTTTCTTATTGTCAGCATCAGGTGGCGAAGACCCTGTGTATCCAACGCAATTCCATTATATTGTAGGAGGTCCCAAGGGAATGGATAATTATGATATTCCTAACCTTACCGTCAAAGATACCGCTACGTTTGATAGTATGATGAGAGAACTCTCGTCTCAGATTGAGACCAAATATGGTTTGACATCTGATTTACAGCGTTATCACGCAGGAACAAACCCCAAGAATATTGCACGACACATAGATAGTAGGGCTAATGCATTCACTATCAGGGTTGCTTGGAGTGTTACTTGTTGGGATTACAGAATAACGCAAATTTCAAAGACCATTGCTGAGGCTTTTGGAAAGTATTTTGAGCCGGGTATAAAAAAAGATGTTCCAGACGATATGAAGGATAGAATCGTAGGAGAGGATTATGGTTATAGGTTCTATTCAGATACCGTTTTTAAATCTGAGAAAAATAAGGTATGAAACTCCTGCTGACTGGTTTTGAACCCTTTGGAAAGTATAATGTAAATCCGTCTTGGGAGATGGTAAAGGCGTTCCCTGATGCCGTTGAAGGAGGCGAGGTTGTTAAACTTCAACTGCCTGTCTCTTTTAAGCGTGGTCCTAAGGTACTACGTCAGGCAATTGACGACTTCAACCCCGATTTCATTCTTATGTTCGGTGTATCAGGTGCTAGTGATAAAATAAGGTTTGAGCGCGTTGCTCTTAACCTTATGGACTCAGCAATGCCTGATAATGATGGCTATATTCCTGTAAATGAACCTATTGTTCCATCGGGTATGATGGCTTATCTTACTCCGCTTCCTGTGAGAGATATGGTAAAAGGTGCTGCCTCAGATGGCCTGCCTGTAATTCTCAGCAATTCCGCCGGTACTTATGTCTGCAACCGTTGCTACTATGAAGCGTTAAGTATGGGGGAAAGGGCTCTATTTATTCATATACCACCAATTTTTTAAATAGTCTCTTGATTCTTGTCTTTTGATTAACAGCATAGCTGTTAAAACAGTTTCAGCTGTCCGTCCTCTTCTGCGTTAAGTGGTTGTTCCCCTGATTCATCTGAGGCATTTTCAACATCACTGTCTTCAGCGGCTCCTTCTGATGCTTCAGGGAACTTTAATGGCTCAAGTCTGTTTATTTCCGCAATGTCAAGTGTTGTAAGGCGTTTGCCTTTGGCTTTAAGGCTCTTGATGCCTATAAACTCATCTGCGTCTATAATCATAGGCTCTGCCACTGTGCCGTTAGCATCGGGGGTAAATGTAACCTTAATGCGTGCGTAGTAGTCATCTACAAGCAGTAAAAGATGGCTTTTTGGGTTGTCGCCTAAGAAACTGACCTCCTTTTTGCTATCCTCCAATGGGAATCGTTTAAGGTATGGGAATTTCTGGTCTGCATCATATAGGGCGGCTGTCCAAATTTTTTCTGGGTCAAATTTCTCTACAAGCAACACATCATCTGCAAAGTGGGTGGTAAGCTCAAAACTTAGGTTCTGATATGTGCCACGCTTTGTAATCATTAAGATTGAGTCATCAGAGTTGAACTCTCCAAGAAGTGTACCTCTGCCATCGTAGTTAAGACGGTTTACATCGGCGTCGTACCAAACCTCACGTCCGCCAAGGGTAGATGCACCTTTCTGTTTCATATTTATTTTAAGTACATCGTTCTTGGTGAATATATTGCCCATGCTGGCACGCCCCTTTATGGCAATATCGCTGAAATCACGCTCAAAAATAAGGTTCTTTAGTTTTGGTTTTGGTTTTAGCCAACACTTTATTATCTCTGCCTCTCCGTTAGGGTTGGCACTGAAATATAGCACTCTGGTGCCTGGTGTGCCTTGAGTTAGGTCATACTCTTTATCGCGGCTCAGACCTCCGGCGGCAAAACGCTTTATGTATGATGTGCCGTCTCTGCCATCACGATATACCATATTGTAGATGGTGCGGTTGTCGCCTTTCTTAAATACGCCTGCCCACAGTACGTTCTTGCCTACATATACTTTTTCTTGTACTTTTACAACCTTGAACTTACCGTCTTTGTAGAATATTATTATGTCATCTACGCTGGAGCAGTTGCATAAGAACTCATCGTGTTTAAGGCTTGTGCCTATAAAGCCCTCTTCTTTATTCAGGTATAGTTTCTCGTTTACATCTGCCACTTTGGTTATCTCTATATTGTCAAAGTTGCGGATTTCTGTATGGCGTGGATATTGAGCGCCGTATTTCTCTTTTAGATGCTCAAACCACTTTATGGTGTATTCTGTAATGTGTTCTTTATTGTAGCGTACCTCTTTAAGTTCTGCCTTAAGTTCCGCTAACGCTTTGTCTGCGGCATCGGAGTTAAAGCGGAGGATACGTTTCATCTTTATTTCCAATAGTTTAAGTATATCCTCGTCTTCTACAGGGCGTATGAATTTCTCTGTAAACGGTACTAATCGTTTGGCTATGTGTGCCACTGCCTCATCGTTGCTCTTGCTCTGCTCATACTCTTTATCCTTGTATATGCGTTCCTCTATGAATATGCGTTCAAGGCTCATAAAGAATATGCTTTCAAGAATCTCGCTCTCTCTAATGGTAAGTTCCCGTTTAAGCAGTTTGAGAGTATTGTCTGCACTGAATCTAAGTACATCGCTTACGGTTAGGAAGTGGGGCTTTTCTTCAAAAATCACGCAGCAGTTAGGGGCTATGCTTACCTGACAGTCTGTAAAGGCGTAGAGTGCGTCTATGGTTTTGTCGCAAGAACGCCCTGGTGCCAAGTGGACTATGATTTCTACGTTTGCGGCGGTGTTGTCATCTACTTTCTTTATCTGGATTTTACCCCTCTCATTTGCTTTAAGTATGCTCTCTATTACGCTTGATGTGGTGGTATCGTAAGGTATCTCTGTGATACTTAATGTCTTATTGTCTATCTTGTTTATTTTGGCACGTACTCTCAGTTTTCCTTTACGCTGTCCGTCCATATAGCGGCTTACGTCCATATAGCCTCCTGTGGCAAAATCGGGGTAGAGGGTGAACTCTTCTCCTTTAAGGTATGCCACCGATGCGTCGCAAAGCTCATTAAAGTTATGAGGCAGTATCTTTGTGGATAGTCCTACGCCTATGCCTTCCGCTCCTTGTGCCAGCACGATGGGAAACTTTGCAGGCAGTGCCTCAGGCTCTTTGTTTCTGCCGTCGTATGATAGTTTCCAATCTGTGGTCTTGGAATTGAACAGTACCTCTAATGCAAATTTGTTAAGCCTTGCCTCTATGTATCGTGGAGCGGCAGCCCTGTCGCCTGTAAATATGTTTCCCCAGTTTCCCTGACAGTCTATAAGCAGGTCTTTCTGCCCCAATGTAACCAGAGAACTGTAGATGGATTGGTCTCCGTGCGGGTGGAATTTCATGGTCTCTCCCACTATGTTTGCAACCTTGTTGTATCTGCCGTCGTCCATGCGTTTCATAGTGTGGAGTATGCGGCGTTGCACAGGTTTCAGTCCGTCTGCAAGGTGTGGTACTGCACGGTCAAGTATTACGTACGATGCGTAGTCAAGAAACCAGTTTTGGAACATTCCTGACAGTTGATGCTTGATAGTGGTGTCGTTGACATCGGGTATTACATACGTAGAATGAATACCACTCTCTGTATCAGCAGATTCTGCATCTTCTTCCACTTGAATATTTTCCACTTGTTCTTCTTCTACAGGCTTGTTGTCCGTCTCTTTCATAGCAAATGATGTACTTTAAGGTGTAAAGTTACGAAAATAAATTCATTTTTCAATCAATTGTTGATAACTTGATAATTTTTTAATTTTCTATAAAAAATTTATGTATGATGTATGATGTATGATGTATAATTTTTTGTATCTTTGTAACTTTGTTAAAACAACTTTGTTAAAACAAGTTTTAACCATGTTACTTCGTCACTCGGCAGAACCAAGTAAACTTAGTTCTGCCCTCGTTCCTAGTAACAGTCAACTTTCAACTTTTAACTTTCAACTATATTATGGCATCACAGGAAGAAGTTTTTAAGAAAATGGTATCTCACTGTAAGGAGTATGGTTTTGTATTTCCTTCAAGTGATATTTATGATGGTCTGGCTGCAGTTTATGACTACGGACAGATGGGTGTAGAACTAAAGAATAATATAAAGAAATATTGGTGGGACAGTATGGTTCTGCTGCATGAGAATATAGTGGGCGTTGATGCCGCTATCTTTATGCACCCCACCACTTGGAAGGCATCGGGTCACGTAGATGCTTTTAATGACCCTCTTATTGATAATCGTGACAGCAAGAAGCGTTACCGTGCCGATGTACTTATAGAGGAGCTTATAGCCAAATACGATGATAAGATTGAGAAAGAGGTGGAGAAGGCTGCCAAAAGATTTGGAGATAAATTTGACGCAGAGATGTTCAAGACCACCAATCCACGTGTTCTTGAATATACGGCAAAGCGTGATGAGATTCATGACCGCTTTAAAAAGGCTATGAATGCTAATGACCTTGCTGAACTTAAGCAGATAATACTTGATTATGAAATAGTTTGTCCTATAAGCGGTACCCGTAATTGGACAGATGTGCGTCAGTTTAATCTTATGTTTACTACAGAGATAGGCTCAACCGCTGATGGCACCAGCAAGATTTATCTGCGTCCGGAGACAGCACAAGGTATCTTTGTAAACTATCTTAACATTCAGAAAACAGGTCGTATGCGTATTCCGTTTGGTATTGCCCAGATAGGAAAGGCTTTCCGTAATGAGATAGTAGCACGCCAATTTATTTTCCGTATGCGTGAGTTTGAGCAGATGGAGATGCAGTTCTTTATCAAGCCGGGTACAGAGATGGATTGGTTTGCACATTGGAAACAGTTCCGTCTTAAATGGCACAAGGCTCTTGGTCTTGGTGATGAGAAATACCGTTTCCATGACCACGATAAGCTTGCCCACTATGCGAATGCCGCTACAGATATAGAGTTTGAAATGCCATTCGGATTTAAGGAGGTAGAGGGAATCCACTCCCGTACAAACTTTGACCTTAGTCAGCATGCCAAGTTCAGTGGCAAGAAGATAGAGTACTTTGACCCTGAAACAGGTGAGTCTTACACTCCGTATGTAATAGAGACATCTATTGGTGTGGACCGTATGTTCCTATCCATTATGTGTGCAGCCTACAAAGAGGAGGCTCTTGAAGGTGGTGAGACACGTGTTGTTCTTAACTTGCCTCCTGTACTTGCTCCTGTAAAGGCAGCCATTCTGCCTCTTGTAAAGAAAGACGGTCTGCCTGAGAAGGCTCGCGAGATTATGGACAGTCTTAAATTTGACTTCAAGTGTGTTTATGATGAGAAGGACTCGATAGGTAAGCGTTACCGCCGCCAAGATGCAGTGGGCACTCCTTTCTGTATCACTATTGACCACGATACACTCAACGATGGTTGTGTAACACTACGTTACCGTGACACTATGAAACAGGATAGGGTAAAGATAGATGATTTGCACAAACTAATTGATGCTCAGGTTAATATGAAGAATCTGTATAAAAAATTACTCGCAGAGTAATTATGAACACACATACCCTATATAAGGCATTTGCGGTGCTGCTGGCAACGGTAGTGCTTGTGTCTTGTGCCAACAGGGGTAGCGGTCCGCAGGGTGGTCCTAAAGATGAGAATCCGCCTGTAGTGTTGCAGACCATTCCGGAGTATGGGGCGGTTAACGTAGATACCACAATTACAGATATTCATATAAAGTGTGATGAACTTGTTGCCATTAAGGATGCCTATAAGCATGTAGTGGTATCTCCGCCAATGAAGAATAAGCCGAGTGTCAGGAACAAGGGCAAGGAGGCTATACTCTCTTTTGTGGATACACTTAAACCAAATACTACCTATACAGTCTATTTTGGTGATGCCATAGTTGACAATAATGAGAGTAATCCTATGCGTAATTACCAATTTGTGTTTTCTACAGGAAATCACGTGGATTCTTTGTATATAGACGGTTATGTGATAGATGCCGGCAATCTTGCAAGGCGTGAGGATATAATTGTGGGCATTTATGCTAATGCCGTTGATACCACTTTTACAACCACTCCTTTTATGTATGTTGCCAAGACTGATACTTTGGGTTACTTTAAAATATCCAACATACCCGATGACGCATATAATATTTTTGCACTTAACGATGTTGCTTCATCGTGGTATTACAGCCAAAAGGCAGGAGGTGAGGTGGCGTTTTTGGACGAACAAGTTCGTCCAAAAATAATTGAAAATGGAAAATTAAAAATTGAAAGTTCCCTCCCAACCTCCCTAAAGGGAGGAGCAGATAGTATTGTGGTACGTTCTGACTCCATAACTCCTGAACTCCTTAACTCCTTAACTTTAAGATTGTTTAAGGAGGAAAACAAGCAGGAGTACTTCAAGAAGGCAGTGCACCCCAATAGGGAGAGTTTTACCCTGATATTCGGACATGAACCAACCAAAATGCCGGAACTAAAGGTTTTAGGAGGAGCAGATAGTATAAGCCATTCACTTTCAACTTTACCTCCGGTCAGCTCCGCAGTCAACTTTCAACTTTCAACTATACCTTGGCTTATGGAGAAGATTCAGAGGCGTGACTCTCTTGTGTATTGGATTACAGACACCACACTTCTTAAATCGGATACATTGAGGTTTGAGATGAAATACCTTAAAACAGACTCGGTAGGAAATTTGGCAGAAACTATTGATACTCTTAAATTGGTAGTGCCACAGAAAAAGACCGCCCCCATTAAAAAGAAAAAAAAGAGTGCTGTAGATGCGAAAGTAAAACGCACCGCTCTAACTTTTGAACATAATATTAGGGAGAAAATGGAGATTCCCGATACCATAACCTTAAAATTTGCGGAGCCTATAGACAGTATTGCGTATGACAGCATATCGTTATGCTTAAAAGAGGATACTTTGTTTACTCCTGTGCCAATAAGTTTTGAGATTGATGACTCTGTGTGTACCAAGCAATTAAGAATTATTTATGAAAAGGATTTTGGACAGACATATAAACTTACAGTTGATTCTGCATCGGTGTACAGTATTTACGGAAGACATAATGACAAATTTTATAAAACATTTACCCTTAATAAGTTAGAAACATATTCCAATCTCTATATAACATTCCCCGAAAACCCTGAGCACGCCATTTTGGAGTTGCTTGATTTAAAAAATGTGGTCAAATACAGGAGTGTGCTTGAGGGCGGAGAGGTCACATTTCAAGATATAAAACCAGATAAGTATGTACTTAGAATGATAATAGACACTAATTCCAACGGCAAGTGGGATACAGGTGACATTTCCCAAGGCATTCAGCCTGAGATTGTGTATTATTGTCCTAAACTTATGAACTTGCCTGCAAATTGGGACGTTGAGGAATTATGGGATTATAAATCTATTAACGTATTAGAGCAACGACCTGAAGAAATAGGATTAAGAGGTAATTCTACAGGTAAAAAATCTAAAAAATGAAAATCAAGACATTTATAGTAGCAGCCATATTGTCTTTTGTATTTAGTACTTTGCCTGCAAAAGATTATGTATCGGGTTTGAAGGTTAAGAATACCGCCTTTATTGCTGGAGAGAAACTTGACTACATAGGTTATTTTCAGTGGGGCATTGTAATTGATGGTGTGGATATTACATCGTTTGCCATAAAAGACACTTGCCGTGGCAAAGATGTTTACAGGATTGATGCCGTGGTTAAGACCACTAAAACCATTAAGACATTTTTTGCATTGTGTGATACATTCCGTACCAAGATAACTACAGACTGTCTGGAGCCTATGCATTTTTATGAGCACGATAAGGAAAAAAAGTACGAGGCGGTATATAGTTACAAGTTTTTCCCATCGGAGGCAGGTATGTATGTAGATGCCTATTCCAATAGAAACGGCACTGTAAAGCGTGAGCAGGTTCATCATAAGGGTTACCCGATGGACCCGTTCAGTCTGTTGTACAGAATCCGTAACATTGATTTTGCCTCATTAAAAGAGGGTGACAATATATGGTTTGACAGTTATGTGTTTCAGGAACCTGTGGTTACTATGTGTATTCAATATCTTGGAAAAGAGACCGTTAAGTTGCGTTCTAAAAAGACATACGAGGCTATGAAATTCAAGTTCAACACCTCAGACGGCACACTGTTCTCAAGTAAGAATCCTGTATATATATGGATAGAGACCGCCCATGCACACCGCCTTGTGCATGCCGAGGTGAAACTGAAGATAGGCTATGCAAAAATAGATATTAAGTGAAAAAGACTGTTAAAATATTATTAATAACGCTTGCCTCTATAGTGGGGTTTGTGTTGGTCTTGTTTTTTGCCGCTCTGGGAGTGGCTCAGTATGAATTAAAGCCGGAACGCGGTAATAAACTGCTTGATAAGTATCTTCCTCAATTCGTAGATGCCAAGGCTCAGTATGATTCCTTAAATCTGGATATATTCAAGTCATTCCCCAATGTACATCTTGATTTTGGGGGAGTGCTTGTAAGAACCCTTGCTTTTGGAGACCCTGATACGCTTCTCTATGTAAGGAACATAGAGGCAGATGCAAGTTTGATTCATTTTATAGCCAACGGTAAGATTCACGTAAACAGGCTTATAATCACTGATCCATATATCAAGGCACAGAAAAAGGACAGTATATACAGTTGGGACGTGGTGGAGCCGTCTGATGAGGTGGACACCACTGCCACATCGTTGCCGGAGATTTACGCTGATACGCTCTATTTGGGTAAGGCATTGATTAGATATACAGACTATGACTCCCACTTTAATGCAAACATAAGCGGATTGGAGGTTAACTCATCGGGTACTGAGTTTATGCCCGAACTGTTAAAGTCTAAAATAGAAGTGCTGATGGAGAACGTATCCTATATGGACTCTGTAAAGAACCGTAAATTTAATATGGACGGGTTTAGAATAGAGTTCAATGCGTTTAAGAATGATACCATCACTAATGTGTTGCTATTTAATGCTTTGTCAGATAAAGTTTGCCTAAAGGACAGCACGTTTGACATTAAGGGGACACCATTTGATATTTATGCAAGGGCTACTGCCGATAGTGCATTTAAAAAGTATTATATTGATACTCTTGGTGTTAAATTAGATGAGACAGCCCTTACCATTAAGGGTGGTGCCACGCTATACTCTACAGATACTCTTAAAGTGGGTGCTGAAAATCTGAGGTTGTGGCTTAACTGTCCGTCTCTGTGGAGGCTAACCGCTTTTGTACCATCGCAATACTCTAAGGATTTGGATAAGATAGTGTTTGACGGAGCATTAAAACTGTATGCAAAAGCCAGAGGCGTGTATGAGGGTAAGAATCTGCCTGTGGTGGAGGGCAATGTGGAGTTGTCTAAATTCAGCGGTGGATTTAAGAAATATAAGAAAAAGATTAACCGTGTGGATTTGAAGGCACATGGCAGGTATAACCAAAACATAAAGGACTCCACTTTTGTAAGTGTTGAGAAATTTTTAGTGGAGACAGAGAAAAACAAGGTGCAATTATCGGGTGACGCTTGCTATAAGGGTGGCAGAGAGTATGTGGATTTGGAACTGCTTGCAGATATAGACCTTCACGTAATAAATGACCTATATAAGTTTGAGCCTAAACAGAAAATGCGTGGCACTATTAACGCCGATATTGCGGGAAACTGTTTCTTAGATGATATCAAGAATAAGAATATATATCAAGTCTTTACTAAGAGTGTTATAACCGGTGATAAGATAGGCATTTTATTGCCGTCTAAGAAACTTGGTGTGTATGTGGACTCTCTTAATTTCACACTTAACACCAATACCTCTAATGCTATGGGTGGCAGAAAGTCTCGTCAGCTTACGGCACTTGATTCTGCCAGAATTAAATCATTCTTAAAGAAACAGGAGGGTAGGTTGTCAAACAGAACGCAGATAGAGAGAAAAAGTGCAAATGATACTGTTCTGTTAAGTTCCAGATTATCATTCAGTTCTCTTAATGTATGGTACACACGTAAGATAAAGGCTAAATCAGAACGTTTCTCAGTAAGTATTACTGCAGATGATTTGGCTCCTAAAAAGGTACCTTATATACGTGCTTCAGTGGCATTTGGTGGAGTTGATATCACAGCAGGTGATTCTCTTAAGTTCTTAGGTAAGAAAATGAGTGCGTCTGCCACAATAGGTAAGAACAAGCAGAGACCTAACGTTCCGTCATTATCGTTAAGGCTATCGTTAGACTCATTACTTGCTTGTACGCCTGATGTTTGTACCACACTTGATAGTACAAGAATGAACTTTGCCGTGTCTCCACGTTTGAAGTTGGGTATGAAAAGGGGTATGACAGCACTACAGAGAGATAGTGTGCTTGCCGCCGCTAAAGAAAAGGTTATTGACCTAAAAGGGTTGATTAGCACCATAGATACGGTTTCTAAGTCAAAAGATGCTGTAGAGACCTTTATGAAACGGTTTACAAACAGTGCCAGTGTATATGTAAAGAGGCTCAGGCTTAAACAGGCTGATTTCCCTCTACGCACATCTGTAAGCCGGTTTGATATAGAGATGAATGATGATACTATAAGGCTAAACAGTATCAGACCACGTATAGGCAAGAGTGCAGTAACCCTATCGGGTGAGGTTACCAACATACGTAAATATTTGTTCAGAGGCAGAACATTGGATGCCAATCTTAAGCTTAAATCAAAACGTGTGGATTTGAACCAGATAATGAACGCATTTTATGCGTATAACACTAAGATGGCGGAAAAGGAGCAGATGAAGACTGATATAGATGCACAAGCTCAAGTAATGGAGAACAATGCCGCATTGATGCGTAATGAGGCGTCTGCGGGTGATGAAGAGTTGGAATTGGCATCAGACAGCGTAGAGTTGATGGGTCTCATTGTATTGCCAGAAAGAATGAATCTTAGGTTTACGTCAAGTATAGACACGCTTAAGTTCAGCAAGATGAACTTGGTTGATTTTAGAGGCTTGATATCACTTAGAGAGCAAAGACTTAAGATTAAGGAAATGTCAACCTCAACGCAGGTGGGTAAGGCAAGGATGAATGTTATGTATGCGTGTGCCGTACCAGATTCCGCAAGGGCTACTTTGGCACTTAATATGGACAGCATACAAGTAGGAGATTTGGTTACATATATGCCTGAACTTGATTCCATTTTGCCAATGCTACGCTCTTTTGATGGTAGCCTTAAATGTGACCTCTCTGCTGAGGCTACACTTGGCAGCACTATGGATATCAGGCTTCCGTCTGTAAATGCGTCGCTACGCTTACGTGGTGATAGTCTTGTACTTATGGATGGCGAGACATTCTCTGAGATAGCCAAGTTGCTTATGTTCAACAAGAAAACCAGGAACCGTATAGACAGTATCAGTGTTGAGGTGTCTGTAAAGAACAATGAGATACTTATATATCCGTTTATGGTAGGTTTGGATAAGTATAGGTTAGGTGTGGGAGGTACCCAGAATTTGGATATGAGTTTCAAATATCATATAGTACTGTTAAAATCGCCTATCCTTCAGAAACTTGCCGTAGATGTATATGGTAAGGATTTTGACCACATAAAGTTCCGTCTTGCCACGCCTAAGTTCAAGGATTTTAATGTCTCGATAGGCAAGGGAGGCACTCTTATTAAGGAATCAGACTCTAATGTTTGTAAACTTATGTATGACACTATGCTTGAGACCATACTTAGGGAGGAAGAGGAATCAGATGTAGATAAAGATAAGAGGAACTCACGCAAATGAACAGATTATTCCTTATAGACGCATACGCCCTTATTTACAGGAGTTACTATGCATTCATAAAAGCCCCACGAATCAATTCCAAAGGGCTTAATACATCTGCCATATATGGTTTTGTAAATACACTTGAGGAGATAGTAAAGAAGGAGAAACCTACTCATCTTGCGGTGGCGTTTGACCCACACGGACCAACATTCCGTCACGAGGCGTACGAACAATACAAGGCACAGCGTGAGGCTACTCCAGAGGATATACGCAAGGCTGTTCCTATAATCAAGGATATTGTAGCCGCATATAATATACCTATATTCATAATTGACGGTTTTGAGGCTGATGATGTAATTGGTACACTTGCTCATATTGCTGACACAAAGGGTTTTGAGACCTATATGGTTACCCCCGATAAGGATTATGGGCAACTTGTAGGTGGCAACGTCTATATGTACCGCCCACGCCATAACGGTGGTTATGAGGTTATGGGAGAGAAAGAGGTGTGTGAAAAGTACGGACTCTCAAATAAGGCTCAGGTTATAGACTTGCTTGGACTTATGGGTGATAGCAGCGATAATATACCCGGTTGCCCCGGAGTGGGAGAGAAGACGGCAGTAAAATTGTTGCAGGATTTTGGCAGTATAGATAATATGCTTGCCCATACAGAGCAGATTAAGGGGGCTTTGCGTACTAAAGTTGAAACTAATACGGAGCAAATAAAGTTCTCCAAATTTCTTGCCACAATACGCACTGATGTGCCTGTTGAGTTTGATGAGGAATCTCTAAAGGTTACAAAAGCGGATACCGACAAGGTGCTTGCCCTGTTCGCTGATTTAGAGTTCAAGCAACTTGCAGACAAGCATTTGCAAGGCTCGCTAAGTTCTAAGGGTGCAAAAAAACAGGGTCCCGTAAGCAGTGACGGCAAAGCCATACAGCTTGATTTATTTGCGGACTACAGTTCGCAAACAAATCTAGGGTCAGGGGTCAAAGGTCAAGGAGTTCAGGAGTTTAGGAGTGAAGGAGTACAGGAGTCTCTCGCATCACCGCATCACCGAATCACCAAATCACCAAATCACTGTTTCACTTTCAACTTTACTTTCAGTCAGTTTCACAGTCAACTTTCAACTTTCAACTTCTCAACTTACCCCATTGATGCCAATCCGTTTGTTGATGCCATTGAGGCTGTGGGAATCTGTTATTCTGAGACGGAGAATTATATGGTTGATGTAAAGGGGACGGATAGGGAAAAGAACATCGGGGAACTAAAGAAACTGTTTGAGAATGAGAAGATTGAGAAATGTGGATACAATATCAAGTATGATATTGAGATGCTTGCCCAATTAGGAATTGAGGTTAAGGGTAAGGTATTTGACATAATGCTTGCACACTATGTGTTGCAACCTGAACTGAGCCATTCTGTGGCATACCTTTCTGATGTATATCTGCATAGAGAGGCAAGCAGAGAGGAACTTGCGTTGTACCTTAAAGAGCCGCTTCTTAAAGCATTGAGAGAGGAGAAACAGGACAATCTGTTCTTTGACATTGAGATGCCGCTTGTAAAAGTGCTTGCAAGGCTTGAAAGCAATGGAGTGCGTATAGATGCTGAGGCATTGCAGGCATCGTCAGTAAGTATGACTGCAAAATTAAATGCTCTTGAAACGGAAATTCAGGAGTGTGCAGGGTTTGAGTTTAACGTTAATTCACCAAAGCAGATAGGGGAGGCACTTTTTGATAAATTACAGATTGTAGAGAAGGCTAAAAAGACTAAAGGCGGGCAGTACGTTACAAGTGAGGAGGTTTTAGAGAGCCTTAAAGGCAAACATAAGGTGGTGGGTATGATTCTTGAATACAGAGGTCTGAAAAAGTTGCTAAGCACTTACATTGATGCTTTGCCTAAACTTGTAAATCCAAAGACAGGACGTATTCATACATCGTTTAATCAGGCTGTCACCGCTACAGGCAGACTGTCGTCAAGTAATCCTAACCTACAGAACATACCGGTGCGTGAGGCACAAGGCAGGGAAATACGTAAGGTGTTTATTCCCGATGACGGTTGCGTTTTCTTCTCTGCTGACTACTCACAGATAGAGTTGCGTCTTATGGCTCACCTGAGCGGCGATGCTAATATGATAGAGGCGTTTAACAGCGGTAAGGATATTCATGCAGCCACCGCAGCCAAAATATATAGGGTGCCTATAGATGATGTGACTCCTGAGATGCGCCGCCGTGCCAAGACAGCAAACTTTGGCATTATTTACGGGATTTCAGCATTCGGACTTGCCCAAAGGCTTGATATAAGCCGTACAGAGGCTAAGGAACTTATAGACGGTTATTTTATGACCTATCCTCAGGTACGTGAGTATATGGATAGTAGCATTGCTTTGGCTAAGGAGAGGGGATATGTGGAGACTGTATTTGGCAGAAAACGTTACCTTGCAGATATAAATTCATCTAACAGTATAGTGCGTGGCTATGCAGAACGTAACGCCATAAACGCACCTATTCAGGGAAGTGCCGCAGACCTTATGAAAATAGCCATGATTAGGGTCTATAATGAGTGCGAAAGGCTTGGTCTGAAGGCAAAAATGATTCTTCAAGTTCATGATGAACTCAATTTCAGCGTGCCTGAAGATGAACTGGAAATATTAAGGCAGGTTGTCATAGACTCAATGCAGGGTGTGGCATCTCTGAAAGTGCCCCTAATAGCAGACTGTGGTGTAGGCAGTAATTGGGTGGAGGCTCACTAATTTTAATGCAGATGATATCAATATTAGTACCTATATATAATTTTGACAGTCGTGAACTGATAAAGGAGATTCACCGCCAATGTGAAGAGGCTGATATTGACTATGATATATTAGTGGCTGATGATGCCTCTACAGAGTGCCTTGATGCCATAAATGAGATAAGCGGATATCCATATATAACTTTTTTCAGGTATGATGAGAATCAGGGCAGAAGTGCAATCCGCAATGATTTGGCTGTCCATGCCAAGCATAATTTCCTGCTGTTTATAGATTGCGACGCTCAAATCCGTAGCAATGATTATATTAAGAATTATTTGCCGTATCTAAAAGATAATGTCTGTGTGTTTGGAGGCATAGCTCTGTATCCTGACCCTCTTTCTGATGATTACAGTATAGAACGGATGTATAATGCTAAGGTTGAGACCAAATATGTGAAGAATCATGTATTTACGTCATTTAATTTTCTGATAGACAGAAATTTGTTTCTTGCATATATGTTTGATGACAAAATCTGCGGATACGGACATGAGGACACTATGCTTGCATATCGGGTGTCAGAAACCACTAAAATAGAGTACATTGATAATCCGTTAGTCCATTTGGGCATATCTAAGAATGATGCCTATCTGAATAAGGTTAAGGAATCCTGTGCCAATATGCTCAAATTGGAAGGGTTATATTCATATAAGGATGCAATGAGTGGAATGAGATTATGGAATTCGTATACTATGGTTAAGAGATTGAAAATGAAAGACTTGTTGCGTACCGTCCTTTACTTCATATATCCTCACATACTAAAAAAAGTGATGAGTAGGTGCTCATCACTTTTTTCACTTGATTTGCTCAAATTGTATTATATTCTCAATTCTGAGAAATAAATTTGCTGAAATCTGTCTTACGCATATCTCCTGTTTCTATGAATGTACGGTGCATTCCAAAGCAGGCTGCAAGGTTATGAGGTGTCTGACCTTTTGTAGCAATGCTAAGGTACTCCTTAAGCATTGGTTTATAGATTGGGTCAACACAGTTGTCTATAATAAGTTGTGCACGCTGACGTGGTGATTTGCCTCTAAGGTCTGCAACACCATATTCAGTAATAAGAACCTTAACTGAGTGCTCACTTTGGTCAAGGTGGGAAACCATAGGAACTATAGAGCTTATCATGCCGTCTTTTGCAGTGGCAGGAGTGGTGAATATGGATATGTATGCGTTACGTGTAAAGTCACAGCTGCCGCCGATACCGTTCATCATCTTTGTGCCTGTTACGTGTGTTGAATTAACGTTACCGTAAATATCTGCCTCAAGTGCTGTATTGATGGTGATAAGACCCATACGGCGTACAAGTCCAGGGTTGTTTGAAATCTCCTGTGGACGTAACAGAATCTTGTTATGGAAGAAATCCATATTGTCATAAACCTCTTGAAGCACGGGGTCTGTAACTGTCATTGAGCAACCGCTTGCAAAATCTATCCTGCCTTTTTTCATCAGGTCAATAACAGCGTCTTGTATAACCTCTGTGTACATCTTGAATGTAGGAATATGAGGGTTGTTGCCAAGCTCATCCATAACGGCATTGGCAATGTTCCCTACACCTGACTGTATAGGTAAGAATGATGATGGTATTCTGCCAGCCTTGATTTCTGCGGTAAGGAATTCTGACACATTCTTTCCAATGCGGCTTGTAATCTCATCTGGTGCGGTGAATCCGCCAACCTCGTCCTTGCGGTTGGTCTCAACTACTGCAACTATCTTTTTAGGGTCAACTTTCAGAATCTCTGAACCGGCACGGTCTGCTGGTGCATAGATAGGAATCTCATGACGAGCAGGCGGGTCAAGTGGCTCGTAAATATCGTGCATACCTCTAAGTCTCTTTGAGTGGCGTGCATTCAGTTCTATAATAATCTTGTCTGCAAGACGTGCAAATGTAGGTGTGTTTCCTACACCCGATGTAAGAACTATCTCGCCGTTTTCTGTCAAATCACATGCTTCAATAATGGCAAATGTTGGCTTTGGAAGGAATCCGTAACGCAATTCCTGAGCAAGCATACTAAGGTGTGCATCATAGTAGTCAACACCTTCAGGGTCATTAAGGTACGCGCGCAAATCCTTGTTAGACTGATAAGGAGTTCTGAAAGACATCGCTTTAGCCTTAGCCAAAGCACCGTCACAGCTTGCTCCTGTGGAAGCACCTGTATAGACTCCAATCTTAAATTCTCTACCCTCTGCATGCTCTTTTTCTGCAATGGCGGCAAGGGCAAGAGTAACCTCTTTAGGCGCACCGGCAGGTGTGAAACCGCTCATACCTACAACATCACCGTTTTTAATCATTGCGGCGGCTTCTGCGGCCGTCATAAATTTGTAACTCATAACGTTAATTAATTATTTATTGGTTGATAATATGTTTTTAAGTTCATCTGCACTTATGCGTGACCGTATGTCTCCGTTCTTGGTTACGGATATGTTTCCAGTCTCTTCTGACACCACAATGGAGAGTGCATCGGTCTTTTCTGATATGCCTAAGGCAGCCCTATGCCTCAGTCCAAAATGTTTTGGTATGTTTAGATTGTGTGACACCGGCAGAATGCAGCCGGCAGACACCATCTTGTTACCTACTATTATAAGTGCTCCATCGTGTAATGGCGTGTTCTTGAAAAATAGATTCTCTATAAGGCGGGCACTTATCTTTGAATTTATTATCTCCCCTGTTTTAGCGTAAATGTCAAGGTTTGCATCATTCTGAATCACAATAAGCATACCTGTTTTTGTTCTGGCACAGTTCTCTGTAGCCTCCACAATGGAGTCTATGTCAATATCGGAGTCTATGCTGTCAGTTCCAAAAAACAGACCCTTTATTTTACCTATCAGACCTTTGGATGTACGGCTGCCCATAGTTGTAAGGAACCCTTTTATCTCATCTTGGAACAACACTATAAGGATTATGGCTCCAAAACTCATTATGGCATTGAATATGGTTCCCAAAAGGTCCATTCTGAATACATAACGCACAAGAAACCACACTATTATAAAACCCAATACGGCAAAGAATATGTTCATTGCCTGAGTCCCTTTAAGCAGTTTATATACTTGGAAAAGCAATATGCTTACTATAAGTATATCTATTGCGTCTTTTATGCCGAATGAGAACATCTTGTAAGGTTATATAGTTTAATAGTCTCTTTAGCCTCTTTTACATCGTGAACTCTAAGTATGTCAGCCCCTCTGTCAAGTAACATTGCGTTAAGTGCCGTAGTCCCATTCAAGGAATCTTCTGGCGTGCTGTTTAATGTTTTGTAAATCATACTCTTGCGTGATATGCCCGCAAGTATAGGCAACTTGAATTCCTTTAATACGCTAAAATTTTGTATTATATTAAAATCACACTCTATGGTTTTTCCAAACCCGAACCCAGGGTCTATGATTATGTCGCACACCCCTTTGTCTGTCAATGAGTATATCTGTTTTGAAAACCAATACAGCATTTTGTCTATAGAATCTCCACCAGGGTAAGTAAGTACATACGCCGTATGCAGTTCCGCCGCCAGTTCAAACATCTCTTCTGAACCTCCGCTTATATCATTTATCATTGACACCCTGATGTTTTCAACAGCCCATCTTGCAACTGATGGTCGGAATGTATCAATGCTTACAGCCCTTCCTTTTGTAAGTTCCTTTAACTTTGGCAATGCGTTTTTAAGGCGTTCCAACTCATCACTTTCGGAGCAGTATGCGGCATCGTGTCTTGTACTGCAACCTCCAATGTCTATAATGTCTGCATTTGTTACCAAATCAAACGCATAACGGCTCTTTTCATAAAAGCTGTCGGGAGTGATGTTCAGGATTCCCATGACTTTTGGGATGTCAAGATTCATCAATTGCCCGTTAAAGTTTATAGTTTCTGTCATTACAAACTACAAAGTTAGCAATTTTTTGGAATTCATACAGTAAAAATGTGCTATTTATATGCAAATTATTGCTCATTATTGAATAAAATTAAAAAAAATGTACAAAAACGCAATAATTATCTACAAAAATAGTTATCTTTGTAGCCAAATGAATTTTTGAATACTATGAATTTGAAATCTTTTAGAAATTTGCTTCTGCTTTGTGCTTTGGTTGTAGTTGCTTCTTCTTGTAATAAAGGTACATCAAATACAACAGGTTGGAAATATAATGACGCTAAATATGGCGGATTCCAAGTGGTGGATAACTATGAACAGGACACTCCTCCGGGAATGGTTCTCATAGGCGGTGGTACATTTACTATGGGTCGTGTAAACGAGGATGTTTATACAGAGTGGAACCACTATCCACGCCGTGTTACAGTAAACACATTCTATATGGACCAGTATGAAATCTCAAACCGTGACTGGCGTGAGTATGTTTATTGGATGGATTTGATGTATGGCGGAAAGGTTTCTAAAAAATGCCGTCCGGACTCAACAGTTTGGCGTGACGAGATGGCGTATAACGAGCCCTATCTTAACTATTACTTTACGCACGTAGCATACGATATGTATCCTGTAGTAGGTGTTACATGGGAGCAAGCCACAGACTATTGCGTTTGGCGTACCGACCGTGTAAACGAGCGTATCCTTATGGAGAACGGCGTGATAGATTTCCCTGACTTTGCTGTCATTTACCGTGATTCCGCTAAGGCTGACAATGACACTATTGCCAAGTCAAAGGTGTTTAATATGGGTAAATATGAGAAAGTTGAGTCTTATAGTCCGGATAATGCAAAATCACCTATAAAAACTGCATTTGGTGATGTCCGTAAAACAACTATGAACGATGGTTTGATGTTGCCTAATTTCCGTCTTCCTACAGAGGCTGAGTGGGAGTTTGCCGCATACGGTATAGAGTCTGAAGAGGGTATGGAGAACTATGATAACAGACGTATCTACCCATGGGAAGGTTCTCAAACCCGTAACCCAAAACGTAAGTCAAGAGGCAAGATTATGGCAAACTACGTTCGTGGCAAGGGTGATATGATGGGTGTTGCCGGAGACCTTAACGATAAGGCTACTATAACAGCCCCTGTAAATTCATATTGGCCAAACGATTACGGTTTGTATAATATGGCTGGTAACGTAAATGAGTGGACAATGGATGTATATCGTCAAACCACTACAGATGAGTTCCAAGAGTACAATCCATTCCGTGGTAATGTATATCTTGCTCCTGTAAAAGATACAGCAAACTCATACGAGGTTGATAAATTAGGTAGATTAAGATATGACTTTGAGTATAAGAAATGGGGTGCAGGTGATGAAGAAGAAGAGACCGCTGCTGTTGAGTCTTCAGAGTCTTCTGAAGAAGAACTTGGCGATGAAGAAAACTCTGGAGAGGAGACCACCCAACAAGAGGCACCTAAGGTGGTTGCTACCGCAGGCTTGACTAGAGCGGATAGCATTCTTACCCGTCTTGCCTACGACAAACGTAACTTTAACGATGGTGACGCAAGGAGTGGTTATGACGGACAAAACGGTAAGTGGAAAGATGTTTCAATTGACCCGGATATGGCTACCAAACGTCTTTATGACGCAGATGCACCAGAAGACCCAGAGGGTATGCTTGCTACTAAAATATCTAACAATACACGTGTATATAAGGGTGGTGGTTGGAAAGACAGGGCATATTGGTTATCTCCTGCACAACGCCGCTATTTGGAACAAAATAAGTGTACTAACGACATAGGTTTCCGTTGTGCTATGCATCGTGTTGGTGCAGATAGGGGTAACAACGCTAAAAAATAGTGGATTGATTTGAATATCAATAATTATATTTTATCATCAGGAATTCGCCTGCTGCACGTAAAGGTAGCGGGCGATGTTTCTTATTGTGGTATGATTATTAACACAGGTACCAGAGATGAGGGTCAGAATGAGAGCGGATATGCCCATCTTGTGGAGCATTTAATGTTCAAAGGTACTTCAAAATATAGTGCAGAGCAGATTATTAGACGTATAGAGGACATCGGGGGAGAGATAAACGCCTACACCACTAAAGAGGACACCACTGTTTATGCGGCATTCTTAAAAAGACACCTTGACAGAGTGTTCTCTCTTATTGCCCAGATGGTGCTTGACTCACAGTTCAGTCAGAGGTGCATAGATAAAGAGGTGGACGTGATTTGTGATGAGATAGACAGTTATATAGATAATCCGGCAGAGATAATACTTGATGATTTTGAAGACCTTATTTTCTGTGGCAATCCTCTTGGCAGAAACATTCTTGGCAATAAGAAAACTTTAAAGGCTGTAAGGCAGGGTAAGTTGTTGCAATTCTACAGACGTACATACACGCCTGACCAAATGCTCTTTTTTATTATGGGCAATTACTCTAAGGAGAGAGTGCAGAAACTTGCAAATAAGGTGTTTGCCTCTGTACAAGTTGTTAAAAGGGGCTATGAAAGAGAATTGCTTAAACCGTATGTTCCTGTAGTAAAGCAGGTTAATAAGAAAACCAAACAGACCCATTTGGTGCTGGGCAATAGGTGCTACTCTCTTTATGATGAAAACAGGTTTACATTTGCATTACTTAATAACATATTAGGTGGTGACTTTATGAGTAGTGCCCTTAATATGAAGTTGCGTGAAAAGGAGGGGCTTGTTTATGAGGTGGATTCCAATTACACTGCCTATTACGAGACGGGCAACTGGAATATTTACCTTGGCTGTGATGACTGCGATACAGATAGGGTGCTGAAAATAGTCAAAGACACACTGTGCAGTTTTGCAGACCGTCCCATAACTGAGCGTGAGCTGAAACTTGCCAAACGCCGTCTGCTTTCTTATCTTACAATATGTGGAGAGAATAGGGAGTCTTGGATATTGGGTACTGCCAAGCAGTTTCTTAATACAGGAAAGGTAATGGATAATAAGGAGATGGAGGCTAAAATAAACGCAGTTACCGCTGCCGATATCAGGTGCTGTGCAAGAGAGATTTTTGATTTACAGAAACTTACGATACTGAGGTATCGGTGAATCGAGAAACTCCTAAACTTTATGACTATAGATGATTACATATTAGAGCATTCCCAGCCTGAGTCAGAATTGCTGGCAAGGCTTGACCGTGAGGCAAACGTAAAGTTGCTGCACCCGCGTATGGTCAGCGGACATATTCAAGGCAGGCTGCTCAGTGCCCTATCGTGGATGATAAGACCTGAAAGAATTTTAGAGATAGGCACGTATGTAGGCTATTCTGCAATGTGTTTGGCGGAGGGACTTGCCGATAACGGCAAAATTATTACGTTAGACATTGATGATGAGATAGAGGATATGGCAAGGGAGTATATAGCCCGGAGTCCGTATGCCGAAAAAATAGATTTCAGAATAGGCGATGCCGTAAAACTTATCCCTGAAATGGAGGAGGTGTTTGACCTTGTGTTTATAGACGGCAACAAGCGTGATTATATAGAGTATTATGAGTGTGTTCTGCCAAAAGTAAAGAAGGGCGGTTTTATACTTGCAGACAACACATTGTGGGCAGGCAAGGTTGCTGAGACACCTGAGAGTAACGATTATCAGACAAAGGGGCTTATTGCCTTTAACGATTTTATAGCAAAAGATGAAAGAATTGACAGATTTATCTTACCTTTGCGTGACGGACTTACCATTATGAGGGTAAGATAATATCTGTACCTAACCCGATGTAAACATTATGGAAACAACAAGACAAAACAAGATTGCAAGGCTTATACAAAAAGAGTTATGTGATATTTTTTTAGGTATGACCCGTCAGATGCACGGCACAATAGTATCCACTACAATAGTAAGGATTAGCCCTGATCTTAGCGTGGCAAGAGTGTATTTAAGCATATTTCCGTCTGAGAAATCTCAGGAGCTTCTGGATTTTATAAATTCCAAGACCGTCAGCATACGTCATGATTTGGCGGCACGCACCAGATTCCAACTGCGTACAGTGCCAACCCTCACATTCTATAAGGATGATTCATTGGATTATATAGATAATATTGATAAACTATTACATAGTAATGTATGATGTATGAATTTTTCTTACATTACGAAATATAATGAACATTTCTCTTAAAATAGCGTCCCGTTACCTCTTTTCAAAGAAGAGTCACAGTGCCATAAACATTGTGTCTATGATTTCTGTGTGCGGTGTAGCGGTGGGAACTATGGCATTAGTGTGCGTGTTATCGGTTTATAACGGATTCCAGGGAGTTATAGAGGGGTTGTTCAGTAATTTTGACCCACAGATAAGAATTGAGGCATCGGGCAGTAAGAGTTTTAATCCCGATAAGCTTGCAGAAATTAAACTTATGCCTGATATTGAATGTCTTAGTTATGTAATAGAGGAGAATGCCTTGTTAAAATTCAAGGACAAGCAGTTGCCCGTAACTGTAAAAGGTGTGGAAGACAATTATGAATCGCTTACTAATATATCTGCCATAATGGTTCAGGGAGAGTTCTCTCTGCATGAGGGTAATTTCTGCAAGGCGGTGCTTGGTGCAGGGCTGGCAGGAAATATAGGTAGCGGAGTATATATTGTTGACCCAATTCACCTTTACGCCCCTAAGCGTGAGGGTAATATCTCAATGATACGCCCTGACCGCTCTTTTAATGAGATAACGGCGTTTCCATCGGGTAGTTTTATGGTAAGGCAAGATAAATATGACAACACTCTTGTAATCATACCTATAAATCAGGCAAGAGAGTTGTTTGAGTATGAGACAGAGGTTACATCGGCAGACATCAGGTTAAAGCCAAAAGCCAGTGAACGTAAATTCATAGAAAAGGCACAAGCGGCATTAGGTTCAGATTTTGAGGTGCTTGACCGCTACGCACAGCAGAAGGATTTTTACCGTATGATGGAGGTGGAGAAGTGGATTACATACCTTATTCTATCCTTTATTCTAATGATTGCGGCGTTTAATATAATTGGCTCATTATCAATGCTTATTATAGAGAAAAAAGATGATATCCAGACTCTTTCCCATTTAGGGTTAGACAGACGTGGTGTTTTCCGTGTGTTTTTCTACGATGGTTGCCTCACATCTCTTATAGGAGTAGTATCGGGTATTGTGATAGGGCTGGTTTTGTGCTGGCTGCAGTACAGGTTTGAATTTATAACTATGGGCAGTGGCGGCACGTATATTGTAAACGCCTACCCTATAAAAGTCTGTATAACAGATATATTAATTATTTTTGTAACAGTAATGGGGCTAGGCTGTATAGCGTCTTACTTTACAGCAAAACATGTTTAACCAATGAAGAAACTACTATTGTTATTACTATTGCTCCCAATCCGGCTGTATTCAGTAAACTACATGATGTATGCCGGCATTTACGGTAAGGATTGTGTAGATGATGAGGAATCTCCCATCTATGGAGCCACTTATAGTGCTTATCCTAAAGATTTGGTTGATGCTCAGTTCCCTGGTGGTGACTTGGAATTAAGTCTCTATCTTGGACGCAATACAGAGATTCAGGAGGTGTATAGCGGGGAGTACGATAAAAACGGAGAGCCACTGCTTGTTACAGGCGAGGTTATAGTGGAGTTTGTTATTGACAGGTGTGGCAAGCCTGGTAAGTTTAAAATTCTGCAGTCTCTTACAGAAGAGCAAGATGCAGAGGCTTTGCGAGTTATGGAGAGCCTGCCAGCGTTTAGAGCCGCCACTATTGACGGGTATCGGGTTAAAAGTGCATACGTGGCACCTATCGTATTTTCAAAAGACCATTATACCAAGCAGAGTAATAGTGGCGATTACTACAACGATGTGGATATTTGGTAGTTCTCTATGGATTTTATGATTGAGATTGGAGATACCCTTATAAGCTCAGCACTGTTTACAGAGCAGTTTGTTTGTGATATAGCAAAATGTCACGGTGATTGTTGCAAAGAGGGTGACGGCGGAGCCCCTGTAACCGATGCTGAAATTCCACTTATAGAGTCTGCCGTATCGGCTGTAGAGCCGTTTATATCGGCAGAGGCTAAAGAGGTTATAAAAAACCAGGGCGTTGTATATACAGACCCCGATGGGGAGCATCTAACCTCATTGTCTCCATCTGATGAGTGCGTTTTTGCCTATAAAAAAGATGGTGTATGGCAGTGTGCATTAGAGACAGCGTACCTATCGGGTAAATGTGCCATACGCAAGCCTATATCTTGTTATCTATATCCTGTAAGGGTTAAAAAGCATAAAAAATTCACAGCAGTTGAGTATCATCAGTGGAGCATCTGCAAGTGTGCCTGTGAGAACGGCAAACGCCTTAAAGTGCCTGTATATAAGTTTCTGCGAGAACCGCTTATTGCCGCCTTTGGAGCGGAGTGGTACTCTGAATTGTGCCTTGCCGCACAGAGTTTCTACGCATCAGATTATTATATACGCAAACAATAGAGAAACCACAAAACATACTTTTTTCAAAAAATGCCTTGCTTTTTTTGGTTATGTGTACAAATTCACTTAAATTTGCAGTGGTTTTTTGAAAACCTCTGCCCGAGTGGTGGAATGGTAGACACGAAGGACTTTGAAATTGTTGTGGTTTATTAAACCAAGGTAAAGAGTGCTTAAGGAGAAATCCTTAATGTAGAAGTGGGCTAATTCGGTGAATGTTGCAGCCGTATAAATGCAAAGAACGCCGAGCTAAGTGGAATCAATGATTCCTAAATGTGTAGAGACTATATACCCACAACCTAAGTTCCCTGAGAATAAGGTTAAGACATAGTCCAAGCAAACAGAAGTTTGTATGAAAATCCTTTGGCCATTACGGCTGTGCGGGTTCAAGTCCCGCCTCGGGTACACA
Source organism: Paludibacteraceae bacterium (assembly GCA_024399495.1). GTDB lineage: Bacteria > Bacteroidota > Bacteroidia > Bacteroidales > Paludibacteraceae > Enterocola. Next base: position 110,438 of record JAKSNY010000006.1, read on the forward strand.
GAAAATCGCTGATAATTTACAGATTATCAGCGAATTTTTTTGTGATTTTTATTTGTATATGTGCTATATTTTTAGTAAATTTGAGTATGAAAAAACGGTGGACAGATAATCAATTTATTTTGGCGGTCAAAAGCAGTTTCTCTTATGCTCAAGTTATAAAGAAATTGGGGTTGAAGGTTGCAGGGAGTAATTATGAGACAGTGAAACGAAAAATTAAGGAATTGCATTTAGATACAACTCATTTTACTGGTCAGGGTTGGAACTGCGGAGAGAATTTTACTCCATTAAGAGAGGCACGCTCTTTATCAGAAATATTAGTTGAACATTCCACTTTTATAAATGCAAATCATTTAAAGGAACGTTTGCTTAAGGAGGGTTTAAAAGAATATAAATGTGAATGTTGTGGCAACTCAGAATGGTTAGGGGCTCCTATTGCATTGGAATTGCATCATATAAATGGGGTGCGAGATGACCAAAGATTGGAAAATCTGCAACTATTATGTCCTAATTGTCATGCTTGCACTAAGAACTATCGTGGTAAAAATAAGAATAAACGATAGATAATTAAATATAGATATAAATTGCATATTGAGAAAAATTGCGTATATTTGCACAATTGAGTGGCAAGTGTGCCACTAAAGACATATTAAAAGGCGTCTTTTGACGCATTGTTGCGACTATTGAAACTTCGCAAATTTCATAATCACCTCGTAACGATGCAACATTGGATGTCTGCGTGTATGTAGTTTATAGATGATACTATCATCTGCACTTACATACGGCGTGGACTTCGTGTTGTTAGTTTTAGGTGATAGGTATGCGAAGACCTCAATAGCGGAACTGCAACAATGCAAGTCCCGCTTTTTTTATGTACCATTTGCAGTTTGAAAGATAAACAGATAAAAACAATATTAACCATTTAAAAAACTTAAAGTTATGAAAAAGATTTTATTATTTATGTCATTCGTCGCAGCAGCAGTGATGATGACCGTGTGCGTCTCATGCAAGAAGGACAAAAACGAGCCCTCAAAGAGTTTCGATTTTTCAAATATGTCCCTTGAACTCGTGGAGAGCCTGTACGGACAGGATTCAGCCACAGTGGTCAGTGCCTTAATAGAACAGGGATTTGTGTTAGATACGAAATCATATTTTGGAGAGAATAAATATAATTACATAAACAAATCGTATGGATTAGATTATGGATTTGACTTTGTAAATAACAAAGTAGAATTTTTAACTGCACATAAACTTTATCCTACTCAAAATGACAAAAAAACTTACATTATATACCATAAACAATTAAAAGAAAAACACTTTCCATACTTTATAAGCGAGTTAATGGATAAAGATTACGAAAATAGAGAATGTACTGAAAATGCTGAATTTTTTTTAGAAAATATAAGCAATAAATCAAATTCATATGGCACCTATGCAAATGACAACATATATTGTCAAATTGGATACGGAGAAACATCAGACCCAAATATGAAAATATATTATGAAATATCGTACGGCAAATCAGACCCTGACAACCCATTCAACGAATACAATTTTGCCAAGTACGGCTGCGGTTACAGTCCGAGAAGAAAATAACGTAGTTTAAGGATTAAAAGCCAAAGGCACGGAAAATTCCGTGCCTTTTTCCTGAATTCAGAAATTTTCCCTATCTTTACTCGCACACTGCGTGTGCTCGTGAATTTTTGGAGCAGTGAGTGCAGAAACCAAGTTTACTTGGGTTATGCCGAGTCGCGACAAAAAGGCAGGCGAAGCCTGAGCGGTAGGCTGCACCTCAACAAAACCAAAAACGTTCCGTTTTTGAAAAAGTCCTTATTTGTGAATATGTGAGTAAACTCCCAATTCACAAAACGTCCTTTTCTCAAAAATGCTGTGCATTTTTTGGTTTTGTATTCGGTTTGCACTATCTTTGTAACAATTATTAAAATTTACGGTTATGAAAAAGAGTGTTTTAGTTTTGGTTGCCCTTATGTTAGGGTGTTGTGTGAGTTGTGCAGACAATAGGCCAATAGCGTTTACTGAGTTGCCTAAGGCTGCCCAAAGTTTTGTACAGCAATATTTTCCTGCAAGTGCCAATCCTGCATTCCAGTCTCCTATTGTAACTAAGGATACGGAGTTGTTTGACGATGCTCCATACGAGGTTATGTTTACAACAGGAGATAAGGTCTCTTTTACATCAAAGGGTGCTTGGAAAGAGTTTGAAGGACGTACAGTGGCAGTACCCGATGTTATTATACCTGCTAATATAAAGGCTTGGGTATCACAAAGTTACCCTGGTGCATCTATTGTAAAGATAGATAAGGATAGCCGTGATATTGAGATTAAATTAAGCAATATGATAGAGGCTAAATTTGATCTTAAGGGCAATGTTATAGAATTGGATATTGATGATTAAGTTATGCAGGTTAAGACCTTTGTTTTTAACCCGATAGAGGAGAATACCTATCTGCTTATAGATGAGCAGAGTAAGGTGTGTATAGTAATAGATGCAGGTTGCCTCTATGGTAATGAGAAACTTACACTTGAGAATTATATAAAGGAGCAAGGGCTCACTCTAAAGAGAGTGATTAACACCCATCTGCACCTTGACCATTGTTTTGGCAACAAGTTTCTGGCAGACACTTTTGGCGTTTTGCCTGAGGCTGGAGAGAGAGATGAGTTCCTGCTTGCCTTAATGAAACACCACGCACAGATGTTTGGGTTTAGAGATGGCGTTGAGCCACAGAAACTTAAAGGTTATCTTAAAGACGGCGATATTATAACAGAGGGTTCTATTGAGTTGCATGTGCTTGAAGTTCCAGGTCATAGCCCCGGCGGATTGGCTTTCTATTCCCCTAAAGATAAATGTGTGTTCTGTGGTGATAGCCTGTTTCAGTGTGGCATAGGGCGTACAGACCTTGACGGTGGCAACTACTCATCACTTATTGATTCCATAAAATCCAAACTGTTCACTTTACCCGATGACACCACTGTATATACAGGGCATGGGGGAACTACGAATATTGGATTTGAGAAGGATAATAATCCGTATATTACGGCTCTGCCGTAATATACGGATTATGTATGATGTATGAATGTATGATGTATGTAAATTCGCATCACCGAATCACCGCATCACCGAATCACCGGTAAATACACTCCTTTTTTGGTGCTGAAATAATCTTCTTTGAAGAACTCTGATATATTGTAGAGTGTGGCTACATTGTGGTAGGGCTTCACTTCATCTTCAAGTTCGCCGCCTTTTAGGCAGATAATGCCGTTAGGCAGTGCGTTTGCACTCTGCTTAGATATGTTCTTACGGCTTACCTTAACCAATAGGTCAAGACTCATGGCTGCTCGGCTTACGGCAAAATCAAACTTATCCTTTATGTTCTCCATTCTGTCGTTTATAAACCGCACGTTGTCAAGCCCCAATGCAGTAGCCACAGCGGTAGCCACCTTAATTTTCTTGCCTACGGAATCCACCAGTGTAAACTTGCAGTCAGGAAACATAATGGCAAGCGGAATACCTGGGAAACCGCCGCCTGTACCTATATCCACTATAGTGGTTGATGGCTGAAATCTGAGAATTTTGGCTATGGCAAGGCTGTGAAGCACATGGTGCAGGTATAGGTTCTCTATATCCTTGCGTGATATTACGTTTATTTTAGCGTTCCAATCGTTATACAAATCCTCAAGTGCCGCAAATTTCTGCAACTGCTCACTACTAAGGTCTGGAAAATATTTAACTATGTGTATCATACGCTCTTATCTTCTTAGCTTAACTTATTGGCATGTTGTTGAAGATTCTTTATGTTTTTAGACTCTCCTACAATCCACACTATATCGCCACCGCAGAACACTACATCGGGTGATGGCTTTATAAGATTGTCATCGCCACGGTCAATGCCCGCTATCATACAATGGAAATCATCGCGGATACCAATATCAAATATTTTTTTGCCTATAATCACAGAGTTCTCCGGAACTGCGATTCTAAGCAGTTGCATCTCACTATCGGGGGTGTTGGCTTCCACTTTAACCTTGTTAGAGTCACTGCTCAGGTCTGTTGCAAATTTCTTTAGATTCTCATCGCTGCCAAGAAGCTGAACTCTATCATTAGGGAATATAACCGCATCTGGAGACGGAATGTTTATACGTCCACTATTACGTAGTATGGACGCTATATTTATATGGTATGTTCTGCCCCAATCAGCTTCTTTTATGGTTTTACCGCACCATACAGAGTTTACGGGTATTTTAATCTCACTAAGGTGTACATCTTTGCTAAGCAAATCGCCCTCATAGGTGGGTCTGTCTGCTTTGGCAGCCATCTCTTTAGAGTTATAGTTCTCTTTAAACACAGACTCCATGTGGCTCTGCCCCTTTTTAATCTGCCTTAATAGAACCCAATACAGAATTGCAAACACTACAAGCCCCACTAAAGCGGCTATTGGTGAGTGATAAATTACATCAACAGCGGTGGTCACCATAATTACCGCCACCAAGCCTCTTAACCCTATAATGAATATAAGTGGGGCACGGTTAAACTGCTTATTGTGCCATAGAGCCCAGAACTTGTCATCAAACAGACCTTTTGTAAGCAGTGGGCGTATAAATACAAGCAACCCGAACAGTGCAATCAGCACAGTAACAAGTTTTGCAATCTCATTGATGGTGGCATATTTTAAGAATGTGTCTGGCAGGCAATCATCAAGTAGTACAAGAAGTTGAGGATATACAACCTCATCACAAAGTGCTATTACGGTGGCACAAAGTACCGCGTAAATAAGAATTATAACCGCAGACTGCTTAAGAATGTTCATCCAAGGTTTGCTTATTATATGTGTGTCTGAGGCGTTTGCGTTTCTGCGGTTCTCACGCCTTAGTTTCTCTGGTAGCAGTGGCTCAAGTTTTTCCGCTATAGGACCCGATGCCTTAATCATATACGGCGATGTAAAGGTGGTTATTACTGATACCGACACTATAATCGGGTAGAGACAAGGCTCTATGGCACCTAAACTTACACCAAGCGATGCAATGATAAATGCAAACTCACCAACTTGGGCAAGTGAGAAACCGCACCTTATAGCCTCCTTAAAGTTTACACCGCCAAGCATACAGGCAAATGTATCTAAAAAGCTACCTAAAATAAGCACCACAGCGGTTATTGTAAGAATAGAACCCCAATACTTGACAATTATTGACGGGTCTATCATCATACCTACCGATACAAAGAATATGGCACCAAACAGATTTTTTATAGGTGTGGTTATATGCTCTATATGCTCACCTTCTGTGGTTTCTGCAAGAATGGAACCCATTACAAATGCTCCAAATGCGGCAGAGAAACCTGCAGCCGAAGCCGCCACCACCATCATAAAGCATAAAGCAAGGCTTATAATAAGCAGAGTCTCGTTATTTAGGAATTTCTTGCTCTTTTTAAGCAACAGTGGTATCAGATATATACCTAAAATAAACCATAGCACAAGGTAAAAAGCCATACTTACAAGGCTCATAATAAGCACTTCGCCATCTACGCTTCCACCTTTACCAAGAGTTCCGAATAGCAACATCAATATAATGGCTATTATATCCTCCAATATAAGTATGCCAAATACAGTAGTGGTGAATTTCTCCTGCTTTACGCCAAGTTCTTCAAAAGATTTTACTATGATGCTTGTAGATGCTATAGCCATCATACCTCCTAAATAGAGTCCGTCCATCTTACTCCACCCGAATCCGTGAGCCACCAGCAATCCCAGACCAAGCATACACAGCAGCATTGTTATTACAGCCACCACTGGAGCTGTGCCTATTTTCAGCAGTTTCTTGAAACTGAACTCAAGACCTAACCCAAACATAAGGAATATAACACCTATATCTGCCCAGGTTTTTATAGATGCCATATCCACAATGGTAGATGTGAACGGCATATATGGTCCTGCAAGAAATCCTGCCATAATGTACCCCAATACTACAGGCTGCTTTAATTTCTTGAAAATTATTGACATTAGTGCCGCACAAAGCAGTATGAGAGACAGGTCTGATATAAGCGTAGGAATACTTTCCATAAATTTGTTTTTAATTTTGTGCAAATTTACTCATTTATACTTAATTTTTTATAACTTTGCACCCGAAAAAATAAATTAGGGACAAGGGTCAGGGGTCAATGATTCACTGTCAACTTTGTTAAAACAAGTTTTAACCATGTTACTTCGTCACTCGGCATAACTTAAGTAAACTTAGTTCTGCTCTCGTTCCTAGTAACAGTCAACTTTCAATTTTCAACTTTCAATTTTCAATTGAATTATTATGATTACATTTACAATAGCATTACTTCTGCTTGTCGTGGGATATCTTACCTACGGAAAGTTGATGGAGAAGCTGTTTGGCATAGATGAAAATAGACCTACGCCTGCCATAAAGCACCCTGATGGGGTGGATTTTGTGCCAATGCCTGCATGGAAGGCATATATGATTCAGTTTCTTAACATTGCAGGTACAGGACCTATTTTTGGTGCCATAATGGGAGCCAGATTTGGCGTTTCGGCATATCTGTGGATAGTTTTCGGTTGTATATTCATAGGTGCGTTGCATGATTTTATGGTTGGTATGCTCTCTATCCGCAGAAACGGTAGAAGTCTTCCAGAAATTATAGGGCAGTTCTTGGGTAACGGCATGCAGTATTTCTCTGTGGGATTCTCCATTCTGCTGTTGCTGCTTGTCGGTGTTGTGTATATATACACCCCTGCAGAACTGCTTACAGGCATTTTCCCAAGTATCGGGGCAGATAAGAAAACAGGAATGATTATATGGATAATAGCCATATTCGCCTATTACATTTTGGCATCGTCAGTACCTATTGATAAGATTATAGGTAAAATTTATCCGCTGTTTGCCGCCATTCTGCTGTTTATGGCTGTAGGTATTATGATTGCACTTTATGTACACCAGCCTGCCATACCAGAGATTTTTGACGGCATCAAGAATCTTAACCCTGATAAGGAGGAGCCTATTTTCCCAATCTTGTTTGTAAGTATTGCGTGTGGAGCCGTATCGGGATTCCATGCCACGCAGTCTCCTATTATAGCCCGATGCGTAACCAATGAGCGTCAGGGACGTGCTGTGTTCTACGGGGCTATGATTACAGAGGGTATTGTAGCCATTATATGGGCTGCCGCAGCCATTACATTCTATCAGGAGAACGGATATGCTGATGCCGCAGGCAATGGCTATTCGGCAGGATATATTGTAGATTTTATGTCAAAAACCTGGTTGGGTAGAATTGGCGGACTTTTGGCAATCGTAGGTGTGATTGTATGTCCTATAACATCGGGTGATACCGCTTTCCGTTCAGCACGTCTTATAGTGGCGGATAGAATACACCTTAAACAGGGTAAAATAAGAAACCGTCTGCTTATTTGTGTGCCTATGTTCTTGGTGGCATTTGGTATATTGATGTATAGCTTGAGCGATAAGGACGGGTTTGAGACTATCTGGCGTTATTTTGCTTGGGCAAACCAGACACTTGCAACGTTCACTCTATGGGCAATAGCGTCATTCCTTTACAGAACTAAGGGTTATTGGCACTATGTGGCGTTGTTGCCTGCCATGTTTATGACAATGGTGGTGACCACCTATATATTTGTTGCACCGGAGGGCTTTGGTTTGCTTGAATACTATAATTGGGTGCTTATTGGTGCTGCAGTGTTGGCATTGGCTCTGTCAAAGATATTCTATTCAAGAGAACGTAAAATTAAAGAGACATCACCTATTGAAACATCACCTGTTGAGAAATGAAAAAGACAGTCTTTATTACCGGTGTTACCGGAGTTATGGGTTCTGCCGGACTCAAGGAGTTGGCAAAGAAACTTGACCGCTTTAATATAGTGGCTCTTGCACGTGACAGCAAGGTTAACAGAAAGAAACTTGCCCCATATATGGCAATGGATGGCTTTAAGGTGGTTTGGGGTAATCTTCTTAATTACGATGATGTGCTAAAGGGCGTTACAGGTGCAGATTATGTGCTGCATGTGGGTGGTATGGTATCGCCGGCGGCAGATTATTTCCCAAAACGCACTATAAAAACCAATGTGGGTGCGGCAGAGAATATTGCTAAAGCGGTGCTTGCACAGCCTAATAAAGATGATATAAAGGTGGTTTACATAGGTACGGTGGCACAGACATCAGACCGTAGTGAGCCTATACATTGGGGCAGAACAGGTGACCCTATATGTATAAGTGTATATGACCACTATGCCATATCAAAGACAAGGGCAGAAAAGACCATAGTAGAGTCAGGTATAAAGAATTGGGTAAGTTTGCGTCAGTCTGGTATTTTGCACCCTGGCATTCTAAGCCATTATGACCCCATTATGTTCCACGTGCCACTACGTGGTGTGCTGGAGTGGGCTACCGTAGAGGACTCAGGCAGGCTGCTTGCAAATGTTGTGGAGGATAATGTACCTGCAGAGTTTTGGAATAATTTTTACAACATAGGTTCAGGTAAGGAGTACCGCCTTACTAACTATGAGTTTGAATGCAAGTTGCTCTCAACAATATCGTGTCCTAAACCTGAGAAGATTTTTGAGCCACAGTGGTTTGTGTTGCGTAATTTTCATGGGCAGTGGTATCAGGATAGTGACAAACTTGAGAATTACCTGCATTTCCGTGCCAATACTCCTGTAGATGAGTATTTTAAGCAGATGGGAAAGCAGTTACCTTGGTTCTACAGCCTTGCAAAGATATGCCCTGCGTTCATTATTAAGTGGGCTATGCGTCCTATGGCATATAAGGAGAAATGGGGTACTCAATATTGGATTAGGAATAATGAAAAGCAACGTATTGCGGCTTATTATGGCTCATTGGAGGCATATAAGGCTATCAAACCTTGGAAAGAGCAGGATTTAAGCCGTCCGTCAGAGACTCCTTTGGTGGATATTAAGCATGGCTATGATGAAACCAAACCTGTTTCAGAACTTGATATAAAGGATATGCAGGAGGCTGCCGCATTCCGTGGTGGCAAATGCTTGTCTGAAACTATGGTCAAGGGAGATATGGCTACAAAACTAAAGTGGCAATGTGCTGAGGGGCATACTTTTGAGGCATCGCCTGCATTAGTTCTGTTAGGCGGTCATTGGTGTCCTGAATGTACTCCTACACCTTGGGATTACGATAAAATAGCAAAACACAACCCATTTTTTGCCCAAATATGGTATCCAATCCACAGTAAGGAGGAAAACAATTACTACGGAGAGGATATATTTGATGGGTGGCCTGAATAAATATAGTTGACAGTGGACAGTTGACAGTGGACAGTGAGGGGGTAGCCTTAACAAAATAGACATATTTTCGGGATGTAGCTCAGTCCGGTTAGAGTACGCGTCTGGGGGGCGCGTGGTCGCTGGTTCGAATCCAGTCATCCCGACTAAACAAAAAGAGTTTTCACGATGGTGAAAACTCTTTTTTTTTGCGAGCGTGCGTCAAGAGTTTACTCTTGAAAGCACGCGAGAAAAACAAAAGCAAGTTCCTGAGCGGAAGCGAAGGAACTCTTTTTGTTTAAACAGCCTACCCGCGGTAGCGAGTCTGGATCACCGAATGAAAAGAGGTAATCCAGTCATCCCCCGCGGTAGCGAGTCTGGATCACGGAGCGGCAGCGACGTAATCCAGTTTCATCTGCGGTAGCGAGTCTGGATCACCGAATGAAAAGAGGTAATCCAGTTTCAAGTCTGGATTGCGGTCTCAATATTTGCGTATTTACTGCTAATAAAATTTTCGCCGCCCAATATAGCCACAGTTTATTAAAATTTAGTACTTTTGTGCCTATATTTCATTGCTTATGAACCTTTCAATTCCTGAGCGTGTGGTTGATTATGATGAAAAGACTCACAGCGTAATTATGGATGACGGCTCCACCATTAAGGCAAGGATTCTGATATGGGTCAGCGGTGTTATTGCCGTAACATTGGACGGTGTGCCGGAAACAAGCATAGGCAAGGGTGGTAGAATTATATGCAACCAATATATGGAGGTATCGGGTATGGATTCTGTGTTTGCCGCCGGCGATATTGCCCTTACAAGTGAAGACGCCTATCCAAACGGACATCCGCAAATGGCTCAGGTTGCAATGCAGCAGGCAAAACTAATAGCCACTAATCTGAATGCTGTGGCAAATGGCAAGGAGAGAAAGACATTCAAATATGTAAACCTTGGCTCAATGGCTACCATTGGAAGAAACAAGGCTGTGGCTGATATAGGTGGAATGCACTTTAGCGGCTTTATAGCATGGGGTATGTGGATGGTCATTCACCTTCGCTCCATTTTAGGTGTAAAGAACAAAATTATTGTTCTCTTTGATTGGATTATAAACTACTTTAACTATATAGGTTCTCTCAGACTGCTGATGTTTAAGGGGAAGAGATAAGTGAAACATCTCTCATGATGACGAAAAAGCCATGATGAAGTTTTAACATTTATTAACACTTAATTACACCATTTAGTAACTGCCGGTTACAAAATTGTAACCAGCAGTTACAATTTTTTTTGAGCAAATACTAAATAATGTTAAATCTTTAACAACCACTTGATTATATTGTTTGTGAACAATAACTTTGCATATTCATAAATGAACCAAATACAATGGATATGGCAAAACAACCACACATCTATACAATAAGGAATAAAAGAGTAGTATTAGATAGGGAACTGGCGGCGACACTGGGTGTGGAAACCAGACGCATGAACGAACAAATCAAAAGAAACAAAGAAAAGTTTTTTTCTGATTCAGTATTTCAATTGACAAAAGAAGAATGGCAAAATTTGTCAAATTTCGATTTGATGCCGAAAATTGCGACATCAAACAACACTGGAAGAGGTGGTGTAAGGAAGCTTCCTTTTGCCTTTACAGAGACTGGTGTCAGGGTACTGAAAACTCTTATGAAAAGCAGTGTTGATATTGACTTTTCTGAAGAGCCGCCACTGCCTGCTGTTTATGAAAAATCGTGGAATGAAGGTACTGTGGTGCTGTATAGGTCCGATGAAACCACAGATATAAATGTTTACATTTACAGGGAAACCGCATGGCTTAGGCAGGAACAAATAAGTAAACTTTTTGGTGTGAAACAGCCAGTAATCTCAAAGCATTTGAGCAATATTTTTCAAAGCGGAGAGCTTGAAAAAAGTTCAGTTTATTCCATTTTGGAATATACTGCTAAGGATGGAAAAACATATTTCACTGCCTATTACAATTTGGATGCTGTGCTGTCTGTAGGTTACAGAGTAAACTCCATCAATGCCACCAGATTCCGTCAATGGGCTAATAGGGTTTTAAGAACCTATATTTTAAAAGGCGGTAGTTTGGAAAACAGAGTTGTGGCGTTGGAAGAGGGGCTGCGTCAAACAAATAACATCGTATATGAAAATCAAAAACAACTTGACATTGTTTTAAAGAATGCTATACCTCCTGCAGAGCAGATTTTTATGCAGGGGCAGTTCTTTGATGCGTATAAATTGTTTTCTGATTTAATAAGGAGTGCTAATAAGCGTGTTGTTATTATTGATAACTATGTGGATGAGAGTGTGCTTAAATTGTTATCTAAGCGTTCTGCTGGTGTAATGGGAGTGATTTACACAAGTGAGAAATGCTATAAAAATGAGACTTTTAAGCTTGATTTACAGAAGTATAATGCCCAATATCCTCCTGTTGAGGTTTATCTTATGAGCAAGGTTCACGATAGGTTTATGATAATAGATGATGTGCTGTACTCTTCGGGTGGGTCATTTAAGGATGCAGGAAAAAAACTGTTTTCTTTTGAGAAGATGGGACTTTGCCCCGATGCAATCTTAAAACTAATTGGGGTGTAAAATTAAAAAAAAAAAAATTTGCAGAATAAAAAATAATGTATAATTTTGCGGTCGTTAATCAAACAAAATGACAAGACATAGAAGCCGCAACCAAGTGCGGCATTGTGGCTTGGCGTAGATCCCCTTGCAGAGAAATATCCTGGTGTGAGTCCGTATGTATATTGTATGGGAAATCCTGTGCTATTGATAGATGAGGACGGATGCGAATCTCGCTCTTTTGATGACAAGGTAGGTGA
>JAKSNY010000007.1 GCA_024399495.1 Paludibacteraceae bacterium
GCTCTGGCCAACTGAGCTAAAGAGGCGGTGCGGAATGTCTTTTCAGACAAGCCTTAGTATGTCTCTCATTTTATAGATATGAGCAATCTTTTGAGCCTCTTGTCGGATTCGAACCAACGACCCCGAGATTACAAATCACGTGCTCTGGCCAACTGAGCTAAAGAGGCATAGCTTTTCTAACGGCTTGCAAATGTATGACAATTTTTTCAAACCGCAAAATAATTTTACAAAAAACTATAAATTTTATTGATTTTTCTCTTTTGCTTTAGTCAATTGTTTTTGGATTGCTTCAGCACATAAGTCTGTGGCATCTTCAAAACTGTCAGCTATTTTGCTGGCAAACAATTCAATATGAGGTGCTATGACTTTTATGGATACTTCTTTGTTGGCAGCTGTTTCCGGTTTAATCACTTTTAATGATACCTCAACATTTGTAATACCTTCGTAAAATTTGCCAAGTTTCTCTACACGTTTGTTAATGAAGTTCTGCAACTTCTCTGTTGCATCAAACTTAATTGATTGAATGTTGATGTTCATAATGTTATAATTTAGCAATTAATAGGTTAATACACTATATATAAAGTAAAGATTCTTCGTTCCGCTTCGCTCTACTCAGAATGACGGAGAAAGTCATACATCATACATCTATACATCATACATAAAAACAACCCCTTACACGATAGCAGTATGTTATTTTCTTGGATGTGCCTTGCTGTATATTTGCATCATCTGTTCAAAAGATGTGTGGGTATATATCTGTGTCGCCGCCAAATTGGCATGTCCTAACAGTTCCTTTACAGCGTTTATTTCAGCCCCGGAGTTGAGCAATGCACCTGCAAAAGTGTGCCTCATAACGTGCGGACTGCGTTTTGTGAGAGACGATACACAACCCATACTCTCTGTAACAATTCTGTATATAAGCTGAGGATAGGCTTTCTCTCCTTTGTCTGTCACTATAAAATAGGTGGTGTCGCCAAAAACCTCATTCTTTAGAGCAATGTATTTTTGTGCTTTCTCCTTTAGTATATCACTGATAGGAATCACCCGCTCCTTACCACCTTTACCCGTTACTTGCAAAGTTAGTGAAAAAAAATTAAAATCGCAATCTTTTATTGAAATTAATTCAGCCCTACGTATGCCTGTGTCGTACAGCAGTTCCAGTACCATATCGTTCCTCGATGCTGTGAAGTCCCCATCTATCGGCTTGCTGCTCAACACTTCGTCCACTTCGCTCTCCCTAAAGAATATAGGTAGCGGCTTTGGTGTCTTTAATGCCGTTATCTTGACCATCGGGTCAATAAACTCATTATCACACTTTTTTATATACTTAAAAAAGCTGCGTAAAGATGATAATTTTCTGTTCACCGATGTGGAGCAAATGCTGTTCTCTTTCAGTGACATAATCCAATCTCTTACATAAACACTCTTGGTATCAGTAAGTTCAGAAACACCATAAGTGTTCTGCAGGAATACTTGGAATTGCTCCAAATCCCTTTTATACGCCTCTGCCGTCAGATTAGAGTATCGCTTTTGGTGGATAATGTACTCGATGTAATCCTCAACTTTACTCATTACTACGTAATTCGTGAATTTTCAATTTTCCATTTTCAATTTTCAATTTTCAATTCATTTATACCACGATGCGTACATTGCATAGTTATGGGCTATCTTTTGGTTAATCTCCTTAGCCTGTTCAGGTGACACCTCTTTAACCTGTTTGGCTGGTACACCTGCCCAAATGGTGCCTGCCGGAACCTGAGTATTGCTTAATACTAATGCCCCCGCTGCAATAATGGCACCCTCGCCTACGACGGCACCGTCAAGAACGGTGGCACCCATACCTACAAGTGCATAATCACAGATTTTGGCTCCGTGAATTGTAACATTGTGTCCTACAGACACGTAGTCTCCAATCTCAACAACTGATTTTTGGTAAAGCGTATGTAGCACCGCTCCGTCCTGAATGTTTACATGATTACCAATGGTTATGGTGTTTACATCACCACGTAACACTGTGCCAAACCATATACTGCAACCGTCACCAATGGTGGTGTCGCCAATAATCACCGCATTGTCGGCAAGAAAACAATCATTGCCTATTTTTGGGGTGAACCCCCGTACAGATTTAATTATAGCCATAAATAATTGAAAGTTATTTTAACTCATAAGATGCAATAAGTTTTAGTGTATCTACATCTATTTTCTTTGCAAAAATCTTATGCTCCTTGTCAAGAACGTATATCATAGGGGTGGAAGATGTGTCAAACCAATACCAATAATACGACGTACGGTCAGGGTCCCATACGTTGGTAAGATTCTGCATGTTCTTCTCCTCTATGAATTGAGTCCACTCATTCTTGTCTGTCAGCATATAGACTGCAATAATCTTAATGCGAGGGTCGTCCTTGTACTGTTCATAAAACTCACTGACCAGTGGAGCGGTCTTTTTGCAGTGTCCGCATTGGGGCTCAAAGAAAAACAATACCGTGTATTGGGAACCGCATAAGTCATAAATAGGTTTGTCAACCCCATCGATGGTCTTTACCACCATGTTATGGGCAATGTCACCCACTAAACTGTGCTCTATTTTCTTAACCTCCTTGCCTATATTGGATACAAGTGCTGAGTCAGCCCAAGTGGCAACGCCATTCATATAATAGTTTCTGCCAAGTTCCACTATCATTCTGTCCATACCCATAATGTTGCTTTTTACGCAATATTGCAACATATAGTTGCATACGGCACGGAAAGTGGCTTCTGTTCCCTTTCGGCTTCTTTCTATCAGTGCCATAGCCGGTGGAATTATTGAGTCATAACGCTGTATTAGATTATGCTCCAGATAGTTATCAAACATATCTTTTAGATATGGAGTGTGAAAGCATCTTTCATCGGCAAGGTTTACATTATCAAAACTATGGTCTCGTTGGAACGCATATTGTATAACCCATTTTATGGAGTCAGGTGTAGAATCAAATCCATCGGGTTTGTTAAATTCCACAGGCTGAAGACCTTTGATGAAAATGCCTGTCATTGTTTCAGAATATTTTTTTATGAGTTTATTCTGATACTCTGTTACAGATGTACCCAATAGTTTAATTTCCGCCTTCACTCTGTCAATCTCAACGCTATCGGTCAGTGCCTTTATATATTCAGATTTTTCTCGAGTCTGCTTCTGCACTTTTTTCATAAAAGAGGCATAGTCGTTAAAATCACCCGATTCTATGCAATCTTCAAACACCACATTATCATAATGGTTTGCAGAATCTATTTTAATACTCATAGTCTGATCAGCCCCAAGAATAAAGTCAATGACAGGCACTCGGTTTACGCATAGCGTATATAGCCCCTCGTGATATTTTTCTTTAGTCTCAAACCTGCCTTTGCCCTTGCTGTCTAAGGTTATTGAGTCCTTTACATAAATCTGCCCGAAATAGTAATAAGCAAGCAGGATTGTGTTGCCGGCAAGCGATTTTGAATTTATTGAGATAGAAGAGTGGTCTGAATTTTCTATTGCAGATACTGAGCTTTTTGAAAAAACAGATGTAGCCGCCATCAACACCGCTATTAAACAAATATTTCTATATTTCATACGCTATTGTTTTTAAGAACTCAAATTCCTCATCAGTAAGATAAGGAGATAGAGTACTGCACATATTTCTATTATAGTTGTTTATAAAATTCTTTTCATCATTAGTAAGCATACTCACATCTATGGCACTCATTGCGTAAGGGGCAATGGTAAGATGTTCAAAAGTTAGAAACTCTCCAAAATCGGTTTTTTTATAAGGCTTTACCAGAACAGTGTTCTCTATCCGTATTCCATATTTTCCCTCCCTATAGATGCCAGGCTCATCTGTCATTGTAAGCCAAGGCTCATACCCGATATTGTTTTCTGACGGACGTAGCCACGCATAGCCCTCATGCACGTTAAGTAAATGACCCACACCGTGCCCTGTGCCGTGACCGTAGTTCATTCCGCTCTGCCATAGATACTGTCTTGCAAGAATGTCAAGTTGAGAGCCTTTAGTACCTTTAGGAAATACAGCCGTGCCAAGGGCGATGTGCCCTTTGAGCACCAATGTGTAATCGTGCCTCTCGTCATCAGAAAGGCTGCCACATACCATAGTTCTAGTGGTGTCGGTGGTTCCGTCAAGATAGTGTGTGCCTGTGTCAATAACCAAAAATCCCTTATGTTCAATTTTGGAATCGGTTTCTGCGTTTGCTGCATAATGCCCGATGGCTCCGTGTTCCGCATACCCTGCTATAGTGCCGAAACTCTCATCTATAAAATCTTTCTGAACGCTCTTCAATTCTCTTAATTTATCCATTACAGATATTTCTGAAATAGTCTCATTGTTTTTAAGAGATTCAGTGAACCATTTGTAAAATTTAACCCAAACCACACCGTCCTTAATCATGGAAGAGCGGTAGCCCTCTATCTCCACTGTATTCTTAACCGCCCTCAAGTGTGATATGAACAACGGAAAATCTATAAAGTCTTTACATAATTTGACCTTTTCAAACAGTCCGTAGTTTAAATTCCCTTTGTCAAGCAGTACGGTCTTATCTTTATTACCTTCAATAAAAGCCCCGATGCCGCCATAATCGGCAGTCTCAATGCCATTGTTTCTAAAATAGTCAGCTACAGGCTGTTCAATCTTATTTGAATCTACAAAAATAAGGCATCGTGTGGGGGTTATGGCAACATAACTTCTTACTACAGGGTTGTATTCCACATCAGCCCCTCTGATATTGAGTAGCCATGCTATATCATCTAAATTGCAAATCAAGGCAATATCGGCGTTTTTTTTGCCCATTATATCCCGTACCCTTTGCAGTTTGGATTTTATACTCTCACCTGAGAATTTCTCATCGTGAATGAATATCTTGCTTGCACATAGGGCAGGACGGTCTTTCCAAACACTCTCAAAACCGTTGTCATTGCAAATATTTATGCTTTCAGAAAGTTTTTCCCACTCTTTGGCGGAGAACAAAAATGCGTTTGCAGCCACTTTTCCACCATTAGATTGCGATGCAGCCCATTCAGAATATGTGGGGACATCGGGTAGTCCACATTTAAAAAGTGATATGCCAGAGTCTTTAAGTTGAATTGATGCCTGAATATGGTATCTTGAGTCAGTGAATAGGGCGGCTTTGTCACGTGTGATGACCAACGTGCCGGCAGAACCTGTAAAGCCACTTATGAATCCACGTAGCTTATAATAGTCCTCTATGTATTCACTTTGATGAGGGTCTGCCTGTGGCACAATGCATGCCGCATAATCATTACCTTTCAACCAATATTGAATATTTAAGACAAACTCCTTCATATTAAAATACAAAGTTAGTGATTTGTAGCCCCATTTCAAAAAAAATATTAAAAAATTTTGCAAATATAAGGAGTTTGATTAACTTTGTGCCCTCAATTGGAGAGTATTCCAGATGAAAGGAGGTGATTTTAAATGATTATAGTACCTATTAAGGAAGGCGAGAACATAGAGAAAGCCCTAAAGAAGTTCAAACGTAAATTTGAGAAGACAGGCGTTGTAAAGGAACTTCGTAAACGTCAGGCATACAATAAACCTTCAGAGGTTAAGAGAGAGCGTCTTATTCACGCAATCTACGTACAACAACTTCAACAAGGTGAGGAATAATAAAAAGCGGGAAATCAAAATCCCGCTTTTTTGTGTAACATCTTTGAATTAACGTATTATAAGCACTTTGGCGGCGGCACTTCTGCTGTCATCTTCATCAGAGTTGAAAAGATGATAGAAATAAACTCCTCCACTAACATTCTGTCCTCTGAAATTCTTTCCATTCCAGGCGAATGAACCGCCGTTTGAAACCCCTTCAAACACCAAATGACCGCTTGCGTCAGTTATTTTTACAGTGGTGTTTTCTTCTAATCCAACTATGGTAATCATACCTGTATAGTCTGGCTTTACAGGATTGGGATAGACATAGATATTGCCTTTTTTCATGTTTTTTACAGGCTCTGTTGAATCTCCGCCATAACAAATAAGCCCTTCTGTTGTACCTATAAGAACCTCTCCAGTGTTGGAATTTATGGCAATGGCAGTAATCTCATTTGACGGCAACGGACTGTTGTCGGTTGTAAAATGGTGAATTGTTGTAAGACCGTCAGCTGATATAAGAAAGAGTCCGCTATTTTCTGTTCCAATCCACTTTCTGTTTGCCCCATCAATCGCTATAGCCTTTACACCGATACCATCTAAAAGATAATCAGCCAATCCGGTGCCGTCATTACGTGGAATTTTTATTCTTGTGCATCTATAGTTGGAATCAAAAATATTAGCACAGGAGGTAAAGGTTACAGGACCCGCAGATGTGCCTACCCAGACATTGCCATCTTTATCTTCAACCATATCGTAAATAAACGAGGGAGAAAGAGTTCTGCCGTCTTTGTCTGTAAATGTTGAAAAAGATTTGGTCTTATTGTCTTTCTTTATAAAAATGCACTGGGGATTTCTTGCCGATAACACCCACGATTGTCCATTGGTGTGAAAAAACATTTTTAAAAGGTGTCCGTATGTCTCTACAGGAGAATATCCTTGCAACCCTTTCCATTCACCACTTGGTGTCATGCATACTACAGAGTTGGCTGTGCCTTTTGATGTGTTTAGTGTTACTAATACGTAAAGATTTCCCTCTTTATCAAATGTAAGACCATCTACACGGACATAATGCACGCCATAACCGTCTATGTCTTGAAGAACTCCGTTTGTGTTTTCCTTATCATAAAGTGTTATGGCTTTGCCATTTAAGAATTCATATACACCCTCTCCCCAGGTTGAGGCAAAAATATGATTCTTATTTTTAGGATCTACTGCTACAGAGACCACATCGTAGAAAATTCTGTCTGGAGCCAAATTCAATGCACCGGAATTGGAACCGGTGTAAGATGTCCATTTCTCATTTTGCAATAACATAACGGCACCTTTCCAAGTCTCTTTGTTATTGTAAGAATATCCTCTGTTAAGCCACGAGAAGCCAGGTGCCACCACAAATTTATCACCGTCAAAAATTATTTTCTGAGCCCTTCCTGTGTAAGGCCCGTATGGTAGATATGAGGTATTGTACTCATCAAGCTTTAACTTTACCAATCCCGATTCTCCGCATGCAAGCCAATAAACGTTATTTGAGTAAAGAACATCTGTATGATTAATTTTGTCAACTTGTTTTGATAACCAAGACGTATCATATTTAATGAAAAAATCGTATGCACTAATCAGTAGATTATCATTGCTTTTATGCAGTTTTATTGGTTTCTCTTGTGGGTTTTCAAGTAGGATTTGCCAAGAACTATCAGTAGGTTTGCATCTGAATACGTTGCTGTTTTGTGTGGCAAGCACAAAATACCCGCCAAAAACAGTTAAATCAGTGAATTTATAACCCGATGGCAGTTTGGGAAGTGTATTTGAGGACCAACTGCTAAAGTCAAGCAAGTTGGTGTGCTTGATGGAATTTGCTTTTATTTGGTTATCCATAAGTGCGTATATGCTGTCATTGTAAAATTCTACAGCATATACAGGATTCATTTGAGCATTGTCCCCGATTATGTAGGTGTCTTTGATCTCATATTTCTTAAGATTCAACACCACTATGCCCATATTGGTTGCAAGGTATGCGTTGCCCTTTAAAAATGTAATTTTATTGATGGTTTTGTCTGTGGATATCTCTTTTCTAAAAAAATCGGGTATATTGTATATGGTTCCGTTAGCATCAATAACATCTATATTTGAGTTTGTGTAGGCTATAACCATTTTGCCACTGTTTTTATCGTATGCCACACACTGAATATTTGTACTGCAAAAGCCGTCTGTTTTTGAATAAGTGTCTATATGTCCGTCATCTTTGGAAACAGAGTACAAATGATTGTCAGCGATGGCAAAAATCTTATTCGCAGTTTCCTCTATTATAGTAGTTGTCCTATAAGATGAGTGGTTTGTCCATTGCCCTACAGGAGTGTGAGCTTGCAGTGGCAATAAAATCAGTGGTAATATGAGTAATAAAAAAATTCTATTTTTCATCTTTTAAAAAAGAAATGAATTTTTGCATAGCCAAAGCCCTATGGCTGATTTTGTTTTTCTCAGATAATGGAAGTTGGGCAAAGGTTTTGTCGTATCCTTTAGGCATAAAGATAGGGTCATAGCCAAATCCTTGTATTCCGCACCTCTCTTGTATGATGGACCCTTCCGCAATCCCATCAAAATAGTGAACAGAACCGTTGTTGTCTATATATGCTATTACAGTACGGAAACGGGCGGTGCGGTTCTTTACATTCTCCAAGTTTTTAAGCAGCAGATTTATATTGTCTTCAGAAGAGCAACTTTCA
Organism: Paludibacteraceae bacterium; assembly: GCA_024399495.1. GTDB lineage: Bacteria > Bacteroidota > Bacteroidia > Bacteroidales > Paludibacteraceae > Enterocola. Next base: position 8,357 of record JAKSNY010000007.1, read on the forward strand.
CCTGCATATCTTGCAGTATAGACCCCTGGTGCTCCGTTCAGGGCATCAACCTCAAGCCCAGTATCATCTGCAAAGCAAGATTTTCCTGTCTTGTCATACACATATTTTGCCTTTTGTAAGGCATTACCCTCAAGGGTGTCGGCAGTTTCAGGTATGTCTTCTGTTATGCCCACATCTTTAAGGCAGGAAAGTGCAAAACCTTTACCTAAAAAGTCCTGCACTTCTTCTGCCTTATGCTTGTTTCCGGTTGCAAAAACCAGTGTACGCATATTATAGATATTAGAATGCGTCAATAATTCCTTTGAAATCAGGAGCCTTTAGAGAGGCACCGCCGATAAGGCCACCGTCAATGTCAGGCTTTGCAAAAAGTTCAGGAGCGTTAGAAGCCTTGCAGCTGCCGCCATAAAGTATAGATGTATCTTCTGCAACCTGCTTTCCGTACTTGTCTGCTATAAGGCTACGGATGTATGCGTGAATCTCCTCTGCTTGGTCAGAAGTAGCGGTCTTGCCTGTACCTATAGCCCAGATTGGCTCGTATGCTATAATTATGTTTGCAAATTCTGCAGGTGCAAGGTGGAATACACTGCCTTCCAATTCTGCCTTTACCACTGCGTTCTGCTTGTTAGCCTCACGTTCTTCAAGGCTCTCTCCTATACAGAATATAACTTTTAGTCCGTTAGCAAGTGCTAAATCAACTTTTTCCTTTAGTATTTCAGGAGTCTCACCATAGTAGCCACGACGTTCAGAGTGACCAAGTATGCAGTATTCCGCACCTGTAGATTTAACCATAGCGGCAGAAACCTCACCTGTGTAAGCACCAGACTCCTTGTCTGCACAGTTCTCTGCTGATAATTTGATTACACTTCCTTTAATCACCTCTGCAACAGAAGCCAAGTGAATAAACGGAGTGCCTATTATAACTTCACAATTAGGTTTTTGACCTTTAAGAACCTCTTTTAACTCAGTAGCCAGTGCTACACCTTCCTGCAGGGTCTTGTTCATTTTCCAGTTGCCTGCTACAATGTTTTTTCTCATTTTTAGTTAATTTTATTTTGTAATGTTGTTAAGTTCCTTATTTGACGGGAAATCGTTATAATGCCATTTCTTTATGACAGTGCCTTTATTTAGCAACACAAGTCCAGGATTAGACCTTACAATGGTCTTCAGTGTTATTTCATCGGTCTGGGCTATAGTAAACTTAGTGTCATTTTTGCTTTCAAAGTCGGTTATTACATCGTGGAAAGAGGCTGTGAGGCAATACATCGGTATATCCCTGCTCTCAGCCCATTCATTTATTTCATTCAGTCTTTTGAAACTGTCAGTGTCTGTTATCTCCAATTTGGAGCAGATAACAAGTAGTGTATATCCTTCTCTTTCAAGCACTAAATCTGTAATGTCCTCACCGTCCACCTGTACGGAAAAATCATGGATAGGCGGCACATATCCTTTTTCAACTAACTCTACGTTTTGCCTTACAAATGTCCATGTGGAGTCATCGGCAGGGTAGTTCTCAAGGGTGAACTCCTTTTCAACACCGTTTTTGCTATATATAAAAGTTGTGTTGTACTTGTCTGTAGGTGCATCATCGGGTATTACCATAAGTTCCGTAATATTGTTGCCTATCTTATAAGGACGGAAATCTATTATAGGCAGATGACGATAACAGTATATTTGCAGTCCCAGGCAGAAAATTATGGGCAGAACCATAAAAATCCATTGCCCCATTTCTGCAAGTAGTGCTTTGTTAGCCTTTAGCGTCAGGAATAGCACTACAAGAACTATGTCTATTACTATGTTTTTGTAAAAAGTCTGCCAGTTGGTAAGCACTATGGCATCGCCAAAACAGCCGCAGTCCGATACCGGATTTGCAATGGCAAGGTATAGGGTTAGCGGAGTCATCACTGCCATAAACAGCGCCGTAACTATGGCGGTGATTTTTAATCGCAGATTGCATACCATATTAAAGCCTATGGTAAACTCCACAATTATCATTATGAATGCTACAGGTAGTGCTAAGGCTTGCAGTTCCGACAGTCCGAATGCTTCTAAATAATCTCCTATCTTGTATGAGGTGCCAAGGGGGTCAACTGCCTTTACAAAACCTGAAAATAGGAACACAACTCCTATAAACAGTCTGCACAGTATGTTTAACGCCCTCTTAATCTTCATTATTCCGCTTCTCCTTCCGCTATCTTTATTAGTGCAAATACGGCATAGTTAAGCATATCAAAATAGTTTGCGTCTATACCTTCAGATATAAGAGTCTTGCCCTTGTGGTCCTCTATCTCTTTAGTGCGGTTAATCTTCATAAGAATAAGGTCTGTGTATGAGCTGATTCTCATGCTACGCCAAGCCTCATCGTAGTCATGGTTTTTGGCAAACATAAGATTTTTTGCATCCGATACGTATTTGTCATACAATTTTACAATAGCATCGGGTTGCATATCTATGGTGTCAGAAGCGCCGTATGCAAGTTGTATAAGACCTATTACAGCGTAGTTCACTATGCCTATGAACTCAGGCTTAATGCCTTCGCCCACAAGATTCTCTTTCTTGATTTCAAGACTGCGTATGCGTTTAGCCTTAATAAAAATTTGGTCTGTGACTGATTCAGTGCGCATTATACGCCACGCACCGCCGTAGTCATAGAGTTTTTTTGTAAAAATCTCCTTACAGCAGGCAATAGCCTCATCAAATTGTTTGTTAGTGTCTTTCATAATGGGTTGCAAAGATACAAAATCTATTTTGCTTTTGCAAGCGTAAGCACCTCAACTCCATTTGCAGGTACGTTTACACTCAATACATTTTTATCTAAAGAGAATTCACATCCTAAGTTAGTTTTGTACTCCTTGTTTTCCAATATCTTAGGCAACAGAATCTGAATATTCTTACTCTCCTTGCCTTTATTGAAAACCGCTATGGCAATATCTCCAAAGTAATTTCTGGCGTATGCCCAAGTGGTGTCATCAAGACGTAACTCTATAAAGTCACCGTACATAAGAGGCATACTGCTTCTTCTAAGTTTGGCAATGGTGGAAACAGATTTAAGAACCTGCTTCTCATACTTGTTAAGGCTATCGTCAAACCTCATCATACGGCGGCAGTCGGGGTCATTTGCACCTGCCATACCTATCTCATCGCCGTAGAATATTACGGGAACACCAGGAATGGTGAGGTTAAATGCGTTAAGTTGAACCAACTTGTTATATGCAGTGGTGTCTGTAACACTAATATCACGTAGCCAGCCAGCCGCTTTTGTGTCTTCGTCATAACGCACATCACCCGATGCAAAGCATATAAAGCGAGCCCTGTCGTGATTTCCTGATATGTAGCCCATAAGATTGTGGCTTCCATACACTTTAAGGCTCATGTTAAGAGTATTGCTTATTCTACGCAGACTTTGTCCCTCTACTGCAAATACGTTGGAGGCATCGTCAGATACGTTAAAGTCAAATTGACCGTTAAGCATACCTGAATTTACATAACTGCTGATAAGTTTAGGACTTCCGTAAGACTCTCCTATTTGGTAAATCTCCTTATGCTCAGGTATTTCCACCTCTTTTTTTAGTTTATAGGTGAGTGTTCTCCAAAAATGCTCTTGAACATGCTTGCAGGCATCGTGACGGAAGCCGTCAAGGTCAAATTTGGTTATCCAAGCCACAGCGGAGTCTGTCATGGTCTGTACTATCTCCTCTCTTGAGTAGTCAAGAGTAGGCAAGAACTCATCAAACCATGTGGTAAGACGGTGGTCATTCCAGCGCTCAAGATTTTTAGTGCCGTCCGGCAGTATGAGAGGGGTGCAGATGGTAGGGTCATTCTTAAACATAGGGTGTTCCTTATGAACATGGTTAGCCACGTAGTCCATAATAACGTTAAGCCCGTGTTTGTGAGCGTTATTCACCATTTCAAGCATCTCATCATCTGTTCCAAAACGGAAATCAATCTTGCTTGATGATATAGGCCAATATCCATGATAGCCTGAGAATTTGGTCTTAACAGGATATTCCATTCCGGAATACGGCTCCAGCGGATTCTGCACGATAGGTGAAATCCAAATTGTGCCTACACCCAAAGAGTCAAAATATCCCGATTCTATCTTATCTGATACGCCCTTTAAATCACCGCCAAAATAATCCACTTTAGGGTTTACATCGGGGCGGTTCATAGGGTGGTTGTTATCCTTGTTGCCATCAGAGAAGCGGTCAATCATAAGGGAGTAAAGCACTTGGCTGTGCTTGTCAAAACGGTCTATCATTTTAGCGTCAGAAACCACCTTGCCAAATTCAAGCGGAACCAGAACGTCATTTGAAATGCCGTACTTATTGGCGGCAATAATCCTTATATATGAGCGTTTTACACTATTGGCCTCGTCTGGAATGTGTATCTCTATATTGTCATCAAACTGCTTTACAAAGCGTGTAGGCAGTTTGTAGTTCTGCCAGTAAGCGTAAACCTGCTCCACATCATTGTAGGTGTCAAGAGTAAATGTTTTTTTATCAAAACTCCCCGATGTAAGCACCGGTGCCTTGTCTTGAGTGCCTTGTATATGCAGTATAGAGTTAAACTTGCCCGAATTGTTATCCACCATTTCAGGGTTGGTTTCATCGTGATTCCAATCGCCGTCACGGACTAACTGATAAAGGTATGTTCCCGGACTTATGCGGAACGTAACCTCATAGATGCCGTCGCTGTTAAGTGTAAGGTCAGGGTGAAATGATGGTACCCAATCATTCATCTGTCCCGCAAGCTGAACCCTGTTCCAACGCTTGCCGTGCGGATTATAGCGGAATGTGTACTCACCTTCATCTGTGCGTTTGCACAGAATGCTGTAAGGCACCCCCTTAACCCAAATGGCAATGTTCTGTAACTGATGTGCCTTGCCTAAATAAACGTTTATTTGGCTCTTATCTTCGCTCAGATGTGCAATAATCATCTTGTTATCACACGATATAGAGTCTATTTGGTTTGTGTCAAGCACATAATCTTTAGTCAAAATCACATTTGGACCAGGCTCCAATGTTACAAACGAGTTGAGCCCCATATCCTCTGTGTTGTCTGCTGGAAGCCCCAATTCATACTGTGTGCAGCCTGACAGAAAGGTTGCTAAAACTAAAAAAATCGCTAACTTAAATATTTTCATGATATTATTATTTAGTTGACAGTTGACAGTTGACAGTTGACAGTGATTAATAGTCCACTGTCCATTGTCCACTGTCCACTTATTATAATTACTCCTTAATTAATATAACACTTATTGCTCCCAATATCAGCAGCACTCCTGCCACTGCAAGCATGGCAAGTTGAGTGCCAACAACACTGAGGATAAGACCACCGCAAATAGCGGCAACTATCTGCGGCAGGCATATTGTACAATTAAAAAGTCCAAGGTAATAACCCATATTGTCACCTTTCAGTGAGTTTGTAAGGATAGTGAACGGAATGGCAAGCATGGCAGCCCATGTTGCACCTACCAATGCGTAGCTTACGAACAATATGTATTTATTTGTTACAAACAATATGGAGATAAACCCTATTGCTCCAATAATCAGGCTTATGGCGTAAGCCCACTTGTTACCTAACTTGTTCTCTATGGCAGGTAGCAGGGCAGCCCAAATAAGCGAGCCAATAGCCTGAACGGCAAATACCACGCCAACCCAGTTTCCTGCATCTTGAAATGCAATGTCTTTGGTCTCAAAGCCACTCCAGCCAAAACAACTTGAGGCGATGGCACCGTTTGAGTATGTCCACATATACATAAATGCAGCCCAGCAGAAAAACTGAACCAAACCTACAGTCCAAAAAGTGGAAGGGGCGTTCTTTAGCAGACTGAAGAAATTTGCTTCCCTCTTTTTTTCTGTACTCTCTGCATTATCGGTAATTCCATGGAACTCTTTGTATTCTTGAGGATTAAGTTCTTTAACTGTTACAAATGTATAAATTACGCATAAAATCAGTATAGCGGCACCAATATAGAAACTCCACTTAACAGAATCAGGGATTACACCCTCAGGGGCTGTGTTTGCTATGCCTATCCAGGTAAAGAATATAGGGAATAGATAACCTACAAGAGAACCTGCATTGCATAAGAATGACTGAATGGAATAAGCCAATCCTTTCTGCTCATTGCTAACCATATCGCCAACCATCATCTTAAACGGCTGCATGGCTATGTTTATTGATGTGTCAAGAAACATAAGAGAGAACAGTCCGAACCACATGGCGGCATTGAGTCCAAGAAACAGACCTTGTGCAAATGTGAAATTACCTGCATTAGGGAGCAGTGCCATAACCGCTACTGCGATTATCGCACCTACAAGCAGGTATGGCTTACGTCTGCCTATGGAGCACCATGTCTTGTCTGAATATTTGCCTACTAAAGGTTGAACTAACATACCCATAAGTGGGGGTAGTATCCAAAAGAAACTGAGAGTGTGAGGGTCTGCCCCAAGGGTGGCAAAAATCCTGCTTATATTGGCACTTTGCAGTGCGTATGCAATCTGCACTCCAAAAAATCCGAAACTTATATTAAATAGTTTTAAAAAAGATTGGTTTTTCATAATATTTTTTTATTCGTTTCACTCATAAAAAAGGGTCAAGGTTAAAGGGTCAGGGGTTAAGATTAAAGATACTTGTCCCTTGATACTTGTCCCCTGTCCCTAAAAATTGATTTCATCAATTTTTATCACGTACGCTGTTTTGGCTGGGATGGAAAGTTTGGTGGTAAAGTCTATCTTTTTACCTGTAACAACCTCTGTTCCTGATTCAGAACCTTCAAATAACTCCTTGTATCTGTCAAAACTTATAAGTTGGTCATTTACACTATTGTTAAATACCATAATAACCCTGCTCTTGTCATCGTAACGTGAGAATACATAGATTCCGTCGTATGGTATGAATTGGGTCATCTTGCCTGTTTGTAGGGCAGTGCAGCCCTTGCGGAAGTTAAGTAACTTACGCATATAGTTGAATATCTCATTTTCTTCTGCCGTTCTGCCTTTTGCTGTAAAGGCATTGCGGTCATCATCTTTCCAACCGCCTGGAAAATCAAAACGGTAGCCTTCATAGTTGCCCGGTATGCCGTCAAGCATTATCTCATCACCGGAATAAATCTGTGGAAATCCACGTGTGGTAAGTAGCATTGCGATGCCCATCTTATACTTATTCACGTCACGGTTAACAGCACCTGACATGCGGTCAATATCGTGGTTATCAATGAAATTCATAATATTGTTTACATTGGGGTATGCAAAATCCTGTGCATAGTGGGCATAGAATTTAGCCATACCGTGGTCCCAATCGTCACGCTCATTGAACGCCTCCTGCAGTTTGTCTTTAAGAACAAAATCCATAACACTTGGCAGGTTGGAGTCAAAACCGTCCTTGTTATTGTTGCCCGATTGGTAATAGGCTATCTCAAGCGGAGATTTAACCCAGCATTCACCCACGATGTTTATGTTAGGATATTCACTACGGAATGTCTTCATAAATTCACTTGCCACCTTAATATTATTATAAGGGTATGTGTCAACCCTTATTCCGTCTGCACCGCCATACTCAAGCCACCAAATATAAACTTGGCTTAGGTATTTGAATAGTAGCGGATTCTCTAAATTAAGGTCAGGCATATTGTATGAGAACCAACCTTTTTCCAGAATCTCACGGTCAAGTTTGGCTGCATGAGGGTCTGTCCATGCGGTCATTCTATAGTTGGAACCGGTGTAGTTAGGCCAGGTGTGATACCAGTCTTTTGCAGGCAGGTCTTTTGTCCAATAACTTGCAGTGCCGCAATGGTTTGGAACTACATCAAGAATAAGTTTAAGTCCCAATGCGTGACAGCTGTCGGCAAGAGCCTTGTATAACTCATTTGTACCCAAACGTGGGTCCACCTTAAAGTAATCGCCCGTAGCGTAGTGGTGGTAAGAGTACTGACTGTCATTATTATCAAAGAAAGGTGTAATCCAAAGTGCAGTGCACCCCAAATCCTTAATGTAAGGCAAATGGTCTATAACACCCTGAATATCACCTCCGTGGCGTTTGCCTAAATCAGAGCGGTCAACACCTTGTATGTAACCATTTATGCTGTCGTTACTGTAATCGCCGTTAGCAAAACGGTCCGGCATAAGCAGATATACCGCATCTTCAGGACCAAAACTAACCCTCTGACGGCTTTCCTGCTTGCGTGCATTTAATGTATAAGCCCATTTTGCAATCTTCTTTTTGCCGTTTTTGAACACTATATTAAATGTACCAGGCTTGGTGGAGGGGTCAATGTTTAGGAATACGAACAGATAATTTGGATTGTCTGTGATTTCTGTTTTGGTAATGGTTACACCTGGGTGGTTTATCTCTACAGATGCATTCTGAATGTCTGTTCCATAGCATAACAATTGCAGTTCAGGATTCTCCATCCCAACCCACCAACTTATAGGCTCCACCTTGCTCACACTCTGCTTAGCGGCAAATGCCGCTACACTTGCGGTCATCAGTAATAATAAGGTAAATGTTTTTTTCATATATAATTGTTTATTCGGTTAATTGTCCCTTGACCCTCATACATCATACATCATACATCATACATCCTCACTTAGTACTCTCCCTCAATATCAACCTTGTAGGAATAGTCTCCTGTGTAATAGGCAGAGAGTCCTTGTTCTCTATTCTGGCAATAAGAAGTTTGCACGCCTCAACCCCCATCTCATATCCGTTCTGCTCTACAGTAGTTATGGTGGGGTCTGAAATCTGAGCCACTATACCGTCTCCAAATCCGCAAACAGACACATCTTGCGGAATTTTCTTTCCGGCAAGTTTTAAGGCATATATTATGCCCGATGCCGTATCGTCATTAACTGCAAAGAACGCATCGGGTAGGGAGTTTGACTTAATTATCTTTTCTGTAAGTGTAATAGCATTATCTCTATTGTCACACTCAAAAATAAGAGAATCGTCAACCATTATACCATTTGCCTTAATGGCATCTAAGTATCCGTTTGTGCGGTCTTTTGCTATTGTAATATTATTGCCGGTTCTAAATAACGCTATTTTTCTGCATCCTGATTTGACAAGGTAGTCCACTGCCTGAAAAGCACCGGAATAGTCATCTGCCACTACGTGGTCTGTTACCAAATCGGGGCAGAAGCGGTCGTAAAATACAAGAGGAGTGCCGTCTTCCATAAGTTCTTTGTAGTGAGAAAAATCCTTGACCTCTTTTGATATGGATGCCAGCACACCCGATACATGAGCGGACATAAGAGTCTCTATGCATTTCACTTCTCTATAATAGTTCTCTGACGATTGACATATTACCACCGTATATCCTTTATCATTTGCAGTGTCCTCGATACCCGAAATCACGGAGGAGAAGAAATGGTGTACGATTTCAGGAATTATTACACCTATTAAATTAGAGTGCCGCATTTTTAAACTCAGGGCAATGGCATTGGGCTTATAGTGATGCTCCTGTGCAAAAGACTGTACCTTGTCTCTGGTTGCCTTGCTTATTTCTGTATTCCCGTTCAATGCCCTTGATACGGTGGAAATAGAGATGTTTAACGCTTTTGCTATGTCTTTTATTGTGATTTGTGATTTCATAGTCTGACAATAACACTCTTCTTCAACTTACAAAAATAGTCAATATTTACTAAAAAACAAATTATTTTGGCTTGAATAAGCAAAAATTTAGCCTAAAAACTAAAAAAAGCGTTTTAAAAGTTGTTTTGATGCAAAAATATTTGTAAGTTTGTAAGTCGTTTCTCGTGGCTATACGTTTTAGAGAATAGAATTAAACTAAATTATTAACCTTAAAAATTTCAATGCATGACTAAAAAATTACACCGGGCAATTCTTCTTGCCCTTGTATCTGTAGCATCCATTGCAGCCTCGTATGCGCAAACAGCCATAACAGGTACAGTTACGGATGAGACAGGGGAACCAATCATTGGAGCGTACATTACGCTTGAAAGTGACAAGTCGGTTGGAACAATCACTGACTTCGACGGTAATTATGAAATTTCGGTTCCGGCAGACTCAAAGTTGATTTTCTCTTACACAGGTTATGAGAGCCAGACTTTGAGCACATCAGGAAAAAGTTCACTTAGTGTTGTACTAAAAGAGGCCTCCACTCACTTGGAAGAGGTTGTAGCCGTAGGTTACGGTTCTCAAAAGGCGAAGGAAATCACATCTGCCGTTTCCAGCGTTAAGTCAGAGAACTTTAATGCAGGTGTAACATCAAGCCCTATGGGTCTTATCCAAGGTAAGGTTGCCGGTCTTACCATTACCAATACAAATGGTGGTGACCCTACAAGCACAGGTTTGAATGTTCAGATTCGTGGTACTTCCACTTTGAACGCAGGTGCAGGTTCTACACCCCTTTATATAGTGGATGGCGTTCCTGTATCAAGTATCGATAACATTGCTCCTGAAGACATTGCCTCTATGGACGTGTTAAAAGATGGTTCTTCTGCCGCTATCTATGGTACTCGTGGTACTAACGGTGTAATTCTTATCACCACCAAGCGTGGTTCATCTTCAGAAGGTGTTGAGTGCGGTACTACTAATTTTGAATATGCAGGTTATGTTTCTGTAGCACATAAGACAGGTAAAACAGGTATGACTACAATAGATGAGTATGTCAATATGGAAGATTGGACTAATGGTAAATTCACACCATATAACCACGGCAGTTATAGCGATTACTACTCAATGATGTCTCGTGAGGCTCCTGTTACCACAAACCATAACTTTGCCATTACAGGTGCCACTAAGAAATTCAACTACCGTGCATCAGTAAACTATAAGTATGCAGAAGGTATTGCAAAAGACCGCCAAGAGATTAACGCTAAGTTCTCCGCTAACCAAAAAGCATTTGAGGGCTGGTTGGATTTGCAATACGATTTCTCTTATATGCACTATAAGAACAATAATGCGTGGACACAGTTTGATATGGCAGCCACACTTAACCCTACATATCCCGTATATGACAAATCTACAAAATCAGGTTTTTACTTGATTGAGGCTTCAGGGTTCAATAACCCTATAGAGCCATACGTACTTAACAGTGAGTATAGCGACGGAAATTTCTTCCGTGGGTCTGTACGTGCTACGGTAAATATTCTTCCTGTCAAGGGTCTTAAAGCGAATGGATTTGTTGCTTTTGAGGAGGGAGATAACTACAATTATAAGTATAACAGTATTAAGTATGTAGCAAGTCCCGATGAGGCAGGTAAGGCAACACGTTGGCAGGGAAGGGATATGAATATATTGGCTGAAGGTACTATTGACTATGCCGGTCAATGGAGCGGACACAGTTTGGCTTTGGTAGGCGGTTTCTCATATCAGCAGTTTTCACATGATGAATCAAAAATGGAGAATTCAGGTTTTGCCACAGATAACATCATGTACTACAAGATGCAGGAGGGCGATGCTACCAAGGTAAAGTTGAATGTGGATTCTAAAAGAGAATTCAATGCTTTGGCATCTGCTTTCTTCCGTGCAAACTATAACTACAAAGAGAAATACTTGTTATCAGCATCAATACGTGCAGAGGGTTCTTCCCGTTTTGGTAAGAACAACCGTTGGGGTTGGTTCCCCGCCGCTTCTGTAGGTTGGCGTATAACAGGTGAGGACTTTATGCAGAACGTAAATGGTGTGGATGACCTTAAAATCCGTTTTGGTTTTGGTATCACAGGTAATAACGTAGGTCAGAACCTTGCTTCTAAAGAGTTACTTGGAGCCGGTGGTACATTCTGGTATAACGGAGAATGGGTAAAGACATACAATGTTACTCAAAATGCCAACCCTGATTTAAAATGGGAGCGTAAGTTTGAGTATAACTTGGGTATTGATTTCTCGTTCTTAAGCAACCGTTTGTACGGTTCTATAGATATGTATATTCGTGATACCAAAGATTTGCTTTATTGGTACGACGTGCCGTCTCCTCCGTATCAGTTTAATAAATTGCTGTCCAATGCAGGTGAGATTAGAGCAAAAGGTATAGAGGTTGCCCTTACAGGTGTTCCTATCAAGACCAAGAATTGGTTATGGACATCTACTTGGACAATGGCGTTTGACAACAGTAAAATCAAATCATTAAGTGACCCTGCCAAGGGCCTTAACTATACAGAGGTTTTAAGTGGAAATATAGGTGGTAACGGACTTAATGATGTAAAAACTCAAATTATTAGAGAGGGTGAGAGCATAGGTGTGTTCTATGGATATAGATACGACCATGTAGATCCTGAAACGCACGAGTTGTGGTATAAGAAAAAAGACGGAAGTATTACCAAAAATGAAGCAGACTTGAAAGAAGAGGATAAGGCTATTGTTGGTAAGGCTCAGCCTATTATGACTTACGGCTGGAACAATACCGTAAAATGGAAATGGTTAGACTTTACAATATTCTTCCGTGGTATGGTAGGAAACAAGGTGCTTAACGTAACACGTTGGGCTTACACTCCTACAAAAGCAGGTCAGCAAGCCAATATGGTTTATAAATCTACTACAGAGGCAATTGCAAAGGGTAACGGTGCTTATAGGGCAGGTGTATTTTCTGATTATTGGTTGGAAGATGGCTCTTACTTAAGATGCGATAACATTACTGTAGGTTTCACTATTCCACTTAAACCTAATAAGTATGTTAAACATTTGAGACTATATGTTACAGGACAGAACCTGTTTACCATTACCAAGTATTCAGGACTTGATCCTGAAGTCAATGTATCTTCCATTGATAATGCAGGTATTAACTACATAGGATTCTATCCAAGAGTAAGCAGTTATCTGTTTGGTGTTAATGTTACATTCTAATTATAAAATACAAGAGATATGAAAAAGTCTATTATATATACGTTAATAATTTCGTTGGGGCTTTCTCTAACTTCATGCAAGGATTTCTTAGAGGAGAAGGCATACGGCAACCCGTCATCAGAGGAACTTTTACAAGATCCTGAGAATATGGTTAGGCTTGTAGGACAGGCATACGCAGAACTTAAGTGGTTGCACGACCACTGGGGATACTGGGGCTTGAACACTCTTACATCAGATGAGGCGCGTTGCCCGGTACGTAATCCTGGAAATAACTGGGAGGATAATAAGTATTGGCAGAATCTTAACTCTATGAAATGGGATCAAGATGGTAAGTCTTTTGAGAATGTGTGGGATAAATGTATTGCGGGTGCCACTTTGTGTAATAAGATTCTGAAGCAAATATCTGCATATCAGGGTGATGTAAAGGAGTCTGATTACAAGAGATATACGGCAGAGTTGGCTGTACTTAGAAGTTACTACTACTTTACAATGTTTGACCTCTTTGGCAGAATCCCTTATACAGAAGAGTTCCCATCAAGTGAGACTGCACAGTTCCCATTGCTTGAGGTACAGGATGTTTGGACTCATTTGGTTAATTGCTTGGAGGCTAATACCCCTAATCTGCCAGCCATTTCTCCTGCAGAAAAGGCGGCTAATTACGGACGTGCCACCCAGGCTTTGAGTTACGGACTTCTTGCCCGTCTTTATTTGAATGCGGAAAGTTATGGAATACAAAATGTAAGCGAACCGTATGTTAAATGTGCCAAGTATTGCAAAAAGATTATTGACAGCAGGTCATACTCATTAGAGTCTAATTTCTTTAGTAACTTTGCAGTATATAACGAGAACAGTGCAGAAAATATATTTGTAATAGTTGAGAATGGTAATGCCGCATTTGACTATCAAGATGTAGCAGGCGGTATGTGTAACAAATTACGTATAAATCTTCTTACACAACATTATGCTTTTCTAACAGTATATGGGCTTTTGGAGAAACCTTGGAACGGTTTTGCTGCGTCTCCGCAATACTTGGAGTTGTTTGAGACAACAGACCATCGTGGTCCTTGCCCTGAAAGTGCAGGTACAGATATAGATTTTCAAAATGTAAACACCAAATACGGTTGGTTCCTTGGTCCGGTAAAGGATGAAAACGGTAAAATTATGGTAGATGAGAATGGTCTTGAAGTTGTTATTGTTAAGAACTTTAAAAATCAGGCTGATGCCACTTGGAACGATGGTGCCCGTTGTATGAAATATGAGACAGAAAAAAATTCTACTGTAAATAAGTATAGCGAGAATGACTTTGTGCTTATGCGTTATGCGGAGATAGTGCTTATGTATGCAGAGGCTTGTTTAAGAGACCCACAGGCTGGAGATGGGAGTTATGTAAAACCAGACCTTGATTTAATTCGTAGTCGTGTTGGTGCATCAAGCATAAGTAATTATACTCTTAATACAGATAGAGCCAAACAAAACTCAATACTTAATGAGCGTGCCCGTGAGTTTGCATGGGAGAACCTTCGCCGTAGAGACCTTATACGTTTTGGCGTATATACAGACCCATCTTATAAATGGGAATTCAAGAATATCAGCCCGGGTGAGGACTTTAGAAAATGGTTCCCTATTCCTAAACACATGTTGGAGGTTCATGCCGGGGATAGAGTTCCTTGGACTCAAAACGAGGGTTATTAATGATTAGTTTTTAACATAAAAAACATTAGAATATGAAATCAAAAAGTTATATATTAGGTATAAGCCTACTCTCTGTTCTTGCACTGTTTTCGTGCAAGAAAGAGAATGAGTTGGCTTTCTCTACAAATCCCAGACAAGCGGGACAGACGGAGTATGACAAACTATACGTAGGAGATACTAAACAAATGAAAGTTGAATCCTATGGAGTTAAATCAAGTGAAGGATATGTAGTAAGCGGTGTCAGCTGGTCAAGTTCAGATAATTTTGTTGCAACTGTAAATTCCAATGGTTTGGCGACTGCCAGAAAAGTTGGTAAGGCTAATATCATAGGTAAATTTGATGGTAAGACCGTATATTGCACAATAGAGGTGTCCGGTAGGGCAAACACTTATTTTGAGCCGGTTATTAAAGAGAGCATAACCGATATTACAAACAAGGAGCTTGTAGCGGGGAAAAAGGTTATGCGTTCAAATGTTGCAGGTGCAGTTCCGTATGCGGTTTTCAAGGATACGACAACAGTTGGCGGTACTTCTGAAAATACAGATTATACGGTATATTTGTTTGCCGAGAATTCTACAAGCGCTATGGTGAACCTAATTACAGAAAAGGCTTTTATAGATGTGGCTGAAGTATTCTTGCTTGAACGTTATAACCTACAAGAGGGTTATTATAATAATCCGTACGGAGTGCGTGTAATGCAATCTTCATCTCCTTTTAAGGATGTGGTTTTCTATACCAACGATTCTCATCCAATGGAGATAGCGGATTTTGCTACGCAATATAGGCTTGTGTCAAAAGAGTATGTTCTCTTAATTATCAATCCGGCAACTTATGGTAAGGATGTATTGGGATTGGAGAATGACTTTACATACGGAAGCCGCGACAAAGGTGCTATAGACAATATTGCAAGCGAGTGTAATGAAACTATAGACAACCAAGGCTCAACTATTAAGTCAATAGAGGATAAATTGGCTTCCGCAACAACAGATATATATCAGTTGTTCCTTGCAGGAGCAAGACTTGAAGCACAGGATATGTGTCATAGTAAGTTGCCAGCCTCGCCTACTACAGAGAATTTCTATCAGCCTGCTCTTGATTCAATTCAGAAATTGGATAATAAGTTTATGGCTCTGTATGACACTGCAAGCACTATTGTATATTTGGATAGATTGGTTACCAGTGCCCAAAAATCTTATAGTGGTTTCTTGACTAAGAAAGTAATAGATGAAAATGTTATCAAATCTATTGAAAGAGAGTATAAGACATACCTGGACAAACAGGCTAGTTACAGTGAGAAGGCATTTGCTTTGATAGAAACACATTATGCCAGTGCAAAGGCTGGTGCAGAGTATATTTTCTCATTGAAAGATGCTAATGACATTATGGCGGAACAGAAGGCACTTGACAAAGATGTTATTGTAGGTGGTGAAGAAAAGGAACTAGAACAGAAAACCAAACTTGATGAAGAGTTTGCCAAATATAATGAATCTGAATATACAGAAGAGAATTGGGCTACGCTTAAAGGCATTTATGAAAAGGCTAAGGCTGATTTAGAAGCCGGTCAATTGTACTACTCTGTTGTAAGTACAGCAATAGCGGATATGGCTAAAATAGAAAAAAAACAATGAAAATTTGATTTTTAACTTTTAATTGTTTATATTTGCATAGTGAAAATACTTTATAACTAACTTTTATTAACTAAAAACTTAAAAAAATGAAAGCAAAAATTTCTTTAATCGCCCTATTGGGCTTGTTTTTGATTGGTGCTGTTTCGTGTAAAAAAAAGGATGACCCAGCATCTCCAACGCCGGTACCAGTAAAAAAAGGTATTACCATTACTCCTGCTAGTGTAAGTTTGAAGCCAGGTGAAACAGCAGTTCTTACTGCAACTCTTACTCAGATTGAGGGTGCTATTGATTGGACAGTAGAACCAGCAGAAGGTGTTATCAGCCTTGACCCATCTGGTGCAGGTAGTACTAAATGCGGAATTGAGGCAATAGGTGAAGGTACTGCAACCGTTACCGCTACTTGTGGTGAGTATAAGGCAACATGTACTGTTGAGGTTAAGAATGCTGAAATCAAGCATCCTACAGTTCAGCCAACCGAAGGTATGATTACAATTGCATTCCTTGCTCCTGAGGTTAGCTGCGATGGTTTGGTTATAAACATGTTTGGTGATTTCCAAGACAATAATACCGAGGATACATCTTATGAGGCATCTGTTTATGATGGTACACAGTGGCCAGGTTGGTATGTAGTTACATTCCCTGATAATGATGGTTCAGGTACAGCGCAAGGCAAACTTTGCCCACAGGCATTAGGCTCAGGTGTAGGCACATGGAACTATCAAGCTAAAGACTTTGATATTATTGAAGGTCCTGCAGAGAGAGTTGGTGATATGGGTTCAGACGCTATTAAATGCAATGACGGTTGCGTAGGCAAAGTAATCTATGTAAACGTTAAGCAGTGGAGCGGTGACCCATGTTCAGTACCATTCCCAGGCGGTGATGTTGAATTCAATATAATTCTTACTAATGAGTTCCCTGAGGGCTTTGATATCTCAACTATTCAGATTGCAGTAGCACACTGGGATGTTGGTCAGGATGAACTTACATACGACTTTACTTATGTAGGTCCTGGTTATAAATTTACAGGTATTGTTGCAGATTTCCCTGCAGGTCAGCAGTATAAGTACAATATCCAATATACTCCAGATGGTGGCGAGCCTTCTGGTTGGATTTGGGAGAAAGGTGATGACCGTAGTGTTCCTTACAGTGGTAAAACAGAAGATGAGGTTGCTGTATGGGAATCTGAGCCATGGAATCCAATACCAGGCGGCACAGGTAAATTCACTATTACATTCTCTGAAGGCTGCAATATGGCTCAATATGAGAAGGTTATCTTTACAGGTAACTTTGCAGAAGAGTCTTGGGGCGATAGCCAACGTGAGATGACCAAGGAAGCTGATAATGTTTACTCTTGGGAAGGTGAGTTCCCAGATAACTTTATGTATAAAGTTATTGGTAGAACAGAGGGTGCTGAAGATGCTTGGATTGGTCCTGGTGACAACTGGAAATTTGACGGTGCTACATTTGAGCAATCTTGGACATGTGAATAATCACAAATATTCCAAATAAAAAAGAGCGGCTTTTAAAGTCGCTCTTTTTTTTGTATCTTTGTAGCCGTTATGCAGTTTCTACAGTTAATGCTTGCGTTGTCGTTTCTTGTGATAATTCACGAGTTCGGACATTTTATTACGGCAAAGATATTTGGTGTAAGGGTGGAGAAATTTTACCTGTTCTTTAACCCTTGGTTTACACTATTTAAGTTTAAGCCTAAAAATTCAGATACGGAGTACGGCATAGGGTGGCTTCCGTTTGGAGGCTACGTAAAGCTTGCCGGCATGATAGATGAGAGCCTTGATACAGAGCAAATGGCAAAACCTGCTGAGCCTTGGGAGTTCCGCTCCAAACCTGCGTGGCAGAGGCTTATAATTATGAGTGCCGGCGTAATTATGAACCTTATAGGGGCTATGGTCATTTATGCCATGATACTGTACTCCAATGGTGAGCAATATGTAAAGTTAAGCGATGCCTCAATGGGTATGAATTTCTCTGAGGTGGCACAAGACCAAGGTTTCCGTGACGGCGATATTCTGCTTATGGCAGATGGGGAAGAGTTGGAGGCTATGGACGAGGAGAATGTACGTAAGATACTAAACGCCTCTACCGTAACTGTATTGCGAGGCGGAGAGCGTAAGACCCTTACTATGAGCCGTACATTTATGCAGGATTTAATTGCCTCAAAAGAGGGTTTCGCGGACTTTAGATTGCCGTTTGTGGTAAAAGAGGTAATAGAGTCCACACCTGCGGCGGAATCGGGGCTTATGGCAAATGACAGCCTTGTAAGCATAAATGATTCCACACTTGTGGCGTGGAGTGATTTTACCCCTGTACTAAAAGCAAATAAAAATGTTCCGCTTAATTTAGGCTTATATAGAAACGGAGCGTTTATGACCACCGTTCTTACCCCCGATAGCGTAGGCAAGATAGGGGTGTATGTAAAATCCATCTACGATATTTACCCTGTAACGGAGCATAAGTATGGTTTCTGGGAGTCTTTCCCAGCCGGCATAAAGAAAGGGTTTATAGCATTTACAGGCTATGGCAGTGACTTTAAGATGGTGTTTACCAAAGAGGGTGCGGAGAACCTTGGTGGTTTTGGCACCATTACCAAACTGTTCCCCGATGAGATAAATTGGACTTATTTCTGGTATATTACCGCATACCTGTCTGTTATTCTTGCGTTTATGAATATTCTGCCAATACCTGCCCTTGACGGTGGTCATATAATATTCCTGCTTTACGAGATTATTACCCGCCGTAAGCTTAGCCAGGAGTTTATGATTACAATGCAGAAGATAGGGCTGTTGCTGCTGATATTCTTACTCCTGTATGCTAATGGAATGGACATAATCAGAGCGTTTAATTAATTGAAAGTTGAAAATTGACTGTGAAACTGACCGAAGGTAAAGTTCCCTCCTAACCTCCCTAAAGGGAGGAACCGATTGTAAAATCTATTAAATTTCCACTTTCAACTTTCCACTTTCAACTATATATGAACTTTCGTGTTTCGGAGTCCGTATTTACGTAGTCATCGTACGTGGGGTGGGTGATATGGGGAACGGAAGTGAGAGCGTTTTCTATTATGTCAGACATCTGTAAGAATCCAACTTCACCACGCAGGAAAGCGGCATTCGCCACCTCATTGGCGGCATTCAGAATGCATGGAGCGTTGCCACCCATCTCTATAGCCTTGTAGGCAAGGGCAAGATTACGGAACTTGTTTAAATCTGGCTTCTCAAATGTAAGAGAACCTAAATCAAACAGATTAACTCTGTTATAGTCATTAGGTATGCGAATAGGATATGAGAGTGCGTACTGAATAGGTATTCTCATATCGGGTACACCTAACTGAGCCTTAATGGAGCCGTCAGCAAACTGAACTGCGGAGTGAACTATGGATTGCGGGTGAACCACCACCTCTATATTTTTTACATCTACATTAAAGAGCCATTTTGCCTCTATAACCTCAAACCCCTTGTTTATCATAGATGCGGAGTCTATAGTGATTTTGGCACCCATATTCCAATTTGGGTGTTTCAGAGCATCGGCGGCAGTAACGGTACGCAGATAGTCTATATCTTTAGTGCGGAACGGACCACCCGATGCGGTAAGCAGAATCTTCTCCACACTATTATTTCTCTCACCCTCCAAACATTGGAAAATGGCGGAATGCTCAGAATCCACAGGTAGAATGGCACTTCCGTATTGTTCCTGAAGGCTGCACATAAGGTCTCCTGCTACCACCATAGTCTCTTTATTGGCAAGAGCTATGGTCTTTCCTTTTTTTAGTGCAGAGATGGTTGGTTTAAGCCCGGCATAGCCCACCATTGCGGTAAGCACCATATCCACGCCGTCCATTGCCACCACATCGCAAACGCTGTCAATGCCTGAAAGTACTTTTACATCGGTGTTACTTAGGGCATTGCAAACATCGGGGTAATTATCCTCCTTAACCATAACGGCATACTTAGGACGGAACTGCAACGCTTGCTTTATAAGCAGGTCTGTGTTATTGTATGCGGTAATGGCAAAAACCTCAAACTTATCAGGGTTATCTGCTATAACCTGCAGTGTCTGAGTGCCTATAGAGCCTGTAGAGCCTAATATTGCTATGCTTTTCATTACTCAAAAATCATATAATTGACTGGATTTTGAGGCTGGTCATTGTTCCATAGTTCAAAATGGAAACATGGCTTTTTGTCTGCATCATTATCAAATACCGCACCAATAACCTGTCCTGTGCTAACCAACTCGTTTTTGTTTACAAATACAAGCCCCAATCCCCTATATATTGTTATAAAATTATGCTCGTGTATAATCTCTAAATAATATCCCGATGTGTAATCGTAACCTACACTGAACACCAATCCCTTGTAAGCCGCCGCCACCGAAGCCTTTGGGGTGGTTGTAATATCTATGCCAAATCTGTTATCAATGAGTGAGAACCCCGATGTTATGATTCCTTTTGCAGGTGTAAAGAATATAAGACCCGATTGTGCTTGCACAGGATTGGAGATATTGTACATCTCCTCCTCTTCAAAGGCCTTGCCAAACTCTTTTTCCGCCTCACTTTTCTCCATAAATAATTGTGTGCGTTTTTCCTCTATAATTCCTTCTGTAATGACATCTGTGGTGTCAAGTTCTATATCGCCACTTATAATGTGCTTGATTACATCAAAATAGGATTCTTGCTTTTTAACTTCATTTGTAAGAGAGTCTATTGTAAGAGCCTGTTCTGTTATTTGAGTTTTAAGTGCGGTGTCAATATTTTCTGGCAGCAAGCCTTTTAAAGGTGTGTGTAGAATAAGAAGCGAGAACAGTATAAGTGTTATCACAATTATAACAATGCTTGTTACCAACAGTCCCAAGGCGGATAATCGGGTGTGGAACACCTCTTCAAGAGTTCCCTCGTTGATTATAGACACCTTATGTCGTACAGTAAGACGCTTAAAAAAACTAAGTTTTCTGTCTTTCTTTTGCATAGTGCAAAGATACGATTAAGTAAGGTAAAAACAAAATAAAAATAGCGGCACTACGTATGCCGCCATCTTTTAAGTTGCGGAGGCCCGGATCGAACGAGCGACCTTTGGGTTATGAGCCCAACGAGCTACCACTGCTCCACTCCGCGATATTGCGGTGCAAAGATAGTGTATTTTGTTTACAATACAAAATTTAACTCGTTTTTTTTATCGCCGAATATCGTTTTAGTCAAATGATAGTAATAAAATAGAATTTTTTTTGTACCTTTGCGAGTGCAAAATTCTGGAGGGGTGCCAATTGGCTGAGATCATACCCTTATAACCTGAACCGGACAATGCCGGCGTAGGAATCAGTATATTTACTTAGCATTGCGCTATTTCCTCCACTAAAAAATTAAACGCAATGTTAGTTACAATCAACAACCGGCTTTTTAAGTGTTCAAACGGTGATAATATCACCAAAGTGTTGGAGACAGCAGGGCTTAACGTCTCTATCAATATCGCTGTGGCTATCGGGTCACAAATAATTCCACGCTCAAAATGGGAATGTACTACGGTTTATGATGGAGATAAGATTCTTGTAATCAAGGCGGCTTATGGAGGTTAAATGATGTTTTCGATAATTATCATAACACCATGCCATACCATAGAGAATGAAACTATAATATGTAATAGCCTTTTTGCAAAGGGGTTATCCACACTTCACCTTAGAAAACCTGATGCAGATGAATCTGAAGTAAGGCACTATATAGAATCTGTTGAACCTTGCTACAGAAACCGTATTGTTATTCATAGTCATTTTCACTTGGTAAATGAATATGGATTGAAGGGCATACACCTTAAGTCCACTATGATTTCCGATTTTAAGAAATATGTAAGTGTAAGGCACGTAAGTGTATCCTGTCATTCGTTTGAGGAAATTGAAAATCTGACCTTTAATCCGTCGTACGTTTTTATAAGTCCTGTTTTTGACAGTATATCAAAACCAGGATATAAGGCAAATAACGCTTTGTTGGATAAATTACGTATATCTTCATCAAAGGTTCCGTTAATGGCTCTTGGTGGTATAGATGATACAAATGTGATAAAATGCAGAATGTATGGTTTTGCAGGAGCCGCCGTAATGGGATATATATGGAACAATCCAAACTATGCTTTGGAGAGGTTTGGTGTACTACAAAAACCTATGGTTCTTTCCATTGCCGGTTTTGATTCCACCTCCGGTGCGGGAGTGAGTGCAGATATTAAAACGGTTGAATCATGTGGTGTTTATGCAATGGGGGTTGTCTCCGCCATTACATTTCAGAATGTTTGTCGTTATGAAGGGACTGAATGGATTGACAAGGCGATTATATTACGTCAAATGGAGACTTTGTTTAAGACCCATACTGTTGAAATAGCAAAGATAGGGTTGATAGAAAATTATGAGACTTTGATAAGCGTTTTGAAAGTCTTGCATAAATGCAATCCTAATATAAAGATAATTTGGGACCCGATTATGAAGGCGACTGCATCAGATGACAGTTTCCACGGAGCGGATTTGCGTGCCAATCTTGGTAAGATAATGGATATGATAGATCTTATAACACCAAATACAGAGGAACTGGTTGATTTGTTTGATGATACAACCCCTGCCGGATTATATAAGTTGTCAATAGATATGAATTGTGCCATACTACATAAAGGCGGACACTCAAACGGAGAGGAGTCTTGTGATACTCTTTATATGCCCAATGGGGATATTTTCCAAAATTGTGTCATTCGTATTCCTTTTGAAAAACACGGGACGGGTTGTTTCCTGTCTTCCGCCATAATGGCATATTGGTCATTAGGATATTCTTTGCCGGAAGCCTGTGCCTTGGCTCAAAGTAAGACAGCGGCATTTATCAGCTCTAATCATACAAAATTAGGATATAATGTATCAGAGGATAATAAAATAATTAAAATTGAAGAATGTGGCATAATGTATATAAGTGATTACCGACACGATTGCACTATAGCGGAACAAATAGAGGCTGTTTGTAAGGGTGGAATAAAATGGATTCAACTTAGAATGAAGGATAGTACGGATAAGGATATGTTGTCTGTGGGAAGGCTTGTTAAGGAGATTTGCAACAGATATGGTGCCACATTTATAGTAAATGATAGGGTTGAAATAGCAAGGGTTCTTAATGCAGATGGTGTACACTTGGGAAAATCTGATATGAATCCACTGGAAGCACGTAGAATATTGGGGAAAAATAAAATAATAGGAGCCACATGTAACACTTTTGAGGATATACTGACAAGTAGTCGTCAGAGTGTGGATTATATTGGTGTGGGGCCGTTCAGATTTACTACGACAAAGAGAAATTTAAGTCCTGTAATAGGTGTGGATGGGTACAGAATGTTGGTGTCAAGGTGCAGAAATTCAGGCATTAAAACACCTTTGTTTGCAATAGGGGGAATTACAGTTAATGATTTTTCTGAAATAATGTCAACCGGTGTAACCGGTATAGCATTATCCGGTGGCATCTTAAGATCCGATGATATTACAGCAAAAGCAAAACAGTGTATTGATATGATAAAAAATTCAAATAATGGAAAAACTAATTATTGCAGGAAAGGAATTTAATTCCAGACTGTTTTTGGGAACGGGCAAATTCAAATCTAATCAGGAAATGAGAAATGCCATAATGGCTTCTGGAACAGAGATGGTTACGGTTGCTATGAAACGTATAGACCTTAACAATGAGGAAGATGATATGCTGAAACATATTCTGTTACCCGACATTCAATTATTGCCTAATACATCGGGGGTGCGTAACGCCGATGAGGCGGTGTTTGCCGCTAAAATGAGTAGGGAGGCGTTTGGAACAAACTGGATCAAACTGGAAATTCATCCTGATCCGCGTTATCTTTTGCCTGATTCTGCTGAAACTCTTAAAGCGACTGAGCAACTTGTAAAATTGGGATTTGTTGTACTTCCATACTGTCAGGCAGATCCTGTCTTATGTCGTCAACTTGAAGAGGCAGGAGCCGCTACCGTTATGCCACTTGCAGCTCCCATAGGGACTAATAGAGGCTTGCTGACTCGTGAATTTATTGAAATTATTATAGAACAATCCAGTGTCCCTGTTGTAGTTGACGCAGGTTTAGGGGCACCGAGCCATGCGGCAGAGGCTATGGAGATGGGTGCCGAAGCCTGTCTTGTGAATACGTCTGTCGCAATTGCTGAAAATTCCGTCAGTATGGCTAATGCTTTCAGACTTGCGGTTGAGGCTGGTCGTATGGCATACGAATCCGGACTCAAAATAAGCGAATGTAAAAGCGTGGCGTCCGCTTCATCTCCTTTAACATCATTTTTAAACGATTGAATTATGAAATGTAACATGAGTGGAATCAAGTTCCCGAATTCAGAGAAAGTGTATATGTCGGGAAAATTATTTCCCGATATCAAAGTAGGTATGCGTAAAGTAAGGCTTACTCCAACTGTAACCATAGATGAATGCGGGGAGAGACATTTTAAGGAAAACGATTCGGTTTATATATACGATACCGGCGGACCGTTTAGCGATCCGGATATTGATATTGATCCAATGCGTGGTTTGCCACGTATGCGTGAAAAGTGGATATTAGAGCGAGGAGGAGTGGAAGCAGTTGATGGCAAAACATGTATATATCGGGCTAAGTGTAAAGAGCAAATATCCCAAATGTATTATGCCAAAAAAGGAATTATTACAAGGGAAATGGAGTATGTGGCAATAAGGGAAAATATGAATTGTGAGGAATTGGGTATTAAGAGCCATATTACACCAGAGTTTGTATGTGAAGAAATTGCCACCGGGCGTGCAGTGCTTCCGTCAAATGTAAATCACCCCGAATCAGAGCCTATGATTATCGGCAAAAACTTTCTTGTAAAAATAAATGCAAATATAGGAAATTCTGACACATCGTCAGACATCAACGAAGAGGTGGAAAAGGCTATATGGAGTTGCCGGTGGGGAGGAGATACACTTATGGATCTTTCAACGGGCAAAAATATTACGGAGACACGCCAATGGATTATTAGGAATAGCCCTGTTCCTGTGGGTACAGTACCTATATATCAGGCACTTGAAAGGGTAAATGGTCATATTGAGGATTTAAATTGGGATATATACCGTAACACGCTCATAGAGCAATGTGAACAAGGTGTTGACTATTTTACAATTCATTGCGGTATCAGACTTCATAATATTCATTTAGCGGATAATCGTCTGTGCGGAATAGTCAGTCGTGGAGGTAGTATTATGTCAAAATGGTGTCAAATTCATAAGAAAGAGAATTTTTTGTATGAGCATTTTGACGATATATGTGATATTCTTGCTCAGTATGATGTGGCTATATCTCTTGGCGATGGTTTGCGACCTGGCTCTATTTACGATGCCAATGATGCCGCTCAGTTTGCCGAACTTGACACAATGGGAGAATTGATAGAGAGAGCATGGGCAAAGAATGTACAAGCATTTATAGAGGGTCCGGGACATGTTCCAATGCATAAAATTGCAGAAAATATGCAACGCCAGATAGAGAAATGTCATGGTGCTCCATTTTACACGCTCGGTCCTCTTGTCACAGACATCGCTCCCGCGTATGATAATATTACAAGTGCCATAGGTGCCGCTCAAATAGGTTGGTTGGGCACGGCAATGTTATGTTATGTTACACCTAAGGAACATCTTGCACTGCCAAATAAAGAAGATGTGCGTACAGGTATTATAACATATAAGATAGCCGCACATGCGGCAGATGTTGCAAAAGGACACCCTGGTGCCACCATTCGCGACAATGCTATAAGTAAAGCCCGATATGAGTTCCGTTGGAAAGACCAGTTCAATCTTAGTCTTGACCCCGAATTGGCATTGGAGTATTATAAATCAAGGAAACATGAGGAGGGTGAGTTCTGTACAATGTGTGGTCCCGATTTTTGTGCTATGCGTCTAAGCCGTGAAGTAAGAAAATGTAAATAGTATCGTTATGTTCAGTGATGAGTTGAAAAAAATTTCATGGAATGAGATTGCAAAAATAATAAAAAATAAAACCAATGCCGATGTGTGTCGTGCACTGTCAAAAGACAAATGCGATATAGATGATTTTATGGCATTGGTATCCACAGCCGCAGAGCCGTATCTTGAACAAATGGCGGCATTGAGTCATAGATATACGATGGAACGGTTTGGTAAGACTATATCCATGTTTATCCCGTTGTATCTTACAAATTCTTGCGTAAACGGATGCGTGTATTGCGGTTTTCATTCCAAGAATAAGTCTAAACGTACAATTCTCACATACGAGGAGATGGAAAATGAATTTAAGGCTATAAAAAGATTGGCTCCGTTTGAGAATCTGCTTATGGTTACAGGAGAGAATCCTGTGTTGGCAGGAGTGCCGTATATCGCCAAGTCTCTTGATATAGCAAAAAAATATTTCAGTTCATTAAAAATTGAAGTTATGCCACTTGACACTTGTGAATATGCGGAATTAGTCAAACATGGTCTTACTGGAGTTATCTGTTTTCAAGAGACATACAATCGCGACAGATACGGCATATATCATCCGTATGGAAAGAAGTCAAATTTTGAGTGGAGAGTCAATGGTTTTGACCGTATGGGTATGGCTGGGGTACATACCATTGGCATGGGTGTCCTTATTGGCTTGGAGGATTGGCGTACAGACTGTACGATGATGGCGTTGCATCTGCGTTATTTGCAGAAACATTATTGGAAAACCAAATATAGCGTTAATTTTCCAAGAATGAGAACTTCAGAAAATGGAGGTTTCCAACCAAATGTAATTATGAGCGATAGGGAACTTGCACAGGTTACGTTTGCCATGCGCATCTTTGACCATGATGTGGATATATCTTATTCCACTCGGGAGCCAATGAAAATGCGTGATAATATGTGTAAGCTTGGCGTTACTACAATGAGTGCCGGAAGTAAGACTGAACCAGGAGGCTACTATACATATCCGCAAACTCTTGAGCAGTTTCATATTAGTGACGATCGTAGTGTGGCTGAGGTGGCGACCGCTATTCGCAATGCCGGCTTGGAACCTGTGTTTAAGGATTGGGATATGGTATTACAATGATAGACAAATGCTTACTATAGAAGAGAAAGAGAGATTCTTGCGTCATATTATTTTTAAGGATGTGGGAATTGAAGGACAAGAGAAATTAAAAGACAGCAGTGTGCTGGTTATCGGAGCAGGGGGGCTTGGATCTCCTGTGCTTCTTTATCTGGCTGCCGCAGGGGTGGGGCGTATAGGTATTGTAGATGATGATATAGTAAGTATAGATAATCTTCAGCGTCAGATTCTTTATAAAACAGAGGATATAGGATTGCTTAAATGCCAATGTGCCGCAAAAAGATTGCTTGATCTTAACCCCAATGTTGATATTACAACCTACAACAAGAGACTTGATGATGATAACTGTCGGGAAATTGTATCGGGATATGATATTGTGGTGGATGCTACTGATAATATGCGGTCCAGATATGTTATAAGTGGGGCTTGCTGTTCTATGAAAAAGATAATGGTACACGGAAGTGTTTGTGAAAATAAAGGTTACGTGGCATTGCTTACGTGTGAAAATAAGAATACATCATACGAGGCTTTGTTCCCAAATGATGGTGAAACAGAACCTTTTATGCAACCAACAGGCATTATAGGCACATTGCCGGGAATCATAGGAACAATACAAGCCATGACTACTGTAAAATATATAATCGGGATACCGGTGTTGGTGAATCAATTGTTGGTGTTTGATGCAGAGTCAATGGATTTTTTAAAACTTAATGTAAGTTGAGAATACTCAAAAAATCAAACAAAAATCAATCCTAAAATATTGTGTATGTATAAAATTAATTGTACCTTTGCCCGATTGAGTATATAACTTTATCAGACGTTGCGTATCTTTATTACAACTTTGAGAATAAAATAAAAGATTGTTTGATTATGGGAAAAGTGAGAGTGCGTTTTGCACCAAGTCCAACAGGTCCGCTACATATTGGCGGTGTGCGTACAGCGTTATATAACTATCTGTTTGCCAAACAGAACGGCGGTGATATGATATTGCGTATAGAGGATACTGACTCCACACGTTTTGTGCCTGGAGCGGAGAAATATATAATAGAGGCACTTACTTGGCTTGGAATAAAGTTTGATGAGGGTATAAAAGAGGGAGCGGCAACAGTACGCCAAAGTGAGCGTAAGGAGATTTACCGTAAATATGTGGATTATCTGCTTGATAATGGCAAGGCATACATTGCTTTTGACACCCCACAGGAACTTGATGCCAAACGTCAGGAGATTAAGAATTTTCAATACGATGCCACCACACGTATGTCTATGCGTAACTCACTTACATTGGGCAGTGAAGAGACCAAGAGGCTTATAGCAGAGGGTACGCCATACGTAGTGCGTTGCCTTATAACCCCTAATGAGAATATTACACTGGAGGATATGATACGTGGTACTGTCACCATAAATTCCTCTATATTAGATGATAAGGTGCTGTATAAGAGTGCCGATAACCTGCCTACCTATCACCTTGCCAATATAGTTGATGACCACCTGATGGGCATCACCCACGTAATCAGGGGTGAGGAGTGGCTGCCGTCAGCACCGCTGCATGTATTGCTTTACAGGCATTTAGGCTGGGCAGACACGATGCCGCAGTTTGCACATCTTCCACTGCTTCTTAAACCCGACGGGAACGGAAAACTAAGCAAGCGTGACGGAGACCGCCTTGGATTCCCTGTGTTCCCGCTTGATTGGTTTGACCCTAAATCGGGAGAGAAATCATCGGGTTACCGAGAGGCAGGGTATTTTCCTGAGGCTGTGGTAAATTTTCTTGCACTGCTTGGCTGGCATGCAGAGGGCGATGAGGAGTTTTTTACTATGGATGAGCTTATCAAGCGTTTCTCTTTCAGCCGTGTAAGTAAATCGGGTGCTAAGTTTGACTATGAAAAATGCAAGTGGTTCAATCATCAGTACCTTATGAACAAAGATGATAAGACTCTTGCAGAACTGATTAAGCCTCAGATACTTGCCACATACGGTATAGATTGCCCTATGGATAAGTTAATAACGGCGGTAGGCTATACAAAGAATCGTTGCACATTCCCTGCTGATTTTTGGAATCAAATAAGCTTTTTCTTTATAGCCCCTACATCTTACGATGAAAAGACTGTGCAGAAACGCTGGAAAGAGAGCTCACCACAAGATATGCGTGAACTTTATGCCGTGTTGGAGGCAATAGACGATTTCTCACTTGAGAATACAGAAAAGGTTGTAATGCAATGGATTGCAGATAAGGAGTACAATACAGGCACCATTATGAACGCCTTCCGTCTATGCCTTGTAGGAGAGGGTAAAGGTCCGCACATGTTTGAGATAACATCACTACTTGGCAAGGCTGAAACTTTAAAGAGGCTTGATAGAGCAATTAAAGAGTTGAAAGTTGAAAATTGAAAGTTGACTGTGAAACTGACTGAAAGTAAAGTTGAAAGTGTATGAATCGTATAATACTAACATCGCTATTTTTTTTGTTTTTCTTGGGAGTTTTTGCCCAAGCGGTAGATGATGACCACAGACCATATAATCCTATTCCTAAAAGGGAGTTCCGTGGCGTGTGGGTGCATACTATAGAGCAGTTCTATTTTTCTGAACTCAACTCAGAACAGATAAAGGATACCCTGCGTAAGCAGTTGGATGTTTTCCAAAAATGTGGCTTTAATGCACTCTTGTTTCAGGTGAGACCGGAGTCCGATGCTTTCTACAAGTCTGATATAGAGCCTTGGAGCCGCTACCTTACAGGAGAGCAGGGCAAGGCGCCTGACGACCCCGATTTTGACCCTATGGCGTTCCTTATAGAAGAGTGCCACAAGCGTTGTATGGAGTTTCATGCTTGGGTGAATCCATATCGGGCTAATATAGACAAGACAAAATACAGACTATGCGATAACCATATATATTATGACCGTCGTTATATGTTTTTTTCATACGGAACGTTTTTGCTGTTTAATCCAGGCGTGCCGGAATCAAGAGAATACATTTGCAAAGTTATAAAGGATATAGTATCCCGATACGATATTGATGCCCTACACATGGATGATTATTTCTATCCATATCCTATTAAGGGACTTAAAATACCCGATGATCAGGCATTTAAAAAGTATGGCATTCCTGCAGGTTTTAAAGAGAATCAGAGAGCAGAGTGGAGGCGTGACAATGTAAACAAACTTGTAAAAGCCCTTACTGATACCATACACAGCGTAAAACCTTGGGTAAGATTCTCTATAAGCCCGTTTGGAATATATAGAAACAGTGACCGCTATATAGATGGTAGTGATACAAAGGGACTTACCTGTTATGATGACCTTTACGCCGATGTTATGCTTTGGGTAAGGAACGGATGGATAGACCAATGTATTCCGCAACTTTATTGGGAGGACGGACATAGTAAGGCAAACTATACCACGCTAATAAATTGGTGGGCAAAAAACACTTTAGCCCCGTGTAAATTATACGTAGGTCAGGATGTGTCACGCACCTATATGCAGATGAATGCAAAGATGACTAAAGCTCGTGAACTGCGTAAGGTGGAGGGTAACTGTTTCTTTAGCGGAAAAATGATATTGGAGAATATGGGAGGCATACAGGATAGCCTACAGGCTTATCAGTCCAAGCCCGCCTTGCTTCCAGAATATCCTGGTATAGATATGATGACTCCTGCCACACCTACAGATTTAAGGTATGAGGTGGACAGTACAGGTATTACCATTACTTGGGAGTCTGCTGAAACCACAAACCCTAAAGATGAAATACGCTATTTTGCCATTTATATGTTTGATGAGGAACAGCCTATAAATGTAGATAATATGAACGCCTTGAGGGGTGTAACGGCAGAAAAGCACTACTTTATTCCGGCAGATGAGTACGTGCT
Organism: Paludibacteraceae bacterium; assembly: GCA_024399495.1. Classification (GTDB taxonomy): domain Bacteria; phylum Bacteroidota; class Bacteroidia; order Bacteroidales; family Paludibacteraceae; genus Enterocola. Next base: position 39,424 of record JAKSNY010000007.1, read on the forward strand.
TTGCAAGTGGTTTGTAGTTACTGCAATAGACCGTATGCACAATGAGAGTAAGCCTGCAATGATACTGATAGACAATTAGTTACCATTCGTACTGAAACATTGCAAGTATGCGGTGATTGCCTACCCAATGTAAATCTGTGGTTGCAAGCCCGTAATTATTGACGCTCTTGCCATACTGTGCGGCTGTGTAGTGATATTCAACTCCAAAAAGGAACTTGCCTAACTGAACCTTGAATGAAGGAATTATTCGCCATGCCGCCGTCAGACCTTCGCCACAGAATGAGTTTATAAACAGATGCTCCTTGTCTGTGCTGACTAACGGAGATGTTGTCCCTAAATTCTTAAAATAGCCTCCAAATACAGAACCTATATACTTTTTACCATATTGGATATATCCCCACGTGGAACTACTCTGCATAGGGGTGTATTCCCAACTTCCGTCAGCGTTCATCTTTTTAACTCCGTAACCACTCATAAGGTTAATCTGCTCTCCTGCCTGTCCGTATGTGGTTTTTGCACTTACAACCAAATCCTTATATTTGTACTCAAGGAACAGATATGGGCAAAATGTTGTTATTCTGTCTTTTACAATAACTTTAACACTATCGGTATCATATCCGTATTTTCTTGGTCTAAGACTGGTGATATTGACACCTGCTCTTGCAGTAAGCCCTTTGTCAGAGTACGTGAAAGCCACAAACGCCTCTGGTGTAAGGGCGTATTTCTGATAATCTACAGATGCTCCCTCCGGTCCGGTAGAGGCGTATTGGAATTGGGCGATTAAGGCACCTGTAATGGTGTATTTTTTATCAAGTGTGGCATCCATTGTTATTTGGGGAGAACGGTTTGCCACATCAAACGGAGAACCTGTCTCAAAACTCATAATATCAGCATAGCCTATTGAGATGGGGTGCCAATTCTGTCCCATAAGCAATCTTACTTCCGCTGTTTTATCTTTACACAGTTTAAGGTCTTTCCACGTCATAGTGAAAAAAGCATGCCTTAATCTGAGAGCCACCGCTGATGTTGTACCTAATGAGAATGCAAAATCGCACTCAATTCTTGCGGCAAAATAGGTGTTCTTATACTTGTAGTCAAACATATTGACACCAAGCCTTGTGGTAATATTAAGGTAGCGGAACTCAGGGGTTGCATTCAGATCTTGCCCCTTTTGGTTAGGATTTACATCTTTTGGAACAAAATAATAGAGTCCGTTATTGGCAGAATATCCTTGGCGAGAATCGTATGTAAGGTAGTTTCTTACAAATCCGTAAAACTTAAAGTGTGTATTCCACTTCTGTTTTATTTTCTCTTTTTTTTCTGCCTTTATAGATGCCTTTATGCTGTCGTTATCTGTGTCTGCCGCATAAGTGAAAGTACAAGCATATAGGCACACAGATAATAGCAGTAATATCTTTTTCATAAAGAATGTGTTTTGAGGCTGCAAAGTTAATAAATTAGAACTAAAAACTAAAATAATAATTATAATATCCGCTAATATCCGCTGATTCAGAACGTGGCACCAACTATAACTCTAAAGTTAAATCCAGGCATAGGGTAACCGCGTACAACCTCATATTGGGTGTTGCAGAGGTTGTTAAGCTGCACAGAGGTGTGCAGTTTCCAAACTTTGAACGGATGGGTGTAGGATAGTGCCACATCGTTGGTGTAGAATGGTTCTATATAGTTGGCAGGAATGTTGGCTGACGATGAGTAACGCTCTCCTGTATAGATAAAACTGTAGTTCAGCGATAATGTCTTGTATGCTATGTTAAGTATGGCAGAACCGCTATGCCAAGGGGTGTATGGCAACTGTCCGCCATAATATGGGCTTGATTTGTCAAAACTTTGGTCTGACGCTTTTTGGTATGAGTAGGCAAGCCTTAACCCCAATGTCCAATACTTGCTCCACTGAAGCCCCATATCTATAGATACATCAGCCCCCGTAATGCTTACCTTGCCATAGTTCTTCATCTGCCAACGGAACGGATTGGCGGCAGGTATTGCAACTATCTTGTCTTTTACTGAATTGTGATAACCATCAACTTGTATGGCAAAATTGCAGAATATATCAGCGGGTCTGGAGTATTGGTACGATAGCCCCACATCATATTGGTCCACATACTCTGGATTTAATGAGGGACTGCCTACTATGGCATAGTACAAATCATTGAATGTAGGCATTCGGAAAGCCCTTTTATAGAATGCACGTATGTCAAATGCCACGCTTTTGGCTGGTCTTATCGTGAGCATAGCCGTAGGTGTGAATACATTATGTGGCTTGGATGCGGTGCCGTTTTTTACATTATCCTGCACAAAATTTCCAAGCACACTTGCCTGAAACCTTACGTTAGGGTGGCGGAATGTGGTGGCAAGTGCCACTAACTCTGTGTATCTGGTAGGGAATGCAAAGTTTTTAATATCGGAGTTAAGATAATTATATTGAAAATCTGTGGCAAGCGATACGTCCCACCAGCTGAATATCTTATAGTTCAATGCCCCCGATATGTACGCCTCCTGCTGTTTGTATGTGTTATCCACAGTAAAGTGAGTGGAATCGGGGTCAAGATAGCGGGTGTAATCGTAGGCATATTTTGCTTTTGCCTGAAAGCCTAACTTGCCGTCAATGTAGTTTTGCTTGTACGAAGCCTGAATGAAAAGGTTATCGTCCCACTGACGTTGCGGATGTGAGAATACATTACGTGCTATGTAACCAGGCAAACCTCTATCGGAGTAGTAGTTATACACTTTTGCACTCCACTCTCCGTTTTTTACAGTGCCAAAGAGTGCCGCTTCTGTCCGTACTGCCTGTATATCTGCGTTTTGCCTTACGGCAGTAGTGTCGTATAGGGTGGTGCCATCGGGGGCGGTCTTTTTGTAACGGAATTTATATTTGCCGTTAGAATAGGTGTATTCAGCACTGAGTGTAAGTATTACAGACTTACCTAATTTTTGGCTGTATGTGATGCTTGGATTCGCAAGGGCAAAACTGCCTGCCTTCATCTTAACATCTACAGTAAAGTTCTTGCCATTACTGAATGAAGGTTTTTTTGTTGTTATGTAGATGGTTCCTGCCGCTCCGTAGTCTTTGGCACATTGCAGCCCGTCTCCTTTTTGTCCGTTATAAAGGTCTATAGCCTCTATATTGTCAAGTGAGAAACGTCCTAAATCCACTTGTCCGTTTTGGGCGTTGCCAAGTTGAATGCCGTCATAGAACACTCCCATTTGGTTAGTTCCCATAGAGCGTACATTTATGGTCTTTATGCCGCCTACGCCACCGTAATCCTTAATCTGCACCCCTGAGAAAAACCTTATGGCGTCAGCCACACTCTGACAACCAAGGTTCTCTATTACCGCTGAATCCATACGCTGGAACGGCACTATATCCCTGCGTATTCTCTTGGGAGAGAAACACACCTCCTGCAGTTCATACACTTTGGTGGTGTCAAGTGCCGTAGCCCACAATGTCAGTGGGGAGACTAAGAGCAACAGTAATATGAGGTTTTTAGGGTACATTATTATTTTAATTGAAAATTGAAAGTGGACTGTGAAACTGACCGAAGGTAAAGTTCCCTCCTAACCTCCCTAAAGGGAGGAACAGATTGTAAAAACTTTTCACTTTACTTTCAGTCAGCTAACGCAGTCAACTTTCCACTTTCAACTTTCCACTTTCAACTTTCCACTTTTAACTTTCAACTTTTAACTTTCAACTTTTAACTTTCAACTTTTAACTTTCAACTTTTAACTATTTAAAAGTGATAGCATACGGTATGTCGCCTGCGGTTTTTCTCCACTGTTTTTTGCCTTCCGGACTGTAGCAGGTAACAGTGCCTGGTGTTACATAATCCGCCGCATCACAGATATAGAAATTACCGTTTCTAGAATCTATGGCAATATTACTTGGGTTTTGCATCTCTTTTTCTGTTCCGTCTGTAATAGGAGAGCCACCTAAAGCGTATGTTGCCAAATCTATTGTGTAGAAATTGTATGTGGTGTTCCAAGACTCATCATACTCTTGTGTAAAGCAGTAGCATTTGCCGTTATAAACATCCATTCCCAATACAGGAATATTAAAACTCTTGACCACGGTTTCTGTCACAGGGTCAAAGACAATCAGACTGCCAAATACATCATAGAAATTACCGTATGAGTTAATCAGCAGTTTGCCATCGCCTGTAGGGCGTACTTTTGACATATTCAGGGCAACATCTATCTGTTTGTTCTCTGTAAAAGTAGTCATATCAATTACAGATAGTTTATTGCTGTATCCGTGGTCATAATCACCCATATTTGCAACATACATATTTGTACCCACAAACGCCATCTCTTCAGGGCAGACACCAACTGTACACTTGCGGGTAACGGTAAGGCTTGTGGTGTCTATCTCAGATACATAACCTTTATTAAAGCCGTTGTAAGAGGTTACATACACTTTGCCGTTGTAGAAATTAATGTATCGGCAACTGTTTATTGTAATGGAAGCCAAGTGTTTGGCGGTGGAGGCGTCCGCCACCTCCACTAAATTGGAGCCGTTAACTGTAATATACAACTTGCCTCCGTAAATCTTAGCATCGTTGCCCGTATCGCCAAGTCCAAGTGTCACTGATTTGTCAAAAACGTTGTTTGTATAAGTGCCGCTGAGGTAGTCAAAGCAGTCAAGCGATGCCTTGTTTGTTCCCATAGCACCTTGATTAAGAACATAAAAGCCTGTTGTAAGAACAGTATCTTTAGAATTTGTAGGCTCGTCTTTTTTACACGATGCCAAACTAAGCACAGTTAGTGCCAAAAACGCAAAAATAGAAAGTCTGTTTGCTTTCATAATGGTAATGAGGATATTCAGGAGCCTCTCTGTCTGTGTCCCATTCCACGGGGACGTTAAACATTAGGTGATATGGTCTTTTTTATTATTTTGGTTTGCTTTGGCTTTGTTTTTGTATCTTACTTATATTCACTCAGTCACGTAGTACACACTACGTTCCTTCGCTCATATCAGTAATCTCCTAAAAACAAATCTCAAACCAATCTCAAAAAAACAAAAGAACATATCACTTGAACTTTGGCAGGTCTTCTGACTTGGCTTCTCTCCTTCAGCCTTCCCAAGTTTTTACGGCTCAGTGGCAAGTGTGGTAAGGAGAGTTTTGAACCCTGACGGGTTAAGCCTTACAGCAGCGGGACTGTTCAGGATTTTCACCTGATTCCCTTTTAGCCGCTTATCTGTGTAATAAAAGCGGACACCAAAATTTTTTGCAAATTTACTGTTATTTTTGTAACTTTGCAAGATTATTTGCATTTTATGAAGAAAGATGTTTTAATGTTTATTATAAACCCAAAGGCAGGCGGTTATAAGGAGTCTGTTTGGGAGGATGTGGCAGTGATTCTTGATAAGAATAATCGTGAGTTCAATTTTTACAAGACCAAATGTGCAGGTGATGCCACCCGTAAGGTTCAGGATTGCATAAAGGAGGGGTATCGCCACTTTGTAGGCATCGGGGGAGACGGCACTATAAGTGAGATAGTTAACGGTATGATGATGCAGAACTACGTGGATTATGATGAACTGCTGCTCAGTGCCATATCTTACGGAACAGGTAATGATTGGGTGCGTTACTACGGACAAAGCAAGGATTTGAATATGGCTGTGCGTGGGGTGCTGTTTGGTAGGATTCGTACACAGGATGTGGGGCTTATACATTACTACCAAGACGGTGAGCATAAACGTAAATATTTTATGAATGCGGCAGGGTTTGGCTACGATGCCCAAATAATAGAAGCCACCAAAAATATGACCGCCAAACAGCGGGGTAGTAAGACTGCATATCTTGGCAGTTTGCTTAAGTGTCTCTATAAGACAAAAAAGATAGACTACACATTTAAGTATGATAATGGTGAGTTTACAGAGCATACACTCTCTGTAAGTGTGGGTAACGGTCGCTATACAGGTGGTGCTATGCTACAGACCCCCGATGCGGTAATAGATGACGGACTTTTTGATGTGTCTGTATTTGGCGATGTCTCTAAATTTGCTGTGATTCAGAATGTAAGGCGTTTATATTCAGGTACAATTAAGGAGTATAAGAATCACCACATGATATATTTCCGCACATCGCATCTGCGTATGGAAGCCCCTGTGGAGACCATCTGTGAGATAGATGGTGAAATCATAGGCTCCGCCCCATACGATATAGAAATAGTAAAGGGTGCATTACGGGTGCAAATCTAAAAAAGCAAGCGTTGCGTTTTTTTTGCAAAAAGTTCTTAACAACAACCGCGATAAAAAAAATTTCATATATTTGCGGCATATAACCAACTATTATCTATATTATGAACATTAAAAGCTTATTTAAAAGCACTATGTCCGCACTGACGTTATCCGTTATGATGGTGCTTGTTCTATTGAACAGCGGATGTAAAGATAAGTCTAATTCTAATTCTAATCCTGTTCCTTCCTCTGATGGCGATATCGTAGGCACTTGGTTAGGTACAGTCACAGATGTAGAGTTTGAAAGTTCATGCCAGTTGGAGTGTAAGTTTTTGAAAAATGGTACCGGAACAAATACTTTTACTTTTGAGGATGGTGAATTGTCATTTCCTATATTGTGGCGTATTGATGACTCAGGTAAACTTTATATGATAAACGAGGAGGATATGGAAGAAGATGGAGATGCCGCTGAGTGGTCTGATATGTCTTACAGCCTGTACAACAGAACATTGGAATTGCAATACTCATACGATGCAGAACCAGTCTATCTAAAAAGAGTGAACCAATAAATATTATCTACCTTAAATAATTAGACGTATGAAAAGAATTTTTGTAAACTTACTAATTGTTGTAGTAGGCATTTTGTGGACTATAAATGTAACTGCACAGGAAACAGGTCGCCCTATATGGATTGTGCAGCACGCTTCCAATTCATACAGATGTTTTGAAAATGCAATGGAAGATGGGGCTAACGGAGTAGAGATTGACTTGTGGACTAATAAGGCGAACAAGGAAAAAGACTGGAGTGTTGACCACGGTCGTAGTGGTACTGAATATTGGTACTATAGCGAGGCTGCCAGGAAAAGTAAAAATGCAGGTATTAAAGACCCTAAAGATTGGTATCGTAGTCTTAAAGAGTATTTAGAGGATAAGGTTTTGACAAGTGACAAAATAAGTATAATTTGGCTGGATATGAAGAGTTATCCATACGCTGATGCTTTGATGCGACACGTACATAAAATTTTGGAAGCAAAAGGATACAGCAAGAATAATGTGCCTCCATTTCAGATTATATATGGCTTTTATAATACCAATCATCTCTCTGCCGTAACATCAGAACGGCGTGATGATGGCATTGTTTCATCTTACAATGGTAGTATGATTGCATATTTCGCACACGAGCAATGGCCAAATGAAGGTATTAACATGGCGTATGAGGGAACTCATTGGAGTCCTAATTGGAGTGGTAGATTAGGTGATATAGAAAAACTTTTAACTGATAATAACTACCCGATAGATCACCATTTTACTACAAACGGTTTATTTAGCGGAATAGGTGCTACCAGGTGGTATCATGTAGTTGATGCCAGAAAATTGATGATACAGAGTAGATATTGTGCAAGAATAGGCTGGTGGACTTGCCAAACTCAGACAAGGGGTGCGGAGTGTATTTATGAGGATTTGAGTGGTGCAATGAAGGCTGATTTTATTCTTATTGAGGGTAGAACTGATTTTATAAGTTCAAGATTTGGAGCCCGTCTTGCCTTACAAAAATTTGTAAAGAATTTCTTTAACCCTAATGAAACTTTGTATAAGGATTACAATAAAGGTAAATACCGTCCTGCCAAAAGAACAGACAAATTTTGGATATTATATAATGATCCGTCACGTGTCAGATATATGAGTGACAATTAAGACCCAAATCTTGAGTTTTGGTCTATGAGGAGTAGTCTCTTTTCCAACGCCTCAATGTTGGGTACGGCTACTCCTTTTGATTTTGCAGATTTAATAACCTCTGTGTAGATATATTGTATCTCCATAGGGCGGTGGTGTGCATAATCCACATACATACTGGGCTTGTATGGTATCATGCCGTCTGTAGCCTTCATCATCTCATCAGCGTATGCCACAGTAAGTTTTGCTCCGTTTGCCTGTGCCGCCTCAACCACCTCAAGCATAATGTTATATGCAAGCCGTCTTGATTCAGGATTATCCATAATCTCTTTTGTAGAGGCATCTAAAGCAACGGAGAGTCCGTTAAAGGGCATATTCCATACAAGTTTCCTCCACCTCTCTGTGGTGTAGTCTGTGGAGTGGACAGCCCTCAGTCCTGTAGTGTTTATATCATTGCAGAATGCTTTAAGTATATCATCATTACCCCGATATAGTCCCACGGTGATGGTTCCGAAATTAGTGTGAGTTATCTCTCCTGGTGCTGTTTTGGTAACAGATGCCATAACCATACCGCCTGCCATACCTACACCATCAGGCAACTGCTCACTTACAAATTTCTCCATATTTATGCCGTTCTGTATAAGTATTACAAAACTATCGGGTTTAAGAATAGGCTTTATAAGTGCAGGAATCCTATCCTCATATACGGTCTTCATGCACACAAGTATGACATCACACGTTGGCATATCTTCTGTGGAGTTGTAGGCATTTACATTTTTTAATGTAAAGTTTCCAAGAATGGAGTTAACGGTAAACCCCTTCTCTTTAACATCATTATAGTCTGAGCGGAAAAGGAAATGCACGTCAAATCCTGCGTGTGCAAGCATGCCTCCAAACAAGCCTCCCATTGCCCCTGTCCCTATTACGGCGTATCTCATAATAATCTGTTGATGTTTTGATTAACGCCGCAAAGATAAGAATAATAACCATCACCATCAAGTGATAGTGCAGGTTTTTGTATAATGATAACTATGATACAAAAAATTTACATAACTTTGTACCCAAAACCAATTGACTAATCAATCTAAAAAACTTATAAATGAGAAAACTGTTTTTAATGTTAGTGGCTGTAGTCGCTATTGTATTGACTGGCTGTAAAAAGAAATCAGAGTTACAACCACAAGAGAGTGATGATATCATAGTTTACGGTGATATTTACACTGCCGAGATAGATTCCACCAAAGCCCCTGATTCGCCTGAGTACTATAAAATGGCTAAGGCAATGGTCATCAAGGATGGCAAGTTCCTATATGTTGGAAGTGTAGAGGAGGCGGACAAGTTAAAAACAGCTAAATGCCGCATAATTGACCGAAGGAACAGCGACGGCATTATTATTCCGGGTATGACAGACGGACACGCCCATTATATGCTGAAATACATAAATAAGCAAATGGAGGATAATACTATCCAATTTGCTGAGGACCTGAAATATGAGCAAGTTATTGCTATGGTGCGGGATTTTGTGGAGAAAGCCAAAAAAGAGGGCAGGCAATTAGACTATGTCTATGGTGAAGGATATGACCCCATTAAGATGGAAAAAGACGGTAAAGACCAACGCCATAGAAAGGACTTGGACGCCATAACTACTGACATTCCTATTTACCTTACAGGTTATGACCACCATAGCACGCTTGTGAATACCCGTTGTATGATAAATGCAGGCATCTTATATGAGGACGGCAGAGAAAAACGTACACAAGTGGCAGGTGGATTTATGTATCGTGACGATAATAATGAGCTGAACGGTGTGTTTGCAGAACGTGCCATATCCCTGCTTCAGGGACCTGGTCTTAACAACAAGATGCACCCTACCGCCGCTCAAGTCTCAAATGGTATAGGCGAAATGCAGGACTACCTGCTGTCTGTAGGCATCACCAATATCATTGAGGGGTGGGCAAACAATTACGGTGCGGATGATGTGTCATTGTTCCAAGCGTTGAAAACACTTGATGTCAGCAACAACTTGCACCTGAATGTCTCTCTTACATACGAGATTGAACCGTGGTACGACAATAATTACCCATTCGGACATGTGCAAAAAGCGGCACTTGTACAACAAGCATATCAATCAAAGCATGTTCATCCTGACTACATAAAACTATTTATGGACGGATGTTCGGAGATGGGAACGGGGTTCTTGACAGGCACCTATAATGGTGGAGGTGTAAAGGACAGTATATTCTCCGGTCACGGCACCGACCTATGGAGTCAGGAAGCCACAGATAAAATTGTGAAGTTGGCAAATGACGCTAATCTTTCAGTGCATACCCACGCTATGGGAGACGGAGCCGTACACCGCTGTGTTTTGGCTTATATTGCGTCAAACAATAAGAAAATGCGAAACAGCATCTGCCACCTGCGTAATGTAAATGCTGAAGATTATGCTTTAATAAAGCAGAACGATATAGCGGTTACGTCCAATATGAATTGGCATTGTTTTACAGAATCGGATACCAAAAGATTTGCAGAAACCATGCCTGCTCCGTATGATACTAAGGCATATCCTATGAAATCATTCTTTGACAACGGCATATTAGTCAGTCAGTGTACCGATACTCCGGCGGATAATGGTATTAATTACCCTTTCTATTGTATGCAGGTTGCCATCACAGGTGCGTATGAGCCAAGTTCATACATTTGGGATAAGGACGAAATAATTAACCGTTACCAATTCCTGCAAGCCGCAACTTACAATGGGGCTTGGGAGTTGCATTTGGAGAAGGAACGTGGCAGCATCAAGGAAGGTAAATATGCAGACTTTGTGATTTTAGACAAGAATATATTGACTTGTGATGTGCAAATGCTTCAGAATGTGCAGGTTCTCTACACATTCTTTGAAGGTAACGAGGTTTATCCTAAAAAATAGAAAACTTTATGGAAAAATTAACTAAACAAGAACATTTGAATGGATTGTTGGCACTTAGTCCGGTGCTGTTGTTTGAGATTCTGTTTTTTGGTTTTATGTTGATGAGCGGAGAGTTTAGCGATGTCCCTGTTCTGCTATGTTTTGTCCTTGCTTCAATGTATGCGGTGCTACTTATGCGTCGCTTGCCTATTGATGAGCGTATCAATGTGTTTGCTGCTGAAATGGGGCGAAACGATATTATCCAAGTCATCCTTATTCTTATCTTTGCAGGTGGTTTCGCCTCGCTGACGGAAAAAGCAGGTTGTTTGGATGCCGCTATTCAGTTCTCATTGTCTGTATTCCCCGCACGTTTTGTTTTTGTAAGTATTTTTGTGGCAACATGTGTACTTAGTTTCAGTATTGGCTCCGCTATGGGCTGTGTTGTAGCCATTGCACCTATTGCCGTTCCGCTGGCTCGTATGTACGGATTGGACGAAGCCATATTGTCAGCGGCGGTTGTAGGCGGTTCTATGTTTGGAGATAACTTGAGTATTATATCTGATACCTCCATTGCCGCCAGCCGTTACACTGGTTGCACCCCAAAAGATAAATTCCAACATAACTGGCCTGTCGCCGTACCTGCGGCATTGATAACGGCTCTCATCTATCTGCTTATCGGGTTGAATGTTACTGGGGCTGAAACTGTAGCCAAACCGTTTGATTGGGTTATGCTTATGCCGTATGCGGTTGTTGTTATAACGGCTATATGCGGTATGAATGTGTTGCTGGTACTGCTGTTAGGTGCATTTGTGGCTTTGGGAATAGGGTGCTGGCAAGGTGCTTTCACTGTCACTGGTGGAACACGGATATGGTCTGATGGTCTTACCGCTTCCGGAGGTTTCTGCCTGTTTATTCTTATGGCGGCGGGACTGGTTGCCATTATCCAACGAATCGGCGGTATCTCGTATGTATCGCGTCTTATAGAGCAGGAGGTTCACTCCCGTAAAGGTGCCAATATTGCTACTGCCATTGCTTCAGGTTTATTGACATCAGGTATAGCGGTGAATACTGTAGCCATCATTGCCACTTCCAGTATAGGTGTGCGTTTTGCTGATAAGTATGGCATCTCCCGTGGTAAGATTGCATCTATACTTGATATGTCGTCTTGTTGTGTTCAAGGAATTCTTCCATACGGTATGCATCTTATTGCGGTTGCAGCATTGGCGAGCATCAATCCATTGAGAATAGTACCGTGGATGCTATATCCGTTCATCCTGTTTATTGGTGTCATTATCTATTGTTTCCTTCCGGAAAGAACAAATAAAAAATTTGCAAGTGTAAAAAAAGATTAAAAATAATTAGCTATGGTAACATTTACGGTTTCTTTAGTATGTTTGGTTTTGGGGTATTTGCTATATGGCAAATTCCTGTCCAAACTGATTAGACCTGAGGTTGAAAAACCCACTCCTGCTGTAGCACACCCTGACGGTGTGGATTATGTGCCGCTACCTAAATGGAAGGCATATACTATTCAGTTCCTTAACATTGCAGGTACGGGTCCTATATTCGGTGCCATAATGGGTGCCAAGTTTGGTGTGTCTGCGTATGTATGGATAGTGGTGGGGTGTGTTTTCATAGGTGCTATGCACGACTACATTTCGGGAATGCTGTCACTACGTAACAATGGTATGAGCCTGCCCGATATAATAGGCAAGTATTTAGGCAATATAGCAAGAATAAGCACCATGTCATTTATAGTGGTTATGATGTTTTTTGTGGGAGTGTTCTTTGTGTTTGCCCCTGCAAATCTTTTGAAAGGTATCTTCCCCGATACTAACATAATGGCGTGGATATACGGTATATTCGCCTACTATATACTATCCACATTGGTTCCCATAGACAAGCTTATAGGTAAATTATACCCTATATTCGCACTTGCACTGCTGTTTATGGCTGTAGGCATTTTAGTTATGCTTTATGTAAATCACCCCGCAATACCTGAGATTTATGACGGCTTCAAGAGCTTTAATCCAGGGAAACCACTCTTCCCGTTGCTGTTTGTCACAATATCCTGTGGTGCGGTCTCCGGTTTCCACGCCACACAATCACCACTAATGGCAAGATGTCTTACAAGTGAAAAGCAAGGTAGGACTGTCTTTTATGGTTCTATGATTACAGAGGGTGTCATTGCCCTTATTTGGGCTGCCGCCGCAAACGCATTCTATATGGAGCACGGATATGACTCTACAGAGAGTGCCGCCGCCATAGTCAATTTTGTGGCACAGGACTGGTTAGGCAGAATAGGCGCCATCTTTGCGATTTTAGGTATAGTGGTCTGCCCTATATCCTCCGGCGATACTGCGTTCCGCTCCATACGTCTAATGGTGGCTGATGTACTGCACTTGGAACAAAAACCAATTCAGAACCGTCTTACTATATGTATTCCTCTTTTCATCGCCGCTTTTGTGGTTCTGCTTATGAATATGAACGGAGTGGAGGCGTTTGAGATTATGTGGAGATACGTATCGTGGGCTACACAGCAACTTGCAACTATAACACTTTGGGCTATAACCGTATATCTTTACAGGACAAAAGGGGCTTGGCACTATATATCTTTAATACCTGCAATGTTTATGACAATGGTTGCCATCTCATATTTCATAGTGGCACCTGAGTGTCTGGGACTTATGCAGTATTATAATTTTGCTCTGTGCTTTGCAGCCGCCGTTACCATAGCGTTATATGTTTTGTTCTTTAAGAACGAGAGATTAGGCAAAACTTCAACTCATTAACTTAAATATTACACAATTATGAAAAAAGTATTTATGGCACTAATTGCTGTTGCTGCCATCTCTTTGATGGGATGTAAGGCCGATAACATACACGAACAGCCGAAACCAACTCCTATTAAACCATCTAAACCAGCTGATGTTACATGGACAGATGATCAGTGGAAAACGATTCAATCGCTTCGCAAAGTTGATGATATGGGCTATTTGTATGAAATGAATTGCCTGTTTGATTATAAGACAGAGGAAGTGTTGGCTGCTAATACCGATAATTTGGTTGACTTGATTGACTCTATTAAGAGTGTTATTTTGAAAGAATCAAAGACTGATTTTGTAGATATATTGGCTGATAACTTGAATGCTATCTATTCACATTGTGGCGGTTGCACTTGCTTTAGTATGGCAGGTACAAATGGTGGAAACATATTAGGCCGTAATTATGATTTTCCACCATCTGATGACCACACTCTGATAGTACACACACCACAAGTTAAGGATGCGAGCGGAAAAATCACTCGTTATGCTACTGTTGGTACCTGTGATTTAGGTATCCTGACTCAGTTCATGAACGAGGAGCATGGGTATCAAACCACACGTATGCAGGAACTTGCACTATACGCACCATATTTTATTTTAGATGGCATGAATGACCAAGGTTTGATGTCGGGGTTAATGGTGTTGGAATATGATGGAACTTATCAGAAAACAGGCAAAGCAAAGTTGACTAACGCTATGATTACGCGTGTTATTTTGGATAATTGTGCAACGGTTAATGAGGCGATTGACATGTTGAAACAATTTGATATTATTTCTGTATTCCAAACCACTTTGATAACCTCTTTCACTACTCCTTGGATTGATATGCACTTCGCTTTCGCCGATAAAAATGGTGATAGGGCTATAGTGGAATGGACGCAGAATACTATGCGCGTAATGCGTGGCACTGACTTGAAAACACAATGCCGCAAACAGACCAATCCAAAATCACCTGAGATTAAACCACAGACACGTGATGATTATGTGATAGCGACTAACTATTATTTATCCCCGGATGCAATGAAATTCCCTACTGGAAAGACATTAGGAGATGAAATGGGATTTTGGCGTCACGACACAGTTGATTCGTTGTTGAATCTTACCACCAGTCTTACTTCGCAAAAAGCTATGGATATTTGCTATGCGGCACATATTATGAAGAATGACCCTGATTGTTGGGCTAAATTAAAGGAAGCAATGAAGGAAAGACCTTTATTGGATGTTGATAACAAACAAGATTGGCCATGGATTACCATTTGGTCATCGGTTTATGATAATAAAAATATGAGTGTTCTCTTCTGCTCACGAGAGGAATTCAATCGTCGTTACGAATTTGGATTGCAGTATAAATAATAATGTCCCCAATAAAAAAGGGCAATAGGGCACAACAAAAGGGGGCGGAAGCCCCTACGCGAAGCGCGGGGTTTGGGGTGTCCCCAATAGGGAAGGGCAATAAGGCACAACAAAAGGGGGCGGAAGCCCCTACGCGAAGCGCGGGGTTTGGGGTGTCCCCAATAAAAAAGGGCAATAGGGCACAACAAAAGGGGGCGGAAGCCCCCTTATTGTTGTGCCCAGGACCGGGATCGAACCGGTATGGAAGTGAATCCACTGGTGTTTGAGACCAGCGCGTCTACCAATTCCGCCACCTGGGCTTACGGTTGTTTTGAAAAAACGATGCAAAGGTAAAGTAATTTTTTTAATAATAAAAATTTTTTTAATCGTTTTCTTTTATATAACTTTGCAGTGCAAAGAAAAGATTTCTCGCTACGCTCGAAATGACGGGAGAAGTGTTTTCTTCTGTTACTTTGTGGTGAATTATGAACAGTAATAATTTTTGTGTGATAATGGCAGGCGGGGTAGGCAGCCGTTTTTGGCCCTACAGCCGTAATGACCGCCCTAAGCAGTTCCTGGATTTTATGGGAACAGGTCGTTCTCTTTTGCAGATGACGTTTGACCGTTTTGCAAAGATAATGCCACCTGAAAATATTTTTATAGTCTCTAACAAGGCGTACAAGTCATTGATACTGGAGCAGATACCTATGATAAACGCTAAGCAGGTGCTATTGGAGCCTGCAAGGCGTAACACTGCTCCTTGCATTGCTTACGCCGCCGCAAGAATCCATGCCATAAATAAGGATGCGGTTATGGTGGTTGCTCCAAGTGACCATCTTATCACTAAGGAAACGGAGTTCTTGGATGCTGTGTCAGGCGGGCTTGAGTTTGTATCGGGTAATAACAGAATGCTTACTCTTGGCATCACCCCTAACAGACCTGAGACTGGATATGGGTATATTCAGGCAGGAAAGGATTTTGGAGGCGGTTTTAAGAAAGTTAAGACTTTTACAGAGAAACCTAATTTAGAGATGGCTAAGGTGTTCTTGGAGAGTGGGGAGTTCTTTTGGAACGCAGGTGTGTTTATGTGGAGCGTTAAGACCATAAGGGCTGCGTTTAAGAAACTGTTACCTGAGATTTCAGCCGTATTTGAGGAGGGTGCTCCGTTAATGGGTTCAGACTCAGAGCAGACATATATTGACAGATATTTCCCATCGTGTCAGAATATATCCATTGATTACGGCATTATGGAAAAGGCAGATGAGGTTTATGTGCTTTGTGGTGATTACGGCTGGTCTGACCTTGGCACTTGGGGCTCTCTTTATGATATATCGCCTAAGGATGAGTCTGCAAACGCCACCTTAAAGGGTCAAGCTCTGCTTTATGAGAGTGAGAATAATATAGTGGTTCTGCCTAAGGGTAAGATTGCTGTGCTTCAGGGACTTAAGGATTACATAGTGGTGGAGACCGAGAATGCCTTGCTTGTTTGCCGTAAGAAAGACGAGCAGCAAATCCGTAAGTTTGTAAATGATGTCTCCAATCTTGAAAACAATAGTGATTTTATATGATTTCATCACCCGATAATATGATATTGCGTACAGAGCATCTGGTAAAGCAGTATGGCAAGCGTACTGTTGTAAATGATGTGTCTATAGAGGTAAGGCAAGGTGAAATAGTGGGGCTTCTTGGACCAAATGGGGCAGGAAAGACCACCACATTCTATATGACCACAGGGCTTGTAAAGCCTAATGGCGGTAAGATTTTTATAAATGATTTGGATATATCTGATTTTCCTGTATATAAGCGTGCAAGGGCAGGTATCGGGTATTTGGCTCAGGAGGCTTCGGTATTCCGTCAACTTACTGTAGAGGATAATATCAAGGGGGTGCTGGAGATGACAGATTTTCCTAAGGATTATCAGAAAGAGAAACTTGAGAGCCTTATAGCGGAGTTTCACTTGCAGAAGGTAAGGCATAATTTGGGCGACAGACTTTCTGGCGGTGAGAGACGTAGATGTGAGATAGCCCGATGTCTTGCCATAGAGCCTAAATTCATCATGCTTGATGAGCCGTTTGCAGGTGTTGACCCTATTGCCGTAGAGGATATTCAGAGTATAGTCTATAAACTGAAATACAAGAATATAGGTATTCTTATAACAGACCACAATGTGCATGAAACCCTAAGTATTACAGACCGTGCCTATATGCTGTTTGAGGGCAGAATAATGTTCCAAGGCAAGGCGGAGGAACTTGCCGTAAACCCTATAGTAAAGCAGAAATATTTGGGCTCTAATTTTGTGCTTCAACGCAAAACGTTTTCAGCAGAGTAATCTCATCTGCCCATAAAGTCTCATCGGGGGTCTCAAGAATAAGCGGAATGCCATCGGTACGCTTGTCTTGCATTATCGCTTTAAAAAGTGCTATCCCTATTTCCCCTTTCCCTATACTATCGTGTCTATCCACCTTGCTGCCAAGTGGTTTTTTGGCATCGTTAAGGTGCATTCCCTTTAGGTATTGTAATCCTATAATTTTATCGGCGGCAGCCATAACAGCCTCATAACCTGCTGCTTCTGTTTGGAATAAATCTGCTTGTGTATTGGGTCTTAAATCATACCCCGATGCAAACGCATGGCAGGTGTCTATGCAGAATCCAACCCTGCTTTTATCCTCCACACCGTCTATAATCTCCGCTATATGCTCAAACCTGTAGCCTATGTTGGAGCCTTGCCCTGCGGTGTTCTCTATAACGGCAATAACCCCTGCGGTCTTGTCAAGAGCCATATTTATAGACTCTGATATACGTCTTATGCACTCTGTTTCAGAAATCTCACGCAAATGGCTTCCAGGGTGGAAATTAAGGCGGTCAAGTCCTAATGCCTGACATCGTGCCATCTCCTTAATAAAAGAGTCTCTTGATTTTGCAAGACTCTCATTATCAGGGTGTCCAAGGTTTATAAGATAACTGTCGTGGGCAAGAATGGAGCAAGGCTTATAGCCAAAATCATCACACCTCTGACGGAACAGAGATATACTTTTATCACTTAAATCAGGTGCAAACCACTGCTTCTGATTCTTTGTAAAGAGGGCAAACGCAGTTGCTCCTATTGCATTTGCATTAAGTGGGGCGTTCTCTACGCCGCCACCTGCACTAACGTGGGCTCCGATGTATTTCATAGGGGCAAAATTAACCATTTTGTAATAAATTATCAATAGATTGCAATTTTTCTTGCTTTTTTTGGTGCAATTGTAAAAAACTATGTACCTTTGCATCGTTAAATCTTAAAAATTTTAACACTTATGAAAAGAATTTTACTGTTTGCCCTAACACTATTATTTGGTGTGGCATTTTCTGCTTTTGCTCAGCCACGTGCAATAGGAGGTAGAGTGGGCTCAGGTCTTGAGTTCTCTTACCAACATACTGTAGGTAAGAATTTCATAGGTTTGGATGCAGGTCTTATTTATGGTGATGCAAGAATGTGCAATGGAACCGCCACTTTTAGGGTTGATGGAGAGAAATATACTGAGCATAATCGTGATTTTTATGCCACCAAAGATATGGTGGGAGTGGAGACTGTGGCTACATATAACTGGCTGTTTCCTATAAAGGCGTGGAAAGGCAAGGGTGAATGGAACTGGTATGTAGGAGCCGGCGCAGGTATAGGTTATATGAGGTGTTGGGATTATGCAACATGGAGAGGTACCACATATACAAGAAGAGGTTGGGATTTTGGATTTGCCGGTGTTGCGGCTCGCATAGGTTTTGAGTATAATTTTTGGTTCCCGCTACAACTTTCATTCGATTACAGACCTTTGATAGGTCCTGCATTTACATCGGAGATTGTTAATGGCAGTAGAGAGAGTATGGTCGCATATAACCTTACAGGTCTTTATGCAGGAGCCATCTGTTTTGGTGTGCGTTATAGATTTTAATCAGTCAATTGATATTAATTTTTAACTATTTTAATTTTTTACAATTATGAAAAAGAATTTACTTCTCGTTGCAGCAATGTTGCTTATGTCAACGGTTGCCGCTTTTGCACAGCCACGTGCAATCGGTGGTAGAATCGGTTATGGTGTTGAGTTCTCTTACCAGCACTCATTAGGTGAGTCAAACATGATTAACTTGGATGCCGGTGTTCCTGCTTTTCATGGTGTTGAAGCCGCCGCCACATACGATTGGATTAACCCAGGTGGCGTTACTATTCCATGGGATAAAAAAGGTGAGTGGAACTGGTTTGCAGGTGTTGGTGCCGGACTTGGTTGGTACTGGGGTGGCAATGGTGCAATGTCAGTAGGTGCGGCAGGCCGTATAGGTGTTGAGTACAACTTCTGGTTCCCATTGCAGCTATCTGTAGATTGGCGTCCGGTTCTCGGCCCTTACTTTGGATTTAACGGTGGAGGTGTAGGGTTTAATGTTGGAGGTCTTTATGCAGGTGCTATCTGCTTGGGTGTACGTTACAAATTCTAAACTAATTACATATAACTTTTTATCCCGATGTTGAGGAAAACTCAGCATCGGGATATTTTTTTTGCCTTAAAATGCCTCGCGTGCGCAATATATTAGGTGTATTTCCGTTATATTAAAAGGTTTTTTTGTATCTTTGCAGTTTCGTAACTTTGTTAAAACAAGTTTTAACCATGTTACTTCGTCGCTCAGCATAGTCCAAGTAAACTTGTCTCTGCTTTCGCTCCTAGTAACAAGTCAACTTTCAACTTTCAATTTTCAATTGATATGATAGAGTATATTACAGGAAACATTACGGAACTCTCTCCAACACTTGCTGTGGTGGAGGCTAACGGAGTGGGGTATGGCATTAACATTACATTAAGCACCTACTCTGCATTAGAGGGCAAACAGAGTGCCAAGTTATACGTTTATGAGGCAATACGTGAGGATGCATACGTGTTATACGGCTTTGCCTCCAAAGAGGAGCGTCAGATGTTCCTGCTGCTTATTTCAGTATCGGGGGTTGGAGCAGGCACTGCCCGTATGATACTGTCGTCTGTAAGCACGGCAGAACTACGTGATGCGGTGTTGCTTGGCAACGAGGTGCTGCTAAAGGGTATTAAGGGCATCGGGCTTAAAACTGCTCAAAGAATAATCATAGACCTAAAAGATAAGGTTGCAGGTGTAGATGCAGGTACCGCCACAGGTCAGGCTAAGGCAAACGGTATGTCCGCCACCGCAGAAGAGGCTGTACAAGCCCTTGTAATGCTTGGCTTTACTCCAGCGGCAGTGCGTAAGACAGTACAGAAAATCTGCTCCGATTCACCTGCGTTAAGTGTGGAGCAAATAATAAAACAATCACTTAAAATGATGTAAAAAGTGTTTAAGGGATTTGGTAATATATTAAACCTGAAATTGGCAATGGTTGTGCTATTGTCTGTATTGAGTGTATGCTCTTATTCCCAAAACGCAGATTCTGTGGTTGTGGCAGGTGCAGACACCTCTAAGGTTCACTATAAATCAACACCGGTATATCCGGAATCTGCATCAGACCTTGAAGCCAGAGGAGCGACTGGTCTGCAAACCCCGGACAATGTCAAAACTGAGGTTCAGTATGACCCTACATCGGGTGGGTACTATTATAACACTAAGGTTGGAGAAGACCCCATAGGTGTGCCTTTCTACTTGCAAAGCAATGAGTATTCTGATTATATGGCACGCCAATCAATGCGAGAGTATTATAAAAACAAGAATGCCGAGGCTAAAAAACGCAAGCACGAAATCTCTTTCACAGATATGAAGTTTGACATAGGACCTGCTGACAGGGTTTTTGGTCCGGGTGGGGTGCAACTTAAACTTCAAGGGTCTGCGGAATTGGATTTTGGACTCAATATTAAGCGAATAAAAGACCCGTCTCTTAGTGAGCGTTCTCAAAAGCCCGCCCCTACGTTTGATTTTGATGAGAAAATTCAGTTGAGTGTTGACGGCTCCGTGGGTGATAAACTTAAATTCGGGTTAAACTACAATACAGAAGCCACTTTTTCTTATGACCAATCTATGCTAAAAATACAGTACGAGGGCAAGGAAGATGATATTATTAAGAAAATAGAGGCTGGTAACGTAAGTATGCCGCTATCGGGTTCTTTAATTACAGGAAACACATCTCTTTTTGGTTTTAAGACAGACTTGCAGTTTGGCAAACTTAGTATAAGTGCAGTTGTATCACAGCAAGAGAGTGATGGAAAAACTATAAACACAAGCGGTGCCCAAACCACTAAATATGAAGTTAAGGCAGATGCCTACGATGAGAACCGTCACTATTTTCTATCTCAATACTTCCGTGACCACTACGATGAGTGGTTGTCTGATTTGCCAAATATAAAAAGTGGTGTAACCATTGGAGAAATAGAGGTTTGGGTTACAAACAAAAATTCGGTAAATTATGATAATGTTACCAATATAGTGGGTTTTGTGGATATGGGCGAACCACAGAAAATCTATAACCCCGTAATAACACCTACAGGTTCTCCTTCCGCCCCCGATAATGATGCTAACACGCTATATCCAACTGTAGTGAGGTCTATAGGTGGTTTGCCCGATATTTACAGCGTGGATTCCTATTTGAACGGCTTTAATATGACAAGCGGCACCGATTATGCCAAATTGGAGGGTGCCCGCAAATTGGAGCAATCGGAGTACACCCTGAATAAGGCATTGGGCTATATATCGCTGAAAACAGCTCTTAATAATGATGAGGTGCTGGCTGTGGCATACCAATATACACTTAAAGGTAAGGTTTATACCGTAGGTGAACTTTCAAAAGGTGTTGACCCTAAAAAACCGTTGGCTTTAAAGATGCTGAAGGCAATGGAGAGCTCACCTGACCTGCCCACATGGAATCTTATGATGAAAAACATATACTCACTTGGTGCATATCAGGTTCAACAGGATAAGTTTACACTTAACATTATGTACCGTAATGACTCCACTGGTATAGATTTGCGTTACTTGTCAGAAGGTCCTATTGCACGTGAGCCGTTGCTTAGAGTTATGAATCTTGACCGTTTGGACTCTCATCTTCAAAAAACCACTCGTGGTGATGGTATCTTTGACTTTGTGGAGGGTTATACCATAATAGCACAGAACGGAAAGGTTATATTCCCGGTTTTGGAGCCGTTTGGCTCTTATTTGGCAAAAAAATTGGGGAATGACCCTGCTCTTGTTAAAAAATATGTTTACCAAGAGTTATATGATTCCACATTGGTTGTAGCCCAAGAACTTGCAGAAAAAAACAAGTATTATTTGAGTGGTCAGTACAGAGCGTCATCGGGGTCTGAGATAAGGCTTAATGCAATGAATGTGCCTAAAGGCTCTGTGAAGGTGACGGCAGGTGGTAGAGAACTTGTTGAGAACGTGGATTATACTGTTGACTATATGATGGGTGTGGTAAATATTCTGAATCAGGATATAGTGGCACTTGGCACCCCTGTAAGTGTTACTCTTGAGAGTCAATCAATGTTTAATCTTAAGCGAAAAACGCTGATAGGCACTCATTTGGATTATGCCATAACTGATCATTTTAATGTGGGAGGTACAATAATGTATTTGAGTGAGAAGCCTCTTACAGAGAAATGTGCATACGGTGACGACCCTGTGGCAAATACCATTTGGGGGTTGAATACATCATACCGAAACCAGTTCCAGAGCATTACAGACGCTCTTAACAAAATCCCGATATTAAATCTAAAACAGGCATCCACAGTTGCGTTTAACGCAGAGTTTGCACACATGATACCAGGCACGGCAAAAGGTGCCAATGGTAAGGTTTATGTAGATGATTTTGAATCCACAAAAATAGGTTTTGACGTTAGATATGCATCTAATTGGAAATTGGCTTCAACTCCTTCAAGATTTGCGGAGTCATCGTTGAGCAACAATATTGAGTATGGTAAAAACAGAGCGTTGATTGCTTGGTATTATATAGACAATATGTTTAACCGCAATACAGCACAAACGCCGTCACATATACGCAACGATAAAGAGCAACTTTCAAATCATTTTGTGCGTGAGATTGCAGAGCAGGAGATTTTCCCCAACAGAGAGTTGTCATACGGTCAGTCATCATATATCCAGACCCTTGATTTGGCATATTACCCGGAAGAGCGAGGCCCATATAACATAGATTCCAAGCAATTTGACAATAACGGAAGACTTACTAAACCGGAGACAAGGTGGGGTGGTATTATGCGTAAGTTAGAGACAACGGATTTTGAGACCAACAATATAGAGTATCTTGAGTTTTGGCTCATGGACCCGTTTGTGTATAATGCAAATGCAAGTGGTGGTGATTTCTACATAAACTTAGGTAATGTATCAGAAGATGTTTTGAAGGACGGCAGAAAATCGTATGAGAACGGATTGCCCGGGGACGGTTCTGACAATGGTGTTATGGAAACCGTTTGGGGTAGGGTCTCAACCAAGCAGTCTATAAACTATTCGTTTGAAAATGAGAGTAGTACCAGACAGTATCAGGATTTAGGACTTAACGGGTTGTCATCTGCTCAAGAAAAGAATTTTGGGGCGTATAAACAGTTTTACGATGATATGAGCTCAAGATTAGACCCGTCTGTGGCATCAAGAGACCAATTCTCGATACTGAATGACCCCGCAGGTGATAATTTTCATCATTACAGAGGCTCTGATTTTGATAATGCTCAAACCCCTATTTTGTCCCGATACAAGCATTATAATGGAACAGAGGGTAACTCTCCTATACAATCGGGTAATCAATACACTACGTCCGCCACTAATTATCCCGATGTGGAAGACGTTAATATGGATAACACAATGACTGATACAGAGAAATACTTTGAGTATCACGTGTCATTGAGACCTGGAGATATGAAAGTAGGTCAGAACTTTATTACCGATATGGTGACATCTGTTGTGACTCTTCCAAATGGTAAGACTGGTTCAGTACGTTGGTATCAGTTTAAAGTGCCGTTAAAGGATAATGATAAATACAAATCGGTTGGAGGCATAAGGAATTTCAAATCCATCAGGTTTATGCGTATGTATCTTACAAATTTCACAGATAGTGTGAATCTTCGTTTTGCCACTCTTGAACTTGTAAAGGGTGAGTGGCGTACATACAATCAACCAATCAATCAAGATTACCATGACCCAAGTGGTATGATAGAATCATCATCTGTAAGTATAGAGGAGAACGCAAACAAAAGACCTGTAAATTATGTTTTGCCACCAGGTGTAACAAGAGAGATAGACCCAAGCCAGCAACAGTCTCGTCAAGAGAATGAGCAATCTATGGTAATGCGTGTGCAGAACCTGTATCCTAAAGATGCCCGTGCGTTGTATAAGAAACTTGGTGGATACGATATGAGACAGTACGGACGCTTGCAGATGTTTGTGCATGCCGAAGCAATGGACGAGATAAATTGGCTGCAAGATCAAGATGTAAGCCTATTTGTAAGATTAGGTTCTGATTATAAAAACAACTATTACGAGTATGATATTCCACTAAAATTGACTCCTCCTGGAGCATACTCAAATAATCTTACCGCAGATCGTAGGACTGTTTGGCCGGATGAGAATAAACTTGATGTGCCTCTGTCTCTGTTTACAGACTTAAAAAAGAGACGTAATGCTGATAAGAGTGTATCAGGCTCGGCGGTTTCAAATCTTACAGAGTATGCAGGTGTGGATCCGGATAAGCCTAACAATAGGGTTGCCATCAAGGGTAATCCAAGTTTAGGTGAGGTTGAGGTTATTATGATAGGCGTAAGAAATAATTCAAGAGTAATTCAAAGTGTGGAGGTTTGGGTTGATGAGTTGCTGCTTACAGATTTTGACCAAAAAGGTGGCGTGGCTGCACTTGCAAGTTTAGATGTCGCACTATCTGATTTTATAACTTTAAGTGCGGCTGGCAGAATTGAAACCATAGGATTCGGGCAAATAGAGCAAAGTATATCAGAACGCCGTCAGGAGGATTACTACCAGTATAATGTCAACGCAGGAATTGATTTGGGTAAGCTTATACCGGAAGTGGCTAATGCCACAATTCCTGTTAAGTTCTCTCTGTCAAGTGAAATAATGAATCCAAAATACAATCCGCTTGATAAGGATATTTTGCTTAAAGATGCTCTAAAACTTGCAGAAACGGCTCAAATGAGGGATTCTATAAAGAGGCTTGCACAAACGGTATCAAGAAATATGAGTCTGAGTGTGCCAAGCATAAGGTTTGGATACACAAGCAAAAAAGGTCCAAGACCATGGGATCCCGCTAACTTTACAATAGGTGGCTCTTATTCACAAACTGAATACAGAGACCCTAATACAGTGCGTGATATTGAGCAATACTGCAATGCATTTGGCTCATACGAATTTAATTGGACACCTAAACCTTGGGAGCCGTTTGGAAAGATAGAGAAACTAAGAAACTCAAAGAATTGGAAATGGATAGCCGATTTCGGTATCAATTACGCACCTAAGCGTTTTGCGTATAAGACAGACTTCACCCGCAACTATTATGAGCAGCAGGTAAGGAATTTTGACACGTTTGAATCGTTAGACCCTACGTTCCAAAAGAACTTTATGTGGAATAATAGTTTTGATATTGCGTGGGATATTACTAAGAATATAAAACTTACTTTAAGTACCAATAAGGCGGCTCGCATTACGGAAAACGAGGGTGGTGTAAACAGCAAACTCTACCCCGATGAGTATGAGATGTGGAAGGATTCTGTAAAGGCATCTCTGAGGCATTTGGGCACCCCGATGGATTATAATCAAAGATTTACCGCTACATGGGCTATTCCGTTCAATAAGATTGCGTTCCTTAATTGGATATCGGGTAATCTTAAATATGATGGACAGTATGTTTGGGCATACGGAAACGAGACTATAGCCAATACCGCTAATAGCAAAGGCACATGGGGTGTTGACGGCAGAATAAATTTTGAGACATTGTATAATAAATCAAGTTACGCAAAAGAGGTAAACCGTAAGTTTAACTCAAGAAATGCTCAAAAGAAACAGCCGCAGAAGCCTAAGACCTATAAGCAGAAGGTGTCATTTAAGAAGGGAGATAAGGTTCTTAT
Organism: Paludibacteraceae bacterium; assembly: GCA_024399495.1. GTDB lineage: Bacteria > Bacteroidota > Bacteroidia > Bacteroidales > Paludibacteraceae > Enterocola. Next base: position 65,422 of record JAKSNY010000007.1, read on the forward strand.
AAGACACCGTCTAAATAGTACAAATATTATAGTGGAGGCATCGGTAAATGGTGGTACTCCTACTAAATTAAAGTATCGTACTGTAGATAACAACACTATACAATACAAGGCTAAGCGTGATGGTGAGATGGAGGTTTCAATAACTACAAACACAGAGGAGAATATAGCGTTAGACGTTACAGCCAGAATAGGTATGATGATTAGGAATCTGACATTCAACTATTCACAAACAGACGGAACCGTATTACCTGGATTCAAACCAAGTGTTACGTTCTTAGGTATGAATAAGTTTGACGGACGTTGGGCTCCGGGTATGGACTTTGTGTTTGGTGTGCAGAAAAGTGATATGCTTGACAGGGCTATAAACAATGGTTGGCTTGTAACTGACGGTTCTGTTTATAATGCGGCTATAATGTCTCATACAGAGTCGTTTAAAGCCACTTCTTTAGTAGAACCGTTCCCAGGCTTTAAGATAAACATAGCCGTTGACCGTCAATATGTGAACAATCGTGAGGTTCAGTTCCAGGACGGTGCCAGAGTAACGTCTTTAAGCGGTAATTTCTCTATGAGTTTTGTGGCTATAGGAACATCATTTGCCCACATGTCTAAAACAGGAGACCTTAATTCAGATTTGTTTAATAAGTTCCTTGAATGCCGCAGTAAGATTCAAGGCAGATTAAATAGTAAATACAATCCGGGAAAATATAGTTCTTCGGCATCATACGGCTTAAATACAGACGATGTGCTTGTGCCTGCGTTTATGGCGGCATACGGCGGACGTAATTCAGATAAGGTAGGCCTTAATCTAATACCTAAATTCTGGACATTCCTGCCTAACTGGCAGGTTACATTTGACGGACTAAGCCGCATACCTTGGGTTAAGGAGCATTTCCGCAGTATTAATATTACTCATGCTTATAACTGTAAATATATTATAGGGTCATTTACATCAGACCAATCTTATAACCCGATTGATGGTGATTCGTTTGGATTTATAAAGGATACCCAAACAGGTGGGTTGGCTCCGTCAAGTCGTTTTAATATAGGTTCTGTTACAATAACAGAACAATTCAGCCCGCTTATTGGGGTGGATGTTAATATGAAGAATTCATTTGCGGTAAAAGTGGAGTGGCGTAAGGGACGTTCACTTGGATTGAATCTTGCAAGCAACCAGATTGTTGAATCTTGGAACAATGAATATGTGGCTGGAATCGGGTATAAATTTGCAGATTTGAATTTCACAATAAAGCAGAAAAACCGTCAGAAAAAAGTAAAGAATGACCTTAACCTAAGGGCGGACTTCTCACTCAAAGAAGTGGAGACAATAATAAGAAAAATAGAGTTGGCACAATCTCAAGCTACTGCCGGGGATATGGTCATAGGATTTAAGTTTGCTGCCGATTATGTGTTTAGTGAAAGAATAAATTTCCGTTTATATTATGATTTAGCAATGCGTAAACCATTGGTTTCAACATCATATCCTACAACAACTCACGACTTTGGAATAGCGGTCAAGATTTTACTTACAAGATAACATGTTTAAAATATTAGACAGATATATAATAAGGAAGTCGTTGGGTGCGTATGTGCTATCATTGCTTATGATTATAGCAATAGCCATAGTTATTGACATAACAGAGAAAATGGATGACTTTTATGCAAATGGTTTGTCGTTTAAGACAGTGGTGCTTGAATATTACATAAATTTTGTGCCGTACTATGTAAATTTATTCAGCCCTTTGTTTACTTTTATCTCCATTATGTTTATTACGTCTAAGTTGGCGTTTAATTCAGAGATAATAGCGATGCTTGCAGGGGGCATATCATTCAAAAGGCTTCTTGTTCCGTATATGGAGGCGGCAGGATTGATTGCACTGTTTACATTTTTTATAGGTGGATACATAATACCCCCGTGTAATGTTAAAAGATTGAATTTTGAGACTAAATATGTGGATTATAAGCCAGAGACCACTTCTCTTAGAAATGTACAGATAAAGACTGCGGATAACGAGATAGCGTATATGGAGAGTTATGATTTCACAGATAATAAAGGCTATTGGTTCTCGATAGACCGTTTTGATGGGCAAGTGCTAAAATATAGGCTTACGGCTAGAACTGTAAGATATGACTCGTTAAACACATGGACGGTTAATGATTATTTACAGCGAGAGTTTGTAGGTATGAAGGAAATAACAACTAAGGGTGATGAACTTACAGTTAGTGTAGTTATGAATCCCGATGAGTTTGTTACAGCAAAGAACCCTCACGAAAGGCTTAATAACACTGATCTAAAAGAGTTTATTGATGTTCAGACAGAACGAGGCAGATCTGGTCTTAACAGTTTTAAGTTGGAGTACCAAAAAAGGTATGCAGGACCCTTTGGCTCGTTTATATTGGCTCTTATAGGTGTGTGCGTGGCATCTAAAAAAGTGAGAGGCGGGACCGGTTTTCACATGTTTATAGGTCTCGCCCTCAGCCTTGTTTATATACTCTGTACTTTATTGTCATCAATATTCACCGTGCAGGCAGGGTGGAATCCTTTTTTTGCTATATGGACGCCTAATTTTGTGTTCCTTTGCGTTGGTGTTGTACTCTATTTTAAGGCACAGAAATAAGTGTCATCACTTGCGTTTATAGGCGGGAGTATCCAAATCGTCAAAAGAATCGTTTATTCCAGACCAATCTCCAAAAGATATAGTCTCAATATTTTCTGATACAGTCTCTTCTTTAGTCTCTTTTGGCGATTCTTCTATAACTTCTTCTATGATTTCTTCTTTGACTTCTTCTGTTGTTTCTGATTCAGGAGTCTCGGCAGGTGTGGTTTCAGCGTTATTCTCTATGGGGTTTTCTTTGCCCTTATATCCATAATACTCTGTCCTCAGCACACCTGTGTCGGATAGGTCTGTAACTTCGTTTAAGTTAAAACCTGTGGCTATAATAGTTATTTTTACAGACTTCTCAAGGTCATCCATATACGTACCTCCCCATATAACCTCTTCTTCTCTATCGTGGTCTATAGACTCAATAAAGTGAGATATTTCTCCCAATTCTTTCATTGTAAGTTTATGCTCTTTTGATGTGTAAACGTACATAAGAATTCTGGTAGCCTGTTTAATGTTGTTGTTTTTAAGCAGAGGAGTTGACAGAGCGTCTTGAAGTGCGTCTTGTATCCTGTTCTCACCATCGGCAATACCACTGTTCATTATTGCAACACCGCTGTTTTTGAGAATAGAGTTTACATCGGCAAAGTCTATGTTAATTATCTCTCCTCTCAATGTAATCATCTCTGCTATTCCTTTTGCCGCTTCTGATAAGACCTCATTTGCTTTACAAAAAGCGGCGTCCAGTGTCATCTCTTGATAATCAAATAGTTTTTCGTTACTTATTATAAGCAGGGAATCTACATGTTTGCTCATTTCAGACACACCTTCCATTGCTTTGGTTATTCTATGACCTAATTCCATCTTGAAAGGTATGGTGACAATACCTATAGTAAGAATATCCATTTCTTTTGCAATTCTGGCAACTACCGGAGCGGCACCTGTGCCTGTACCACCTCCCATGCCGGCAGTTACAAACACCATTTTAGTTCCGTCATTCAGCAATTCTTTTATGGCTTCCTCACTCTCCATAGCGGCTGCTCTGCCCTGTTCAGGTTTTCCGCCACAACCAAGACCTCCAGTAAGGCTTTCACCTAATTGTATCTTTGTAGGTACAGGAGATATGCTTAAATCCTGAATATCTGAATTACATACCGCAAAGGATACATTGTGTATTCCTTCTTTATACATGTGATTTACAGCGTTGCTTCCGCCACCGCCTACGCCAACCACTTTTATTACTCTGTTAATCTCTTTTGGAAATGCAAAATCTATCATATCGTTTATTTTTTGGTTTCAAATTCTTCTTCATCTTTTATGTCAAAAAGTTTGCCTGTAGTGTCAGTGCCTTTTTTTATAAATTTGTTAAAGGCTTGTCTTAATTTTGAGTCCGTCTTTTCTACAGGTATGTTGCATGGTGAGTTTGCAAACTCTATTAGTGATACTAATGCTGCATACTGTGGCCCGTTAAACGACGTTTCCTCTACCTTTACAATTCTTGTATTAAGACCCGTATGGTTATGTATGTATTTCTCCATCTGTTGCAACATAGAGCCACCGCCTGTAATTATTATGGTGTGCTCTAAGTTTGAATTCCAATGGTTCTTTTGTATCGGTTCCAGAATATATTTAAAAAGGTCATCTACCCTTGAGGATATTATTTCAGACAATTCGCTTAGTCTTATGGTCTTGTTTTTGCCTAAGTCTATAAGTTTGTCGGTTTCAGAGGAATGAAACGCCTTGCCTAATTTTATTTTTAGTGTTTCCGCTAAATTAAAGTCGTAATTGAATTTGTCCTGCAAATCCATAGTTATATGCTTACTTCCTGCAGGAATAACCCGTTCAAATGTGATTTCTCCGTTATCAATAAAGGAGAACCCGATGGATGAATGCCCGAAATCTATTATAAGGCAGCCTTTGTCACGCTCGTTCTCTGATGCAAATTTGTTTGCAATAATTCCGGTGTTGCTTATAGACGGAAAAATTATGTTTATTTTTTTTGACTGAAACTTCTTTTTTATCCATTCCTTCTGCTCAGGGTTGTAGTTGCAACCTTGAAATGTTACATAGCATTGATTTATGTCCTTGATATTAGTGGCATTCTCTAATTTTTGTATCATTGTTCTGATTTGATATGCCATTTTCTCCTTGTCTGTAATTTTCCCTTTGTAAATGGCATTGCCGTCCGATGGCTCTTTTTCAATGTAAAGAATATCTGTACCTGAGTCACTTTTTTTGGCAACGGCACCTACATTCTTGTGGCTGCCCAAATCTATTGCCGCTACATAAAAATCGTTCATTTTTGTGTTACCTTTCTGCAAAAAATAATGTTATTGTATCTTAAATCCACTTGACTGTATTTACCACTCCATAAATGTGCAGGATATTGGCTGTATAATGCCTCCATTTGCTTGAATTTCACGGCATAGTCACTAATATCATTAAGTATAAGTGATTTGGCTCCTATTTTTGTTATTATTTCCACATTGCCGTTCTTCCGTATGTCTATCTGCCCTATATGGTTTTTCCAAAACTCGTCTTTCTCCAAATTCTCTATAAAGTCATATATTTTTCCCTTTGCATCTTCTTGTGTCACATAACCGGTTACTAGTGGAAGCATAGTAGTGAAATTCTTGGATATAGGCATTACACGGCGGTCACTGTCTATATAATAACTGCCTTTTGCCGATATCACTCTATATACAGGAATACGTTGTGTCACACTTATTCTGACCACTCCAAAATTATCAAGATAACATTCGGCAGTGCGTATTACATTTATTTTCTGTACGCATTTTTCCAGCTTGTCCATATCATTATAATCTACAGACTTGCCTATAGGGTTAAGGTCTTTTGATTTTATGAAAAGGAATACATCACTCTCATCTACAAAGGAATAGATATCCTTATCTAAAATATTTATCTCTACATCGCGGCATATTACATCCTTATGCCACTTATCAGACATAACAAGAGCAAATACAGAGTAGCCCAATAATGCTGTTACTAAAAGCACTATACCTGTAATCTTTAGTATGTAAACTATTTTCTCTTTCATAAGATCTCTCGCTACGCTCGAGATGACGGTAGTGAACCTTAATCTGTTGTCAAAGCTTCTGTTATTTTATCTGTATAATCACTTATATTCCCTGCTCCCATTGTCACCAAAATGTCAAAATCGTGTTTTTTGATTTCTTCCAATATATTCTCTTTGGCACAGAGTGTCTTTTTTTTGTTCTTTAGTTTGTTTAGTATTATCTCTGATGTAACCCCCTTGATAGGCTTCTCTCTGGCTGGGTAGATTTCTGTAAGTATAATATCGTCAGCATAGTCAAGGCTATTTGCAAACTCTGCGGCAAAATTTTTTGTTCTGCTGTAGAGGTGAGGTTGGAACACCACGCATAGTCTTTTATCGGGGTATAATTCCTTAATTGATGATAGTGCCTCCTTTATCTCATTGGGGTGGTGAGCATAGTCATCTATGTATATTACATTATTGTTCTTTACCCTTATATCAAATCTGCGTTTTGTTCCTTTGAATGATTTTACACTGTCTTTTATAAGGCTGTCACTTACATTGTTCAGGTGTGCTATAGCCATTGCCGCTACGGCATTCTCTACATTCACCCTGACAGGTACTCCCAACGTTACATCTTTAATGACTATATCGGGTCCGTTAAAATCAAAGGTTATATCACCATTCTCCACTTTTATATTAGAGGCGTAGAAGTCTGCTGTACTGTCTTCTAAAGAGTATGTATATATTTTTACACCATCCACAGTGTCAGGCTTAAGGTCTGTCCCTTTCTTCATTAACAGTGTGCCGTTTGGTTTAATCAGGTGTGTGAACGCTGTAAATGCCTTTAACATCTCTTCTTTGGTTCCGTATATATCCAAATGGTCAGGGTCTGTTGCTGTGACTACTGCCATATATGGGGTTAATGTAAGGAATGAGCGGTCAAATTCATCTGCCTCTGTCACTACAAGGTCGCTCTCTGTATTTATAAGCAGGTTGCCGCCAAAATTATTTGATATACCGCCAAGAATTGCGTTTGTTCCTAAATTTGAATTGCTTAATATATAGGCAATCAGCGTTGACGTGGTGGTTTTTCCGTGAGAACCGGCAACGCATATCGTGTTTTTATCTTTAGTTACAAGACCTAACACTTCCGAACGTTTCAAAACCTTAAAACCTCCTTGACGGAAGAAGTTAAGTTCACTCATATCACTTGGAATGGCAGGTGTGTAAATTATGGTGGTTTTCTCATTATCCATATATTTTACAGGTATAATACTTACATTGTCATCATAGTGAATCTCAATACCCTCTGCCTCAAGTGCCTGTGTAAGCGGTGTTTTTGTCAGGTCGTAACCGCCTACGTTATTTCCGTAGCTCTTGAAATATCTTGCTAACGCACTCATACCTATACCGCCAATACCTAAAAAGAAATAATTTTTTACTGTTGCATTCTGCTTTTTTGTGTTTTGGGTTTTAGGTTTCTCAATAGGCATCACTCCTATTATATTCAATATCTCATTTGCTATGCTGGTGGTGGCATTGGGTTTTGCAAGCATTTTTATGTTTTTGCTTAATGAGTCCAATGCGGCATTGTCATTAATCATTGAAAGGGCTTCCTTTACCAACTTGTCTGGAGCATCGCCGTCTGTTATTAAAACGGCAGCCCCTTTAGTGGATAAGGCAAGCGCATTCTTGGTCTGATGGTCTTCTGCCACATTAGGTGACGGTACCAATATGCAAGGCTTGCCAAGCAGGCTTAACTCTGATATGGAACTTGCACCGGAACGCGATATGACTAAATCCGCTATTGAGTATGCCAAATCCATTCTTGCCACAAAATCTGTTATTATAACATTGCTCAGGTCATAATCCTTTGTCTGCTCCTTTATTTTATCAAAATATATTTTACCTGTCTGCCATATTACCTGAACTTTATCTTTATATGTAGTGGTTATCTCTTTAAGCCCGTTAAGCATGCTGTTGTTGATGGTTCTGGCACCAAGACTGCCGCCTATGACCAAAATTGTTTTCTTGTCAGGATTAAGATTGAACTCCTTATAGCCCTGAGAACGCTTGTTTGTTGACTCCAGCAGTTGTGAGCGTACAGGATTCCCTGTAAGTGTTATCTTGTCTGCAGGGAAAAACTTTTCCATACCATCGTAGGCTGTGCATATCTTATGACATCTTCTGCCTAACAGTTTGTTTGTTACACCTGCGTAAGAGTTCTGCTCCTGTATGATGGTTGGAATGCCCATATTTTGTGCCTGCCATAGTACAGGACCGCTGGCGTAACCGCCTACGCCTATTACGGCATCGGGTTTAAAGTCCTTTATTATCTGTTTTGCAAGGCGTATGCTCTTAAAGGCATTACATAACACCTTAAAGTTCTTAGGTGTGAAACTGCGGTAAAGACCTTGAATGGGGAGCCCAACAATCTTATAGCCGGCGGCAGGAACTTTCTCCATCTCCATTCTGCCGTTTGCACCTACAAATAAAATTTCACAATCAGGCAACTGCTCTTTAAGAGCACCTGCTATACTTACGGCTGGAAATATATGACCTCCTGTGCCTCCACCACTAATTATAAATCTACATGACTTCTTCATTTTCAATATTTTCTGATGTGTTTTGTGTTATGTTTGTTTCTGTTGTTTCGTTCTCTGTCACTTCATTTTCAGCCATTGTCTCCTGTGTTATTGTGTTAGTGACACTCAATACAACTCCAAGCATAAAACAGGTGGAGAGTATAGAAGTTCCGCCTCTGCTTATCAGTGGTAACGGCTGACCTGTAACAGGTCCTAATCCCACTGCAACGCACATGCTTATATACGCTTGCATTACTATCATGGTGCAAAATCCTACAGACAGCAGGGCAGGGTATATTTTCTTACTCTTTTTTAGAATGGAGCCTGCTATGAATAGTATTATCAGGTACAATGTCATAACAAACAACGCTCCGTAAATTCCTGACTCTTCTATTAGGATTGCAAATATATAGTCTGAAAATGCAAGAGGCAGGTAGTCTCTTTGAATACTGTTTCCAGGCCCTGACGGATTCCGTCCGTTTGCTATCGCTATTTTGGCATGCATAGGTTGTCTGTTCTCATCTGTAATAGTATATACTTTTCTATTGTCAGGGGTCTGTATGTCTTCAATAACATTCTCAATACGTCCTTTTATTGATGACATGTGTCCAGGTAAATTCTTGTTAATGCTGTCTGGCAGCAGCAATAGAGTGCCAATAATCACCGCTACGGCAAGCAGTCCGGAAAATAGTAATATTAGCAGCCTTTTGCGTTCCATTCTGCCTATAAACATCATAATGAATGTAAGCATGCAAATCATAACGGCGGTTGACATATTCTGCATTGCGATAGGCAGGCATGTTAGGGCTACAGTTCCTAATATAATCCAAAAATATGTCTTGCCCTCACTTTCATTTTTCTGATAAATGGAGAGTATGTCTGCCAGTAGCATTATTATGAGTATCTTGGCAAACTCTTGCGGCTGCACATCAAATCCGGCTATTCTTATGGCTCTTACACCACCGTTCAATTCCACTCCTATAAGTGGCATGATAAACAGTATTACAATAACAACAGGTAAGAACACAAGATACAGTTTTCTTAGGTATTTATATGGGAATCGGCTTGTTAGTATAAGTATGACCAAGCCAAACGCCAGGTGTTTTACATGGCCGTAAAACGGGTCTAGGTAATTGGCTGACTTATGGGCTACAGAACTTATGGCACTGAACATAAGTATGCACGATATGGAGAATAATATGGCTATTATCACCCATAGTACAGAATTACCTTTGAATATGCCTTTTAAAAGTTCTCTCATTACTATATCTGTTATTATAAATTTCTGACTTTATTTTTGAATTGCTCACCGCGGTCCTCGTAATTCTTGAAAAGGTCAAAACTTGCACAGCATGGTGATAAAAGCACTGTATCGCCTTCTTTTGCAACCTTGTAGCACTCATTTACGGCAGCGTCCAAAGAGTCAACACTTACGTAGGGCTTTATATCCTTAAAAAAGTCTATAAGCTTTTTATTGTCTTTACCCATAAATACAAGAGAACGTACTTTCTCTTTTACAAGTGGCAGTATCTCATTGTAATCGTTCCCTTTGTCTGTACCGCCAAGTATAAGGACTACAGGTGTTGTCATGCTTTCAAGTGCATACCAGCATGAGTTGACATTGGTTGCCTTGGAGTCATTTATATACATCACTCCCTTGACTTTTGCCACTGGTTCCAATCTATGCTCTACACTCTGGAAATCCATAAGGGCTTCACGTATGGCGTCTTTCTTAATGTATAAGGCATTTGCAGACAATGCGGCGGCCATTGAGTTATATATATTGTGTGTGCCTTTTAGAGATAGGTCTTTAACACTGATAGAGAAGAAACTACCTTCGTCATCTATGGTGAATATTCCATCTTCAACGTATGCTTTTGCTCCGTTCCCTTTCTTTAGTGAGAATGGCTTACGCTTTGCACTGCTTACTATTGAACCAAGGTTCTGACGTATAACCTCATCATCGTTCCAGTAGATGAACACATCATCACTGGTCTGATTTTGGGTGATACGGAATTTTGCGTCTATATAGTTCTGAAACTTATATTCATAACGGTCCAAATGGTCTGGTGTAATATTAAGGAGAACGGCGATGTCTGCCTTAAAATCGTACATATTGTCAAGTTGGAAACTGCTAAGTTCTATTACATAATAGTCATAGTCATTCTCCGCCACCTGTAGTGCAAAACTCTTGCCTACATTACCTGCCAAACCTACGTTTAGACCAGCCTTTTGTAGCATGTGATATGTAAGCATTGTGGTGGTGGTCTTGCCGTTGCTACCTGTTATGCATACTGTTTTGGCTTTATTGTACCTGCCTGCAAACTCTATCTCTGAAATTATTGGTTTGCCAAGTTCTTTAAGCTTTTGGATAAGAGGTGCTTTGGTAGGAATGCCAGGGCTTGTGATAATCTCATCAGCATTTAGGATTCGCTCTTCAGAGTGTCCTCCTTCTTCCCACTCAATAGCGTACTTGTCAAGCAGTTCCTTGTATTCCTGCTTGATTTTACCCGAGTCAGAAAGGAATACGTTGAATCCTTTTACTTTAGCAAGTACGGCTGCTCCTGAGCCGCTCTCGCCACCACCTAAGACTACAATGTTATTCATAATTTTCAATGTTCTTTGTCCCTTTTACCTTATTTTTAATGTTATTATCACTGTTAATACCGCCAGGAATATCCCTACAATCCAGAATCGGGTAACGATTTTGGGCTCGGGAATACCTTTTTTCTGATAATGGTGGTGTAGGGGAGACATAAGTAATATACGCCTGCCTTCACCGTATTTCTTTTTTGTGTATTTAAAATAGGACACCTGTAGCATAACAGAGAGGTCTTCCACCAAGAATATGCCACAGAGTATGGGTAGTAGCAACTCTTTGTGTATTATTATGCTGAATACCGCTATAATACCGCCTATAGAAAGACTGCCTGTATCTCCCATAAACACTTGGGCTGGGAATGAGTTGTACCAAAGGAAACCTACCATCGCTCCCATAAATGCAGCGGCATATACTACAAGTTCTTCACTGCCAGGAACAAACATAATGTTAAGGTACTGTGCAAACGCTATGTTACTTGATACGTATGCCATTATGGCAAGTGCCATTCCTATTATTGCAGATGAGCCTGCCGCCAGTCCGTCCAGACCGTCTGTAAGATTGGCTCCGTTTGATGTGGCTGTTATAATAAAGACTGTTACTATTACAAACAGAATCCATGCCGCCTCTTGCTTATATTTTCCGAAAAACGCCACAATGTCTGCATAGTCAAGGTTGTTACCTTTTACAAACGGAATGGTGGTTTTGGTGGATTTTGACATTCCTTCATCGTTCTCGTTCCACAACTTGTATGTCTGTTGCTTTTTTATTGTTGTAACTTGTTCTGTTGTAAGATCTTTAGGGTTCTCTATTATCACCGCCTCAGGGCTTAGGAATAGTGTGAATCCTACTATAAGTCCAAGACCTATCTGACCTACAATTTTGGCTTTGCCGGGCATACCCTCCTTGTTCTTCTTGAATACTTTTATATAGTCATCAGCAAAACCTAACGCACCAAGCCATGCGGTGGTTATAAGCATAAGAAGCAGATAGATGTTCCTTAATCTTCCAAATAACAAGCAAGGCACTATTATTGATATAAGGATTATTATTCCGCCCATTGTAGGGGTGCCTTTCTTGCTCATTTGCCCCTCCAGTCCAAGGTCTCTGATACTTTCACCTATCTGCTTCTTTTGCAGGTGTTTAATAATGTGTTTACCTATCACCATGGAGATGATGATAGATGTGATGAACGTAATAGGCGCTCTGAATGATACGTACGTGAACAATCCCGCACCAGGCAAGTCAATTAATAGGTCTCTGAATAAATAGTAAAACATAATGTATAGGTTTAGGAGTTCAGGAGTTTAGGAGTTCAGGAGTCTTTTCACTCCTAAACTTAGTCCCGTAGGGACGATCCAACTCCTTAACTTTTAAATTCTTCTGCATCGTTAAAGTGGTGTTTTACACCGTTAATCTCTTGGTAGGTCTCATGCCCTTTGCCTGCTATTAGGATAATATCCTTATCAGTTGCCATTTTACGTGCCGTCTTTATGGCTTGAGCCCTGTTTTCTATTACAAGCACCTTGTCTGTATCAGTTTTGTCCACTCCTGCCATCATATCATTAAGGATATCATTAGGATTCTCATTCCTTGGGTTGTCTGATGTGAGAATTACCGTGTTGCTGCCTCTGACTGCTATCTTTGCCATTTGAGGTCTTTTGCCTTTATCTCTATTGCCTCCGCAGCCAACTACTGTAATCAGATTTCCGTATTGCTTGTTTGCAAGTCTTATATCGTTTATTGTATTTATCACATTTTCAAGGGCATCGGGGGTGTGTGCATAGTCTATAATGGCACTTTTGCCGTCACCGCTTTTAACTTTCTGGAATCTGCCTGTAACGGGTGTCAGAGCACTTAGCGCCACAAGTATGTCATGTGGCTTTACCTGCAGTAGATATGCCGCCCCGAATACTGCGGTCAGGTTTGCCGCATTAAATCTGCCAACAAAACTCAGATATGCCTCTATGTTGTTTATTTTTAATAACATACCATCAAAGCCCAACTCTATTATATTACATTTGAAATCTGCAAGGGTGGTGGTGCTGTAGGTATATTTGTTTGCCTTGGTGTTCTGCAACATTACATTGCCGTTTCTGTCATCAAGGTTTGTAAGTGCGAACGCTGTGGCTGGCAGGTTGTCAAAAAACTTTTTCTTAGCCTTAAGATAACCGTCCATAGTCTTGTGGTAATCCAGGTGGTCTCTTGTAAGGTTTGTAAAGATGCCTCCGTCAAACCTGAGCCCTGCTATGCGGTTTTGGTCTATGGCGTGGCTGCTAACCTCCATAAATACTCTGGAACAGCCTGCTTCAGCCATTTTTGCCATAAGTGAGTTTAGCTCAATAGGGTCTGGAGTGGTGTGTGTGCTTGGATACTCCTCATCGTCCACCATATTGCAGACTGTGGATATTAGGCCTGTCTTATAGCCTAATTTCTTAAATAGTCTGTAAAGTACAGTGGCTATTGTGGTTTTTCCGTTGGTTCCTGTAACTCCCACAAGTATCATCTTGTCTGACGGTCTGCCATAATACGCCGATGCAACCTCGCCTAATGTAATTGAACTGTCTTTGACTTGAATGTATGTTACATTGTCTTTAATTATAGGCGGAATTGTGTTGCAAATAATTGCAACCGCTCCGTTTGCTATCGCTGTATCTATAAACAGGTGCCCATCGGTAGATACCCCTGAAACGGCAATAAACAGTGAGCCCTGTTCCGCTTTTCTGGAGTCAAAACATACGCTTGAAACCTCTCTGTCAAGGACTCCGATATGTTTTACAATATCAATATCTGCTATAAGTGTGCTTAGTTTCATTATTCCAGTTCAAGTATTATCTCTTTTATGTTTGCTGTTTCTGTGCCAGGTGTAACAGATTGTTTGGTAATTCTGCCTGCACCGTGTATCCTGACTTTAAGACCTCGGACTTCCATTAAATAGAGTGCTTCTGACGCTGTGAGTCCTGTTAAATCGGGTACTATGTCTGCATCGGTGTTATGTAATGTGCGTTCCTGCTCCATTGCCACCTCTTTGGTCATGGCATCTTTAATGCTGTCTTTTGCCCATACCGGAATCTCTCCACCAGATAGGATATAAGCCCTTTCTGCTATATCCTTAAACACTTTGCCACACATCTTGCCGGCTGAGGCTCCATGTTTGGGCTCTCTTATATATACAAGGCAAGAGTACATCGGGTTGTCTGCAGGAAAATAGCCACAGAACGTAATCTGATGCCTTACGTGTCCTTCTGCATTTCTGTTTGTACCATGCTCAAATATCTGGGAGGTGCCAGTCTTGCCCGCTATCTTAAATAGTTTTGACTGCACATCTTTTGCAGTACCCTTGCTTACAACGCCTTCAAGGATTTTCTGCATCTTGCCAAGAGTCTCCTTTTTACAGATGGCATCGTTTATGACTGTTACAGGCATCACCTTTACGCTGTCTCCAGGTCCCTTTATCTGTGATACAAACATAGGCTTTACCATAGTGCCGCCGTTTGCTATGGCATTATATAGCATAAGAGTGTAGATAGGTGGTACTACAATCTCATAACCTATTGACATCCAAGGTAGTGATGTTTTAGACCAAGCCCTGTTATCGGTATCCTTTATCTTTACTCTTGCATGACCGGGTATCTCCAAATCTATGGGTTGGTCAAATTTGGTCTTATGTATGAGGTCTATAAACCGTTGCGGATTGCGTCCGTAATGTTTCTCTATAAGGGCAGACACTCCTACGTTTGATGACTGGTACATGACAGTGGGCACGTCTATGACTCCAAATCCTGCCCGATGTCCTACAGTCCAGTCATTCATTCTTCTACCTGCAAACTCACACCAACCGTTGCCTGTATCTACGGTGGTTGTGGTGTCAATAACGCCATCGTCCATTGCCACCATAAACGACATTGTCTTAAAGGTGGAGCCTGGGTCTATTTCTGAACCGGCCGCTATGTTTGTAACTTCTGTGTAGTTGCCGTTTTTTGTTCTTGATATGTTTGCAATGGCTTTTATTTGCCCAGTAGCCACTTCCATAAGAATAGCGCAGCCAAAATCGGCATCATCTTTTTCAAGCTCTGCTTTTAGTGATAATTCCGCTGTCTCTTGCAATTTTAGATTTATGGTGCTTATGATATCCTTGCCGTCTTGGGCACGTGCTAATATGATATCCGTTTTTCTGCCCGCTTTTTTCTCTGTTATTTTGAGTCCGTTTATACCTTTTAACTCATTGTTATATCTTTTTTCTAATCCGCTTGAGCCGCCTTTTTCATAAATGCCGTATATATCCCCAATGGTTCGTTTTGCCAATATGCCAAAAGGATTCACCCTTACCACTCTGGTCTCTGTGCTGAATCCTCCTTGTATTTGTCCTCGTCTTAAAATTGGGAATTGTCTAACTTCAAGATAGTCTGTGTAAGACACCCTTTTAGGGTATATGCGATACTCGCTAAGTTGCTTTTTATAAGCGTTACGCAAATCTTTTGCATACTGACCAGGTGTTCTGTCTTTGAATTTTCTTGATAGCATCAAGGCAAGTGAATCCACATTGCTTTCAAAGAACGTGACCCCGGTCTTTTTGTTCTTCTGCTTGAACGATTCCACCCTCATATCCATATATAGGTAGTAAGTGGGTACTGAGCTTGCCATCAGTCTGCCGTCATCACTTAGAATATTTCCTCTTTTTGCCTTGATGGTATCGGGTGCCGCTTGTTTTGTATGTTGAAGTGAGGTGAGTTTGTCATACTCTTTATATTGCAGATTTATTATTTGAAATGCAATCATAAATGTAAGTCCTATCATAACTACATATAGTATGGTGTATCTGAGAATCATAGATATATGAGTGTCTTCAGATCTCCAAATGAATACAAGTAGTACAAGTGTCACTACAGTAATCAATCCTAGTATGATAAGAATAAACATTATTTAATTATAACCGGATATGGAGGTGTGTCCAAATTTTCCAAATTCAGCCCCTTCTCTTTTATAAGTTTCTCTATTTCACGCTGCTGTCCTACCTCTAGTAATTCCGAGGCCGTTATTATATATATATACCTTTCTGTTGTGAGTTTTTTGTTAAGATTATCTATTTTAGTTAACATCTGCTCGCATTTCATTCTGTTATCCATGTATATGAATACACATACTATTATTAAAAGAACTAATTTGCTTTGCCTAATCATAAACTCCTTCATAAAAATTCTGCCGCTTGCAAAATCTTTGATAGAGATGCTTTTAACAAATCTGTTGTTCGCTATTTTTTTGAAAAAGTTCATAATCCTGCCTTTAGTTTCTTTCTGCTACCCTCAGTTTTGCACTGCGGGAGCGTGGGTTGCGTTCAATTTCTGCATCAGACGGTATTATTATCTTTCCAATCGGGGTGAAGGGGGCTATTGCATTCCCATAAAAATCTTTTTCTAAATTTCCCTCAAAATTCCCTGATTTAATAAAGTTTTTAACCAATCTGTCCTCTAATGAGTGATATGTAATGATTGCCAGCCTGCCTTTTGGCCTTAATGCTTTTGTGGTTTCAAGAAGCATTGCTTTTAAGGAACCCAATTCATCATTGACCTCTATCCGCAACGCCTGAAATATCTTTGCCAAATCTTTTTTCTTATCTTTGCCGCAAAAACGCTCAACAATTTGTGTAAATTCAAAAATTGTATCAATGCTTTTTAAAGAGCGTTTTTTCACTATCTCGGCAGCCAATCGTTTGGATTGAGGCAATTCCCCATAATAATAGAATATGTCAGACAACTGAGATTCTTGATAGTTATTAATCATATATGCCGCCGTTAAATCTGAATCTTGATTCATTCTCATATCCAGTGGTCCGTCAAATCTGAAAGAGAATCCCCTTTGACACTCGTCAAAATGGTGTGATGATACGCCCAAGTCTGCAATTATGCCGTCAAATGCCTCTATTCCATAGTATTTGGCAAAATTTGTAAGATACCTGAAATTGCTTAGGGCAAATATTATTCTATTGTCGTTTGGAATGTTTGCAATGGCGTCCTTGTCTCTGTCGAATACAAGCAATTTCCCGTTTTGTCCTAAATTTTCAAGTATCGCCCTTGAATGACCACCTCCACCGAATGTAAGGTCTGCATATATGCCGTTTTTATTGATATTGAGGGCGTTGACACTCTCTTCAAGAAGAACGGGTATATGGTAGGATTCTGTCATACTAATCTGCGTTATCGCTGTTTTTCTTCATTAAAATCTCAAGCTCTTTGGCAAAATCATCGGGTGATATGAATGTCTCTTCAATCTTGCCGGCGGGCCAAATCTCTATAGTGGTGTCGCTGCCCACAAAGCGAATGTCTGATTTAATGCCTAACGCATCTATGTAACGGCGTGGTATCAACATTCTGCCGTTCTCTTCAAGTTCTATCCTGTCAGCTTCTGATACAAACTGACGGAATATCTGTCCTTGCTGACGATTCCAGTTATTCAATTGCATCTTCAATCTTGATACAATTTCGTTCCATGCGTCTTCCGTATAGAGTACCAAACAATTGCAAAAAATATCTTTACGTAATATAAAGTTCTTACAATCATCAAGTTGCTTGCGTAGTTGCACAGGTAGAAACGCTCTCCCTTTGGAATCAACTCTTGCGTCTATATTTCCTATCAATGATTGCATAAAACACTTCTATTTTAAATTTGGGTGTAAAGGTATTGTATTTTTCTCCACTTTGCAACTTTTTTAGACACAATTAGACACAAAAGTTATTAACAATTCAACAGAAAGTGTGAGAAATGTTAAAAAATTTTTTTTGTTAAAGATTTTTTTTATCTTTGCACCCGATATGGAGCAAGTAATTGAACGTGTTAAAAGAGAGCTTATTTTGGCGGAACTTACACCTGATAAGTTTTTAAGACATACCAATAAGGGTGGTAATGAGATTTATGTCACCACGGCTGCCGAATCTCCCAATATTATGCGTGAGATTGGAAGGCTTAGAGAGTTGTCGTTTCGTATCCCTGGTGGTGGTTCAGGAAAGGCTCTTGATGTAGATGAGTTTGATACTATGAAAAGGCCATACAAACAGTTGTTTGTTTGGGATCCTGTCAATCAAGAAATTCTTGGAGGGTATAGGTTTATACATGGCAGAGATGTTACATACGATGCCAATGGTCAGCCAATGTTTGCCACTGCTGAATTATTTAGGTTTTCAGAAAAATTTAAGAAAGAGTACATACCTGTAACTTTGGAATTGGGAAGATCCTTTGTACATCCTGACTACCAGGCCACAAAAATGGGTACGAAGAGTATCTTCGCACTTGATAATCTATGGGATGGATTGGGCGCAATTATGATTACTGAGAAAAATACCAAATATTTATTTGGCAAGGTAACAGTATATCAGCAATATAATGCGGATGCAAGGAATTTGATATTTGCTTTTATTGATAAATATTTTCACGATACAGAGAATCTTGTAGTTGCAATGTGTCCGTTGGACAATCCAATTTCAAGAGAGATAGCTAATGAAATCTTTAATGCAGGTGATTACAAAGAGGATTTTAAATTGCTAAATCATAAAGTTAGAGAATTGGGCGTGAACGTTCCTCCTCTTGTTAATGCTTATATAGGATTGGCTCCTTGTATGAAAACATTCGGGGCGTCATATTGTAAATCTCTAGGTGGAGTCATAGAGTTTGGATTGCTTATTCCGCAGGATCAGATTTACGAGGAGAAAAAATGCCGTCATATTGAGTCTTTCCTTGCCGAAAGAAACGAAAGAACCAAGTCTAATCTATAAAAAACATATAAAATATCTAAAAAAAACACCCTGTTTTTGTAATAGGGTGTTTTTTTATGCCTGATTAGTTTGAATATTTGCGTAAAATTGCCTATTTTTGTAATCTTTAATATATACTGCGATAACTATGAGAAAATCATATATTCTATCATTGTTGATGGGCTTGTTTTTACTTGCCACTCCCACTGAATTATATGCCGTATATACACTGGCTGTTTTTCCCACATCATCGCCAGTTAATGTTCAGTATTTCACTTTTGAGAACGCTGGTACAAATGTACCTGATGAGATGGTGGCGTATGGCTCTGTTTCTGGTGAATGGAATGATTATAGTTATTGGGTAGGTGTTGATAATCAGCAGGTTGGTGGTATTTCAGAGGTTAAAACGCTAAGTTCATTAGGTGCTTGCATAACTGGAATTTTCAGTGTCAATATATACTCTTCTCATACATACGATAAAAATTACTATCCGCATCAGTTCCGTCAATTGGATGACACTCAATTCATATATGGTGTGGCATGTTGGGTGGCTACGCTTACAGAGGGGTGTACCGCAGGTGACCCAAATACAGCCGGCAGTCATGTGTTTACAGGAAGCAACACTACATTTGAATATGAATTCCCTGTCGATATAACATACGCTACCTTCAAAATCTTAAAGTCAACCAACGGTAGTGACTGGGGTTGGGACGCAGGGCAAGTAGGACATCCGCAATCAGGTACAGTATTGAAAGCGGGTCTCAATGTAATTATAACAGATAATGGAGCTGGTAATATCAGCCTCAATCTTCCAGGGGTTAAAAGGGGGGATAAGGTGTCTCTTAATATGGCAAAAGAAGGTGCCATATATACTTTGGATGCGTATTATGTGCCAACGCCTGTTGTAACGCAGATAGGCGACGGATGTAACAAACTGATATTTAGAATAGATTCATACGATACTTCTAAATATACGCAACACTTCACTTTGAATGGTACGCCTATAACTTTCACTGGTAACCAATATGAAGTTGTCAACCCTGTTCGTGGTCAAAACTATACGGTAAAGGGGTATTTTACAGATACTGATAATTGGGCTGGTTATGAGGCAAGTCTTACATCATCGCTTCCCACTCTTGTGGAGAAACCCATAGTTACGGCTTCTACAGCCGTATGTAACGTTCCTATTACCTATACATTGGTTAATCCTAGTCCGGATGTTAATTACACGTGGAAATTGAACGGAACATCAGTAAAGCCGCAAGATAACAAATACACGCTTGTGTCTCCAACATCCGGTGTGGAGTATAAAATGGAGATTACCGCTTTTGACGGTTGCTCAGAGCAGACATCCGACCCTGTGAGCCGCATATATAAGGAGTCACCGGAAACTCCTGTGCTGAAAAGCCAATTTTCTTGCGGAACCGCACCTGTTTTTACTGTAACAAATTATAATTCAGATAATTCTTATAGTTGGTTTGTGAACGGAGGTCTTGTTACGGCATCGGGTGATACATATACAGTGGAAGATGGAAAACTTGAAAACAAGAAGGTATATACAGTCAAGGTAACGGCAATTAAAGATGGTTGTGAATCTCAAACATCGGAGATAACAAACGCATACATAAAAAACCCCGATAAACCAGAGTTATCAGCAAATTCAGGTTGCGGAGACCCTGTGGTGTTTACGTTAACATCTAAAGACCCTTATTCCACGTATTCATGGGTTTTAAACGGTACTGCAGTAACTCCTTCCGGTAATTCGTATAGTGTTTCCAACCCTATTGATGGACAAACTTACACAATGAATGTAACTGCCTCAACCTCTACAGATGACGGTTCTTTCGGCCCGTGCGTATCTGCGGTGGAGACAAAATCACAAACTTATCAACTAAGTCCTTCTGCCCCTACGGTATCTCCATACAGTGCCTGTGCGATAGCAGGAACAGGAAGTTGGTCTTCTTTGGTTCAAAAAGGGGCTGGTATGTCGCTGGCTTGGTATGAGAGTCAGGTGTCTGCGGATGAGATACCAGAGCCTGCAGAATTCAATATGGCAGAGGCTGGAACCAAAAGTTATTGGGTGGCTCAAAAAACGGCATCGGGTTGTTATAGCACAAGAGTTGAGGTAAAGGTAACTGTTATAGAATTGCCAAATAAACCAATATCTATTCCGTATGCCGCTTGTCCTACCGCTACAACCGAGACTCAGGAGTGGTCATCACTTGTAAATGCAACAGGTACATTAAAATGGTATGCTACAGAAACTTCCACCACACCTACCCAGGTTACAACTTTTGATAAGAGCAAGACACAAACCGCATCATATTGGGTTTCACAAGTATCTACGGACGGTTGCGAAAGTAAAAGAGCAGAGGTTACCGTTACGGTTTATCAAAATCCACAAGTACCTACAGTGACAAATTATAGGGATTGTCAAATGTCAGGTTATGGCAAATGGGCTGATTTGGTTACACACATCGGGGAGTTGAGATGGTATGAATCAGAAACCTCTGCCGCTCAAATGGCATCTGTGCCGGATTTTGACAAGAATGTTGTAGGAGATAGATTTTATTGGGTTTCACAGTTGTCAGACAAGGGTTGCGAGAGCAAGAGAGTCAAAGTGTCAGCAAGTGTTCTTAGCAAACCTACTGTGTATGCTGGTTTGAATCAAAAAATATGTTCTGGAACTGCAGTTGTTTTGGGAGAGGCGATAACTCCGTCTGAAGAGATATTGTATACTTGGGAACCGGCAAGTTTACTTGAAAATCCTACTGTCCCCAATCCTATTACCAGGGCGTTGTCTGCAACCACAGAGTTCACAGCAACAGCATATAATAAATATTTGAGTTCATGTTCATCGACATCATCGGTTATAGTAACGGTAGTGGATAAGCCTGTAGCGGAGTTAGTTAATGGCATAGTACCTGTATGTAGCGGAGGTTCTGCGTCTTTTGAGAATATTGAAAATGAGAGTGACGTATCATATTCGTGGACTCCAGTATCCCTTATACAAGGTTCTGCCATATCATATAAAATGATTACCAAACCTGTGACAGAGGATACCAAGTTCACGCTGGTTGCATCACGGAAATTATCAACTACAGAAACTTGCGATTCTCAGGTTGAGGCTACTGCAACTGTGGTTCCTTCACCAATTGCCAATGCTGGCGAAGACGCATCTGTATGTTATGGCAATACTCATAAGTTAGGTGCTGCAAGTGAGTTTGGTGTTGATTATTCGTGGATTCCTGCCGATAAGGTTGATAATCCTACTGTTTCCAATCCATACACGATTGCTATTGAAGAGGATTTGAATTTTACTTTAACAGCCAAACTACACGATGCTCCATATTGTTCAAGTACCGATAATGTTAAGATTACAAAGGTTGACTATCCAAGGCAGTATGAGGTATCGGGTGATAACAACTATTGTAAAGGTCACTCAACTGACGCTATGATAGTCTCTCTTTCAAGTTCGGACCACAACACAGAGTATGCGTTGATGAAAAACGGAATTCAGGTTGGAGATTACACTCCCGGCACAGGTACAAAATTGCAATGGTACGATAATACTGCGGGTGTATATACCGTTAAAGGTAGAATAATAGGTACGGATTGTGAGAAGGACATGATTGGCAAGGCAACCATAATAGAGAGAGAGGCACCTACTGCCAAGATTAATGTGATAGGTGATGTGGCTTGTCCGGGTGAGGAGGCTGTAATACAGGTGGTGTTTAAGGGTGAGGCTCCTTTTGATTTTGTGATTTCAGAGAATGGGGAGAACAGAAATGAGCATACAGACACCAATACTTTTGAATATACCATTACGCCTATGAGTTCTGTGGTTATTAAGATAGAGCGTATTACTGATACGTACTGCACTAATTACTTTACCACAGAAAGTAAACCTGAACTTGATTTGGAACTTGAATCAGTGGCTGATTTCAAGATACATTCATCGCAGCCACACAATACAATTTGTCCGGGAGAGACGGTGACATTATCGATTGACTATACCGGTACTACTGCTGATTATCAATGGAGTACTGGAGAAAAGAATGTGCCTGCCATTATAGTGGTGCCTGAAACCACCACACAATATGCATTGTATGCAGAAACAGAAACAGGTTGTGTATTGGAAGATAACATTACTATTAATGTAGTTACGCCGGAACCTATAATCATTTCAGGATTAAAGGAATCAATGAACTATTGTAACAGTGAGGAGGCTATTGTATCCGCTAATCCTGAGGGTGGTACTTTCTCTACAGTGCCTGCTAATGTGCTTCAAGGTACCAATAGATTGGATTTTTCTAAGATTAAAAAAACCTCTGAGGTTAAGTTAAACTATAAGTATGGCTTAGAGCATTGCCAATTTGATACAACCGTTGTGTTATATGTAAGTGCCGTGATTTCAGAGGTGGATTGGATGGTAATTCCTGATTTTGGTCCTCCATATCTGGATTCATATACATATTGTTTGCCAAACGTAGATGACCAGGATAAGACCCTTCATTTGCAAGGCTATCCGCAGCAGAAGAACGGAAAATGGGAGGTGCGTGCAGAGGAGCCTGCAGCTAAGGCTAAAATCACAATAACAGACCCGAATAGGGCACAGGCTGTCTTTTCAGATTATTCAGCGGGTACATATTGGGTTACATACCATATAATGGATGAGTTTGGCTGTGATGCCAGAAAAACAAAACAGATTAATGTAAGGGTTGATAATCAAGAGCTTGTGGATATGAAGGGATTCTATTATGACCCTCAACAAGTGCTTTGCTCCAAAGACGCAAGTGCGGAGATAAGGGCTGATAATGTATCAGGTACATATACGATGTCACCTGCATCTGCTATAATATCCCAATCAGACGGTAGGCTTTGGTTTAAGCCTAATATGTTCAAACAAGGGGATCATAAGGCCATTTACACAATAATGGATGAGAAAGGTTGTCCTCATAAGTATTCCGCACCATTCAGTATAAAGGCACCTGTAAATATCAAACCTTTTGGTCTTGAACCAAGTTATTGTGATTATGATGATGATGTGGCTCTTAGAATAGAATCTGATTCCCCCACAGAAGGTATCGTGAATATGTATAAATGCAAGAGCGGTACAAGTTGTTCTGATGATGCTGATTGGGAGTTGGTTGAGGCTGTCGCTTCAACAGCAGATCCTGTTTATTTCCGTCCTACATGGGGTGCCGGGCATTATAAGATTGTGTATGATTACAACGATGGTGTTTGTGATTGGTCTTATACAGAGACAGTTGATGTATATGCGCCAACTCCTATAGATATGAACCTTAAATCAGATTACTGTCGTTCAGATAAACCTATACAACTTGCGGCGACTCCATTTGGAGGCAATTATTGGACAAATGCACCTGAAGGTTCGTTAATCAACACCACATTCTATACCAATAAAGCAGGTTTGGGTGTATATAAGATAGGTTATGAGGTTAAGAATGAACATGGATGTGTGTCTTCTGATTCCGCCCAAATTCAGGTTCGCGGTACAGACAATCTTGCAATCTTTGACCTAGAGCCGATATATTGCAGTCCTGAGGGTGAGGTTACAATATTCGGATTCCCTACAGAAGAGGGAGAAGGCTGGTTTACAGGTCCTTCATTCCTGACTAATGAACCCGATAGAGAGGGTTATGCCTCAATGGATTTGACACAGGGCAGACATACATCATCATACGATGTAACCTATCACTTTAAAATTGATTATCAACTTGCAACAGGCGAGACAGAGTATTGTGAGTCCACTCTTACAGACCAATTCCGTATTCTAAATGAGGCATCTGATTTTGGTGGTTATGAACATTTGTCATATATATGTGGAGATAGGGATTATGTAATATTGCAAGCCAATCATAAAAATAATACAGACTTTATTTTTAGTGAAAAGGATTCCCCTGCGTTTAAGGATAATCGTGACGGAACTGCTGTTCTCTATCCAAGACAATTGGATAAGGGTATGTATTCCGTAACTATGAAACACTACTTAGTAGAGGACGGCGATACAATATGCGGCACATCTAAGGTTAAATCTTTCTATATAGAGAGACTTCTTGATATACCTCAGATAGGTCTATACTGCCGTGACGGCAATAATGCCATAAAGATGGCAAAATCTGAGGTTGGTGTAAAATATACATTGAGTGTAAACAATAATTTCTTTGAAGACCGTATAGGAACAGGTGATTCATTGCAGTTTAAGGCTCTTGACGGACCGTACGATATTGCACTTTGCAAGATAGAGGCATCTGACCATGGTTGCCGTTACGCCATGTCAAAAGTAATCAGTGTTGAAAAATTGAAGATGGATTTTGACACCAAGAACATAACCTGCTATGGACTGTCTGACGGTCAGTTTGTTGCTACAGTGGCAGGCGGTAGATTGCCGTATGACCATCAGTTGACACAAACATCGGGTGGTTCAATATCTGTTAAGGATTCACTTGATATGAACCTAAAAGTAGGTGAGTATCACTATTCTGTTACTGATAGTGTAGGGTGTGAACGTACTGCAGACTTTGAAATAACCCAGCCTCAAGAACTTACAGTTACAATACAGAAACAGGAGGTTAACTGTACCGGAACAAGTACAGGTATGTTAAGGGCTGTGCCTAGTGGTGGTACAGGTACACCTACATATCAATGGGTTGATTTAAATACAGGCACAGTTGTAGGAGAGGACGCAACTTTGATTGATGTTCCAAGCGGAACTTATCAGGTTACAATTACAGATGTAAATGGTTGCACAGCGTTTGCTACTGAAACCTTAGTGAACCCTGAACCGTTAAAGGCTGTTGTTACAAGAGTAAAGAATGTAGATGTTATAGGCACTGCGGAGGGTGAGATAGATATAGCCGTTCAAGGCGGCATTGAGCCATATTCATATCATTGGTCGGGTAGGAGTATTACCCCTGACACAGAAGGATTACAGAATCAAACAGCACTGTTGGCAGGTAATTATTATACAACCATTACTGATGGCAGAGGTTGTACCTACGATGTGTCCGCCGTTATTACTGAACCTACACCATTCATTGTCATAGATAAGATTAATAATGTAAGTTGCAACGGCGGTTCAGATGGTTATATAAATCTTACAGTATCTGGTGCAACCCCTGATTATACATATTTGTGGACACACCCCGATGCCACAACAACTACCGATAAAGACATCCTTAATGTTAAAGCAGGAATGTATCATGTGGTGATTACCGATGCTGTGGGTAATGTTTATGAGAATGATTATAAGGTGACAGAGCCTCAACTTCTTACAGTGGAGACCATAATTACATCTAATTTTGAGGAGAAGTGCTTTGGCGATGCCACTGCAAATATAGATATTGCAATCAATGGTGGCACAGAGCCGTTTAACGTAAAATGGATAGGTGTTCAGACAGAACAAATAGCAGATTCTGCACATGTGTTTAATTTACCCGAAGGAACTTACACAGTAGAGATAGTTGATAGCAAAGGTTGTGAAACATCACTTTCACAAAATATAACCCAACCGTCCAAGCCTCTTGCAATAACCGCAGCCATTATAAAGGAGAACGTATGTGGTGGAGAGGGTGCAGGCAGTATAGAGATTGAAGTGGAGGGTGGTACAGAACCATACACCTACTTATGGACAGGTGCGGGAGTTGTAACTGACCAAAAGAATCAGTACAATCTTAACGGAGGTGTGTTCGGTGTTAATATCACCGATGCCAACGGATGTACAATAGACAGGGCATTCACATTGTTTGATCCTGCACCTATAAGCATAACCGCCTACGGAGAAAACCTTACCTGCTTTGAGAGCAATAACGGAAAAGTATGGTCAGAGGTTAGCGGAGGTGTATATCCGTATAGTTTTGTATGGAATTATGACGGAGTGCAAATTTCAACCGATTCTATAGTAACATCTCTTAACAAGGCTGGCTCTTACTATGTGGAGCTTACAGATAAATTAGGTTGTAAAGGCAACTCTATGTATGAGATAACCCAACCAACAGAGATTACAGCATCTACAGATATATATGATATTACATGTAATGGTGCTGCTGACGGTAAGGTTACGGTGACACCTCAAGGTGGTGTGGAGGCTTACAGTTACGTTTGGTACAATGTTGCGGATATGTCAATCGTAATATCCACACTTTCAGAAGCGGCTAACTTAGAGCCAGGTGCATATAGGGCTAATGTTACAGATGCAAACGGTTGTACCTTGCAGACAGAGGTGCTTACAGTAAAGCAGCCTGAAGCGTTGAGTATAACATACAATAAAGACGATGTGGCTATATATGGAGAGGCTACGGGTCAGATTGCGGTAACACCTGCCGGTGGTACACCTGCATATACGTATTTGTGGACATCGGGTCCAAGTATCACAGATGACAATAAGCATGATGCCACCATTGTCAACCTGCTTGCTGGAGATTACTTTATAGAAGTTACAGATGCCAACGGATGTGTAGCAAATGAGCATATAATAATAACAGAACCAACTGTTCTTGAAGTAACTGAAACAATTAAGAATGTAGTCTGCAACGGAACTGCTACAGGTAGTATAAATCTTTCTGTTTCAGGTGGTAAAGAACCGTATGTGTATGCATGGACATCAGATAAAGGTTATACTGCTACAACAAAAGATATTTTGAATATCGTTGCTGATAAATATACAGTAGTGGTAACAGATGCTAACGGAGCGTCAGTTACAAGAACTTATCAAGTAGTGGAGCCAGATGCCCTTACTGCGATTTTAGACCCTGCCGCGTCAGTATTAAGCGTAAAATGTTTTGGAGATAAGAGCGGTGCTATAAAGATGCTTTACGGTGGTGGTACTACACCATATACAGCAGTATGGAATGGTCCTGATACACCGGCAGTGCCTACCGATATTTCTTACATAGACAATTTAGGAGTAGGCACATACTCATTGACATTGACTGATGCTGCAGGTTGCGTAAATAACACGTTCTCCACAAGTATAACGGGTCCTGCAGCGGCTCTTGCAATTTCAGGCGATATTACCGATGTTAAGTGTGCTGAGGACAAGGATGGTGCCATCACAATAGACGTGACAGGAGGAACCGCTCCTTATGCATATAAGTGGACAGGAGATGAAGGGCTTGTACCTGATGCCAAAGACCAGACAACACTTGTTGCAGGTGGTATATATAGAGTAGAGGTGGAGGATGCTAACGGTTGTACGGAGTCTAAAGTGTTTACATTGGATTCACGTATCGCTATAGAGATTTCACTTACATCAACCAATGAGCCTTGCCATAGTGATAAGGAAGGTACTATAAAAGCGGAAGTAATTGGAGGTAGTGGTGTTTATGTGCCTGAATGGGTGAACAGTGACGGTTCTTGGAAATCATCAAATTATGAAGAGATTAATCTAAAGGCGGATACATATACATTTACTGTTAAAGATGAGTTTGGTTGTGAGAAGAGTGGCTCTGTAACAATTTCAGAACCTGATACACTTACAGTTACAGTAGATGCTCCAAGTGTATTGTGTGACGGCACAAAAGACGGTGATGCATACGCCAATATACCTGAAGGTGCCGGAACCAAGCCATATAGCTACACATGGTACAATGACAGTGGTGCAGAAATTGGTCATGGCTCTCATCTTGCACATCTTGGTGCAGGCTACTATACGCTTGGTGTTGTTGATGCCAATGGTTGCGAGGCATCAGATAATTTCTTGATTAACGCATCGTCGCTTATAGTGATAGAGGTGTTGTCGGTACACGATGTATCTGTACATGGAGGCAATGACGGAAGCATAGAGGTTAGTGTTACAGGTGGCACCGCACCTTTGACATACTCTTGGACAGGACGTGGAATTGACCCGGCAAAACAGGGCGATTTGAATCAATATAATCTTGTTGCAGGCACTTATACACTTACTGTAAAAGACCAATTTGATTGCACCAAATCTTTGGTTGTCACCATAAATGAGCCAGCTACAATGATAGTGACACCTGTTGTAGGTCAACTGACATGTAACGGAGACAAGGGTTACATAGAACTTGATGTTACAGGAGGTGATGAGCCTTATGTATGTAGTTGGACATCAGATAAGGGCTTTACCTCTGATGAACTTATGATTTATGATTTGGAGCCTGATATTTACTCTGTTGAGATTACAGACCAGCGTGGTAATAAGTTTAATGGAAGTTATGAGATTTACGAGGTTGCACCTGTTGAGTGGAAACTGTTGGAGTCAAGCAAGACAGAGCTATCATGCTATGGAGATAGAGACGGATTCCTGAACTTAGGGGTGACTGGCGGCAGCAAACACTACAATATATCATGGCATGGTCCTAAAGTTGCAAAAACAGGTGTGTTCAATATATCCAATTTGGAGGCAGGAACATACACCGCCTATATAGAAGACTCAAAGGGTTGTAAGCCTTTGGAGCAGTTCTCCGCTGAGATTACACAACCTGACACCATAGTCTTGAGGGCAGACATTGTAGATAATGTCTGCTATAGAGATAAGGCAGGTTCCATTACAATAGACATTACAGGTGGTGTTCCTGATTATACATATCAGTGGGCAGGTTTTGGTGTTGTAACAGACAGTAAAGACCAGACTAATCTGCTTGCAGGTAATTACAACCTGAAGATGGTTGATAATAACGGGTGTGGCGTTGACACCACATTTGTAATAACATCGCCTATTGAGTATAAGGCGGTTATTACAGGAGCTAATGAAGTGTGCAAAGGTGATGAAATAGACTTGCAGATAAATGTGGCAGGAGATACCCCTTGGAATGTGGAATATACTGACGGCTCAGACATATTTACAAAAGTTATGACAGCCGATGTGGAGCCTGTGGCTGTTTCTCCTGACAGGAACTGCACATATACACTGCTTAGTGTTACCGATGGCAAGGGTTGTCAAAACACAGTATCTGGTAGTGTGCCTGTAACTGTACATGATAAGCCTACACTTTCTGTAGTGAGTGCAGAGCAAGATTGCTGCTTGGGTAACGATATACACGTGGAGATGTTTGCCGGCAATGGAGAGCAGTGGTTTGTTTCTTATACAGATGGCTCAATGGATTATATTGACGGTCCGTTCACAGACCAGCATATAGTTCTTACCATTACACCAACATCTACAGGTAAGCAACATTATACTATCACTACTGTATCAAACGGATATTGTATTACAGATGTGGATTATGAGTTTGATGTGGATGTATATCAGTATCCAAACCTTGCAGTAGAGGTTCCGCCTGCGGTATGCCAACCAAATCCTATAGAGGTTACATTACACCCTACAGGCGATGCTCCATGGCATATAACATACTCATTCAACGGTTCTCATTTTGAGAAGGATATTACCGCCGATGGTGAGGTTGTATCACACGTGCCTACCAGACCTGATAATGTATTTATATTTGAGTCTATACGTTCAGGAGAGCATTGTGCAACAACATTGGGCAAGCAGTTGCAATGTAGTGTAGGAATGTTGCCAAAGGATGCGACTCTTGTAACGGGACCTAATTTAGTATGCATGGATTCTCATTATGAGTATCATGCGGCAGACATTCTTTATGCAGATAAATATGAGTGGGAGTTGCCTTCAGGATTCACCATTATGAGTGGAGATGGTACGGCTAACATAGTAGTGGCTACAGACAATACTGCGATTAGCGGAGAAATAAAGGTTAAGGGAGTTAACGATTGTGGCGAGGGCGAAACTTCATCTATGTTTGTGGAGATAGTCAAGCCTATTACCGCCGCCGGTGAAATATCGGCACCTTTGTATGTATGTGAAAACGCAGCCTTGTTTGCACTCTCTGTTTCTGATGTGCCTGAGGCTACGGATTATGAGTGGACACTGCCTACAGGATATTCCATAGTATCGGGGCAAGGTTCAAGAAGCATACTTGTGGAGATAGACATATTTGCAAAGAGTGGTGATGTGACGGTAGTCCCAAGCAATGCCTGTATGAAAGCGGAACCGATAACAAAGTATATTACAATAAGACCTTTGCCTATTGCTGAGGCAGGTATAGACTTTAATACAAATTGTGCCACCGATGCCACTCTGAAAGCAAAATTGGCGGCTTCCACTACAGCCACATGGACGCTTGTATCGGGTGGTGCCACCATTAAGGATATAGCAAGCCCTACAACGGCAATAAGCGATATAGCATTTGGCGTTAATGAGTTCCGCTGGGACGTTACAGACGGCTACTGTCTGAACTATGATACCGTAGCGGTAACTTGCGATAATCCGGGTATAACAGAGCCTGAGGAGACTGATGTTACAACTTGTGAGAATCGGGTTCTGCTGCGTGCCCCTGCCCCTAAATTCGGACAAGGTAGGTGGACACTGATTTTTGGTGACGGAGATGTGCTTACCCCTGACTCAAATGAGTCTTACGTAGTGGATTTAAGCACTAAGGTTACTAATGTGGTGCGTTGGGAGGTTTATTATGGTGCGTGCAGCAATACAAGAGATGTTAATATAATATCAAACAACCTTTCCAAGGTGGCAGATGCAGGTGAAGATGGTGTAACCCTTGACGGCACATATAGATTAAGTGCCCGTATGATTAGCGTTCCTAATGTTCAAGGTACTTGGGAGGTTGTAGATGGCGGTACAGGCACAATAGATGACCCGCATGCAGAGAACACTATGGTAAGGGGCCTGCAATCGGGTATAAGCACTGTACGATGGACGTTGAGAGGTTATAATTGTGAGGCATACGATGAGGTTCAAATCCGTACGGTAGATGAGCCTGAAGCGTCATATAAGGTGGATAAGGATGCTGGTTGCGTTCCGTTTACCGTATTCTTTAATAATACCACTTTAGGTGAGGCAACCTACAAGTGGGATTTTGGAGACGGATTTTCATCAGATTTACGCAGTCCTGAACATACTTTTACAGAACCAGGTACTTATAATGTAACCCTTACGGCTATAGGTAAACGTAAGTCAGACCAATACAGAGGCAAGATTTCCGTATATCCGTCACCTCAAGCGGATTTTATGTCAGGAGAGAGACAAGTTTATATTCCTAATGCAAAGATACAATTTAGAAACAACACAAACAAAACGGTAGAATGGTGGTGGGATTTTGGTGACGAAACCACGTCAAAAGAGGAGAATCCTCTACATGAGTATTTTGAAGACGGACTCTACACTGTTTCATTTGCTGTTGCAGATGTCAAGGGCTGTAAGGACACATTGGTTATGAAGGATTATGTGAATGTATCTAAAGAGTCATTTATAGTGTTCCCAACGGCATTTGTTCCTAATTTGGAGAGTGCAAATGGTGGTGCATATAATCCTGAGGATAGGGCTCTTGATGTGTTCCGCCCTGTATTCAGAAATGTAGATACATATACTCTGATGATATACAACCAATGGGGTACGCAGGTATTCCAATCAAATGATATACTTATAGGTTGGGACGGCTACTATCAAGGAAATTGTGCTATGCAGGGCACATACGTGTTCAAGGCTGAAGGAAGATATAAAGATGGCAGCTCATATAGAGTATCAGGTAATGTATTATTGGTAAGATGATGAAGAAGAACATATTGGCAGTGGTTTTGCTCTCTGTTATGGGAGTGATACAAGTGTCGGCACAGGATTTTCTGTTGTCACAACCATGGTCTGCAACAACCGTAATCGCTCCTTCTTTTGCAGGGTTTACAAATGGCGGTAAGGTGTATGCGGTGTATCGTAATCAGTGGTCTTCAATAAAAGGTTCTCAAACGGGGCTTGTAAGTTATGACCAGTATTTTCACCCGATACGCTCATCATTCGGGGCAAACCTTAATTACACATCGTATGCCACAGGTATGCTTGCCCAACTTCAGTTTAATTTGCAATACAACTATGCCGTACAGATAACAAAAGATTGGTTTTTTCGTCCTGCTTTACAAATAGGTTTGTTCTATAGAACCGTTGACCCAAGTAAGGCCACATTTGTAGATCAGATAGCGGCAGATGGCTCCGTTGTAGGTGTAACACAATTTTCGCCTACACAGAGTTCTCTTGTAAGGTTTGACGCTGCGGTTTCAATAATGTTTCACGGACCATATTTCTTTGGCGGTGTGTGTGCAGACCGTCTGCTTGGAAACAATGTGTCCTTTACAGACCAACCGTCAACCAAGCAATATTTTAAACTTAATGTGTTTGCAGGTGGTATGATTCCTATATCACAAGGATACGGCAAATATGATCCTAAAGATGATGTCACCATAGCCGCTCTTTATCAGTGGCAGGGTCAATATCATCAAATAGACATTGATGCCATGTATCATCGTAAATACTTTATGGTGGGTGTAGGTTATAGAGGCATTCCGTTCTACAGTCCCGATGGACTTACAAGCTCAGATGCCTTTAAGGTTATGGTTGGAGGCTCTGTTGCAGGTTTCAGTCTCTCTTACAGTTATGATGTAAGTGTGTCAAATTTAGTGAATGTATCAGGTGGTAGTCACGAGATTGTGTTGTCGTATAGATTTATGGATTTCCGGCCTAATGACCGCAGATTCTTCTGCTACTAACCCGATGTACCGTCAAAGCCGTATTTGACGTGCAAACCCCTCTTTAAGAGATATTGTTATATCAGTAGATACAATTCCGCTTACAGAGTTTATCTTACTACTTAGCAATTCAAGTAGCGATGCGTTGTCGGTTGTGTAAACCTTGAGAAGTAAAGATGATTTCCCTGATGTTATGTGGCACTCCACAATTTCAGGGATTTTTTTCAGTTCCTCCGCTATGCCTTCCATATCTGCATCGGGTTGGAGATTTACCGATATAAAGGCACATGTGTTATACCCTATAAGGCTTGGCTCAAGCAAAAACACACTCCCCTTTATTACCCCGATGTTAGTAAGGTGCTGGATATGCTGGTGAATTGCCGCACCCGATACGTTGCATATGCGGGCAATCTCCAAGAACGGAGTTTTTGCGTTTTCAGATAATATACTTAATATTTTTAGATCAAGTTGGTCTAAATTCATTTCTTGTTAAAATAAACGTCAAGCAAATTGTGTGCGGCAACAAAAGAGCTTATTTCATCATTTACAACCTTCTTTTTATATTCTTCAAGCATAGCCTCTATCGTTGGATTTTGGTAGAAACTGTTTTTTAGGGTCTCGTCAATGGTTTCTGTCATCCAGTACTGTGTCTGTCGGCGACGTTTAATATCAAAATAGCCGTTACCCTTACAATGCTTTACATAGCGGTCTATCATATCCCAAATTTCCGGAATGCCCACCTTGTGGAATGCGGAGCATAACAGAACCTCAGGTGTCCAGCCGCTCTCATGGGCTGGGAACAGATGTAGAGCATTCTTGAATTGGGCTTGGGCAAGTTTGGCACGTTCCAAATTATTGCCTTCGGCTTTGTTTATTATAATGGAGTCTGCCATTTCCATAATGCCTCGCTTTATGCCTTGCAGCTCATCACCGGCACCTGTGATTTGAATAAGTAAGAAGAAATCAACCATAGAGTGGACTGCGGTCTCTGATTGACCTACGCCTACAGTCTCAATAAAAATATTGTTGTAACCTGCGGCTTCGCACAAAACTATGGTCTCTCTTGTCTTACGAGCCACACCTCCAAGAGAGCCTGCTGATGGTGAAGGGCGTATAAAAGCCTTGTCGCTTACAGAAAGTTCCTCCATTCTGGTTTTGTCGCCCAAAATAGAGCCTTTTGACAGTCCGCTACTAGGGTCTATGGCAAGAACGGCAAGTTTTTCACCCTTGTTTACAAGGTGCATTCCTAGTGCCTCAATAAATGTACTTTTGCCTGCTCCAGGCACACCGGTAATACCTATTCTTGTGGATTTGCCAGATAGTGGCAGACATTTCTCAATAATCGCCTGTGCTGTTTTGTAGTGGTCAGGATTAGTGCTTTCAACTAATGTTACTGCTTGAGAAAGTATGGATATGTTACCTTTGGCAATGCCTTCTACGTACTCGGCAACGCTAAAGTCATGTTTCTTGACTCTTTTTTTGAAATAGGGGTTTACAGATGGTGGTTGTATTATACCCTGATTAACTGTAAGCCCCTTATATTCATTCTCGTTCTCTATATGATTCATTATTGAGCAGGTTTAGCTTTTGGTATAACCTCGCCCTTAATATTAAGAACTATAACTTTGGATTCGTTAGAAGCATCGTGGTATTTAACTGTGATGCTCTTTGAGAAATTACCAGGACGACCTGCAGGATTGTAGGTAACATTGATAAAACCTTTTTTCTTAGGAGCCACAGGGTCTTTTGTCCATTGTGGGGTGGTGCAACCGCAAGAAGCCTGAACATTATCAAGTGTTATGGCACTCTTGCTTATGTTGTTGAACTCAAATGTAGTGGTCACTTTACCACCGTCTTCTTGAATCTGACCAAAATCGTGTACTCTTTCTACAAATTCAATAGCCTGGTTGTCTTGAGCAAACAATGTTGCAGATACAGCCATCAAAATACCTAAAAATAATACTTTTGCTTTCATTTTTAATAAAATATTAAAGATTTAAATTTTACATTTTTTAATGTTAGACGCAAAGGTAGTAAAAAAAGTTTAATGATGTTACTTTTTAAAGTAAAAAAACAAAAATCACTACTCGTTACTCCGTAACTCGTACCGCTGTCACTACTCGTTACTCCGTAACTCGTACCGCTGTCACTACTCGTTACTCCGTAACTCGTACCGCTGTCACTACTCGTGGCTTCGCCACTCGTGAAGAGTCTTCGCTCCTCGGCTAAAATAAGCAAGCTTATTTTATACTTTTAGTTCCGTTCGGATAAATGTGAATAAATTCACTTTATCCTACCGTAACTAAAAGAAACTAAGTTTCTTAGTTTTAGCTCTCGTCGCTCGCCTCATTCCCACTCTATAGTCCCAGGCGGCTTGTGGGTGATGTCATACCACAAGGCACCGGCACCGGCGTTTTTCAGCTCATTCCATAACTTGCGGAGCAGTGAAGGGTCTATGGTTGCAAAATTTGCAGTCATAGCCTCGTTGCTGTTTACAGGACGCATTACAACGCAAGGCTTATTATCAACGGTAAGCGGAACCAAGACCACAGGCATTTGCCAAATGGATTGGTACAGATTGTTATCCTGTATAAACTTGGTGCATATATGGTCAAAAGTACGCAGTTTGTCAAAATTCTCACGAATGGCATACTGAGCGATTGGTTTTGGTATATCATCGCTAACGGCACCTACCTGCCATACGGCACGGTTAATCTCCTTAAAGTGATTGGTTATCTCTGTGCTGAATTTCTCACAATCTTTCCAAGTTACATTAGCACTCTTTAATAGGAACGGTTGTGCGTATGTACGTCCGTCACCTTGAACGCCTACACTCTTTATTGGAAGAGCAACGCCTTCAATATTATTTGCTTTCAGATAATCATCAAGTCCTGCAATTTGAGCATTAGATGCGTATGTCCCATTCCCGTCACTGCACAGCATTCTTACACCAAGTCCCGGACCTGGGAACGGATGCCTCCAAACAAGCTCTTTTGGAATGCCAAGTTCCTCGCCAAGCATACGCACCTCATCTTTGTATAGGTCTGCAAGTGGTTCAAGCAGCATACCCTTTTCCATTAAATCCATAACCTCTTTAACTCTATTATGGTGTGTCTTGATAAGGTCTGCGTTCTTAGTGCCGCCACTCTCTATGGTATCGGGGTAGATAGTGCCTTGAGCCATCATCCACTCATTAGGGTCAAGGTTAAGTTTACTCATCTCCTCATCCTTAACCTTAATAAAGCGTGCCCCTATAAGCTTGCGTTTCTGCTCAGGTGCAGTAATGCCAACCAAATCGCCAAGAAATTCCTCTGATGCGTCAACAACCCTTAAATTATTCATTCCTTCAGCCTTCAGAAACTCCATAATTTGGCTGCTCTCTCCAAGACGCATCATACCATTGTCTATATGCAGACCAAGCACCCTGTCAGCCCCTAACACTCTGTTTAGCAACACAAAAGCGACTGTGCTATCAACACCGCCCGATACAAGCAGGAACACCTTGCGGTCTTTAACCTCACTGCGTATTTTATTTGATATAAGCGGCAGATAACTCTTCATATCCCACTCACGCTTGCAACCGCAGATATTTATAAAGTTATCAAGCAGTTTCATTCCAAACTTGCTATGCGTAACCTCAGGGTGGAACTGAATGCCGTAAATTCTCTCACTATCAAGTGCTACGGCGGCAGTAGGACAGTCTTTTGTAGATGCTATGATTTTGTACCCCGATGGCAGGTTCTCCACCACATCGCCGTGGCTCATCCACATCTGAGACTCAGCAGGAATATCTTTAAGCAGAGGGTGTGCCGCCTCTTTAACCTGTAGCATTGCAATGCCATACTCTTTAACCTTGCCAGCCTTAACGGTGCCGCCTTTTTGGGAAGCAAGCAACTGATGACCATAGCATATACCAAGTTTAGGCACAGGTATGTTTATTATATCGGGGTTATACTCAGGGGCATTCTCATCATATACACTTGATGGTCCTCCACTATAGATAATGCCCATAGCATCTTTAAGTTCCGATACAGGCGAGGCAGGTGAGTGGATTTCAGTAAAAACCCCTAATCTTCTAACTCTGTTTGCAATAAGATGGGCATATTGCCCTCCAAAATCAAGAATTACTATTTTTTGCATAGCGTGTAACAGTTTTTCAACAAAGGTACAAAGTTAAATAAATTTTCATTAAATTTGCACTCTATAAAAGTAGAGTTATGAACAGGTTTGTTAAATTCTGCAAAGAGTGGTCACTGCCCATATCCATAACGGTGGGGATAGTGTCATACCTTATATACCACTCGCTATCTCTGAGTGCAGACGTAAAGTGTGCCGTAAGAGAAACTACAGATATATTACAGCCTCTTCTTATTTTCCTGATGCTGTTTATAACTTTTTGCGATGTGGCACCTAAAGATATGCGTATAAAAAAGTGGCATATAATACTGTTTGCCATACAGGCGGTATTGACCATCGTATTCGGTATGCTGGCACTGTACTCTGCAGGAGACAGCAGACTGCTGTATGAGGTTGCCATGTCATGTATAGTATGCCCCACAGCCACCGCATCGGGGGTTGTAACAAAAAAATTAGGAGGCGAGGTATCAGGCGTGCTTACCTATATAATAATCAGTAATCTGTTGGTCTCAATACTGATACCTACGTTTGCACCCCTTATAAATCCGTACCACGATTTGGATTTCTGGAGTGCGTTCATAAAAATAATAGTAAAGTTGTTCCCTATATTGGTGGGTCCTTTGTTCCTGGCTTGGATAATAAGATACGCATTGCCTAAATGGCACGCTTGGGTGCTGGTACGTACAGAGTGGGCATTCTATATATGGATAATCCTGCTTCCACTTGTTATGGCAGTGGCTACCAAGACACTGGTTCACAGCCATATAAGTTATGCTATGATGGGGCTGTTTGTGGTGGTGTCATTGGCATGTTGCCTGTTTCAGTTTGGCGTAGGCAAATGGATAGGGCATTTTTATGGTGAGACTATCACCGCAGGTCAGGCATTGGGGCAGAAGAACACCGCATCGCTGGTATGGATGGCATACAATTTTATGACACCTGTAGTGGCTGTGGCAGGCGGACTTTACGCTATATGGCATAATAATTTAAATTCCTATCAGATTCATAGGGCAACAAAAAATAAAAAGCAATGAAACACACATTTTTAGTAATTTTTGGTTTGGCGTTATCGCTCACAGTTATGGCAGAAGAGCCGGAGTACAGGTCTAAAAACTATCCCGATGGGGGGCTTATGTACGATGGATATTTTATAGGCGACAAGCCAGTGGAAATAACCCGATATACGGAAGGGGGGCATATCCGGTCTCATCAGAAATTTGACTCCGAAGGTAATTCAACCGTAAAAATATATACACCTTCTGCCACTTCGCTTGCAGAGGGAGCATACAAAGGCAAGAACCGTGACGGCAAGTGGATGTTCTATTCTCCACGTGACGGTATACTGCTTATTACTGTTACATATAATAATGGCATAAAGGACGGTTTTGCAGAGTTTTTCTTTCCAAGCGGCAAGCTGATGGAAACTGTAAATTATAAAAACGATACATTAGACGGTGAGCGTGTGAAGTATTTTGAGAACGGACAGAAACTTGCAGTCATGCACTATAAGAACGGTGTGCTTGATGGTGAATTCAAGTCATTTATAGACACGGGAGAACCTGATAGTGAGGGCAATTATGTAAACGGCAAGCGTGATGGCGTATGGAAATTCCATGATGAGAAAGGTGCTGTAAAAGAATACAAATTTAAGAATGGCAGGTGCAGGAAATATGAAGATATGCTAAAGAAAGCCGATATGGAGAGCGAGATAGACCCACATATTCCTGAACCTGACTTTGTTAACAATTGACAGTGGGCAGTGTCTTTAGCCAAATATGTAATTCTGCCTTTATAGTCTTAAAACATTGTAATTTTTAATTCATGTACCAATGAAGCAGAAATAAATAAGCAACATAAACAATATTTTCCCAAACATGTTCAATATTTCGTCAAATAACCAATAGCGAGCCTTCAACAGAGCCGCTTAGTTTTGCAGAATATCGTAAAAAAAAGATATATGATACGCTTACCCCTATTACTATGGATATTCTTGATTCATTAATGACGGTTCATCCGGACATCTATATAGTAACAGACAAAATATCAGACCCGGATATATTGGAAAAGTTTTTAGGCAAATATCGTTCGCGGATTATGGTTGAATGTTTTGAAACATTAAGCTATAGCAGGTTAAATAAAATGGGATTCTATAAAGTTTTTTACAGTTCTGTACCCCCTGCTAAATATGGTATAAGTGGAATAACTATGAGAAAGTTATTTAACAACTTTGCTTTTGGATATTTTGGTTCAATTTGGGCACCTTATGTTGCATACGATTATTCATCAGCATACGGAGATGAATTTGCTGTTTTTACTGTGAAGAATCGTTATGAGGCGGATAGTTTGGCTGCGTTGGATTCACGCATCAACTATGTTTACATAGATTATGTTGAATAAAACCTAATAGATGGTAATCAAATTTTGGGTGAAAGATGGGGCTCGAACCCACGACCCTCGGAACCACAATCCGATGCTCTAACCAACTGAGCTACATTCACCATTATGTCACTCTCTTACGGAAATGACGGTGCAAAGGTACAAAATATTTTGATTCCTGCAATTAAATACACAAAAATATTTTGTATATGTAATGTTTATGTAGTATTTTCGCAAAAGTATAATAGAAAAATATTATCTGTAAAGTTATGAAGAATTTATTTTTGTTATGGTTTTTACTTATTGCCGCCATTGCCAATGCTCAGGTTAGCAAGATGCTTGGCTATTGGGATACCGTAGATGACCGTACAGGAGACCGCAGGGGCAGAGTAGAGGTTTATAAGGGTAATGACGGAAAGTACTACGGAAAAATAGTGGCACTGTATAAAAAGAACGCCAATGGCACATACTCTATCCTTAACCCTGTACCAGATGAGTGGAAGCATGTGGTGGGTATGGTTATTCTTAAAGAGTTAGAACCCGATGGCGATGTTATGAAAGGGCGTTGCTATGACCCCGAAAGTCAGAAAACCTACTATGGCAAGATAACCTACAAGCCAGAAAAAGACCAAATTGTGCTGCGAGGCTCATTAGACAAGTTTGGCGTTTTAGGCAGAAGCCAGACATGGCTTAGAACCAAAACTAATTGAAAACCCATACAAACATGGAACAACCAAGAATAGAGCCCAAATATCGCAATAATCAAAATCTACCTCTAATAAGAGAATTTAATTTCTACTATTGTAGATACTTTATGTTTAACTTTTTAAATTTTATCTCTAATAAGAGAGCTTAATTTTTTCTATTGTATCTTTGCAAAATTAAAATATCACGAGACACCGTATGAAGACACCAAATTTATTTTTGTACTTCTTCTCTTTTTAGGACCTCCATTTGTTATGTTGATACACGCACATATATAATACTGAGAACCAATTAGCTATGTGAAAATTCAGTTGTTAAGTATTACTTAACTACTCTTAAAATTCAGTTGTCAAATATTTTTTGACAACTGTTGCATTTTTTGCAACAGTTCAGTCTGAAAAACAATAGATAATTCATATAAAAGTATTATCTTTGTACCTATTCTCCGTTTTATACCTTTTTCATCCTCATTGATGCCAAAATGAAGAGGGTAAACTATGAATAAAAGTATTATTAAAACTACAGTACAAGGTGCTGTAAAGCCACAGGTGTATAACGTGCGTGGCAAACGTGTGGTGCTGGACAGAGAGTTGGCAGCATACGTAGGTATGAGCACAGGTAATTTGAACCTGTATGTCAAACGTAATATTAAACTGTTTGATGATGAAATGTGGTTCAAATTAAGTGAAGAAGAGTGTTTGAGATTACAAATTGTAATACCAAACATGAGTAAAAGAGGTGGCTCAAGATACCTGCCTTTTGCCTTTACGGCGGAGGGAATCTCAATGCTTGAAAAAGTGCTGAAACGCATAATTCCCATTGAGTTTGAAGATGAGGTTATAGAGGCTGAAGTATTACCGAAATCGTGGAATGAAGGTACTGTAGTGCTGTATCAGCCTAATCAAGATATAAAAATTGATGTGCGTGTGGAGAATGAAACCGTGTGGCTTACGCAGGAACAA
The DNA here is from genome assembly GCA_024399495.1 of Paludibacteraceae bacterium. Taxonomy (GTDB): domain Bacteria; phylum Bacteroidota; class Bacteroidia; order Bacteroidales; family Paludibacteraceae; genus Enterocola. The sequence continues at coordinate 106,685 of JAKSNY010000007.1, forward strand.
ATGGCACTGCTGTTTGGCACAACACAGCCTAATATTGCAATGCATATACGCAATATTTTTGATGACGGAGAGCTTGAAATCGGGGCAACTTATAAGGATTTCTTATATGTTCAAACAGAAGGAGGAAAGCAGAAAAGTAGGTATATTAAAATCTATAATCTGGACATGATTATCTCTGTGGGATACAGAGTAAACACACGCAATGGTATTGCTTTTAGGCAATGGGCTACTAAGGTACTTAAACAGCATCTTATGCACAAAGGCTCATTTGAACATAGAGTGCAACTAATTGAAAACAACATAAAAGCCATTGAGCAACAGCAACAAAAGAACACAAATGATATTTCTGATATAAAGGAGCAAGTTAAATTTGTAGTTGACACCAAACTTCCACCAATAGAAATGGTATTCTATGAGGGAGAGAACTTTAAGGCATACGATTTTCTGTGCTCCTTGATAGAATCTGCTAACAATAGAATTATGTTGATAGATAATTATGTGGATAGAAAGGCCCTTTTAATGTTAAATAAACGCAAAGACGGAGTTTCCGCTACCATATATACGCATTATAAGAAAGTACAGGAGCAACAATTTATTTTAGACCTTGAAGAGGCTAACCGAAATAGACCTGCCCCGATAATAGAGGTTTATGGCATTAAAAATGACCACGACAGATTCCTTATCATAGATGAGACAGTTTATCATCTTGGACCATCAGTAAAGGATGCTGGAGTAAAGCGGTGTGCGGTAATAAAAATGATTTCCACACCAGAAATGATTTTAAAAAATTTAGCATCCTGCACTTTGCAGTAAAAAATAACATGTATTATATGCTTAATATATTGAAACCATTTGATGGTTTCTATTATTTAAAATCAATTAAACACTAAAAAAAACCTGCAGAAAATCATAAATGATTATCTGCAGTCTGTGTGAGCCGCCCGAAGCGTAACACACACCTTCCATCACTGGAATCGCCACAAAGGTAATAATTATATTCCAAAAATATAACTGTTAGTTGTAAAAATATTTTTAATTAACCCATACTAAAAGAGTCAACTTATTCCTTAAATTTCCCATTGGCAAATCCAAAGTACTTGGTAAAGAATGCCTTGAGTCTATCAAGAATATGCTCTACCTTGCCTTGACGGTTTGCTTTAGGGTCAAATGGGTTTATTGGAGGCATAATATCATTTAATTCCACACCACCTTCAGGCACATATCCACGAGTAAACGCCATCTCTATAAACTCCAATGCTTTATCTTTCTTTAAATTCTCCTCTGTTATAAGTTCAGAGAACTCTGATTTCTTCTGTTCATTGATATATTTCTGCCACTCTTCATACACATCACCCGATGCTGTCATACTGTCAATAAAGCGTTCTATCAGTTCTTTCTTATCACGTAAGTCTGGACTTGACTCAATGGATTTAACAATGTTTACACGTATCTCACTATTCTGACAATGACTCTCATGGTACTTCTTTACAAGATACAGAATGTAGTCAATATTGACCTCAACCTGTTTCACAAACTCCATTTCAAATTCAATGTCATCATTTACATTCGTTTTCTCTCCGCTACTTTGAGCACGATATTTATCATGTAAATCAATATATATGCTGGTGTAATCCTGAATTTCTCTTGCTGATAGAGGATTGAGTTCTGCAAATTGGTCAAAGCAACTGAGCATATTAATAAATCGTAGCACAGTACCAAACAATTTGATAAAGTCACGTTCCTTCTGCTCTCCAACAGGAATAGCTCCTGGTAGTAGCATTTTTTTCAACTCCTCCACAAATTCTTCATACCCTTTTACATGTTTGCCTTTTTTATCAGTATAACCTTTGAAATAGTCCTCAAACGGACGCAGTATGGCAGTACCGTTGGCATCTGCATCTCCAAAGAGAGATAATGCATTATTGGTTTGCTCTTCAAGATTACGGAAACATACTATATTGCCGGCATTCTTTATGGAGTTGAGAATGCGGTTTGTACGGCTATATGACTGAAGAAGCCCATGAAACCGTAGGTTCTTATCAACCCACAATGTGTTAAGCGTTGTTGCATCAAAACCTGTAAGGAACATATTTACCACTATAAGAATATCTATCTCACGGTTCTTCATACGGAGAGAAACATCCTTGTAATAGTTTGGAAATTTAATTGCAGACGTATCATAGTTGGTTGAGAACATATTGTTGTAGTCCTCAATGGCATGTTCTAAAAAATCGCGGCTACATTCATCCATATCAATGGTGCTGTCTGAGTTCTCATCTTCAATTTCATCTCCAGCTTCATCATTTACACCGTATGAGAATATGGTGGCAATCTTTAACTTTTTATTTTCAGGCAGTGTTGCTATCTGCTTTTTAAACTCATTATAGTATAACTTTGCAGTTTCAATACTCTGAACGGCAAAAATAGAGTTAAACCCATTTAGTTTGGCTTTCTTTCTTACCTCTTCGTAGTCTTTATCACCATAATGCCTTACAACATCAGATACATCTTCCAATTGTTTGAAAATATATGAGCTTGCTTGTTTTGTCTGCTGTGCAAAATGTTCCAATATGTATTGGGTTACATTACCAATACGCTTCTCAGACTTTAGTGCCTTTTCTCGTTCTATATCCCATACTTTTGAGTTCTCTATATCTCGCTTACTCTTCATAGTACTAATATAGGTAACTCTAAAGGGCAAAACATTATGGTCTCGGATAGCATCAACAATAGTATATGTATGTAGCCTTTTACCAAAAACATCATCAGTGGTTCTAAGATTTCCTTTATTCCCAGTAACGTTCACTGCAAATATTGGTGTACCTGTAAAGCCAAAAATATAGTACTTCTTAAATTTCTTGATTATTGCCGTATGCATATCACCAAACTGAGAGCGATGGCATTCATCAAAAATCAAAACCACATTCTTGTCAAAAATCTCGTGTGTAGGAAATCTCTTTATCAGCGATGTAAGTTTTTGTATGGTTGTAATTATAATCTTGCATTTAGGGTCTTTAAGTTGAGTCTCCAAAATTTTAGTGGACGTGTTACCGTTGGCTGCTCCTTTTTGGAATCGGTCATACTCTTTCATAGTTTGATAGTCCAGGTCTTTACGGTCAACCACAAATATAACCTTGTCTATGAACTCATATTTTGTAGCCAGTTGAGCCGCTTTGAATGATGTTAAAGTCTTGCCAGACCCTGTGGTGTGCCAAACATAGCCGCAGGCATCAATAGTACCTTGTTTCCTTGCATTATATGCACACTCTATCTTATTAAGAAGGGTTTCTGTGGCGGCAATCTGATACGGACGCATAACAAGCAACAGGTCTTGCTCTGTAAGAACGCAGAAACGGGTTAGTACATTAAGCAATGTATGTCGGGTAAAGAAAGTGGCGGTAAAATCAACCAAATCATTTAAGACTTTGTTACTTGCATCTGCCCAATAACTGGTAAACTCAAATGAATTACTTGTTTTAGGTCTGTTCTTATTTCCACTTTTGCTTATCTCATTTATGTGACTGTCACGAGTGGTATTACTGTAATACTTGGTTTGTGTACCATTGCTTACAACAAATATCTGAACATACTCAAAAAGTCCATTACCAGCCCAGAAAGACTCTCTGCCATATCTGTTTATCTGATTAAAAGCCTCTTTTATGCTTACGCCTCGTTTCTTTAGTTCAATATGTACTAACGGTAATCCATTAACTAAGATACTTACATCATAACGGTTAGGACGTTTCCCATTTGATACCTCATACTGATTAATCACCTGTGTGCGATTAGCGTGAATATCATCTTTCTTTATAAGATAAATGTTTCTCTGCTCCCCATTATCACACTTTAGGGTCTTAACAAAATCAGTTTGAATAGTATGAGTTTTATCTACGATGCCTTTACCCTCTGCCGCTATTTCTGTTTTGAAAAACCTGTTCCATTCATTGTCAGTAAAATGAAAATTGTTCAGTTCTTCAATCTTTGTTCTAAGGTTGGCAATAAGTTCACTCTCATTGTGTATGGGAACATACTCATAGCCTTGACGCTTAAGTTGTTCAATAAGAGAACGCTCCAAATCCGCTTCTGTCTGGTAGCCTTCATCTTCTACTAAGTTTTGCCTCTCATAGTGGGCAATAACAGTAGAGGTGTTATTCTCTGATAGTATTTGATACTGGTTTTGCATTTATGCCACTTTTTGTTTAAAAGTTAATAGCTTGTTTCTATAATATTCATATTGCTTACGGCGTGCATCTATCTCTGCTGGCAGACCCGATTGTAAATCTATGGTTAAGGCTTCAAATTTATCAAGAATAGAGACTATACGCTGTTGCTCTTCAAGTGATGGTACAGGGATTGTAAATTCCGCTATGGCATCAGCGTTAATACGTATTACTTTAGTCCCTGTTGCAATTTTCTTCTTGTACGATGAAAAAGATTCGGTTTGCATAATATAACCTAAGTACTTAGGATTTAATGTGTGTTGTATGTAACAAGCATCATTACTAACAATAATATCCTCATCACCTAACCATACGACACATTTTCCAACATCTTCAATGTTTTCACTTGTCGTTGCCATTACGAGGGCTCCAGACTTTGCTCTTTTTGGGGAACGACTAATATCGGAGCCTACAAACGAAATTGTATTGTATGCATAGTGAGCATATTTTGTGTATATTTGCCCGTAGTGAATACATGGTGTTCCTTTTTCTGTAAAATGTTTCTTTTGAAAACTTGTTCCTCTTATAACCATTCCTATTTCTTTTATTTTCTTCCATTCAACGCTTTTTACCCCCCCATTTGGCTGAATGTCAGTAACTTATTGCGATAGTACTCATACTGCCGCTTGCGGCAGTCCAGCTCCGCTTCCAGCTCCGCTTCCAGCGTAGTTAGCATATCCAAAAAATTAGCAATAAAAACTTGAATAGGCATAGGGGGTACTGGTATTGACGATTTCATAAAATCTTTTTTTGATATATAGAATCGTGTAACACCTCGTACTGATTTATTGACTTCTTTGCGAAAACATGGTGCTCTAAATATATATTTTAGATAGGCAGGAAGTAACATATCTTTCCATTCTTCCTTTATTCGAATGCCAAACAAGTGATCATCCAAAAATATGCCATCCAAAATATCATCTTCTATTACCGCAGAGAGCGCACATTCATCTGGAGTTTCTGATGCACTGGTAAAAAGAACGTCTCCCTTTTTTAAAATTGTTTGATTGTTTCTATTTTTAACTGTTGCAAATGGGAGATCATTAACATTAATGCGAATGTTCTTATAAGCATTCATATAATCAATAAACTGACAATTCCCAACTTCTTTCCATTTGCCACTAACAGCAGACATACCTGAAAGTTGAGTTGAAAATTCTTCTAATTTGTATGATTCCACCCCATCGGGGCAAAGTCTATTTATCATTTGTTCAATACTTTCCATAGTTTACAAGGTTTTAATAAGTTCGTCAATCTCTGCACGTAGTGTATTTTGGTGTGCCACAATTTCTGCAATGCGTTGATTCAGTTCATCAATGTTAATATCTACTGTAGTATCCTCCTTTTCAACGTATGTGGAAACAGATAAGTTAAATTGCTGTGCTTCAATATCTGCCGTGGTAACAACCTTGCTAAAATATTCAATCTCGGTCTTGTTAAACTGAGTTTCATAAATACGCTCAATATTCTCATCACTTAACTTGTTTTTGTTACCTTCATGAACAAATTCATCGCTGGCATCTATAAAACAGACTCGGTTGTCGCTCTTGTTCTTTTTTAAGACTATTATACAAGTGGCTATAGATGTACCAAAGAAAAGATTTTGAGGCAGTTGAATAACCGTATCAACATAATTGTTGTTTATAAGATACTGACGTATTTTCTGCTCTGCTCGTCCACGGTAAAGCACACCAGGGAACTCTATTATAGCGGCTGTGCCTTCTGCTGATAGCCAGGAAAGCATGTGCATTGTAAACGCAAGATCTGCTTTGTCAGCAGGAGCAAGCACACCAGCAGGTGAGAACCTTGGGTCATTTATAAGGGTAGGATTTTTAGGACCATCCCAAGGGATTGAATATGGTGGATTTGATACTATTGCCTCAAATGGCTCTTCATCTGTGTGAAGCGGATTTTTTAGTGTGTCTCCCTGCTGAATGTCAAAGTGGTCGTAGTTTACATTGTGCAAGAACATATTCATACGGCATAGGTTGTATGTCTTAAGATTTATTTCCTGTCCAAAAAATCCGTCTATAACATTTTTAGTGCCAAGTATCTCTTTAAATTTTAGAAGCAATGAACCGCTACCGCATGCAGGGTCATACACCTTATTTACAGAAGTTCTGCCACTTGCGGCAATTTTTGCAAGTAAATAACTAACCTCTGCCGGGGTGTAAAATTCACCTCCTTTAGTGCCTGAATTTAGGGCATACATCTTTATTAGATGCTCGTAACAAATACCAAAAACATCAAGACCTGAATCTTGATATTTTGCAAATTCAAGGTCACGCACACTTTCAAGTAGCGTTGTAAGCAGTTCACAACGCTCTGCAACGGTTCCTCCAAGCCCTGGGTCATTTGTATTAAAGTTTGCAAACAATCCTTTTACATCATTTTCACTGTTAGTGCCTATGGCACTCTCTTCAAAAGCACGAAAATTGTTAGCAAGCGTGGTGTTAAGTTCTGGGTTGTTTTTTGCTTTGTTCGCTACATTTATGAAAAGCTGTGAAGGTAGTATGAAAAATCCTTTGGCATTCACTATTTGATCACGTGCATTTTCTGCAATGTCATCAGCCATATTTGCATAATCAGGATTTAATTCCCCAGCATCTTTCATAAGTTTGTTGCAATATTCAATAACATTTTCAGATATAAATCTGTAGAACAAACTGCCAAGCATAAAGTCCATAAACTGAACTGGGGATACCTTGCCGCCATGGACAAGATTAGTGGCTGTTTTCCAAATCAAACCACCCAATTCATTGCGTAATTCATCTGCGGTCATAAATTTATTTATATTAAGTATGTAACTTACAAAAATAACACTTTTAAGACAATTTTTGTAATATTTAAGACAATTTTTGCACTTTTACGACAATTTTGCGGGCAAATGTAGCGTCTGTTTTTGACAATCTTTGTCAAAAACTAAAAAATTGCAGTAGAAATAATTAACAGGTATTGCTAACAGAGGCCTCTGCACCCACGCAGGGTGAGTGGGTAGTGTCTAAAATGGTCACAGACCATTTTAGAAGGGATAGCCGCCAACACAGTGGCGGCGTACCTCTGTAGTAATACCTGTTAATTATTTAGTAAATCATCGCAATTCTGATATACTTCATCAAAAATTTCACGGCACCGTTTTGTGGTCATTTTTATTTTTGTGCCTATCTAAAAGTGATAATATATTATTCATAAACGTACTATTTGATATATTATAGATAAAATGTTATCACTTGCAAAGATACTATAAGTGTTTACCGCATGCACTGCCAGATGGGGTCTGAGGGTAGGGGAGCCTCTATTGTTATAGGCTCTTTGCTTACGGGGTGGATAAACTCTATGCGTCTGGCGTGCAGAGATATGCCTCCGTCCTTGTTAGAGCGTGGAAATCCGTATTTAAGGTCTCCTTTTATGGGGCACCCGATGGCGGATAGCTGGCAGCGTATCTGGTGATGTCTGCCTGTTTGTAAATCAATCTCAAGCAGGGTGTAGTTATCTGAATGCCCTATAACCTTATAACTTAATGTAGCCTCCTTGGCATCTGCTTTAGGTGTGGTGTATGCAAAAGACTTGTTCTGTTTCTCATTGCGTACAAGATAGTGGGTTATGGTGGCTTCGGGTTGCTTTGGTGGGTTTTTAACTATTGCCCAATATGTTTTCTTTAGGTTGTGGACACGTAGCATCTCATTAAAACGCTCTAAAGCCTTGCTGGTCTTGGCAAAAATAACAACTCCGCTAACGGGGCGGTCAAGACGATGGGTTACACCGCAAAAAACATTGCCAGGCTTATTGTATTTCTCTTTTAGGTATTGCTTAATGCTCTCTACAAGTGGGGTGTCGCCAGTCTTGTCTCCCTGTACAATCTCTCCAACAGCCTTATTGACCGCAATGAGATGGTTATCTTCATAAAGCACTTCCATAATCCTTGACCCTATACCCTTTGTTTCACTGCTTCATATATAAGGATTCCAGCCGCTACGGAAACATTGAGTGATTGTATATTGCCAAGTAGCGGAATGCGTACATGCTCATCGCAGAGGGCTAAAATCTCTGGCGATATGCCTTTATCCTCGGCTCCCATAACTATGGCTATAGGCTCTGTGTATGATATGGCGGTGTAGTCTTGAACCGCTTTCTCTGATGCGGCTATAATCTTAAGCCCGGAGTCCTTAAGGAAGTTTACTATGTACTCAAGATTATGCTCACGACATACAGGTAAAGAGAGTAGGGCACCTGCTGAGGTCTTTATGGCATCAGCGTTAACGGGGGCGGTGTTGGTTTGTGATGTTACAATGGCATCAACACCCGCACACTCACATGTACGGGCTATGGCACCAAAATTTCTTACATCTGTAACTCCGTCAAGTATAACTATAAATGGGCTTTTGGCATCCTCATAAAGTTTGGGGATTATTTGGGTTATACGCTGATACTCAATGGGTGAGATAAACGCCAATACACCTTGATGGTTCTTTTTTGTAATGCGTTCTATCTTCTCCACAGGCACGCGGATAACGGGTATGTTATGCCCCTTGACAGTAGCATACAACTCTTTGGTAAGGTCACTTTGAGCATCTTTTTTTAGATATATTTTCTCAATCTCCTTACCAGATTCTATTGCCTCAATTACGGCTCTGAACCCAAAAACGTAGTTATCCATTATTTCTGTAATGCACTCATTATCTTGCCCTCAATCTCCGCTGCAAGTTCAGGATTATCTTCCATCAGCTTTTTGGTGGCATCGCGCCCTTGTGCTAACTTGCTATCTCCGTAACTGAACCAAGAGCCACTCTTTTTAAGAATGCCTGTATCTACGCCTAAATCTACAATCTCTCCGCTTCTTGAGATTCCCTCACCAAACATAATGTCAAATTCTGCCTTGCGGAACGGTGGAGCCACCTTGTTTTTTACAACCTTAACTCTGGTTTGGTTTCCTATGACCTCATCACCCTCTTTTATAGGGGAAACGCGGCGAATATCCAAACGTACAGATGCAAAATATTTTAGTGCGTTACCACCTGTTGTGGTCTCAGGATTGCCAAACATAATGCCTATCTTCTCACGTAATTGGTTAATAAAGATACAGCATGTGTTGGTCTTGCTTATGTTTGCGGTAAGTTTACGCAGTGCCTGTGACATAAGCCTTGCCTGTAAGCCCACCTTATTATCACCCATATCGCCCTCAATCTCTGCCTTAGGTGTAAGGGCTGCTACAGAGTCTATAACTATAATATCTATGGCAGATGAACGGATTAGTTGGTCTGCTATCTCAAGTGCCTGCTCTCCGTTATCGGGCTGCGATATAAACAAATTCTCTACATCTACGCCAAGTTTCTCTGCATAGAAACGGTCAAAGGCATGCTCTGCGTCTATTATTGCCGCTATGCCACCTGCTTTTTGAGCCTCTGCTATGGCGTGTATGGCAAGTGTTGTCTTACCCGATGATTCAGGACCGTAAATCTCTACAACTCTGCCTCTTGGATAACCTCCTACACCAAGTGCAAGGTTTAACCCTACGGAGCCTGTAGGTATTACCTGTACATCTACTACATGGTCATCGCCCATCTTCATAATGGTGCCTTTACCATGGTCTTTCTCAATCTTGTCTATGGCAAGTTGGAGTGCTTTTAGTTTCTCCAATGCCGGTTTTATTTCTTCAGCCATAATAATAGTTGATTGTTATATTCGTTACCATTTTTTGCGTGTAGTGCAAAGATAAGAAGAAATATTTGTTTTGTCAAATAGGAATTTGCCCAAATAATTAACAATTTTAACAAATTGTAACTATGAGTTACTAAAAATTTCTAAAATTGTAACCTACAGTGCAATTTGCTGTAAATTATTTAACAAACTTTAACATTAGAAACCTTAATCCTTGACCCCTGACCCTTGACCCCCTATGATGAAAATATTCATATTTTCATCATACACCGGACTCTCTATGCCTAAGAATTTAAGCACGCTATGGAACACGTGGTGTTGTGTAGCCTTTTGCAGCGGCTTGAATTTGACATCGGGGTTAGAAGACCAGACTATAAAAGGTATCTCATATTGCTCTTTAGGAGCCATACTGATGGGAACTCCGTGCATATATAAGTTCTTCTCACCAAGTGACTCTCCGTGGTCTGACACAAATATCATAGTGCTGTTCCAATCGGTAAGTTCCTTTAGGTCTGATATGATTTTGCTAAGCAGATAGTCTGTGTAGATAATGGTGTTATCGTAAGCGTTAAGCAATTCATTGTGAGTGCATTTGCTTAACTCTACATTATCACATACAGGCGAGAATATCTCAAACTCTTTGGGGTATTTCTCATTATATGATGGTCCGTGGCTTGTGCTTGAGTGCAGAATAATAAGCACTTTGTTCTTTCCGCTCTCTAAGATATGCTCTTTAAGTCCGTAAATCAGCGATTCGTCATAATTGCAGTTCTCTCCTTGACACTCGTTTGTTACATTAGAACCAAATTTCATTTTTTCTATGTGTAGTGGAGGTTCTCCCCAGTTTGTGCTTCTCCATTGAACATCTACACCACTGCGATACAGGTAGTTAGGTAGCGGCTCGTAAAGGTCATCAGTAGGAGTATGCTCCAATATGGCTTTTACTCCGGCTGTGGTATAGGTGGCGTAAGAGTCTGCATTATACCATTTTAGCCCCGATATCTGAGTTAGCAGCGGATTTGTGTTTTTGCCGTAACCATATAGTGAGAAGTGGTCTCTTCTGGCAGATTCGCCTATTACAAGCACCATTACATCTTTTTCATCGTTGGTAATGGTGGCATCGGGTAAAAGAATCTCCTCTCTATTTTGCTGAGCCTCATGAACCTTTAGCCTTACCGTATTTACAATGTATGACCAAGGGAGCAGCAGACTGCCTATAACAGGTGCATGACGGTCTATCCAAGTCCAGTTGGTGGCATTGGCAAACGCAAGTACAAGCACTATAAGCAGCGATATGCCCACCGCCTTGCCAAACTTTTTCCAAGAGCCGTACTTTATTTTTATAAGGAATAGCAATACACAAGGTATTATTCCCATAAACAGCAGGTAGAGTATTGCCGCCCACGATGAGTAACTTGTGGCTTCAGCATAGTTGGTGTTAAAGACGTTACCCATCATGGTATCGTCTAACATAACATCGTAAGTGCTTATAAAATAAATGCTTACAGAGTTTAGTATAAACGTTATGGCTATCAGTATCTTGCCTACAAGTCTTCCTAAAAACAGTGTAAGGTAGAACCCGAAAAAGTTTGCCGTAAGCATTATGACAAGCAAACTTGCCATTATGCAGAATCCGTTAAAATCGCAGTTTATGTTACCCGATACGTAACTATAGAACGGAATATGGAACAGCAGCAGGTTAATTATGCTTAACACTGCTGCTGTAATTGTAATATCAATGTTTTTCTTAAGCATCAATTGTTCTCAGGACGCAGTTTTCTGACTACTGCACCTGCCTGCCACATCTCACTGTTACGAAGTGCCTCAAGTTCCTTGTTTAGTTTCTCACGATAATCAGGTTGTGAGTTTGAATCAATAGAGATTTGAGCCTCGTTACCGCACTTAACGCTTGCGTAAAGTTTCTGCATAACAGGCTTGATGGCATCGTGGAAAGGACCCATCCAGTCAAGAGCACCACGCTGAGCGGTTGTAGAGCAGTTTGCATACATCCAGTCCATACCGTTCTCAGCAAATAGAGGGCCAAGTGATTGGGTAAGTTCCTCAACTGTCTCATTAAATGCCTCAGATGGCTCATGTCCGTTCTCACGTAGAGTCTCATATTGTGCAAGAAGCAAGCCTTGTATTGCACCCATAAGTGAGCCACGCTCACCTGTAAGGTCTGATGTAGCCTCTTTTAGGAATGTGGTTTCAAACAAGTAGCCTGAGCCAACGCCTATACCAAGAGCGATTACACGGTCAAATGCCTTGCCTGTAGCGTCTTGCCAAATGGCGTATGATGAGTTAAGTCCACGTCCTTGTAGGAACATACGGCGTAGTGATGTACCTGAACCCTTAGGGGCAATCATAATAACATCTACATCTTTTGGAGGAACAATGCCTGTACGGTCATTCCAAGTAATGCCAAAACCGTGTGAGAAATAGAGTGCCTTGCCAGGTGTAAGATTGCGTTTTACAACAGGCCATTGCTCTATTTGGGCGGCATCAGAAAGCAGGTATTGTATAATAGTACCACGCTTGCAAGCCTCCTCAATCTCAAATAGGGTCTCTCCAGGAATCCAGCCGTCTGCAACTGCCTTATCCCAAGTTTTGCCTTTACGCTGACCTACTATAACGTTGAATCCGTTATCTCTTAGGTTCAGTGATTGACCAGGACCTTGAACACCGTAACCTATTACGGCGATAGTTTCGTTCTTCAGCACCTCACGTGCTTTCTCCAATGGAAATTCGGTGCGGGTAACTACATTCTCTATTACACCGCCAAAATTAATTTGTGCCATTATAAATTAGTTGAAAAATTGACTGTTACTAGAAGCGAAAGCAGAGACAAGTTTACTTGTACTATGCTGAGCGACGAAGTAACATGGTTAAAACTTGTTTTAACAAAATTGAAAGTGCAAAGATAATCAAAATAGTTGATAATTGAAAATTGAAAGTTGAAAATTGAAAGTTGAAAATTCCCTCCTAACCTCCCTAAAGGGAGGAACAAATTGTAAAAAATATTAACTTTCCACTTTCCACTTTCCACTTTCAACTCCTAAACTCCTTTACTCCTAAACTCCTGAACTTTCTTCAGCATATCGCTAAGTCTCTCCTTTTTGCCTTTGGTTATGGCAACGCGTCCGCTACGTATGAACTGCAACACACCTATGCTTTGCTGAAGTTCATCAAACATATTCTGAGTCTCTTCATAAAGACCTGTCTTTTCAAGTACTATACAGTTCTCAAGCACCTCAAGCACGCGGGCGTCATACTTGCGTATAATTGTTTCTATTCCACCCATTGCAAGCACTTTGCTTGTGTCAATCTTGTAGAGTGCTATCTCTTGGTAGATAAGTTCCTCATCGGTGTTATAGTAAGCCTTCAGAATGTCTATACGCTTGTCTATCTGCTTAACCACATTCTTGATGGTGTCCTCATCTGTATAAGCTGTGATTGTAAACTTATGTATCCCTTTTATTGCAGACGGCGATACAGAGAGTGTCTCAATGTTGATTTGCCTGCGTGTGAATACAATGGTAATCTGATTCAGAAGACCTGGAATGTTCTCTGAAAATACGGTTACTGTGTATAATTTTTTTTCCATAGTTTATACTATTATATCATCATTGCCTTTTCCAGGCGGAACCATTGGTAAAACCAATCCGTTTTCCTCAATCTCCACTACAAGCAGATAGGGCTTGTCATCTTTAAGCATATCCTTTATGGCACCGCTTAATTCCTCACGCTTTGTAACATGGCTTGTGGCTATATTGTAAGCCTTTGCCACTGCACAGAAATCGGGATTCAGCATTGGGGTGGAGGAGTACCTCTTGTTAAAGAACAACTCCTGCTGCTGGCGTACCATACCCAAATAGTTGTTGTTAAGCAGAATCATCTTAACACCTGTATTCTCTTGAATTATGGTGCCAAGTTCCTGCATGGTCATCTGGAAACCTCCGTCTCCGCAGAATAAGCAAACAGTCCTGTCAGGTGCGGCAATTTTAGCCCCGATGGCGGCGGGTATGCCAAATCCCATTGTGCCGGCACCACCCGATGTAACCACACTGCGTTTCTGCTTGAATTGGAAATATCTTAATGCAGCCATCTGGTTCTGCCCCACATCTGTTACAAGAATGGCGTTACCGCCTGTCGCCTCAGATATTTTGCGTACAACCTCACCCATCTTCAGTGCTTCGTCCCCATCGGGGTACAACTCTTTAGAGATAACACGATTCATCTCTTTTTGCTCACAAGGGGCAAATGAGTCTATCCACTCCTTATGCTCCTGTTTCTGTAGTTTGGCTGTAATGGCTGGCAATGTGAGCTTTACGTCACCAAGAACGGCAATCTCACTCTTTACATTCTTATTTATCTCTGCAGGGTCTATCTCTAAATGGATAACCTTTGCCTGACGTGCATAATTATGCAGGTTGCCTGTAACACGGTCTGCAAAACGCATACCTATGGCTATAAGCACATCGCACTCATTGGTTTTAGTGTTAGGGGCAATGTTTCCGTGCATGCCCACCATACCCTTGTTAAGTCTGTAGTCTGTAGGCATTGCAGACTCTCCCATAATAGTCCATGCCGCAGGAATGTCAGCCTTATCAAGAAATTCTCTCAATTCAGTTTCAGCCTCACCAATTGTAACTCCGTGACCTACAATGGCAAACGGTTTTTTGGCATTGTTTATGAGTGCCGCTGCATTGTCCACACTATCATTGTCAATGGCAACATTGGGCAGGTAACTGCGTATGAAATCACATTTTTCAGGTTTGAAATCAACCGATTCTGATTGTGCGTTCTTGGTTATGTCAAGCACTACAGGTCCCGGTCTTCCGCTACCGGCTATATAAAATGCTTTGGCTACGGCAAATGCAATCTCTTTAGGGTCTCTAATCTGATAACTCCATTTGGATATGGGAAGCGTAATGCCTATCAGGTCAGTCTCCTGAAATGCGTCTGTTCCAAGCATTGTGTCGTTAACCTGCCCTGTAATAACCACAAGTGGGGTGCTGTCAAGCATAGCGTCTGCAATACCTGTAATGGTGTTAGTGGCACCAGGTCCGCTTGTAACTATACATACCCCAGGTTTCCCTTTAATTCTGGCATATCCTTGAGCGGCATGCGTTGCACCTTGCTCATGCCTTGTAAGTACATAGTGAAATTTATCCATGTAATCATATAAGGCGTCAAACACAGGTATGATAGACCCTCCAGGATACCCGAAAATAGTATCAACCCCCTCATTAAGCAGGGCTTCCATCAATGCTTTTGAACCCGAAATATTCATAATATAAAATTTTAATCTCGCCTACGGCTCCTCTTCATACATCATACATCATTTTAACCTCGCATACGCTCGTTAAAATATATTCCCTTTTTTACGGGGCATATCCCCAAACCCCTACGCTTCGCGGAGAACTATCGTTCTCTGTCGCCTACGGCTCCTCTTCATACATCATACATCATACATCATACATCATTTATATGATTCTAATCGCTCCTTTGTCAGCAGAGCTTACAAGTGATGCGTATGCTTGTAATGATTTGGATACCACAC
>JAKSNY010000008.1 GCA_024399495.1 Paludibacteraceae bacterium
TGCCAGAAGTGTCAAACATACCAGGTGGAGAGGGCAACGCAATGCTTGTGCGTGTAGTCCAGGCACTCTACACCGATGACATAGACACAGCACTTACAGAGATAAAGGCGTACATAGCCGCCATTCCGTACTACTATGAGAACAAGACGGAGCCTGCATTCCAGACTATAATGTACCTTATACTCACGCTGCTTGGGCAGAATATGAGGGTTGAGGTTCCGTTTGCCGTAGGCAGGACAGACGCCATACTTGAAACCACAAACACAATCTATATAATAGAGTACAAGGTTGACAAGTCAACGGACATAGCACTACAGCAGATAGACGATATGCACTACGCAGACCCATACCTTGCAGACCCACGCCGCAAACTAAAGGTGGGCGTGAACTTCACCACGGAATCACGCACCATAGAGAGCTGGAAAGCGGTGGAGGTCAAGTAAAACGAGAAAAGTCATGATGACGAACATACAACGGGTCAAAGGAGAATAAACGCTCCTTTGACCCTTGTTTTTAGTCTATGTGCGTGGGGTGAAGGAGTGATTTATTTCAGATTTCTGAAATTAATCAGCCCATTAATCTCAGTGTTGTTTTCCAATTCTCCGTCATAAACGATTTTGGTTGAGACAAGACTATCTCCAAAAATCCTACTCAAGTACGTCAAATTCTTATTCCAATCGGGGTGGAAAGTTTTTCCTGACTTAATCTCATAGCCAAATAATGATGTGCCGTTTTCCTCTATAACATCAACCTCATGCTGGGATTTGTCTCTGTAAAAATAAAGATTCGGCAGATTGCCATTGTGGTATTTCTGTTTTAGCATTTCAACCACAACCATATTTTCAAACAATGCACCTCTTAATGGGTGTGTTTTCAAATCATCCATATTTCTAATACCCAATAGCCAGCAAGCAAGTCCTACATCGTAGAAATATATTTTGGGTGTCTTTGATAATCTTTTACCTATGTTTTTAAAATACGGGTAAAATCTAAAGGCGGTGTATGATGTTTCTAACAGAGTCATCCAATTTGAAATTGTTTGATTGCTTACCCCTATATCGTTGCATAGCGATACAGCGTTAAATTCACTACCTACTCTTCCTGCACACAACACAATGAAATGTCTAAAGTCAGAGATGTTCTGCACATTCATAATTTCTCTGACATCTCTGTCAAGATAGGTCTCATAATAACTTTCATAAACCTCTTTAGGATTTCTTTTATCTCCCCATATAGCAGGAAAAAATCCATTAAAAATGAGTTCGTCCGTAAGGCAATTGGCATCACTACCTAATTCATGTATAGACAGTGGCAACAATCTTTTTACGGCAACTCTGCCTGCCAATGATTGTGATATGCCTTTCATCATAAGGAAATCACTACTGCCGCTTATTATGTACCTTAAATGCTTATTTTCATCTACTCGCACCTGTAAATAAGAGAAAATTTCCGGCACATATTGTGCTTCATCTATTATAAGTCCGTCAGGATATTTGTCAAGAAAACCATCAATATCATGCAGTACATTATCTCTTGTGGGAATATGCTCTAAATTCACATACTGATACTGAGGAAACGTATTTTTACACAATGTTGTTTTACCTGATTGTCTTGGTCCTGTGACTGAAATTATTGACCATGTATTGGATAATTCCAATAGTGTCTGTTGTAAATCTCTGTTATACATATAAATATAAAATAATGGACAAAATTCAAAAATGATTTGAAAATTGTCCAAAGATAATATATTTATTTGTATTCTCAAAAAAAAGACGCAAATATTTTAAATTAAAATGGCTAAACCAAGATTACGTCGTTTCACTCCGTGATCTTGATACACTGCCGTGGGCTGGCTAAAGAGAGAAAACAAAAGAGCACCACACAAGCGTGTGGTGCTCTTTTATGTTCACACTTCCGCTTATGTGAGCAAGCTCACAACGCTCAGTGTAAACAAAAAAGAGAATGCAAATTTTATTTGCATTCTCTTTTGTTTTCTCTCTTGTCGGGGTTACAAGATTCGAACTTGCGACCTCTACGTCCCGAACGTAGCGCGCTACCAACTGCGCTAAACCCCGCTTTTGCAGAAATTTCAGTAAAAAGTGGTGCAAAGTTAATCAGTTTTTTAGGATTCTGCAAAAAAATTGTAACTTTGTAGCCCCAAAATTTTACATTATGAAAAAATTTGTACCCCACATTATTGCAGTTGCAGTTTTTTTAATACTTACATTTGCTTATTTGTTCTCTGTGTTGCAGGGTAAAACTATATTCGGATCGGATACTCACAGCTATGTAGGAATGAGCCATGAGGCTGCGGAATACAACAAAACCCACAGTGAGCCTACACTGTGGACAGATGCCATGTTTGGCGGTATGCCTACATACCAAATATGTATGGAGGAGCCAGCGTCGCTTGCCAAATATATAGACAAGGTTCTAAGGGTTCTACCAGGTCCTACATATACTGTATTCCTTTATCTTATAGGCTTTTATATTCTGCTTATAGCGTTTGGGGTTAATCCGTACCTGTCTATAGGCGGTGCCATAGCATTTGCATTTGGAACGTATAATCTTATTATTATAGTGGCAGGACACAACACCAAGGCTGTGGCCATAGCTTACATGGCACCTATAATAGCATCCATATATTATGCGTTTAAGGAGCGCACAAGGCGTAATAGATTGATAGGGGCATCTATGTTGGCATTATTCCTTGGATTGGGACTCTATGCAAACCATGTTCAGATTATATACTATACACTGTTTATGGTTATATGCTACGGTTTTTCCGAACTTATATTTGCAATTAAAGAAAAGACCTTACCCGATTTTGCGAAGGCATTGGGGTGTCTGATTATTGGGGCGATAGTAGCAGTAGGTCTTAATGCCACCAGGATACTTACAACCCAAGAGTATGTAAAAGCCACTATGCGTGGCGACAGCAACGGTCTTACCATTAAAGGTGGTGAGAGTAACGGGCTTGATAAGGATTATATAACACAGTGGAGTTACGGAATAGGGGAGTCTTTCACTCTGCTTATACCCGATTTTAAGGGTGGTGCTTCTGTGGGTACGCTTGACCAGAATTCCAGAACCGCAGAGACTATAGGGGAGCTTACAGGGCTTAAAAAGGCACAAAAGGAACTTACATCGGCAGAGAAGTCACGTATAGACCGCATTATGCAGAATAATCCAAACTCTTTTATACCAAAGAATCTGGCTGAATTCATGTACACATTTAAACTGCCTCTGTATTGGGGAGACCAGCCGTTTACGGCAGGTCCTGTTTATGTGGGTGCAATAGTGTGTTTCCTGTTTGTAGTGGGATTGTGTATAGTGCCGTCAAGGCATAAATGGTGGCTACTTGCCGCGGCGTTGTTAGGATTGGTTCTATCGTGGGGCAAAAACTTTATGCCTGTTACAGACTTTTTTATAGACTATGTACCTATGTACAATAAGTTCCGTACGGTATCCATGACATTGACCATAACATGCCTTGCAATGTGCATTATGGCTATGCTTGCCCTAAAGGAGATATTCTCCACCACTATTGATAAAAAAACAAAAAAAAGGGCCATTGTCATATCTTTGTGTGTTACAGGTGGTTTATGCCTTGTGTTTGCATTGTTTCCATTATCGGCAGGCTCTTTTGTATCGCCGGCTGATACACAGTTTACAGGCACATACGCATTTCTAAAGGAGACATTGCCGGCAGACCGTATGGATTTGCTACAGGCAGGTGCGTGGCGTTCTCTTATATTTATAGTACTTACGTTTCTCGTTTTGGATGCCCATTTAAGCGGAAAGGTTAAGACGTTATGGACAACTATAGTTCTTGTGGTTTTATTTGCCGTGGATATGATTCCTATTGCAAAAGACTATCTTAGCAGCAGTAATTTTGTTGAGAATAAGGCAGTGGATACACCATTTACCCCGTCATTCGCAGACAGGGCGATACTTAAAGACAATACGCTCTCTTATAGGGTGCTGGATTTGACGGTTGACATATTCAATAGTTCACAACCTTCTTATTTCCATAAGACAGTGGGTGGTTATAGTGCTGTTAAAATGCGTAGGTATCAGGAACTTATAGAGTTGCAACTGGCTCCTGAGATTGGCACTCTGACATCAGGTTTTAAAAGTATGCGTACAGAGGCAGACCTTGATAAGGCACTTAATGCCACTCCTATACTTAATATGCTTAATACCAAGTATATAATAATTTCAAGTGCATCATTGCCTGTGCTGAATAAGCACGCTTACGGGAATGCCTGGCTTGTGGATAATGTTAAGTTGGTTGATACCCCCGATGATGAGATAAATATGCTTGATGCCGTAAATCTGCAATCTACAGTGCTGGTTGACAAGGCATTGGCAGAAAATATAACTGATTCTGTGTTTGATACCTCCGATGCAGAGATAACACTTATATCATACGAGCCTAACAAACTTGTGTATTCTTTCTCATCGGGTAGCAGACAGATGGCTGTATTCTCTGAAATTTTCTATTACACAGGGTGGAAAGCCTATATTGATGATAAGGAGGTGCCGTTCTTTAGGGCTGATTACCTTCTTAGGGCTATGAATTTAGAGCCTGGAAATTATGATATCACGTTCAAATTTGAGCCCTCATCATATAAAAAAGGAAGAATTTTAGCAATTATTTCCTCTGTTTTCTTGACTTTGGCTTTTTGTGGTATTATCTTTGTGCAAAATTTTAAAAAACGGAAAAAATAATATAAAATGTCTCAGAAAAAAGTTCATTTGTTCAATTCGCGGGTAACATCTATAATCAGTATATCCTTGGTTATTCTGCTTATAGGTATCACTACCGCTTTATTGTTGCTTTCAAGCGACTTATCTGTGGCGGTTAGGGAGAATATAACCATGTCTGTTGTTCTAAAAGAGGAGGTTAAAGCCGCTGATGTGCAGAAACTGCAAAAGACAATAGATGCTGAACCTTATTGCAAATCAACGGAATATATAGATAAGGAGACCGCTTCCAAAGAGTTGGCTGAGGAGTTGGGTCAGGACCCTGTAGAGTTTCTTGGATTTAATCCGTTGCTTGGCTCCATAGAGATGAAACTGTTCTCTGATTATGCCAATACAGACAGCATAGCCCAAATAGAGGCACAGCTTAGACGTATGCCGGAGGTTAAGGATGTTATATATCAAGAGGTGCTTGTAGATGCTGTAAATAAGAACGTCAAGAGGGTGTCTGCCGTACTTTCCGTGTTTGCGGTGTTGCTTATTCTCATTTCCTACGCCTTGATAGGCAATACTGTACGTCTTACCGTATATGCCAAGAGGTTCCTTATCCATACGATGAAACTTGTAGGTGCCACAGGCTCATTTATACGTAGGCCATTCCTTGCAGAAGGGGTTGTAACAGGATTGATAGCGGCTGTGATAGCTATGGGGATGATGTCTGCCATACTGTTTTGGGCTCAATCAGAGATTTCATCGTTCCTTACCACTGAAATTCTGCACACATTGTTAGTGTCGTTCCTTGTTATGATAGCATCGGGTATAATAATAACCATAATAGCAACATATATTTCTGTGACACGATACCTGAAACTCAATGTTGATGAGCTATATTACATATAGATGTATGATGTATAATGTATGATGTATGAAAGATATGAATAAAAAACAAGATTCTGATTTGCAGAAAAGGTTGCCGGCGTTTAATATATATTTGATAGCGGCAAGCTTGCTTATCATAGTGATTGGGCTTATAGTTATGTATGTAGGCCCTGACAGTGAGGCTAACTTTGAACCCGATATATTCTCTGACCGCAGAATAATAGTGGCTCCAATAATAATACTGATAGGTTTCCTATCTGTTATATTCTCTATCTTATGTCCACGATTCAAGCGCTGATTTTAGGCATTTTACAGGGGCTTACAGAGTATCTTCCTGTAAGTAGTAGCGGACACCTCACCATTGCACAAACTCTGTTTGGCGGTTTTTCAGGGGCGGACAACCTTATGTTTGATGTGGTTCTGCACGTTGCAACCGTACTAAGCACAATAGTTGTGCTTTGGAAAGAGATAGCCTCCATTTTTAAGGGGTTCTTTACCCCTACAGGTTGGCGTGTGGCTGAATGGAACAATGAGAAACATTATGTTGCCAAAATCTTGGTGTCAATGATACCTGTGTTTATAGTAGGAATGTTCTTTAAGGATTTTGTGGAGGAGATTTTTGGTTCCGGACTGCTTATTGTGGGTATTTGCCTTATTATTACCGCCGCACTTCTTACGTTTTCTTATTTTGCAAAGCCACGTCAGAAAGATGACATATCTTATTTGGACGCTTTTATTATAGGTATAGCACAGGCTATTGCGGTGCTTCCGGGGCTTTCACGTTCAGGCAGTACCATTGCAACAGGTCTATTGCTTGGCGACAAAAAAGAGAAAGTGGCTCAGTTCTCATTCCTTATGGTGATTATCCCAATATTGGGTGAGGCGTTTCTTGAGTGCGTTAAGGGTGTGGTAAACGGTGGGTTTGATATGGCAATTTCTTGGACGGCATTGCTTACAGGCTTTTTGGCTGCGTTTATATCGGGTTGTCTTGCCTGCAAGTTTATGCTTGAAATAGTTAAGAAAGGCAAACTTATATGGTTTGCAGTGTATTGTGTTATAGTTGGATGTGTTGCAATTATATGCAATGTATGATGTACAATGTATGATATATGATGTATGATGTATGATGCTGATTTATCAACTTTCAACTGTCAACTTTCAACTTTTAACTTTTCTGAAGGAGAGATATTGTGCATAGACAAGCCATTGTATTGGACTTCTTTTACACTTGTGGGGCGTGTAAGATGGGCGGTGTCAAGATATACAGGCACTAAGAAAGTCAAAGTAGGGCATGCAGGTACGCTTGACCCACTTGCCACAGGGGTTATGATTATATGTACTGGTAAGGCTACCAAGCGTATAGAAGAGTTACAGGCTGGAACTAAAGAGTATGAGGCTACACTATGCCTGGGTGCTGTGACTCCATCGTTTGATATGGAGCATCCTGTGTCTGAGACTTTCCCTACAGAGCATATAACAAGGGATATGGTGGAGAGTGTGCTAAAGAGGTTTGATGGTGAGCAGCAGCAGGTTCCGCCTATGTTTTCAGCGGTAAAGGTTGATGGCAGAAGGGCTTATAAGTATGCAAGAGGCGGTGAGAGTGTGGAGATTAAGCCTAAGACCATAACTATTGAACATATAGAACTACTTGATTTCTCAATGCCTTACATAAAGATAAGGGTTGCGTGTAGCAAGGGAACTTACATCAGGGCTCTTGCCCGCGATATTGGTGTGGCACTTGAGAGTGGAGCATACCTTACAGAGTTAAGGCGTACAAGGGTAGGGAATATTAGTATAGATAAATGTATGACGTTCAGGCAGTTTAAAGAGATGTTGGGGCAGAACGACGATGACCTTGCCCTGCATGATAAGGCTAAGCAGGAGCGTACAGGGAAAGTGATAGTATAGTTGACAGTGAACTTAACAAAGTGGAAATTAGAAAAACAATATAAAATTTATGACTAAACTTTCGCAATTTAGAATTAAGATTCCTAATGAGTTGGTTGCATTGCATCCTGTTCAGCATAGAGATGAGGCAAGGTTGCTTGTGGTACATAAGGATTCAGGCAATATTGAGCATCGGGTTTTTAAGGATGTGGTTGATTATTTCTCAGACGGAGATGTGTTTGTGTTTAATGACACTAAAGTATTTCCAGCCAGACTCTGTGGTAACAAGGAGAAAACCAACGCCTTTATACAAGTGTTTCTGCTTAGGGAACTGAATCCTGACCTGCGTTTGTGGGATGTTCTTGTTGACCCTGCCCGTAAGATAAGGATTGGAAATAAGCTATATTTTGGTGAGGATAACTCAATGGTGGCTGAGGTTATAGATAACACCACCTCCAGGGGCAGAACGCTACGTTTTCTATACGATGGTGACCATGAGAACTTTAAGAGAGATTTGTACGATTTGGGAAAGACTCCGTTGCCCGATGATTTTATAAAATTGCGTGATATTCAACCCGAAGATGCGGAAAATTATCAGACGATATATGCTAAGAAGGAGGGGGCTGTGGTAGCACCTGCATCGGGTTTGCATTTTAGTCGTGAACTCATGTTGCGTCTGCAAATCAAGGGTATTGTGCCGTCGTATCTTACATTGCATTGCGGACTTTGCAACTGTGCAGACATAGATGTAGAGGATCTTACAAAATATAAGATGGATTCAGAGCAAATGTTTGTTTCAGAAGAACTTGTCAAAACCGTAAATACGGCTAAAAACGATGGAAGTAAAGTTTGTGCTGTGGGAACTTCGGTAATGCGTGCTTTGGAAACCGCTGTCTGCACAAACGGAATGCTTAAACCTTACGATGGGTGGACAAACAAGTTCATATTCCCACCGTACGATTTTTCTGTGGCAACGTCAATGATAGCAAACTTCTATAGTTCAGAGTCGCAACTTTTAATGATGACTGCGGCGTTTGGCGGATATGAGAATATTATGAACGCATATCACGAAGCCATAAAGGAGAAATATAGATTTGGCATTTATGGAGATGCCATTCTTATTATTTAACGCAACTATTTGGTGAATAAATAAAAATAAACTAAATTTGTACCCTAAAACTTGAATTTATAAAAAATTTTACAATATTATGCAAAACAAAGGATTTGTCAGAGTTATAGCCATTGCGATGGCTTTGGTGTGTTTGTTTTATCTCTCGTTCAATGCTGTTACTTCTTACTACAACAATAAGGCTGTAGAGGTATCTGGTGGAGACAAGAATGCCGAATACCACTATCTTGACTCTATGGCCACAGAAAAAGTGTGGCTTGGTTACACTCTTAAAGAGTGCCGTGAGAATGAATTGAACCTTGGTCTTGACCTAAAGGGTGGTATGAATGTTATTTTGGAGGTCTCAGTCCCCGATATCGTTCGTAATTTATGTAATGATACTAAAAACGAGCAGTTTAACAAGGCTATGGAGATGGCGATGGCTCGTCAGACAGAGAGCCAGAAAGATTTCTTGGACTTGTTTAAGGAGGCATTTGAAGAGATTGACAAGGATGCCAGAATGGCAACTTTGTTCTATTCTTACACCATCAAGGATAAAATATCACAAAAAAGCACCAACGATGAGGTTATGGCTGTCCTACGTGATGAGGTTAATGCTACGGTAGATAACTCATTTAACGTATTGCGTACTCGTATAGACCGTTTTGGTGTAGTGCAACCTAACATTCAGCGTCTTGAGACTAACGGACGTATTCTTATAGAGTTGCCAGGTGTAAAGGAGCCGGAGCGTGTGCGTAAGCTTCTTCAAGGTAGTGCCTCTCTTGAGTTTTGGGAGACATATAACCTTACAGAGATTTATCCTCAGTTAGAGGCTGCCAATGCCGCTGTAAGAGATTATTTGGCTGCTACGGAACCTGCTGAGGCTGAAGGAGAGGCTGTTGAGGTAAAAGAAAAGTCTCAGACAATAGAGGCTACTGAGGGCGATTCCCTTATGGCTCAGCTTGCCACAGCAAACACAGCCGCACAAGATACAGCCAAAATTATGGCTGAGTTTGCAAAAGAGAATCCTTTGTTCAGCGTACTTCAATTAAGCCAATATAACGGACAGCTTTCACCTACACCTGCAATAGGTGTTGTGAGTGTGCGTGATACCGCTACTGTAACCAAATACTTGTCATTGCGTCAGGTTAAGGAGGTTCTGCCTCGTGACCTTGCTTTCCGTTGGACTGTAAAGCCTGTTGATAAAAAGGGTCTCTATTATGAACTTGTAGCCATTAAGATTACAAGCCGTGATGGCAAGGCTCCTCTTGGCGGTAATGTTATTACAGATGCCAAAGATGAGTTGAGCCAGTTTACAGCCGCTTGCACAGTAAGTATGTCTATGAATCCCGAAGGTGCCAAAACTTGGGCTCGTCTTACTAAAGAGAACATAGGCAGAAGCATAGCCATAGTGCTTGATAACATGGTATATTCATTCCCTAACGTTAACTGTGAGATTACAGGCGGTAGGTCAGAGATATCGGGTAACTTTACTCCACAAGAGGCAAAAGACCTTGCCAATGTGCTTAAATCAGGTAAGATGCCTGCCCCTTCACGTATTGTTCAAGAAGATATTGTAGGACCTTCTCTTGGTCATGAGGCTGTAACACAAGGTATGTGGTCATTTGTGATTGCATTCGTTGTAGTAATGCTATATATGATATTTATGTATGGGGGTGTTCCAGGTCTTATTGTAGATGCCGCATTGCTTATAAATGTATTCTTCCTTGTAGGCATTCTTGCTTCATTCAAGGCTGTGCTTACACTGCCTGGTATAGCAGGTATAGTTCTTACAATGGGTATGGCTGTAGATGCCAACGTGCTTATATATGAGCGTATAAAAGAGGAACTTGCCGCTGGCAAGCAGCATAAGACTGCGGTAAACGAGGGTTATAAGAATGCTTTAAGTGCCATTATAGACAGTAACGTAACTACAATTCTTACAGGTATAATCCTGTTCTACTTTGGTACAGGTCCTATCAAGGGTTTTGCAACCACTCTTATCATAGGTATTATCACTTCATTCTTTACCGCTGTGTTCATTACCAGATTGATTTGGACATCAATGGCTGAGAGTGGCAAGGCTTCTAACTATTCATTCACAACATCCATTTCAAAGGGTCTGCTTGAGGGTGTGAAAGTTAACTGGATAGGAATCAGAAAGAAAGGTTATATAGTTATATCTTGCATCTTGCTTGTATGTATCGCTTCTTTGGCATTCCACGGACTTAATAGCGGTATTGACTTTACAGGTGGTAGAAACTATGTTGTAAGATTTGACCAAAAAGTTAATACAGAAGAGGTGGAGGCACTGCTTCAAAAAGGATTCGGAGAGGCATCTGTATCTGTAATAACCATAGGTGCAGAGGATCAGGTAAGAATAACCACCAACTACAAGATAGAGTCCAACGCTAAGGAGATTGACGATGAGGTTGAGGACATTATCTATAACAGTCTTTCGCCAATGATTGCTAATGAGTCTGTTACCAAGGATATGTTTATCAATGGATATGTGCTGAATGACGGCGTTCCTTCTGAAAGCAACGATACAGAGGTCTCAACTCTTGGTGTTCAAAGTTCACAAAAGGTTGGTCCTGCCATTGCTGATGATATTAAGCGTGATGCGGTTCTTGCTGTGCTGTTCTCACTGATAGGTATATTCCTATATATATTGATTCGTTTCCGTAACGTATCATACAGCTTGGGAGCAGTAGTGGCTCTTGCCCACGATACTCTGATTATTTTGGGAACATACTCATTATTCTACTCTATAATGCCGTTCTCAATGGAGATAGACCAGTCCTTCATTGCCGCTATCCTTACCATTATAGGTTACTCAATTAACGATACCGTGGTTGTGTTTGACCGTGTGCGTGAGGTTAAGGCTCTTTATCCTACAAGGGGTGCTATGGAGACAATCAATTCTGCAGTTAATGCAACATTGGTACGTACATTCTCTACATCATTCTCAACATTCATTGTGTTGCTTGTGATATTCCTGTTGGGAGGTGAGACTATACGCGGATTTGTATTCGCACTTATGATAGGCGTGATAGCAGGTACTGTTTCAACATTGTTTGTAGCAGTTCCAATATCATACGATGCCGCAAAAAAACAGATAAATAATATATCTAAATAATTAATTTAGGAGTTTAAAAAGCGGAATTTTAACAAAATTCCGCTTTTTTATTTGTTAATGCGAATTTTTTTTGCTATCTTGCACTTCATATTGTAAGTTTAACCTAATTAAATACTATGAAAAAAACAATTTTTACATTGCTAGGATTGGTCATATCTTGTGTGGCCTTTTCACAAGTCATCTCAAATCCTGTATTTATAACGCAAGATTATGCAGAAGATTTTGAGGTGATTTTTGACCCTACATCGGGTACAGGTGGTATGAAAGACGCCACTGATTGTTATGCCCATACGGGTGTGCTTACAACTGCCAGTAAGTCTGCTTCTGATTGGAAACACTCAACCACTTGGCTTGATAACAGTGCCAAATATAAGTTAGAGAAGATGAATGACGGGAAATGGAAACTTATAGTAAAAGGCGGTGTAAAAGCCTATTACGGACTTAAAGACAATGAGACCGCTACTCATCTTATGTTTGTATTCCGTGATGCAAAAGGTACTAAAGAGGGGAAGGCTACAGGTGATAAAGATATCAGTTATAAACTTTATGGTGATGATGATGTGGTTGTTAAAATTGCGGAACCTACAAATGATTCCTCAATAGATTTGGCTACAGATATTCCTATAATAGGCTATGCGTCAAAGCCTATGGATATGTCAATAAGCGTAGATGACTCTCAAGTAGAGAGTGGTACAGGTTTGATGATGATTCAACGTATCTATGCTTTTACAGAGGCAGGTAATCATCAGATAACATTGCTTGGTAAGGTTGATGATAAGGAGTGTACAGATACAATAAATGTGTTTGTTCAGAAACCTACAGAAGAGAAGCCTGTTCCTGAGTATCTGCAAGAGGGTATAAACTATTTGGCAGATGGCAAAGTGGGTTTGGTGTTAAGGGCTCCGTATAACAAGGATGTATATGTTTTATGCGACCAGAACGGTTGGGTAAAAAATGCTGATTACCAAATGTACAGACATACTGTTACGGGAGAAGACACATACTCTGTAAAGGAGTGGAAACGCTCTATGAACGCACAGTTTGGTAAGGTAATAGAGAAAATAGATACAATAAAGAGTGTAGTATCCGGTATGGATTCCGCTTATACGCGTCATACTAAGGAGTTGTTCTTTTGGATAGAATTTAAGTTAGATGACCCATCTAAGATGATGGCTTTCCAATATTTAGTTGATAACGATATAAAGATTGCAGACCCTTATACAGAGGTTGTGTTAGACCCTTGGAATGATAAGGCTATTAAGAATCGTCTTGATAAAAATCTTCCGGAGTATCCAACGAATGGTGATGGCTTGGTTTCTGTATTGCAATATACAAAAGATGAGTATAATTGGCAATACGACGATTTTGTAGCCCCCAAACCAGAGGATATGGTAATATATGAGTTGCACATAAGAGACTTTATCTCACGTGGAACTTTAACAGAGACAGGAACCATAAATGATGTAAGAGGTAAGCTTGATTACCTTAAAACTTTAGGTGTTAATGTTATAGAGTTGATGCCTATAACAGAGTTTGACGGAAATGACAGTTGGGGGTACAATCCAAACCATTATTTGGCAGCCGATAAGTCTTACGGTACACAAAAACAATATAAACAGTTTATAGATGAGTGCCATAAACGTGGAATTGCTGTAGTTCTTGATATGGTTATGAACCATCTATCGGGGAATTCATCCTTATGCAAATTATATTGGCAGGGTAGTGCCGCCACAGATGAGAACCCTTGGGCAAACAAAGTTCCACGTCACCCATTCAATGTTGAAAATGACTTGAACCATGAGTATGAGGGTACCAAAATCTATTGCCGCAGGGCATTGGAGTATTGGGTACAGGAGTACCATGTAGATGGTTATCGTATGGACTTGGCAAAAGGTTTCTCACAAATAAACAAGGGTACATCTGGTAGTTCTTGGGATAGTAAAGATACTTCAAGAATTGCCATATTGAAGGATTACTGTGATGCTGCAAAACGTTACAATCCTAAAGCATACTTTATATTGGAGCACTTGGGTGATTGGAATGAACAGAAAATTCTTGCTGATTATGGAATGAACCCTTGGCGGAATATGAATAACGCTTATTGCCAAGCCGCTATGGGATTTGCTTCCAATAGTAAGTTTGTGGATTCAGACGGCAAGATGAAATACGGTGGTATGAATGACACTCTGTTTATAGGTTATGCAGAGAGCCACGATGAGGAGCGTACCGCTTATAAGGCTAAGGCATTTGGTGATGGGAGTTTGAAAACAGATGATGCCGCCAGATTGAGACGTGTGCCTACTGTGATGGCATTTGACGTGCTATTCCCTGGTCCAAAGATGATTTGGCAGTTCCAGGAGTTTGGCTACGATTTGTCAATCAACTACCCCACAATGAAAGATGACAGCAGGGTTGTACGCAAGCCTGTTCCTTGGAGTCAAGGGTATGAAGCCTTGAAATACGACAAAGACCCATTGCGTATGGAGGCATACGATGCTTGCTCTAAGGTTATTACCCTTAGAACCAAGTATCCGGAAATATTCAAGTTCGAAAACCTTACTACGGCAGGTTGTGCAAGTACAGGCAGTTTTGCCAGCCTTCGCAGAATGATGTTTAATTATAAGGGAGAGAAACCTGAAGATGATATTGATGTTATAGTTTTGGGTAATTTCAGTGCTGTATCTGATGTTATGCAGTCTGCCGATTTTACACATACAGGTACATGGTATAATTACCTTACAGGTGAACCTATACCAGTAAACAGAGTATCAAAAGCAGTCAATCTTAAACCAGGTGAGCTTTTAATACTTACTTCCAGAAAATTAGACGATCCTGTAGAAGATGGACGTGCTACAGATGAAGAGGTGGAAAGTGTATCACCTACTTATACAAATGGTTTGGTAAGTGTGAACACAAACGGTGATGTTAAGTCAATAGAGGTTAAATCTATGTCAGGTGTGTTGATTGAGAAAATTTACGGTGTAAAAGAGGTGGATTTATCCAGTCTTCCAGCTGGTAACTATTTCCTATTTGTGGATATAGACGGCAATGTATTCCAACATAAAATAATTAAATACTAACAACTATGAAACGCTTTAAATATATATGTATTGCCACATTGATTATGGCTTTGGCTGCATCGTGCAAGAAATCTGATTCGGGTGAGCCTGTTGTTAAAAGCAAATGGCCTGCTAAAATCAATACTGTGGAGGTAGGTACGTTTGTGTTAGTTGAGAAATCTAACACTGGTTTTGTTATGGGAGATGATAATCTTGACGGAAGTAAACCTGCTCATAGTGTTACGTTCTCAAAATCATATTATATGGGAATGTATGAGGTTACCCAATCTCAGTGGGAAACCATTATGGGTAGTAATCCGTCAGAGATTGTTGGTGCGGACAAGCCTGTTACAAATATAAATATATCTGATATAGAAAAATTCATTAAGGCATTGAATGAAAAATCGGGTCGTGAATTCCGTCTGCCAACTGAGGCTGAATGGGAGTATGCCGCTATTGGTGGTAAAAAATCCAATGGTTTTGCTTATAGTGGTGGTGATAATGCTGATGATGTTGCATGGTTTGTAGATAATTCAGGCGACGATTTGCAACCTGTAGGGCAAAAACAGCCTAATGAGTTGGGTATTTACGATATGAGTGGTAACGCAGCAGAGTGGTGTAGTGATAGATTTGCTGAATATACTAAAGAGGCACAGACAGACCCAACTGGTGCTAAATCGGGTACTTTTAGGGTTTATAGGGGTGGTATGTTTGATTTTGAGAAAGAGATTTGTTTGAGCAAGTCAAGAAAATCTACAAGTGCTTCCGCTAAATTGTATAATCTTGGTTTTAGATTAGTCCTTACCAAACCATTGTCAAAAGAGTTGGAGTAGTCATTCAGTGCAGTTAGTGCATATCTTTACACACTTTCTGTTTGAAAATACAATTTTTTTGAATTCTGATGCCTTTTGAGAGTGTATGACTCTGCAAAAGGCATCTTTGTTTATGTGCTCTGAAAATATATTGCCATAAATATAGGTGCTATCCTTATCAAAACAACAAGGAAGAATATTGCCTTCTGTGGTTATAACTGCACTGCTTGCTACTCTCCAGCACCTGTTCTTTAATCTGCGTTTTATGGTTAAGGAATCTTTTTTATAGCGGCTATGCTTGTTGTTTGAAGGCATAAGTGTGTCTATCGTGTAAAACTGTGCCGTTTTAAATGTTACTTTCCATACGCCAAGGCTTTTGCCTAATTGTTTTACTTGTTGTATCTCGTTTTCTGTAGTGCTGAGTATCAGACATTGCAATTCTACTCTTAATCCTGCCTTTACTGCATTACTTATTCCTTCTGTTACAGTATTAAAGTTTCCTCCAACTCTGTATTTTTTATAACTATCAGGGGTTGCACCGTCAAGGCTCACTATCAGTTTGCCTAATCCTGCTTTTTTTAGGGATTCTGTTGTAGCCGAGTCCAAGAAATGTCCGTTTGTGGAAACGGAAGTATATATATTGTGCTTGGTTGCAAACTCAACCATTTGCGGCAATTCTTTGCAAAGGAACGGTTCTCCCTGAAAATAGAGGTTTAAATAAAATAATTCGGGCGAAAGAGTGTTTATTATGTTGCGGAATTTATCCAAATCAAAAGTTTGCGGCTTTTTTTTTATGTTACCTAACCCTGTGGGACATTGCGGACAATGAAGGTTGCAATAGTTGGCGGGTTCTATAGATGCGGCGATAGGAAGTCCCATAGTGCAGTCTCGATGTGTAATGCATGAGGCGATATAGCCTGTCGCAACTTTTAAGAGGTTGATATATCGGGAAATATGTAGCATAATAGGTTTTATAGTATCATATTCGGTTGCAAAATTGGCTTTTTTATGGCTAAAAAACCAATTTTTTACAAAAAAAATCATAAAAAGTGTTGATTTTGTATAAAATATAAAAAAAATATGTATCTTTGCACTTTGATAAATAAGTATTTTTTTTAACACAATTATTTATATTTTAGTTATGAAAAAACAATTATTTCGTTTGAGTTTAGGCGTGGTGCTTGTTTCAATGCTTGCATCGTGTGCCAAGTTAGGAGAGATGAAGCCAGAGTTCTTCACAGTTAATCCTAATCCACTAGAAGTTAAGGCTGGTAAAGTAGAGGGTAAGATTACCGCTACATTCCCAGAGAAGTATTTTGTTAAGAAGGCTACCGTAGAGGTAACTCCTGTTCTTAGATATGAAGGCGGCGAGGCAGTAGGTCAGCCGGTTACATATCAGGGAGAGAAGGTTTCAGGTAACAATGAGTCTGTTCAATACAAGGTTGGCGGCACATACACAATGTCATTTTCATTTGATTATGTTCCTGCTATGGCAAACTCAGTTCTTACATTACGCTTTAAGGCTACTGTAAAAGATAAAGAGGTTTCTATACCTGATGTTGACATTGCTGTAGGATGCCTTGCAACATCTACTTTATATGATGCCAAGACAATAAAACCAGCATACGCAAAGGATAACTTTGTTCGTGATACTCAGGAATATACAGAGGCTGACATTATGTTTGCCATCCAACAGTCAAATGTTAAGACAAACGATGACGTTAAGGCTTTGCAGAAGGCTGAGAAAGATGCCGCCGCTTGTGAAAAACGTACAGTTGATGGTCTTGCTGTAGTATCTGCCGCTTCTCCTGATGGTGGTGCTGAGCTTAACGAGAAACTTGCCGCCGCACGTCAGAAAAACACATTGGCATTCTTGAAACAACAAAAGAGCCAAGCCGCTCTTGACGCTCAATACATCGCTCAAGATTGGGAGGGTTTCCAGAAACTTGTTCAAGAGTCAAGTGTAAAGGATAAAGACCTTATATTACGTGTTCTTGGTTCATACGCTGATTCAGAGACTCGTGAGAAAGAGATTAAGAACTTGTCTGCCGCTTACACAGAGTTGGCTTCTGACATTCTTCCTAAACTACGTCGTTCTCACATGACTCTTACCGTTACTCTTAAGGGTAAAACAGATGAGGAGATTCTTGCTCTTGCCGCTAACAATCCAGATAGCTTGAACGTTGAGGAGCTTATGTTTGCTTCTAAACTTGCTTGCCAAGCTGGTAACAAAGAGGATGCCGCTAAATTTACTGAGGCTAACGCTAAACAAAACGCTTCTGATTGGAGAACTCAGAACAACCTTGGTGCTCTTGACTTTGCAACAGGTAAGATAGATGCTTCTAAAGAGGCTTTAAAGTCTTCTGCCGCTAATGGTGGTCAATCTGCTCCAGAGTACAATTTCAATATGGGTCTTATCGCTCTATCAGAGGGTCAGACTGGTGCTGCAGGTGAGTGCTTCGGTAAGGCTGCCGGCGTTGAGAACTTGAATGAGGCTCAAGGTACATTGGCTATCGCTACTGGCGACTATGCTGCTGCAGTTCAATCATTTGGTAACACAGCATCTAACAATGCCGCTCTTGCCCAATTGCTTACAAATAACAACGATAAGGCTAAATCAATTCTTAACAGTGTAGAGCAAAAAGACGCTACAACATACTATATGTTGGCTATATGTGCCGCTCGTTCTGCTCAAGATTTTGATTTGTTCACAAACTTGAAACAAGCCGTTGCCCTTAATGGTGAGTATGCTGCTCGTGCTAAGAGTGACCTTGAGTTTGCTAAATATTGGACAGTTGCTAACTTCACTGAGATAGTTAAGTAAGAAACTGTAAGATACAGAAATAATAGAGGGGAGCGAATTTCGCTCCCCTCTATTATTTTAATAAAAAAAAGAAAAACAATGTATTATTTTGCTACATCATTATCTATGCCTTTTTTCATTACAATTCCGTGAACTATTGCTCCGGCAACAATTAGAACAGCCCCAATAGCAAGTGTTGCGTTTGTCTCACACGCTAAGAAGAATGGGACAATAAGTGCCAATACACCTAATAATACAATTATAACTCCAATGTGTTTCATAGTTTTTAATATGTTTTGTGTTTATATTTTCTATATGGAATACAAAGAAACTAATAATTTTATAAAATTAAAAGTTTTTAAGCCCTTTTTTTAATAATATGTGTTAAACACCTAGTAATTCCTCTTCGCTGTCGCTTTCAATTCTTAAATTGTCAATGATAAAGTCTTGTCTTTCGGGTGTGTTTTTACCCATATAGAAACTTAGCAGATTTGCCACTGAGTCCTCTTTTTTAATTGATACAGGGTCTAATCTTATATCTTTCCCTATAAAGTCTCCAAACTCATCGGGTGAGATTTCTCCCAAACCTTTAAATCTGGTGATTTCTGCTGTATCGCCTAATTTGTTAATCGCCTCTATACGCTCATCATCTGAATAGCAGTAGTATTTCTCCTTTTTATTTCTAACTCTAAACAACGGTGTTTGGAGAATATATACATGCCCCATTTTAACTAAATCAGGGAAGAATTGTAAAAAGAAATTAAGCATCAGAAGCCTAATGTGCATTCCGTCATCATCGGCATCGGTGGCTATAATCACTTTGTTGTATCTAAGGCCGTCAAGCCCGTCCTCTATATTGAGTGCCGCTTGCAAAAGGTTAAACTCCTCATTCTCATATACCACCTTCTTTGTCAATCCGTAACTGTTAAGTGGCTTGCCTCTAAGGCTGAATACTGCTTGGGTGTTTACATCACGGCTTTTGGTTATAGAGCCACTTGCAGAATCACCCTCGGTTATGAATATTGAGCTTGCAAGGCGTTTCTCGTCATCTTTGCCCTCATTTAGGTGGTAACGGCAGTCACGTAGTTTTGTATTGTGAAGGTTGGCTTTCTTTGCCCTCTCCTTGGCTTGTTTTGATATTCCTGCTATTGCTTTGCGTTCACGCTCTGCATCCTGTATCTTTTTGTTTATGATTTCTGCAATGTCAGGGTTCTTGTGCATAAAGTTGTCAAGTTCTTTCTTTAGAAAATCAGATACATACTTGGCAATTGATGGTCCGTCAGGTCCCATGTCTTTGGAACCTAATTTTATTTTTGTCTGAGACTCAAATACCGGCTCCTCAACTCCTATGGATATGGAGGCACACAGTCCGCTCCTGATATCGGAGTACTCCATGTTTTTATTGAAGAACTCCTTTATGGTGCGTGCATAAGCCTCTCTCAATGCACTTTGATGAGTGCCGCCCTGTATAGTGTATTGCCCGTTTACAAAAGAGTAGTATTCCTCTCCGTATTGGTCTGTATGGGTAAATGCAACCTCTATGTCCTGCCCTTGCAGATGTACTATAGGATAAAGTGTCTCTGCGGTCACTTTCTCATTCAGAAGGTCAAGCAGTCCGTTTTTGGAAATGAACTTAGTGCCGTTAAACGTGAGTATAAGACCAGGGTTAAGGTAACTGTAGTTGCGGAGCATATCCGCTATTATATCCTCTTTATAGTTATACTTGCCAAATAGTTTCTCACCACCATCAGGGGTGAATTCAATAAACGTTCCGTTCTTTTCATCGGTGGCTTCCAAATCCCAATCCTTAACAAGTTTACCCTCTACAAAATCGGCACGTTTGGCATATCCGTCTCGGTATGATATGGCTGTGAACGAACTGGAAAGGGCGTTTACCGCTTTGGTACCAACACCGTTAAGACCGACGCTCTTCTTAAATACGGCAGAATCATACTTGGCTCCTGTATTCATAATGGAAACGCAGTCTATAAGTTTGCCTTGCGGAATGCCTCTACCATAGTCACGTACACATATAGTCTTGTCTTTGAGGGTGATGTCTATACGGTTACCAAAATTCATCCTGAACTCATCAATAGAGTTATCAATAACCTCTTTAAGCAGTACGTAGATGCCGTCATCAGCATAATTGCCATCGCCAAGTTTGCCGATGTACATACCTGGTCTGAGCCTTACATGCTCTAACCCTTCCAACGTAATGACGTGGTCTTCACTATATATTGCAGGTGATTCTTCCATATCTTACAAAGATACGAAAAAATATGTTACAAAACAACTGTTTTTGCCAAAAAGATTAGCAACATTATTGCCAAAAATGTGTAGAATAGTATTTTATGAGCGATGGAATTGCTTTTCTCAACGTATATGGATAGTGGAATACTTACAAAAATAAGTGTAAGAGGCTCTCCTATAAGTATTGACAGCAAAATTATCATAAAGGTAAACAGTACAGATGACCTGAACTGAATGCTTTGTTTCTGATAGCTTAATACGTAGGCAACCAGTGAGCATAGTGTATATACCCCGATGCAGCCATACGTAATAATGTCAGCAGTTCTTAAATTGGAGAATATGGGATGAATGGTAATGCTTGTAACATAATGCTGAAACATACATATATCATCACAAAAATAATAGTATGCCGCAACCACCCCAAAAGGCAATCCCAACCCAAACAGGCAAGCCGTCAGATTTCTGGCACTCAAGGCATCAAATATGCTGAATCCTAGTATAAATGCCGGAATAATCCAAATGGCGGATTGGTCTATAAAGAATGATATAGACAGAATAAACATTACGTCAAACACCCGCCATACTGTATCCTTGTTCTTGTAAAGAGTTAAGGTGATAAGATATGATATGAGAATTAAAATAGAGCAGATGAAACCTTTATACCATCCGTCTGTAAAGTCTGATGTACCACAGCATAGTATTATGAATAATGCAGGTGTAACAAAGTTATCTTGTATGACCTTAGAGGTATAGCAAGCCCATATTACCAATGCGGAAGACAGAATAAAGAACAATGGGGTAAGTATTTTAACGTCAAGATTATACTTGCCCAATATCACAGGTGTGCACATTGCCAAGAATGTAACGGCAGTTATTACACTTGCTGTTACAACGCTAAGCAATTTTGTTTCTGTCCTGTGCCTGTACATGGTTATTTAAGGTCAAACCCTATATCACGTCTGAAGTATTTGCCGTCAAAGTCAATGGTGCGGGCTGCTTCAAATGATTTTTTTAGAGCGGCATCTTTGGTATCGCCGTATGAACTTACGGCAATAACCCTGCCGCCACTTGTAATTACGGCAGAGTCTTTAATGGCTGTTCCTGCGTGGAACACAACACTGTCAGTAACCTTATCAGTACCTGTAATGACTTTTCCTTTTTGGTATGCCTCAGGATACCCACCCGATACAAGCATTACCGTAACTGCATAACGTGGGTCTTTCTCTATTGTGCGGCTCTTTAATGTTCCGTCAGCCACCGCCTCAAACAAATCCACTATATCGTTCTTTAGGCGTAGCATAACAGATTCAGTTTCAGGGTCTCCCATACGGGCATTATACTCTATTACGTATGGGTCTCCGCCTACGTTTATAAGCCCGAAGAAAACAAACCCCTTATAATCTATTTTTTCTGCATAGAGTCCGTCTATCGTAGGCTTTATAATGCGTTTCTCTATCTTATCCATAAACTCATCGGTGCAGAAACTTACTGGCGATATGGAACCCATTCCACCTGTGTTCAGCCCTTTATCTCCCTCACCTATACGCTTATAGTCTTTAGCCTCAGGCAGTATCACATAATCCTTGCCGTCTGTAAGAACAAATACGCTGCACTCTATGCCACTAAGAAACTCCTCTAATACAACGGTTGCACTTGATGCCCCGAATTTTCCGCCCAACATCTCGTCAAGTTCCTTGTAAGCCTCTTCAAGTGAGTCTATTATAAGAACTCCCTTACCTGCCGCTAATCCGTCTGCCTTTAGCACGTACGGAGCCTTCATCTCCTTAAGAAACGCTTTGCCTTCGTCTAAATTAGAGGCATTTACAGAGAGATATTTTGCAGTGGGTATGTTATGCCTCATCATAAACTGTTTGGCAAAATCCTTGCTGCCCTCCATTTGAGCCCCAAATTTGGACGGTCCTATTACCGTGATGCCACATAAATCTTTGTTGCCCTTAAAATAATCATAGATACCCTTTACAAGTGGGTCTTCCGGTCCCACAACAACCATAGATACATTATTCTCTACGGCAAACTTGCCTATTGCATCAAAATCGTCTGCTTTGATTGGTACGTTTACACCCACATTGCAAGTTCCTGCATTGCCAGGGGCAATAAACAGTTTGTCAACTTTCTTACTTTGTGCAATTTTCCAAGCCAAGGCGTGCTCACGTCCGCCGGAACCTAATAATAATATGTTCATATTAATGTATGATGTATAATGTATGATGTATGTTTGTTTATAATTTATTGAATTTGAATCCTTGTGCTATCCAATACTCTATGGCTTTGGGTAGGGCGTATCTCATGTTCTTTTGTGCTTTTACAGAGTCATGAAATACCACAATAGAGCCGTTTCTACTGTATTTTTTGGCTATGTTAAATACCTTCTCTCCACTAAGTTTAGGGTTGTAGTCACGTGTAATTACATCCCATAACACTATGCGATACCGTTTGCCTAATTCTTTTGTCTGACTAAGCGTTATACGTCCGTGTGGAGGTCTGAAAAGCGTGGACTTGATAAATTCCGCTCCATGCTCTATGTCTTTAAAAAATATCTCTGAATCTCTATAAAGTCCCCTCTTATGGTCATATCCATGCAATCCCACAGAGTGACCTCTTTTTACTATTTCTGCATATAACTCAGGGTTTGCCTCCACAGTTCTTCCTATGCAGAAAAAGGTGGCTTTTATTCCATAGTTGTCCAGTAAGTCAAGTATCCAAAGAGTGTTTTCTGCCGTAGGTCCGTCATCGATGGTAAGATAAATAACCTTTTCATCTTTATCCATTCTCCAAAGTACACCTTTGTAAAACAGACGTACTATTGCTGGAATTCTCTCTATAAACATTATCTTGCCCCTTGATATAGGTCCATATATTTTATGTAAGACTCATAATATTTCTCAAAGTCAGATTCGTCGTACTCTCTGCTTATAAGTGCAAGTTGTTGCAATACAGCCAAATTAACAGCAATGTCCTGCATTGCACTTGCACGCTTGTCGCCGTTAAATTGGCTTAGCCATGCAAGGTTTGCGGTTGCATCGTCCGCTAATTGAGAGCCAAGTTCCTTGGCTTTGTCTTTAATTCCTATGGCATAGTAGTTCTCAACAAACCCTACCGATGTATATGTGTGCGGAACAGTGTTGCCTGGTATTGATGTCATACATTTCTCAAGTGCTTTTTCCGCTCTGTCATAATCATGTTCTGCAATTAGAGCGTCAATAAGGTGGCTGAACATCTGACGTTGGGCTATACACATTCTGAGTATGTTCTCATCCAAATAGACCTTAGGATTCTCTATATTGCCAAACTTAAATTTGTTCATCATGTTATCATACATAAGGTCTGTATTCACATGTTCCTCTTTAGAATCTTTGAATGGAACTATTCTGTATGCCATACCTTCAAGTTGGAAATATTTTTTCATACCCATATACATATCGCTGCCTACCGTTACAGCATAGTACAAAGGACGTTCCCAATTATTATTGGCTATCATCTCAAGCACCATTAAATCGCTCTTTGTAAGAAAGCGTTTACCTCCAAGGTCTATTATCATCTCATCTGCTATCAAATCTTTCTGCTCCTCTGTAATAGCACCTTGCTTAACCAGATTGTCTTTATTTACAGGCACTTTAAAACGCTTGCAAGGCAGATATTCCTTATAACTGCCACTGCCTCTTGGGTCTGTTTTGGTCATAGGGTCATCACTTGCAAGGAATACATCCAGTGCCCATTTAAGGTCAATAGGACCATCTATCAGGTCATACACCTGAACCACATCACGCTTGCCTTCTACGTAGGTTTTACGTTCCCATGATATGGGCAAACCCTTTGACTCGTAAGCATCGCGGCGCATTTGGTCTATATACCAATCTGTTTGCAGATAAGAGAGATTACAAACCCTCTTATCAAGTGATACAGGATTAGCCTCTGTGTCTTGCGTGTACCATAGAGGGAATGTATCGTTATCACCGTTAGTGAATATAACTGCATTAGGGGCACATGAATTAAAGTAGTTTAATCCAAAATCCCTTACTACGTAGCGGTTTGAACGGTCATGGTCGTCCCAATTCTCTTTAGCCATAATGACTGGAGCCGGTATCGCTATAATAAATGCCAATATGGCTGCCGCTATGCCGGGCACTTTTGTCTGCTTTATGTAGTGAGAAATGCCTGCCACACCAAATCCAACCCAAATGGCAAAGGCAAAGAAACTGCCTGCGTAAGCGTAATCCCTCTCCCTTGGCTCTGAAGGACCTTGGTTCAGGTACAGCACTATGGCTATACCCATCATAAAGAACAGTGTAAGTGTAATCCAAAACGATTCACTCCCCTTCTTGCCCATAGATAGTTGATAGACAATGCCGATGATACCTAAAATCAGTGGCAGTAAATAATAGCTGTTGTTTCCTTTGTTATTGGCATACGCTGGCGGAAGATTGTCTTGAGTGCCTATGGTAGCATCATCTATAAAGTTGAATCCGCTCTTCCAATTTCCGTTTGTCACCTCACCGTGTCCTTGAATATCGTTCTGTCTGCCGGCAAAGTTCCACAGGAAGTAACGCCAATACATGTAGTTTAGCTGATATGTGAAGAAGAATGCAAGATTCTCTCCA
Organism: Paludibacteraceae bacterium; assembly: GCA_024399495.1. Classification (GTDB taxonomy): domain Bacteria; phylum Bacteroidota; class Bacteroidia; order Bacteroidales; family Paludibacteraceae; genus Enterocola. The sequence goes on from JAKSNY010000008.1 coordinate 25,264, forward strand.
AAAGTAGGCACTTTAACCTTCTTGTTACGTCCGCACTCATCGTAATCCACCATCTTGCCTTTTACATTTACCCAACTCTCATATAGTTGAGGATGGTCTCCCTGATCGCTGTGCATACGTGGGAACAGTGTCTTGAATTGGCTTCCATATACTGCCTTGTAACTGGTTGATGTAACTACGTACTCGTCTTTTTCATCGGGTGAGAGTTTCTCTTTCTTACCGTATTTTTTAGAGCCTTCCACTGTCTTTGTGTGGCAATATTCGCCAGCCACCTCCAATTCAGGCTCAGCACTATAGTATGCACCATATAACAGAGGACGGTCTCCGTATTGCTCACGATTAAGGTAATCCTTTAGGGCGAAAACATTATCGGGAGAGTTCTGGTCCATAGGAGGGTTTGCAAGAGAACGCACCACTGTTACGGCATAACAACTGTATCCCAAAAGAATAACTGCCATTGATACTATTACGGTGCTGATAATACGTATGTTGATGTCATCCTTTTTCAGCACAAAGTACAAAATGGTGGCTGCAATTATGAGTATTCCAACCCAAAAGCTGCCTCCAAGGAACGGCACTCCAAGCAGTGAGGCTGTAAGCAATGAGGATATCTTGATGCGTGTTATATTGGGTTCTGTGCGGTAAAGCTCTACTATAGACCATATTAGAGATCCTATTGCTATAATGCAATATACCAACGTGCCTGAATTGAACGGAAACCCTAATGTGTTTACAAAGAATAACTCGATGTAGCCTGCAAGGGTTATGAATCCAGGTATAAGTCCGTAAAGTATGAATGCAAGTATTGCAAATGATATAAGAAGTGCAATGCACATACCTTTGAACGATGGATTCTCCGCTTTCTTGAAGTAATATACCAATGCTATGGCAGGTATTGTAAGCAAGTTCAGCAGGTGAACGCCCACAGATATACCCATAATATAGAATATGAGTATAAGGAAACGGTCAGAGTGCGGTGAGTCCGCTTTTTGCTCCCATTTTAGTATTATCCAGAATACCAATGCGGTAAGGAATGATGAATATGAATACACCTCCGCCTCCACTGCATTGAACCAGAATGTATCAGAGAACGCATACACTAATGCACCCACTATGCCGCTGCCTATGATTTCTATGCTCTCTGTCAGTGACGGAATGTTATCTATGCCCACCATAAGACGCTTTACCAAATGAGTTATGGTAAAGTAAAGGAACATTATGGTAAGTGCTGCAAACAAGGCACTAAGGATGTTAATCATATAAGCCACTTGGCTTGGGTCACTTGCAAATAGTGAAAAGACCTTGCCTGTAAGCATAAAGAAAGGTGCTCCGGGTGGGTGACCCACTTCCATTTTGAATGCTGTTGTTATAAATTCCGGACAATCCCAGAAACTTGCCGTAGGCTCTACTGTAAGGGCGTATGTAACCATAGAGATTACGAATACGGCAAATCCCATTATTCTGTTAATCCAATTATATGTTTTCATATAGTAAAAGTTGATAAGTTCTACCCAAATAAGCCACAAAGGTACGTTTTTTTTGCTATCTTTGCAAACATAATATGAAACATCAGATATTTATAAGGGTCAAGGGTTGGTTGCTTGCTGTTTTGTACGTAGTGGTGGCAATTCCTATATATGGCAGGCAGATAACAAAGGAGGCTATGTCTGATATTCTCAAATTTTCAGATATATATAATTGTATATCAAATAATTATGTGGATAATGTAGATGTATCGAAACTTATGGACTATGCCATTGACGGAATGCTTTCAAAACTTGACCCTCATAGTAGGTATCTGACTGCACAGCAAGTAAAAGAGTCTCAAGAGATGCTGCACGGAGAGTTTGAGGGTATCGGGGTAAGTTATGTCGTAGTAAATGATACACTTAATGTGGTGCAGGTCATAGATGGCGGACCAGCTTGGGAATCGGGTATTGAAATAGGAGATAAAATATTGTATGCTAATGATGTGTGTATAGTGGGAATGACTTCTGATTCTATTCAGGCTCACATAAAAGGCAAGCGAAAAACCAAGGTCAGTCTCTTGATAGACAGAGGAGGAAAAACTTTCAGACAGTCTTTGGCAAGAGACAGAATACCTGTTAAAAGTGTTGTTGCGGCTTATCTTGTAAAACCCGATGTTGGTTTGGTCAGATTTGATAAATTCTCAGAGAACACAGAGAAAGAGGTGACTTCTGCCATAAATGATTTGAAGCGTCAAGGTGCTAAAAAAATCATAATTGATTTAAGGGATAATGGTGGTGGGCTTCTTTACAGTGCGGTAGAGATTTTAAGCCAGTTCTTACCGGAAGGCACACCGATAGTTGAAACCAAAGGTAGCCGCAGACCTGATAATAAGTTAAAATCTTTAGGCGGTTATCAAAAATTTTTAAAAGACACTATTGTGGTGCTTATAAACCAAAATACCGCCTCTGCAAGTGAGATTTTCGCAGGTGCTATGCAGGATTTGGGCAGGGCTAAGATTGTAGGTTGCCGCAGTTTTGGCAAGGGACTTGTGCAACAGCCGTATCAACTATCGGATGGTTCGGAGATAAGACTCACCACGTCAAGGTATTATACGCCAAGCGGAAGATGTATTCAGCGCCCTTATAAAAATGGAAAATACACAGACTCTTCTGAATATGGAATCAATCCCGATATCTATATAGAACCCGATACTGTGAAACTTACGGCGATAGAGCGGGCGGTAATAAAGAAGCAACTGCTTGTAAAGATTTCTTTGCGTTATTATTTGCAGAATAAGGAGATATTAACGGCGATAAAAACGCCAGTGCAACTCTATAATGACTTAGATGTGTCAGAAATGCTACGGACTTTAGAGTCGGAGTTGCTTGAAACTGGTATTGACTACACAAAAAACGAGTTTGAAGAGGCATCGGGCTTTTTCTCATTGTTATTCAAAGGTCTGATGGCGGAATACCTGTTAGGTCAAGAGGCGTATTACATAATAATGAATATGGAAAGTGATGAGGTGAAGGCAGCACTTGATGTATGATGTATAGATGTATGATGTATGTTATTTTGCAGTTGGTAAAAAAAATTGTATATTTGCAGATTAAATTGTATAATTAGATGAAAAGATTTTTGTTGATTGCTGTATGTTTGTGTTTGTTTCTTACAATTGAGGCAAAGGATTCAGACAACATATTTGGAATAGAGGAAGTAGTGTTTCCCGATACAGAGGAAATGGAGAATGCAGACATAGACAGCGATAATTATGACTCTGAAAACGATGATAATGATGCAATAGTGACAGCCAAATCAGATACAACGGTTGCGGCACTTGAGGTGGATTCCGCTTGTATGTTTCATTTTCAATTATTTAGGGACAGTACGTATGAGTCTGTATATAATACAATTTGGAGTACCGCTGTAGTTAATCCGTATAATTGTAATCTTTATAATATGAAGGACACCGTTATGGTGGATATGCACGGTTACACACACCCTTATTTAGGTAGGATTACCTCTAATTTTGGAATGCGTCATTACCGTTTCCATTATGGCACAGATGTAAAACTGCTTGTGGGCGATACCATTAGAAGTGCTTTTGACGGAGTTGTGCGTATAGCAAAATATGGTAAGGGCTACGGCTATTATGTGCTTGTACGCCATAATAATGGTTTGGAGACTGTTTATGGGCATTGCAGCAAATTATTGGTTGTACCCGATGCATGCGTTAAGAGTGGCGACCCGATAGCGTTGGGTGGCAATACAGGGCGTAGCACAGGTTCTCACTTGCACTATGAAATACGCTATGTGGGTAACCCGATAGAGCCTAACACCATTGTGGACTTTGAAACGGGATTGCCAAAATCAGACACATTGATGGTGTGTGCCAAAATATTCAAGTATAAAAAAGACATTCAAAACATAGCAATATATGTGGTGCGTAAAGGCGATACCCTATCGGGTATAGCAAAAAAGAGAGGCACCACAGTATCCAGACTTTGTAAACTTAACGGCATAAAACCAAACACAATATTAAAAATAGGTAGAAAATTAAGATGTTCATAATATGGGATTTAATGATTTATTAGGAAAGTTTTTCGGCACCAAGTCCGATAGAGATATGAAAGCGGTAAAGCCTTATCTGGAACAGATAAAGGCTGTTTATCCGCAAGTGGAGAAGTTGTCTGATGATGAACTGCGTGAGCGTAGTGCAGCCATTAAGGCAGAGGTGCGTAGTGTGGCGGCAGATTATCAGAAAAAGATAGATGAGCTTAAGACTACAATAGAAACCACTGATTTTCAGGACCGTGAGCCTATCTACGCAGAGATAGACAAATTAGACAAGAAGGCTCTTGACACTATGGATGAGGCTCTTGACCGTTTCTTGCCAGAGGTGTTCTCCATTATCAGAGAGACTGCAAAACGTTTTAAAGATAATGATGTAATAAAGGTTAAGGCAACTGAATTTGACCGCTTGCTTGCAGTAAAATTTGATTTTGTAACCATTGACGGTGATTATGCCATCTATAAAAACGAGTGGATGGCAGGAGGTAATACCGTTAAGTGGGATATGGCACACTACGATGTACAGTTTATAGGCGGTGTGGTATTACATAAGGGTAAAATAGCGGAGATGGCTACTGGTGAGGGTAAAACACTTGTGGCTACACTTCCTGTGTTCCTTAACGCTCTTACAGGTAATGGCGTGCATGTGGTTACAGTTAATGATTACTTGTCTAAACGTGACTCAGAGTGGATGGGTCCGCTATATATGTTCCATGGACTTAGCGTTGATTGTATAGATAAGTATCAGCCTAACTCCGATGAGCGTCGCCGTGCATATAATGCCGATATCACATTTGGTACCAATAATGAGTTTGGTTTTGACTACTTGCGTGATAATATGGCATCATCGCCAAGCGATTTGGTTCAACGCCGTCATAATTACGCCATAGTAGATGAGGTGGACTCTGTGCTTATAGACGATGCACGTACTCCACTTATAATATCGGGTCCTGTGCCTAAGGGAGAAGACCAGATGTTTGAGGAGTATTGCCCTAAAGTGGAGAAAATAGTAGCCGCACAAAAGGCACTTGTAACAAAACTGCTTATAGACGCCAAAAAGCTGATGGCTTCTGACAAAGAAGAGGAAGTTACACAAGGTAACATATTCCTGTTCAGGGCGTTCAAGGGCTTGCCTAAATATAAGCCACTTATCAAGTATCTTAGTGAGCCTGGTGTAAAGGCATCAATGCTGAAGACAGAGGCTGTGTATATGGAGCAGAACAACAAGCGTATGCCTGAGATTACAGATGAACTTTTCTTTGTGATAGAGGAGCAGCACAATAGCATAGAACTTACGGATAAGGGTATAGACCTTATATCTGCCGATACAGGTGATGCCAAGTTTTTTGTACTGCCCGATATAGGCACAGAACTTGCAGAACTCTCCAATCAGAATCTTGCAGAAGATGAGAAAGTGGCAAAACAAGATGCCCTTATGGAGGACTATGCCATTAAATCAGAGCGTGTACACACAGTAAACCAACTGCTTAAAGCATATACGCTGTTTGAGAAAGATGACCAATATGTTATAGATGACAACAAGGTTAAGATAGTTGATGAGCAGACAGGCCGTATTATGGAGGGCAGACGCTACTCCGATGGTCTGCACCAAGCCATAGAGGCTAAGGAGCGTGTAAAAGTGGAGGCTGCCACACAGACATTCGCTACCATTACACTGCAAAACTATTTCCGTATGTACCGTAAACTTGCAGGTATGACCGGTACAGCAGAAACAGAGGCAGGTGAGTTCTGGGATATCTACAAACTTGATGTGGTTACAATCCCTACAAACCGTCCTGTAATACGTACAGATATGAATGACCGTATCTATAAGACAAAGCGTGCCAAATACAATGCGGTAATAGCGGAGATAGAGAAACTTATAGGGGAGGGTCGTCCGGTTCTTGTGGGTACAACATCGGTTGAGACATCAGAACTATTGAGCAAAATGCTTGATATGCGTAAAATAAAGCACAATGTACTTAATGCAAAACTGCATCAGAAAGAGGCTGAGATAGTGGCACTTGCAGGTAGGCAGGGTACAGTTACAATAGCCACCAATATGGCAGGACGTGGTACCGATATTAAGCTTACACCTGAAGCCAAAGAGGCTGGTGGTCTTGCCATTATAGGTACAGAACGCCATGAGAGCCGCCGTATAGACCGTCAGTTACGTGGACGTTCAGGTAGGCAGGGAGACCCAGGCTCATCTGTATTCTACGTATCATTTGAGGATAACCTGATGCGTGTGTTCGGCTCTGACCGTATAGTAAAGGTTATGGATGCCCTTGGACTGCAGGAAGATGAGATGATGGAGCATAACCAAATATCCAAATCAATAGAGCGTGCTCAGAAAAAAGTGGAGGAAAACAACTTTGGCATACGTAAACGCCTGCTTGAGTATGACGACGTTATGAACAAACAGCGTACTAATATCTATGCACGCCGCCACCACGCACTTATGGGAGAGCGAATAGGCATTGATATTGTAAACATGATTTATGACGGAATAGCGGTGCTTGTTGACACTTATTACGACTCTATGGACGCAGAGAGCCTGAAAATGGCATTGCTCCGCCAGTTTGCAGTGGATATAGAACTAGATGCTGAGACAATGCGTCGCACCAAGATACAGGAGCTTACAGATAACATTTACGATAAGGTTTATGAGAACTTTATGCGTAAGAGTGAGCGTACTGCACAGATTGCATACCCTGTAATAAAGCGTGTGTATGAGACACAAGGTCAGATGTATGAACGCATAATAATTCCGTTTACAGACGGCAAAACCATGTATAACATACCTGTAAATCTGAAGGAAGCCAACGATACAGAGGGTAAGGCTGTGGTTAAGGCATTCCAAAAAGCTGTGTTGCTGCACACTATAGATGAGGCTTGGAAAGACCATCTGCGTGAACTTGATGACCTTAGAACAAGTGTGCAGAACGCCCAATATGAGCAGAAAGACCCGCTTGTAATATATAAGATAGAGGCTCACGGATTGTTTATGTCTATGATAGAGACTATAAACAAGAAGGCACTTACAATTCTTACAAGAGCCCAAATACCTGTGCGTGAGGGTGATGAACTGAAAGAGGCTCGTGAGCAGAAACGCAGTGACTACAGCAAGTACCAGGCTCATAAGAGCGATATTATGAAGGCAGGGGCACAAGATACACGTGAGCGTCAGAAACCGCAACCGGTACGTGTAGAGAAAACAGTAGGACGTAATGACCCATGCCCATGCGGTAGCGGAAAAAAATATAAGAACTGCTGTGGCAGAGGATTATAATAGGCATTATGGCAGATATAAATGTAATAAAAGTAGGCGGTAAGATAGTTGAGGAGCCCGATACCTTGGCTAACCTCTTGGGGCTGTTTTCTGCAATGGAAGGCAGTAAGGCGTTAGTGCATGGGGGTGGCAGGTCTGCCACCAGAATAGCAACTCTGTTAGGTATTGAGAGTAAGATGGTGGAGGGGCGTAGAATCACCGATGCAGAGACTCTAAAGGTGGTGACAATGGTGTATGGAGGGCTTGTAAACAAGAACATAGTGGCAGGATTGCAACAGTTAGGAGTAAATGCCCTTGGACTTACAGGTGCTGATATGGGTGTGGTTAAAAGTGATAAACGCCCTGTTAAGGAGATAGACTATGGTTTTGTGGGTGATGTAAAGAGTGTTGACGGTAAACGCCTTGCAGACCTTATAGCATCGGGGGTGGTACCTGTTATGGCACCGCTGAGTTTCAGTAAGGAGTATGGCTTGCTTAACACCAATGCCGATACCATAGCGGCTGAAACCGCAAAATCACTTGTTCCTTACTACGATGTTACACTTACCTTCTGTTTTGAGAAGAACGGAGTGCTTGCTGATGAGAATGATGATAACAGTGTTATACCTGAGATTACTCCAGCTCTATATGCAGAGTATAAACAGAAAGGTATAATAACAGGCGGTATGATACCTAAGATAGACAATGCGTTTGATGCACTTAATGCAGGAGTTAAAAAAGTTGTTATAACTAAGGCGGAGAACCTTGGAACACAGTGCGGAACCGTAATAGTTAAAAATTGAAAGTGGAAAGTTATTACAAACTGTTCCTCCCCTTGGGGGAGGTTAGGTGGGGCACTTTCAACTTTCAACTTTCAACTTTCAACTTTCAACTTTCAATTAAAATGTTTGAGTTATTAAAAACATTGATTTCCATTCCTTCTGTAAGTAGAGATGAACAGAAAAAGGCTGATTTTCTTGAGGCATGGCTTCAGGAGAGGGGGTGTGGTGTGCAGAGGTATGGTAATAATCTGTGGTGCATTGCGGGTGGGTATGATGAGTCTAAACCTACCATTCTGCTAAATTCCCACATTGATACGGTTAAACCTACAACATCGTGGAGCAGAGACCCTTATAATGCTGTGGAAGAGGGTGATAAAATTTACGGATTAGGTTCAAACGATGCCCACGCAAGTGTGGTGTCGCTTATTCATACATTCCTTAAATTAAAGGATACTAAACAGAATTATAATTTGGTGTTGCTCTTAAGTGCGGAAGAGGAGGTATCGGGTAAGGGAGGTATAGAGAGTGTACTTGACAAACTGCCCAAAATAGATTTTGCAATAGTGGGTGAGCCTACATCGCTAAAGATGGCAGTGGCTGAAAAGGGGCTTATGGTGCTTGATTGTGAGAGTGTTGGCAAAAGCGGACACGCAGCCAGATGTGAGGGTGTGAATGCCATTTATAAGGCTATGGACGATATAAATTGGTTCCGTACATATAAGTTTCCTAAAGAGTCTCAGTGGCTTGGTGGCGTAAATATGCAGGTAACTATAGTTAATGCTGGTACACAGCATAATGTAGTACCCGATAAATGTAATTTTACCGTAGATGTAAGGCTTAATGAGTGTTACTCTCATCAGGATATTTTATATATAGTAAAGGATAATGTGGAGTGCAGTGTAACGCCACGTTCCACCAGGCTTAAACCATCGGGTATAAGTGTGGAACACCCTGTAGTAAGTAAATTTAAGGCTATGGGCGGAGAGCTATTCGGCTCATCAACCATGTCTGACCAAGCGTTAATGCCGTTCCCGTCTGTAAAATTGGGTCCTGGAGATTCTGCACGCTCACACACTGCTGATGAGTTTGTTTGCAGGAGTGAGATACTTGAGGCAGGGATGGTGTACGTGAGATTATTAGATGGCTTAAATTTTTGTAACATCGAATCACCGCATCACCGAATCACCGCATCACCGATATAATGATTGAAATTGAGAAGAAATATTTGGTAAATGAGAAGTGGTCTGCACCAAAGAAAGGTGGGGAGTATTTCCGTCAGGGATATTTGGCAGAGGAGGGTGCCACCACAAGGGTAAGGATTATATCTCCAAAGGGGAATGAGGCTGACAAGCATGCATATCTGACAATAAAAGGCAAGACTGTGGGCATATCGCGTCCTGAATTTGAGTATGAGATACCGGTGGAGGATGCGGAGAATATGCTGAAGATGGCATTATATCCCATTATTGAGAAATTCAGGTATCGTGTGAATTATGGTGGAAAGATTTGGGAGGTGGACGAGTTTTTAGGTTTCCATAAGGGACTGATAGTGGCAGAGATAGAGTTAAGCAGTGAGAATGAGGCGTTTGATGTGCCTGAGTGGGTTGGAGAGGAGGTATCGCTTGACCGCAGTTATTCCAACGCCGCACTGTCTCGTAAGGCAGCCCAGATATTGGCCTTGCAACAAAAACTAAACGCATAAATAGAGATATGAAATATCCTGTAGAATTTGATGATATTCGCAGACTTTATGATGAAGAAGTACAAGAGTCTGTGGCACAGATATTGAGCCAGCCTCAAATGTCTGCAATTCTTGCTTCTGTGCTTGGTGGCGACTACACTGAATATGTAATGAATTTACTTACAACTCTTAATACGATAGATGCGTTCCAGCACGGACTGATTAAGGAGTTGGTACACACATTAGAGGATAAGACATGCAAAGATGTTACTCTGTACGGCACAGAAAATGTAGATAGAGAGTGTGGAAATCTGTTTATTACAAATCATAGGGATATTATTTTGGATTCCGCTCTGCTTAACGCTCACTTGTTGTATAAAGGCTTTAAAACCACACAGATAGCCATAGGAAACAATCTACTAGTATATCCTTGGATAAACTTGGCGGTAAGGTTATGCAAGTCATTTGTAGTAAAGCGTGACGGTAATATAAAAGAACAACTGATTATTTCAAAGCACCTTTCTGAGTATATACGTATCACCCGATTGGAGCATAATGAGTCTGTTTGGATAGCACAGCGTGAGGGGCGTGCCAAAAATTCCGATGACCGTACCGCACCTGCCATTATCAAGATGCTCTCTATGAGCGGTAGCCGTGATATAGCAGAGTCTGTAGAGGCTCTTAACATTACTCCAGTATCCATAAATTATGAGTTTGACCCGTGTGATTACCTGAAAGCCAAGGAGTTCCAACTTAAACGTGATATTCCTGACTATAAAAAGGCACCAGAGGATGATTTGCTCAATATGAAAACAGGTCTTATGGGGTATAAGGGTAGGGTATCGTTTGTAATAGGTAAACCTTTAACGGATTTGCATAGTATAGTGGGTGATGCTCCACGTAATGAGCAGGCTCACCTTATTGCTGAGGCTCTTGACAGAGAGATTCATAGAGGGTATTTGCTCTATCCTAATAACTACGTGGCTGCTGATATGATGGAGGGTGGTTGCAGATTTAAGGATAAATATACAGACAAGGATGTGGAGAGGTTTAAGTCTTACTTAAACAGTAGGGTGGATATGATAGATATACCAAATAAGGATTGCAGTTTCCTTAAATCTAAAATAGTGGAGATGTATGCCAACCCAGCCATCAATCAAGCCGCATTACAGTGATACTGTAGGCTATAAGCGTTATTTGCTGCTGGAGAGGAGCTTTTCTCCCAATACGGTGGAAGCCTATATACGTGATGTGGAGAAAATGCTGGAGTTTTTTTCAGCATCGGGGACAGATTATAAAAAGGCTAAATTAGAGGACTTTAACGCATTCCTTATAGAGATAGGCTCTATGGGTATAGGGGCAAGAAGCCAGGCAAGGATTTTATCGGGGATAAAGCAGTTCTATAAGTATCTGGTTATGGAGGATATTATTGCCGATAGCCAGGCAGACCTCATAGAGACTCCAAAACTTAGCCGCCATCTGCCCAGTGTGCTTAGCGTGGAGGAGATAGATGCCATGAAGTCTGTAATAGACCTTAGTAAGGCGGAGGGGCATAGGAATAGGGCTATTATTGAGACCCTTTACAGTTGCGGATTGCGTGTGAGTGAGCTTGTGGGTCTTAAAATGAGCAATGTGTTTTTTGACGAGATGTACGTAAAGGTGGAGGGGAAAGGCAGCAAACAGAGGCTTATTCCAATCTCTGAGACTGCAATTAAGGATATAAGGAATTATCTGCCTTGGCGTAGGTCTTTGCCTATAAAACCTGGTAGTCAGGATTTTGTGTTTCTGAACAGGCGTGGGGCTCCGCTTACCAGACAGATGGTGTTCCTTATAATAAAGGAGTGTGCAAAAGATGCGGGCATTAAGACGGAACTTAGTCCGCATACATTAAGGCACTCATTTGCAACTCACCTGCTTGAGGGTGGTGCCAATCTTAGGGCTATACAGCAAATGCTTGGGCATGAGAGTATTCTTACAACTGAGATTTACACTCATATAAGTATGGAGAATTTAAGAAATACTATAACGGAATTTCATCCGAGAGGGAGAATTAGTGGACAGAGGACAGTTGACAGTGGACAGTGAAAAAGGAAATTTTTTATAATATGAACATATTTGAACAATTAGCGGAGCGGGCTAAGGCAAACAAGAAACGGATTGTATTGCCTGAATCGCTTGAAGTACGCACATTGGAGGCGGCTTCTAAGGTATTGGAAAGTGGTTTGGCAGATATAATTCTGCTGGGTAAAAAAGATGAAATCTATGCAAAGGCTGCTGAAATGGGGCTGAAATGTATAGATAAAGCCACTATTTTTGACGTTCAGTCTGACCCTAAGGCAGAGGAGTATGTACAACTTCTGTACGGACTGCGTAAAAATAAAGGTCTGAGTGAGGAGGAGGCTCGCAAGTTGGTTTTTGGCAACCCACTGTATCTTGCTTCTCTTATGGTTAAGAACGGCGATGCTGACGGTGAGGTGGCTGGTGCAATGAACGCCACAAGCAATGTGCTCCGTCCTGCACTTCAGATAATTAAGATGAAGAAGGGTATTAGCGTGGTATCGGGTGCATTCCTTATGATAATACCTAAAGCGGAATACGGTCATAACGGAATGTTTGTTTTTGCAGACTGTGCCGTTACACCTGACCCTACGGCAGAGCAACTTGCAGAGATAGCGGTAGTTAGTGCATCTACTGCAAAAGTTTTGGGTGGCTATGAACCTAAAGTTGCAATGCTTAGCTTTTCTACTATGGGTAGTGCAAAACATGATAGTGTAGAGAAAGTTCAGACTGCTACACGTCTTGCCAAAGAGTTGGCTCCAGACCTTTGCATTGACGGTGAGTTTCAGGCAGATGCGGCTATTGTGGCATCGGTGGGTAAGAGCAAGGCACCGGGAAGCAAAATACAGGGTGATGCCAATGTTCTTGTATTCCCTAACCTTGATGCAGGCAATATAGGCTACAAACTGTCACAGAGATTGAGTGGCGGCGTTGCGGTAGGTCCTATACTTCAAGGTATGGCAGCCCCTGTAAATGACCTCTCACGCGGTTGTAATGTGGATGATATTATTAAAATGATTATTATTACTTCAAATCAAGCAAATAGCTAAAGGGACAGGGGTCAAGGGACAAGGGACAAGTTGATACTATGGAGCGAAGCGACAAGAGGACACGGTCCTCCGTGCGGAGCACGTAGGGGTTTGGGGATATGCCCCAATAAAAAAGGAAAAATTTTCATAATTTTATCTTCAATAATTAGAGAATTTTATGAAAAGCAGAGTGTTAATTATTATATAATATAAAAAAATTAGAGTATAAAATTATGAAAATCTTAGTATTAAATTGCGGTAGCTCTTCTGTAAAGTACAAACTTTTTGATATGTCAGCCGGCGGTAAGGTTATTGCCAACGGTGGAGTGGAAAAAATAGGCTTGCCCGATTCTTGCCTTATTCTTAAGGATATGGAGGGCAACAAGCACCAGTTGATGCATGATATGCCTACACATACTGAGTCCATTGCGTTTATTTTTGAGACTCTTACAAAGGGTGAGTTTGCAGCCATCAAGTCAATGGCTGAGATTGATGCAGTAGGACATAGGGTAGTGCATGGTGGAGAAAAGTTCAATAAGAGTGTGCTTATAGATGACAAGGTGCTTGCTGAGATAGAGAAATGCTCTGATATGGCTCCGCTTCATAATCCTGCTAACATAGAGGGCATAAAGACTATTGCAAAAATACTGCCTAAGGTGCCGCAGGTGGCGGTGTTTGATACCGCATTCCATCAGACTATGCCTAAGAATGCGTATATGTATGCTGTACCTTATGAACTATATGAAAAATATGGCATACGCCGTTACGGTTTCCACGGAACAAGCCACAGATATGTGTCTGCACGTGCATGTGAGTTCTTGGGAATACCTGTTAAGGGTACTAAAATGATTACATGCCATGTAGGTAACGGTGGTTCCATTACTGCCATTAAGGACGGAGAGTCTGTAGATACCACAATGGGATTCACTCCACTTGAGGGTCTTATGATGGGTACACGTAGTGGTGATATAGATGCAGGTGCGGTAACATACATTATGCGTAAGGAGAATCTTGATGCTGCCGGTGTGTCTGCATTGCTTAATAAGAAAAGTGGTGTAGAAGGTATATGGGGCGGCTCTTCTGATATGCGTGATACCCAGGCTGCCGCAGACGGTGGCAATGAGCGTGCCGCACTTGCCATTGATATGTATATGTACCGTTGGATTAAGTACATTGGTGCGTTTACCGCCGCTCTTGACGGTGTTGATGTTATAGTGCTTACAGGCGGCGTTGGCGAGAATCAGGCTCCACTCAGAAAAATCCTGTGTGATAGGCTTGGATTCCTTGGTGTAAAACTTGATGAGGAGGCTAACAAGTGTCGTGGCATAGAACGTGTAATCTCCACCCCTGACTCTAAGGTTACAGTGGTTATAATTCCTACAGATGAGGAACTTATGATTGCACAGGATACTATAGCACTTGTTAAGTGCTAATGTATGATGTATGATGTATGATGTATAAATTGACATACATCATACATTTATACATAATACATAAAAGCGATGAACGATAAGATTGCACAAATATTAACCATCGTGTTTCAGCCCTTACTGGTTCCTCTGTATGGGCTGACGCTTCTTTTTGCAGTACCGCAGTTCTATGGCTTTAACTTATGGGCAAAGACAGCGATTATAGCAATGTCGGCTGTAATAATGGTGGTGCTGCCTGTTATTTGCTACTCTTTACTTATAAAGTTTAAGGTAATCACCACTCCGCAAGCCTCTGACCGCAAACAGCGTATTTGGGCATACCTTTTTACACTTATATGTTACTCATGCACAGCATTTATCCTATATAAAATCAGTGCTTATATCTTATCTTGGATTGTGCTTATGGCGGCATTGGCACTATTGGCTGTAACCATAATAAATTTCTTTTGGAAAATATCTGCACATGCTACAGGTATCAGCGGTCTTCTGGGTGCATCGTTGTATGCGACGTTTGCATACGGGGCGTATAATCCTGCTGTAATAGCGGTGCTTATTTTATGTTGCGGGCTTGTTTGTTCTGCAAGGCTTCAACTTAATGCACATACCCCGATGCAAGTGTTGGCAGGAACCATCTTGGGTTTCACGTTCATGTTTCCGCTGCCACTTATAATCTGACATGTCCAATAAAAAAATCCGCCCCATCTGTGAGATGGAGCGGATTGTCTTTAGAACTGCAAGACCTTATTTAAGCTTGTTGATGTAAAGTGCAAGTTTAGACTTTAGGTTGCTTGCCTTATTGCTGTGGATTACGTTAATCTTAGCAAGTTTGTCAAGCATAGCGGAAACTTTTGGAAGCATTGCCTCAGCAGCCGCTTTGTCTTTTGTTGCACGAAGGTCTCTTACTGCGTTACGCATAGTTTTTGCATAGTAACGGTTATGCAGTCTCTTTGTCTCTGTTTGTCTGATTCTCTTCTCAGACGATTTGTGATTCGCCATTTTTTTAAATTTTTTGTTTATCGTAGCCCATAGCAGAATCGAACTGCTCTTTCAAGAATGAAAATCTTACGTCCTAACCGATAGACGAATGGGCCATTCCCTTTTTTGGGTCTGCAAAGATAGTGCTAATTTTTCAACTGCACAAATTTTTTTTGCTTTTGTTGTCAAGCAAACACTTTTTTTTGTACCTTTGCACCCGATAAGCACCATCTTTGCCCTAATTTTATTTTATGCTTAACAAGGAAATTCAGGGTATAAAAGGTTGGAAGGAAGACGACCGCCCACGGGAGAAGTGCTTGACAAACGGCGTAAGTTCACTGTCTGATTCAGAGTTGATTGCCATACTCATCGGGTCTGGAACACGGAATTTGACGGCAGTGGAGTTAGGCAGAGCGATACTTAAAAAAGCCAATTACCGTCTGTCAGATTTAGGCAGAATGGGGAGCAGGGAGTTATGTTCAATAAACGGCATAGGAGAGGCAAAAGCTGTCACCGTAATAGCCGCCCTTGAGTTAGGACGTAGGCGTAGGATTGATGACATTAACAAGGATGAGCCGTTTATAACAAGCCGTCAGGCGGCGGATGTGTTTATTCCCTTACTTGCAGACTTGCCGCATGAGGAGTTTTGGGTTATGTTTGTAAATCACTCCAATAAGTGCATATCCAAGAAAAGGGTCTCATCGGGTGGCGTACACCAAACGGCAGTTGACCCTAAACTTATATTTAAGGAGGCACTGCAGAATCTTGCAACGGGAATAATTCTATGCCACAATCACCCAAGTGGCAATACAAAGCCAAGTGATTTGGATATAGAACTAACAGGAAACATCTGTCATGGGGCGGAAACGCTTGATATTAGGGTTTTAGATCACATAATAGTGAGTGGAGGGGAGTATTTCAGTTTCTCTGACCACAATATGTTATGAAACAATGGTAACATTTTATACAGAAAAATATACACCTCGTCTTAAATATGTGGTGCAACACGTGTTTGAGAAAATCCTATGCACCAATGTCAACATTACAAAAGAGATAGAGGATACAAGAAACGCTGACGGACCCGTTATCTGTTACTCAAGAACAGAGATAATGATGGGTGCGTTCAATATACTGCCTCACGGACTTCTTTTCCAATCAGACATAAGAGAACTTAATATAACGGTTTCAGATTGGGACGGAATGCCCATATTTTTCCAATCAAACAGCGATAGATATGATCTTCCTTTTGATATTTTCTCAGCCATATTCTATTTAATAAGCCGTTATGAGGAGTACAACGGAGACACTGACAATCACGGCAGATTCCTTAAAGAGAATAGTCTTGCATATAAGAATGGCTTTATCACCCGCCCTTTAGTTGATGAGTGGGCATATAGGTTTGAGGCATTACTGACAGAAAAGATTGGATATACACCAGCCAAGAAGCAGCGTTTCAGAATGCACTCATCTGTAGTTATTGACGATTTGTTTAAGTACCGTCATCGTTCCGTATTAAGAAATATAGCCAAATTATCAAAGAAACTGTTTTCCGGCGATTGGCGTGGCTTTAGGCATCAACTGCGTGTTTTGCTGTATTTAGATAAAGACCCATATAACAATTTGGACTACATTATAAAGTTCCACAACGATGTAAGGCTTAATCCGTCGTTCTTTGTCCTTATGCATAAAGGCGGTAAAGACAGTAAGTGTACATATTCTACGTATGGGTCATTGAGAAAGACTTTGAGACGCAGTTATGTTACAGGGTTGCACCCGTCTTACGCATCGGATTCCAATACTAAAAAAATCCGTAAGGAACTTAAATCGCTTGAAAAGTACATCACAAAACAACGCGTAACTACGGCAATGTTCCACAGGTTGCGTTTTAATCTGCCTAAAAGTTATGAGTCTCTTCTCAAGATTGGCATTCAGGATGACTATTCTATGGGCTATATTGATGCCGTAGGGTTCAGAGCAAGCACATGTACACCCTTTAGGTTCTATGATATGAAACATGAGTGCAAGACACGTCTGATGGTACACCCTCTTCTGTTTACTGATGAGTCTATAAAAGAGTCGGGCATTCATCATAACTCATTTGAGGATGCAATGATTCCTATGATAAACAGCATAAAGAAAGTGAATGGGCAGTTCTGTTGCTGCGTAAGCAATAGAGTGTTATCCAACACAGATAAATGGTACGGATGGCGTTCCGCTATAGAACGTGTGTATCGTTACGCCTCAGAATTGGAGTTGCACGATATACAAGAAACACAGGAACTAATGCGGTAAGAAGCATTTTTGTTACTCGTTAGTTAACCGATAGAGTTTTAAGGTGGTTGTTCTTTTAGATAATTCTTTGATATTCAACTATTTGCCTCTGTAGTTCAACGGATAGAATAGAAGTTTCCTAAACTTTAGATAGGGGTTCGATTCCCCTCGGAGGTACAAATTTTTACTTGATGTATGATGTGTAGTGTATGATGTATGCCCCAGATCAACGCATCACAAAGAACTAATTTTGATTACAATCCTACGGTATCTCTGTAGAAATCAAGTGATTGGAATATTGCATTCTGGTCTGCGGTGCAGTTTAGAACAGGGATTCCTACACCACTAAGCAGGGTGAAATTAACCTCAGTGGCAGAGGTGTTCTTCTTATCGTGGAGCATAAGGTTGAAAAGCTCAGGGTAGTCATCGCACCCTATATTGTATGCTCCGTAATACTCCTTTATATATCTGGAAACGCTTAAAAGTGTCTCTTTTGGGAATTTGTACATCTTGTATGATAGGTACAACTCCGCTATCAGTCCGTAGGCTACAGCATAGCCGTGAGGCAGTGCTTTCTCTTTTTTTAGTGAGAAACTTTCAAGGGCGTGTCCTATGGTATGCCCAAGGTTAAGTGTCTTGCGTACCCCTTTTTCTGTGGGGTCTTGCTCCACTATTTTAGACTTTATATCTATAGATTCCCTAATAATGTCTTGCAGACCCTTAACATCGGGGTTTGCCAAGTCAAAATTCAGAATTGTATTCAGATAGGTGTTGTTGCTTATAAGTCCGTGCTTTATTATCTCTGCATAGCCCGAAAGCAGTTCCGTTTTAGGCAATGTGCGCAAAAACTCAGCACTGATAATTACATCTGACGGTTGGTTTATAACCCCAATCTCATTTTTAAGTCCGTTAAAATTAAAGCCTGTCTTACCCCCGATGGCGGCATCTACCATGCTAAGCAGTGTGGTGGGTATGTTTATGAACCTTATGCCACGCTTGAATGTGGAGGCGGCAAAACCTCCCATATCTGTAATTACGCCACCGCCAAGATTCAGCATTACGGAGTGTCTGGTGCCTCCATTTGTGCATAGGAATGTCCAGATTTGCTCTATGGTGTGTAGGTTCTTTGCAGAGTCTCCGTTAGAAACCTCTATTATTTTGGCATTGTTTGTAAGCGTGCCAAGTAACGGCAGACAGTGTTTTGCAGAGTTGGTGTCTGTAAGTATAAACAATTGTTCCGGTGAAACACCTTGTAATAGGGTGCTTACATCGGAACAAAGGTTCTGTGAAAAGTGTATGTTACTTTTTAATGTCACCTTCCTTAATCAAGTATTCTGCAATTTGTACTGCGTTAAGTGCTGCACCTTTCTTGATTTGGTCTCCAACGCACCAGAATGTCATTCCGTTATCGTTTGCCAAATCCTTGCGTACACGCCCTACATAAACAGGGTCAAGACCCGATTTGAACAGTGGCATCGGGTAAATTTTTTCTGCAGGGTTATCCTCAAGTACAAGCCCTTCTGCCTTTGCAAATGCGTCTTGAACCTCCTGAACTGTAAGAGGTCTCTCTGTCTCAACCCAAATAGCCTCAGAGTGAGCCCTAAGTGATGGCACACGTATGCAGGTTGCACTGACTGCAATATCGGAGTGCATAATCTTGCGGGTCTCGTTATACATCTTCATCTCCTCTTTAGTGTAGCCGTTATCTGTAAACACGTCTATTTGAGGAATAAGGTTAAATGCAAGTTGATATGCAAATTTATTAACTGTTACAGGCTCATTGTTAAGCACCTGACGATATTGAAGCTCAAGTTCTGCCATAGCGGCCGCACCTGCACCCGATGCTGCCTGATATGTAGAGACGTGAACTCTCTTAATATGTGAAAGTTGCTCTATAGCCTTCAGTGCCACTACCATAATGATGGTGGTGCAGTTAGGGTTTGCAATTACACCGCGAGGACGTATTTTGGCATCGGGGGCATTCATTTCAGGAACCACAAGAGGAACTTCAGGGTCCATACGGAATGCACTTGAGTTGTCAATCATAACTGCCCCAAACTTTGTAATATCCTTTTCAAATTCTTTTGAAATGCCTGCTCCAGCCGATGTAAACGCTATGTCTATGCCTTTGAAATCATCGCCGTGCTTAAGCTCTTTTACTGTGTATTTCTTTTCTTTAAACTCATATTCAGTTCCTGCACTGCGTGAAGAACCAAAAAGGAATAACTCTGTGATGGGGAAATTCCTCTCCGCCAACACTCTTAAAAACTCCTGACCTACGGCGCCGCTGGCACCAACAATTGCTACATTCATAATGCGTTTTAATTTGGTGGGACAAAGGTACAAAAACGAGAGCAAAAATCAAAAAATGCAGGCATTTTTTGAAAAAAAAGATATAAGGTGGGAGTTGGGAGCTTGCTCACAAAATTCCACCGCATATCTTTTTCAAAAACGGAACGTTTTTGTTTTTGCCGAGTGCAGGTTATCTTCACGAGTACCCGTAGGGTACGAGTAAAGATACACTTATAGAGTAAGTGGTTTTTATCTTCACGACGACTGGAAGGAGGAGTAAAGGTACACTTATAGCGTAAGTAATGGAGTGCCAACCTTAAAAATGAAAGTTGTTTGATTATTGCCCAGCTTCAATTACGTTCACTAACTCGTTAATATTAACTGTTAAGTCAGGCGAACCATTCTTGTATTTCTCGTAAATATTATGAGAAAGGATTAAATCACACTTTTGCGGTTCTGGAACCCAATCCACTAAAACAACTTCTAAATATTCCAAATTATCACACTCACTTAAATCAATTTTCCGAATCCCGTGACAGTTAGATAATGTCACATTTTTAACGTTTTTTGCATTTGACATGTTTAATTCTTTAATCGAGAATTTTTCTACCGATAGAGATGTTAACAATGGCATATCAAGTTTTTCAAAACCATATATTGTAGGACAAGTGGAAGAATTGGATGTTAACGCAATACTTTCTATTACTGATTCAGATGAAAAAATCAATCTTATATGATTAGCCGTACTATTGCAATTAATATAGTTTAAATTAATGATTCTAAGTGCTTTATTTCGACTAAAATCAACTGGTCTATCATAATAATAGTCATACTCTTCATCATAATAATCGAGATCTATATAAGCATAATAATCAATTTCAGACATAATAACCTTCACATTTTTGAGCAAAGAGGCATCTGCCTGATACCACTTGTCAAGCATCTCTATTTTTGACATTTCATATTTTGACATAATGCCGTCATTGTTCAAGTCAAAACCTTTACTTATGTAATATGAATCCCCTCCTGAAGGCAAGGTTACAAGTACAACCAATGTATCCTTATACACCTTCCCATTATTTTCACAATACAAAGAAACGTATGTGGGGTCACTGCTTAATGAGGTTATTTCACACTGTTCATTGACAGAAAGCACAGACGGGTCACACGGAGTGAATTTAATGTTATAATCTACTGGATTCTCTATCTTCTTATAATCCACATATATATCTGGCTTAATTACATCACCCACTTTGCATTTAATCACACGTGGCACAAATACTACCGTATTGTTAACTGGCAAGTATTTCTTTTGTGGTGTGTCCTCTTTCTTCTCACACCCGCACAGCAACACAGTACCTGCCACTAATAGAATAACTGCTCTTAAAATTGTTTTGCTCATTGTTGTTTTTGTTTTTATGTTTTAAATTTGTTCAAATCATAGTAAATGACCATATTTTGTCAAAATGCAATCTTAATATTTACTATTCAGATTTCTCTAACCATTTCAATTTAGGTGCTCCGTCTGGGTCACCCTGATATCCGCGAGTTAATATTACTGGCCCGAAATAGATGTATTTATAGCAGGCATATAGGTGTGAATAATTGGAATGAATATCATTGTTTAACGAATCTTTGTAAAGGTATATAATATTTTTACTATAGTGTCCTGGTATTTTTGATAGTTTATCTGAACAAAAATATTTCCATTCGCCATTTTCAATTATTGAAGAATCTTTGATTATAAGAGTTCTTTCATAAGAATAATCGGATTTTATATTGATTTTATCGTATTCGTTTTTGTCAATATACAAACCTAATATTTCCTCTTCTGGTATTGGTATGTTATTTATGGATGTTTTAATACATGATGTAAGAACGTATCCTATTACCAAAAGTAAAGTTATTTTAATTTTTCTTTCCATATAAAAATTTGTCTTGTTTCTCCAAGTGGAGTGATATTTAGTTGTCTGGGATATTTTTCAGGGAATAATTGAATTGTATTAGTTATATCATTTAGTCCGAGATAATGTAGAACTAGTGATTACACATTAATTTTTACCGGATTCAGGATCTTGCACTTTATTACTTTATGCTCAAACTCAACAGAGCTGTTGACTTTTGGGGGATTAGGTTTGGGTGTGTCCTCTTTCTTCTCACACCCGCACAGCAGCACAGTACCTGCCACTAATAGAATAACTGCTCTTACAAATTGTTTTGCTCATTGTTGTTTTTGTTTTTATGTTTTTAAATTACTTCACTTCTTACCCATTCCTTTATAGCAGTGGTGCCATATATAGGGGTAAATACACTATTCCATTGGCAACTTTAACATCGGCGGAATGCAGTACGTATGGCGTATGCAAATAAGAACTATACTTGCTTTTGAATTTGATAAGCGATGAAGTCCTGTATCTTGCAGTTGATTTAACCTCAATAGGGCAGATATTATGCCTGCTCGTCACAGACGGTTTACTTACAAGAAAATCTATTTCCATCCTTTCATCGGCGTTTTCTCTATCTGCTTTTGAAAAATAGTACAAATTCTTGTGTCCTGGCTTAATCATTTGAGCCACAAGATTCTCAACAAGCATACCCTTGTTTATCTCCAACTTGTCCAACATCAATTTTCTGTACAAATCCGCCACTTCAATGGACTTCTCATCAAATGCGTGGGATATAAGTAAACCGGTATCTGCCATATATAACTTATATTTGGCATCGTCTCTGTTTAGTTTTAACCCGATGTTAGGTTCTGTGGCAGCGTAACACGTATTTGCAACCCTTGACTCTTCCAACCAAAAGAATGCATCTGCAAAATCCCTTGTCCTTGCTCCTTTTTGCAGGGAACCTATACGGAAACGCTTTTCGTGTTTTTGCAGTTGTCCGGGAATGGAATCCCAAATTTTTATGACTTTTGAGGCATCCTCTTCGGCGTAATGATAGATGTCATTTCTGTATAAATCCAAAATGCCACGCTTAATATGGTCTGTCTCCTCAAAATCTTTAGTTTGGATATACTGTGCCACTGCTTGTGGCATGCCTCCAATTATCATATACAAGCGTAAATAGTCCATCGCCTTACGATGCAGAGCATTCCCAAGTGGCTTCTGATTTACATAGCACTCCTTTATAAAATCCATAAAATCAGTTTCTCCAAACGCCCATAAAAACTCTTCAAAATCCATTGGATACATATCCAAACGGGATTCTTCTGATGGAATGGTAATATCTTTCACATTCTTGTTTATACTTACCAGTGAGCCTGTCTCAATGTAGTCATACCTACCATCCTGTACAAGCCACTTTACAGCCTCTCTTGCCTTTGGGTATCTTTGAACCTCATCAAATACAATCAGTGATTCCCTATTGTAGAGTTTCACATGTAATAATAGTTGCAGACGCTGGAAAAGGGCATCTATATCCGTAATGTAATTGTCAAAAACAGCACGTAACTCATCTGTCATCTTAGAAAAGTTTACTATGATATATGATTTGTACTCATTTTTGGCAAACTCTTCCACTATAAAACTCTTACCTACACGCCTTGCCCCATCAATAAGCAATGCCTCTTTATTGGAATATTTATTTTTCCATTGTAGCAACTCATTGTAAATCTTACGTTTCATAAATCTTATACACCAAAACAAGATTATTAAAATAGTGAATTGTACACCAAAACAAGATTATTAAGGTGGATATTTATACACCAAAACAAGATTATCTGCCACAAATATAGTGTTTTTTTTATACAACGTCAAAAAAAATTAGAAAAAACAAAATATTTTTGTATCTTTACTCGTACCCTACGGGTACTCGTGAAGATAACCTGCACTCGGCAAAAACAAAAACGTACCGTTTTTGAAAAAGATATTCGGTGGTATTTTGCAAACAAGTTTCCAAACTCCCACCTTATATCTTTTTTTTCAAAAAATGCCTGCATTTTTTGTTTTTTGCTCTCGTTTTTGTATCTTTGTCACATTCTCCGTTTCGCTTTTTCGTCCTCACTTCAATGCTTGCAGTTGAAATGGGTATGAAAAAATTTTTTTATGTACTGCTTTTAAGCATTTGCGTTTTATGTAGTCAACAGTCCCAGGCATGGACTGGCGATGTGTCAAAATTCGGGGTGTATGGTGACACTCTGCAACTAAATGCTCCAGCGGAGACCTCTGATGCCTACTTGTCCGACACATCGACAGTAATATATAATGCGGCGTGGCACTGTAATTTTAAGTTTGAGTTTGCCGCATCCTCTTCCAATTATGTGAAATGGTATCTGGTTTCAGACAGTTCTGACTTAAGGGGAAATTTGAACGGCTATTTTATAAGGGTTGGCTACACCGATAAGAACATTGCCTTATGCAGGCAGAGTGGTGCAAGTGTAAGTGTATTGGCTCAAGGAGAGAAATTGCGCATAACAGAGAACACTCCCATTTACATAGCGGTGGAACGCTCTGAAAACGGAATGTGGAACGTATATTCTTGTTTAGAATCAGATGCAGACACAGTGCTTGAATGTTCTGTAACAGATAAAACATTTGAAAGGGCTGTGTATGGTGGCTTTTACGTGAAATACACCTCTACACGTTCACAAGGCTACAAGATGTGGGGGCTTATGCGTAACGGCGGTACTTATAAGGAGTTGCCCAAGCCTAAAAGGGGTGATATTGTTATAAATGAGATTCTTTCTTATCCCTACCCCGATGGTTATGATTTTGTGGAACTTTACAATAACTCTGACTCCACGTTTAATCTGGCTGATTTGACATTGGGAAATGGGAAATCAGATGTGCCGCTACCTTCTGTAAAGTTTTATAGTGGTGATTACAAGGTGCTTACGCAAGACTCCGCATCGCTGTCAGAACTGTATAAATGTGATTACGATGCCATAGTTGAGGTAAAAGTTCCATCGCTGGTAAAGGATTCAGGCAGTGTGGTGTTAAAGTGTGGAACTGTGCCTATAGATTCTGTCTATTATAATGCCAAAACCATGCATAACCCAATGCTCTCTAATAATCAAGGTGTTAGTTTTGAGAGGGTTAATCCTGCACTGACAGTGTGGACATCGGCGGCGGAGAATGTAGGCTTTGCCACTCCTGGGTATGAGAATTCGCAATATAAGCCTTATAACCCCGATGATGAACAATCAGGCTCTGTTTGGGTTGAGCCTGAAACATTTACGCCAAACAGCGATGGCGTAAATGACTTGGCTATGATTTATTACAAAATGGATGAGAGTGCGGTTGTGAATGTAGCCATCTATACATCGGACGGTGTTTTGGTCAGAAGGCTGTGCCGCAACGCACTGCTATCCCCATCGGGGGTTGTAACTTGGAACGGCTATTCAGACCGCAACCTGCTTATGCCCTTTGGCATCTACGTTGTGGCTTTTGAAGCCTTCTCCACCTCTAAAATCACTATTAAAAAGAAAGTTCCGCTGGTGTTGGGGGTGTAAAATAATTAGTATAAATTTTGATAGTATTAAAAATAATACTATTTTTGCAAAATCATACGTAATGAGAAGATATAAAGTAAAAGAAGTATTAGACTTACTTAAAGCAGGAGGATGGTACATTATGACCATAAAAGGAGACCATAGGCAATTAAAACATCCTATGTTAAAAGGTAAGGTTACAGTTAATGGAAAACCAAGTGATACTCTAAGTCAGGAATTATTATCCAGTATATGGAAACAAGCGGGTTGGAAATAAATATAAAAAGTATTATGGAACAAAAAGAAGTCTTAAAAATCAAACTTAATTGGGAGGATAAAAACTTTAGTGCGGCATTTGCGATGCCTGATTTTGGTGCAATTATTGTTACAGATAAAACAGAAAGTGGGATAAAGCAGAAGTTTGCAGAAGCCATGGCTTTTCATATTGAAGGAATGAAAAATGATGGGGATAAATTACCTATATGGGCTGAAACTGGCAATTATGAGTTTGAATTTGTTTCAACGGTATCCGCTATGCTTCAACAAGCATTACAATATACCACATTAACGGCATTAAGTAATGTTACTGGTATGAAACATGCACAATTATCGCATTACGCCAATGCGGTAAGCATACCACGCCCCAAACAAAGAGAAAAAATAATCACTGGATTGCACACCATAGGGCAAAAGTGCTTGGCGGTTAATTGAATTTTATTTTGTAAATCAAAAAAATCTATTATCTTTGTAGAAGTTTATATGAAGGCACTTTTAGATACAAATATAATTATACATCGGGAGACAACAAAAGTTATTTCTCAAGATATAGGATTGTTATTCAAATGGTTAGAAAAATGCCATTATACTAAATGTGTGCATTCTGCAACTATTGAGGAAATAAAAAAGAATCCTAATAAATCAACTGTTGATAGTTTTCTTATAAAAATAAGCAGTTACGAACAAATTACAATTCCGTCACCAATCCACGATGAAGTGCTCAGGGTATCGTCATTACTGGACAGTACTCCAAATGACAAAATAGATACCCAACTTTTAAATGAAGTATATGTCGGACGTGTTGATATATTGGTAACAGAAGATAAAAAAATCCATACTAAAGCCAAGCATCTTAAAATTCAAGACAAGGTGTATAATATTGACTCTTTTTTGGAAAAAGCCTTTGCTGACAACCCAGATTTAGTTGACTATAAAATATTAAACGTTAGAAAGAGAAAGTTTGGTGAAATCGATTTAAAGGATTCGTTTTTTGATAGCCTTAGAGCAGACTATTCCGGTTTTGACAAGTGGTTCGTTTCAAAATATGATGAAGAAGCCTATATTACAGAAAATGCTGACAACAAGAAGTTACTATCATTTCTGTATTTAAAAATAGAAGATACAACAGAAAATTATTCTGATATTACACCATTGCTTGTACCCAAAAGAAGGCTAAAGATAGGTACTCTAAAAATTATAAGTAATGGATTCAGGTTAGGAGAACGTTTCCTGAAGATAATTTTTGATAATGCGTTAAAAAACAAAGTTCAAGAAATCTATGTTACAATTTTTGACAAAAGAGACGAACAACGCAGACTTATAACACTTTTAGAGCAATGGGGATTTGTGTATTGGGGTACAAAAAATGGAGAAGAAAAAGTCTATGTCCGTAATTTCAGTCCAAATTTTAATATTAACAATATAAGGGGTTGTTTCCCATACGTGTCACGGGCACAAAACTGTTTTATTGTACCTGTTTTCTCTAAATATCATACAGAATTATTACCTGATTCAATTTTAAATACGGAATCACCGTTAAATTTTGTGGAAAACTTTCCTCACAGAAATTGTATTGGGAAGGTCTATGTGTCAAGATTTTTAAAACCTTATCCAAACAAAGGTGATTTAATAATCTTCTATAGAACAGGAGGGTATTACAAGAGCGTTGTCACCTCATTGTGTATAGTGGAGGAAGTTAGAGATAGATTTTCCTCAAAAGAAGAATTTTTATCATATTGTAGAAAAAGTAGCGTTTATTCAAATGAGGAGTTGGTTGAATTGTGGGAGTATTCAAAAGGTTCTCCAGTTGCAACTAAATTTTTATACACCTATTCATTTCCACACAGGATAAATATGGCAGAACTTATACGTTTGGGGGTTCTTTCCGGCATAGATGACGCACCACGTGGTTTTAAAAAAATTACTACCGATAAACTAAATACAATACTAAAAGCAACACAATCAAATGAAAGTTTTATTGTCAATTAAACCTGAGTTTGCCAACAAGATATTTGATGGTTCCAAAAAATTTGAATTTCGTAAAAGTGTCTTCAAAAATCCAAGTGTTGACACAGTAGTAGTATATGCTTCCTCTCCAGTGCAAAAAGTAATTGGAGAATTCAAAATTTCTAAGATAATGACTGATGATGTAGAATGTCTATGGCAGAAAACTGCATTGTTTTCGGGTATTAGCAAAATGTTTTATGATGAATATTTTTCTCATAAGAAGGAAGCCAATGCAATTGCAGTAGGCAGAATGACCAAATATTCAGAACCATTATCTCTAAGTGATTTCGGCATTAAGTACCCTCCTCAATCATTTATGTATATACAGTAACGGTTTTACAGGAATTATTATAGGTATATTGACGGGTTATAGCAATTTGGCGTTAATGTATTTTTGTATAATACGATTTTCTATGTTTTTCATATAGCCTGCCATATATTCGTAATCTGGTGTTCCTTCGTGGGTGGTTGGAAGCATAATTATTTCTCGCCTAATGCGGTCATCGTTAATTTCTCTATTAAAGCTATACTTTTCTCTTATTTTTTCAACTATCTGTGCTATAAATAAATATGCATATTTGCTCATTAGATTATTCTCTAATTTAGTTACATGGTCGCTCGCTACAAATGAGTATGGATGATAAAAAGTAGAACCAACACTGCCACTATTTGCTATTGTTAAACAATTTGCAAATATACGTACGTTCTTCGTGTTGCTTATAAAATCATCTATTCCATTATCCATCGCAGATGATGAAGCATAAGGTGTTTTTCCTGTAATATGGTCGCCATTTTTCAAACGTTTACCACGTTGTATTGAAAATATATCCTCTATTCTAAATGCTCTCCATTGTTTACTGCTGATAGGGGGGGCAATTTGTTGATTATCAATAATTTGTGCAATATATTTTTGATATTGTGCAAGTAATTGATGCTCTTTTGCTTTCATATACTCCTCCATAAAGGCCCAATCTGGATCGCCTTGTTCTGTTATGGGGAGCATAATTTTTTGCTTAGGCAAATCAGATGAGGATAATTGATTACCATAATTTATATGCTCACAGAATCGTTTGCATTGTGTTGTTATAAATAATGCAAGATATTTATTTAGTTTTTTTTCTTTCAGTTGAATATTATGAATTTTCATGTCATAACTGGCTTCGTATGGTTGATAGAAGCAAGAACCTAAAAAAGATATAGAAATACAATTTTTATATGTTCTGTAATTGCGAATTGATGAATGCTTTGCTGTAAAGGATTCAATACCATTATTTGCATCTGTTGCTGAAATACGAGGTGTATTACCTTCAGTTAGCTGCTGTTTAGCTATATTTGCACCAGTTCCTATACTTGCTATTTCACTTATATTAAATGCTTTCCATTTGCATTGGTCTAAAGTTTTCATAGTGTTACCTCCTTCTCCTCGTTTGTGTTTTCAAATAAATATCCACGTCCGTGTGCAATCATATTAAATTCAAATGTAAGATAATCTGCCATTGTTTTTTCAAAGTCTGCATCAGTGGGAATATCCTCATTAAAATAGTAGAATGAATGTAACCATTCGTCCTCTGCGGTAACTGTAGAGCGAACCATAAAATCATTAGGTGCTGGTCTGTTTTTATTCCAACATTCCAAAAGAAACTCTCGTCGTTCTTTTGCTCTATTTGTTGGAACAAAACCTATATGTGGTTTGGTTTCATAACCGTCGTCCTTAAAATTGATAAACTTTGAGTAATAGTTAGATGGTTGCGGTTGGTGTGCCGTAAAAATAGCAATAACTGGGTTAGTGCCAACACGATAAAAAGTGTCCGGATTTAGAGTGACAACACCCTCCAATGTATGATGTTCCAATAAATAGTATTTTATTTCTTTGTCCTTTGTCGTTTTCCCTACCATCGTAGATTGGGGTACAATAACAGCACAACGTGCGCCATCATCTAAAGAATCCAACAAATGCTTAATAAAGTGCAATTCACTTAAATGTCTTGTTTCTCCATTTATTGCCAACGAATACGGAGGATTCATCAGTCCTACAGTGAAATGTCTCTGTCTTAAATCGTTAGTATCTTGTTTTAGGAAATCCGCACATACTAAATTACTCTTGCCATCACCTCTTAGAATCATATTTGTTGTTGCAATAGAGTACATACGCACATTTTGTTCTATCCCATATAATTGTTGTCTTCGTATATCTTTGCGTTGTTGGTTAGTTCGTGCTTTATTTAACATATTATGCATAGCTGCTACGAGAAAACCACCTGTACCACATGTAGGATCAAAAACTACATCTGAGGGTTTTAGATTAACTAAATCACAAAACAATTGAGTAATGTGCTTTGGAGTTAATATTATTCCAAGTGACTGACCATCGCCACCGCTATAACTCATGAATTCTCCATAAAAGCGACCTAAAATGTCTTCAGGTGTATTAAAGTGAAAAGCAGTTGAAACATTGGAATAAAGGTATTCTGCAAAAAAACGTATAGGGGTTTTGCCCAATCTTTCTTCATATTGAGACAACTTAGGGCTTGTTTTAATAAATCTAAATTCATCTAGTACGCGTTCCTTTTTTTCTTGAGGTGCGACCTCCACTTGTTCCATATAAGACTCTAATGCGTCATAAACTTTTTGTCCATCTGTATGATTTTGATCTCCAGTCAAGTCTTCTGTGGAAAAATGCGGATTTTCTATAGCCAATAATATTGCGGAAACTGCAATAGGTTTTTGCTCATTGGAAAGAGAACCATATATGTGTAAATCTTCATGCAACGATGATGCTTTTGCTAAAATGTTCTCCAATTCTATCTGATCTGCCGTTTTCTCCTGACAGACTACAGTAGTATAATAGGATGATATTTTATCAACTGAAAAGTTGCTAAAATCTTTTATTTTATCTAATAGTTTGTAGCTAGTTGGGGATACAAAAATTGGACGAATTATCAAATTTTCACTTTCAGTACCAGAGCAACCAAACGCAAAAACTTTGTTAAAGTGTGTGTTTGCTACAATCTTTTGAGCATAGTGTAACGCACCGTTTTCAGCATAATTTGAAATAGATGTATCATCCATCAATAAATTTTGATTATTGGCATCAAGATATTTGGCTTGTTTTGATCTGTCTGCTTTATCTTCAATTACCATTATGAAATCGCCAACTTGTGCAACATACTCAGGGAAACCTTTATGCCCAGTTCCACGTTTGGAAGCAGTTTTCAAAGCATTTTGAACCTCTAATATTTTACTGCCATTGGGCGTTGCATCTATGCCAGCACTATTTAACAGTGAGGCTACCAATAGGTCTGTTTGTCGTTCATTTGTCATAGTTTCATATTTATTAAGTGCACGACAAATATACAAAAACCATTGCACTTTTAAGACAATTTTTGCACTTTTAAGACATTTTTTGCACTTTTAAGACAATTTTTGTGTTTTTTATAACTTTTATGATACTTTTGTGCACAAATATATTGTCTGTTTTTATAATTCCTACAATTATCCCATAAACTAATTTTTTTGTTTTTTCTGATTTTTTGATGTTGTAAATCTTGTTTTTCATATATGGTATCGTTATTAAAAAACAGATGTGAGGATAACTTGCACTCGGCAAAAACAAAATCGTTCCGTTTTTGAAAAAGATATGCGAAAAATGCTCGCATTTTTTGATTTTTGCTCTCGTTTGTGTATCTTTGTACCCATATATTAAAACATTTGGCCATGAAAAGAATTGCATTACTATTAGCATTGCAGGCAGTTATGACATTAAGTGTTATGGCTGAGAATGAGTATATGTATGTGTATGGGCATATTGGACTTTATTCCGATGTAATAACCATTCCGGTTGATATGATTGACAGCATCTGTTTTACGGCACCTGAGCCTATATATGATGACCCCGTTACAGATGCCTGTGGAAACACGTATAGGGTAATAAGATTGGGAGAACAGTACTGGATGGCGGAAAACATGAAGTGTGATAAATATGATGAAGGTAGTGAAAGACCAGGACAGACCATACAGGCAGACCTTTTTACAGTTGCACCGTATTATCATGATGGGAAAAATGCTGTATCAGAGTACTCTGAAAAGCTTACCCCTGAATTGCGTGCAAAATTGGGTTACCTGTATAATTTTGCCGCATATATGGGATACACAGAAGAGGAAGCCGAGGCACAAACAGGAGACTATGATGAAACGAATCCAAGACAAGGTATTTGCCCTGATGGTTTTCATATTCCAACTATGGCTGAATGGGAGGCTGCTGTGTTGTATATTGCGTCAATGAATCCAGGACGTGCAGGTGCCGCCACTCATTTAAAGGCAAAAGAAGGTTGGTTTATAGATCAGTCATACACAGACAGGACAGGTATTGATACATACGGTTTTTGTGCATTGCCTGCCGGAATGGCTAGTTTGGATGAAGGTGGTAAGACTATTGTTAATCCAAAAATTGGCAAGGAGGGCTTTTTTGGCACAACTGATGCCCAAAATAATTATGGGTTGAACAGAAGTATGGAAGATGCATACGATAGTATGTTTGGTGGTGGAGAACTAAAGAATATGGCTGTAAGTGTACGTTGCGTACAATAAAAAAAATAAAGATAATAGAATTATGTCACAGAAAGCGTTATTGATGATTTTGGACGGCTGGGGTATTGGAAATCACTCCAAAGCCGATGTTATTTACAATACACCAACCCCTTATTGGGATTATTTGGTAAAGACTTACCCTAACTCACAGTTGCAGGCATCGGGTGAGAACGTGGGACTTCCTGACGGTCAGATGGGTAACTCAGAGGTAGGTCACCTTAACATAGGTGCAGGGCGTGTAGTTTATCAGGATTTGGTAAAAATAAACAAGGCTTGTGCAGACGGCTCAATACTTCAGAATAAGGAGATTGTTGCCGCATTCTCATACGCAAAGCAGAATGGTAAGAGCGTTCATCTTATGGGTCTTACCTCCGATGGCGGTGTTCATAGCTCACTTGACCACTTGTTTAAACTTTGTGATATAGCCAAGGAGTACGATATAAAGAACACATTCATCCATTGTTTTATGGACGGGCGTGATACAGACCCTAAAAGCGGTATCGGGTTTATTAAGCAACTTATAGAGCACACGCAAAAAAGTGCTGGCGTAATAGCCTCTATAGTAGGACGTTACTATGCTATGGACCGTGATAAGCGTTGGGAACGTGTAAAAGAGGGCTATGACCTGCTTGTAAACGGCAAGGGAGCGGAGTTCACTGATATGGTGGCAGCAATGCAGGCATCGTACGATGCAGGTGTTACAGATGAATTTGTTAAACCTATAGTTAACACATCAGTTGACGGAAAAATAAAGGAAGGTGATGTTGTCATATTCTTCAATTACCGTAATGACCGTGCTAAGGAGATGACCATTGCCCTTACCCAAAAGGATATGCCTGAGGCTGGAATGCATACAATTCCAAATCTTCACTATTGCTGTATGACCCCATACGATGCCTCGTTTACAGGCGTTCACATTCTGTTTGACAAGGAGAACGTGGAGAATACACTTGGAGAGTATGTTTCATCTAAAGGTTTGAAACAACTTCATATTGCTGAGACAGAGAAATATGCACACGTTACCTTCTTCTTTAACGGCGGTAGGGAGGAGCCATACAAGAACGAGGACAGGATTTTGGTTAATTCACCTAAAGTTGCCACATACGATTTGCAGCCTGAGATGAGTGCCTTCAGCGTATGTGCCAAACTTGTTGATGCTATCAGAGAAGACAAGTATGATTTTATAGTTGTTAATTTTGCCAACGGCGATATGGTAGGTCACACAGGAGTTTATAGTGCTATAGAAAAGGCTGTTACGGCTGTTGATGCCTGTGTTCACAGTGTTATAGAGGCTGCCCGTGCCACAGGATATGAGGCAATTATAATTGCTGACCATGGTAACGCCGATAATGCAATAAACGCAGACGGCACACCAAATACGGCACACTCTCTAAACCCTGTTCCATGTATCTATGTTACAGATAACAAGGCGGCAAAGGTTGCAGACGGCAGACTTGCCGATGTGGCTCCGTCAATACTCCATATTATGGGACTTGAGCAGCCAAAAGAGATGAACGGAAGCAATTTAATTAAAAGTTGAAAGTTGAAAATTGAAAGTAACCAAGTTTGCTTGGGTTATGCCGAGTGACGACGAAACATGGTTACGGCAAAGCCGTAACAAAAGGGTTAAGGGTCAAAGAAAATAAAGATAAAATATATGAGGTTTAATGTAGAGCAGAACGGCAGTGAGATTATCTGTACCTTGAGTGGCAGACTTAACACAGAGGTTGCTACAGGCTTATGTAATCAAGTTGATGAATTGATTGTACAGGCCCAAGGGAAACACCTTGTTATTGATTGTTCCGGGTTGGAGTATATAAGTTCATCGGGGTTGAGGTTGTTCCTTAAAATAAAAAAACAACTTGATGGCGTTATTACCATAAGGAATATGAAACCCGATATAAAACAGATACTTACACTAACAAAAATTGATGAGTTTTTTGAATTTGAAGATTAAAATCCAAAAAATCATCATTATTTTTTTGTAGTTAGTATAAATTGTATTACCTTTGCAGTCCAAAATTAAAGTAATAACAAAATTTATGACTGTTTGGAGTAGCGAGAGCAGAATCTGCGTAGCAGATTAAAGTTTTACGATGGGTGTTGATAGAATTTATTCTAATCAACACACAGAGAAAAACTTAGGAATCAGGTTTACCTGATTATGCCGAGTCACGAACAAACATGCATAAAAATTTAGAATAAATTTTTATGAAACGTACATTTCAACCATCAAACCGCAAAAGAGCCAACAAGCACGGCTTTAGAGAAAGAATGTCCACACCAAACGGACGTAGGGTATTAGCAGCACGTAGAGCAAAAGGCCGTAAGAAACTTACAGTTTCTGATGAGGCTTGCGTAAGACGTAGCTGATAATATAAAAGAGTGTTAATAAAAGGGTGGCTTAAAATTTTCAGTCATCCTTTTTTTTTTGTAAATTTGCCTCGTATATAAATAATTACCGTAGATGAATAAGCTAATACAGTTTTTTAAGGCTCACCCAATAATAAAACATATTGTCTATATTATATTGGTTGCAATCCTGTTAATTGTCATGGTTGCAGTATATCTTAATTTATACACAAACCACAATGACCGCCTGAGTGTACCCGATGTTTGCGGATTGCGTGTGGAGAGTGCCGCCAAACTGTTGGAGGGTAAAGGACTTCTGTATGAGGTTATAGACTCTGTTTATTCCAAAGATGTGCCAAAGGGCTTTATAGTGGAGCAGACCCCTACTGCAGGCAGTATTGTCAAGCAGGAACGTAAGATATATCTTGTGATAAATTCACATTCAGACCGTGCCATACCGCTTCCAAACGTAGTGGATTTATCTGTAAGGCAGGCCACCAGCATTATTGAGGCATCGGGTCTTAAGGTAGAGAAGGTTACATATAAGCCAAGTGACTTTAAGGATTTGGTGCTTGGAGTCTATTATAAGGGGAAAGAGCTGCATGAGGGTACATTGCTGTTAGACGGCTCTGCGGTAGAGTTTTATGTAGGTGATGGGAATGGAGAGTCGGACTCTATTACAACCGCCATTGATTCATTGGTTTATAGAGAGGTTATAGAAGGAGAAGAATTATAATTCCCCGATGATAAGTGAAGAAGAGATATTTGACTATATGCAGGACGATGAGTCCGATGAACGCTATGAGCATTTCCGTTTTACGGCAGACCCTGGACAGACGCTGATAAGGCTTGATAAGTTTCTTACAGACAGAATTACAGGTGCCTCCCGTAACCGTGTGCAGATGAGTGCCGATGCAGGTAACATTGAGGTTAACGGAGTGCCACAGAAATCATCATATAAGGTTAAGCCGTGCGATGTGGTTACCATTATGTTCTCATATCCACCCAAGGATACCTCAATAGTGCCACAGGATATTCCGCTTGACATTGTGTATGAAGATGACTCGCTGCTTGTGGTAAACAAACCTGCCGGAATGGTTGTCCACCCAGGACATGGAAACTTTGAGGGCACATTGCTGAATGCACTTGCTTGGCATTTTGGAGAGAGAGAGGCGTTTGATGCAGGTGATGACCGTTTAGGGTTGGTTCATAGAATAGACAAGGATACATCGGGGCTGTTGGTTATAGCAAAAACGCCACACGCCAAGACATTCCTTGCAGAGCAGTTCTTTAACAAGACATCAAGCCGTCTGTATAATGCACTTGTGTGGGGCGTGCCTGACAAGGAGGGTACAATAGTGGGAAACATAGGCAGAGACCCTAAAGACCGCCTTGCCATGACAGTCTTTCCAGAGGGCAGTGAGAACGGCAAACATGCCGTAACACACTACAGAGTGTTGGAGAGTTTTGGGTATGTATCACTTGTGGAGTGCAGGTTAGAGACAGGGCGTACACATCAGATTAGGGCACATTTCAAGCATATCGGGCATCCGTTGTTCTCTGATGAACGTTATGGAGGAGACAAGATTTTAAGAGGAACAACATTCCCAAAGTATCGTCAGTTTGTGGAGAATTGCTTTAAAATATGCCCAAGGCAAGCCTTGCATGCCAAAACCCTTGGTTTTGAGCATCCGGAGACCCATGAACGCATGAACTTTGATTCTGCCATTCCGGAAGATATGCAGAATCTGATAGATAAATGGAGAGGTTATTCAAATAGCAATTGAAAGTTTTATGATAAAAAGGAGTTTATATATACCTATGACAGTGCGTCTGCACCCACGCAGTCGTATAGTGGGAGGGACCCATAGGCTCACAGAGCCGTTATGGGAGGGACGAATACCTTCACAGAAGGTATGAGCCACTGGAATGGGTATATATAAACTCTTATCATAAAACTTTCGGTAGCGAGTATAAATTTATTAAATATCTTATGGAGTCAGTAGAATCATTAGTAGCAGGTAAGCTGCTTGAAATCAAGGCGGTAAAATTAAGACCGTCAGAGCCTTTCACTTGGGCATCGGGTTGGAAATCACCAATCTATTGTGATAACCGTCAAACCCTGTCGTTTCCGCAGGTGCGTTCTATCATAAAGATTGAGCTTGCACGTCTTATTCTTGAAAAATACCCCGATGCAGAGGCCATTGCCGGTGTTGCCACAGGTGCCATAGCAATGGGAGCATTGGTGGCAGAAGAACTTGGATTGCCTTTCCTTTATATCCGTTCAGCAAAGAAAGACCATGGAATGGAGAATCTTGTAGAAGGCTATATAGAGAGTGGCAAGAAAGTGGTTATAGTGGAGGATTTGGTATCTACAGGTGGCAGCAGTCTAAAGGCAGTGGAAGCCATAAAGAGAGAGAAGAACAGCATAGTGCTTGGTATGGTTGCAACCTTCACATACGGATTCCCTGTTGCTGAGCAAGCATTCAAGAATGCAGGTATCGAGCTTACAACCCTTAGTAACTATGAGGCTATAATAGCTAAAGCGTTATCAATAAACTATATACCAGAGAGTGCTCTACCTACCCTAAAAGAGTGGCGTAAAGACCCTTCTGTTTGGAATGTATAATGCATAATAAGGCATAATGGCAGATTATCAAAGCACAGTAAAGCATATAGCGGCACCTGCAGAAAGAGTGTTCGCTAAATTTACAGACCTAACACTATTGCAGCCTGTAATAGATAAGTATAAAGAGCAGGTTCCGCAGGAGCAGGTTAAGATTAAGGATATAGAACTCAGTAAAGACAGTTGTTTCATTACTGTAGAACCAGTAGGTAAGATTGGACTCAAGATAATAGAGGCAGAGCCGTACAAAACGGTAAAATTTGCGTCAGAAAGTTCTCCTTTAGACTTTAACTTTTGGATACAACTTGTGGAGAAAGAGCCTGGCGATACCAAACTAAGGCTCACACTGAGGGCTGATATACCTTTTATGATAAAGGCTATGATAGGCAGCAAATTGGAGCAAGGCATAGAGATGATGGCTGAGGCATTAACTAAAATAGAATACTGATTATGGCAAACAAACTTTGGCAGAAAAACATTACAGTTGACTCTGAAATTGAGCGTTATACAATAGGCAAGGATGCAGAGATGGATATGTATCTTGCACAGTTTGATGTTATAGGCTCCATTGCCCACGCCACTATGCTTGAGACTATAGGGCTTCTTTCCACCGCTGACCGCGATGCTTTGCTTAAAGGGTTGCGTGAGATATATACAAAAATCCAAAATGGGGAGTTTGAGATAGAGCCTGGTGTTGAGGATATTCACTCAGAGGTGGAGTTGATGCTTGGAGAGGTTGGAAAGAAACTGCATAGCGGACGTTCACGCAATGACCAGGTTCTGCTTGACCTTAAACTCTTTACACGCTCAAAGTTACAGGAGGTGGTCTCTGCCGTTAAGGATTTGTTTGACACCCTACAGGCACAAAGTGAGAGATATAAAAATGTTCTGATTCCAGGTTATACTCATTTGCAGGTTGCTATGCCGTCATCATTCGGGCTTTGGTTCGGAGCATACGCAGAGAGCCTGCTTGATGATATGCAGATGCTTCTTGCCGCTTACAAGGTTGCAAACCGTAATCCGCTTGGC
The DNA here is from genome assembly GCA_024399495.1 of Paludibacteraceae bacterium. Lineage (GTDB taxonomy): Bacteria > Bacteroidota > Bacteroidia > Bacteroidales > Paludibacteraceae > Enterocola. The sequence continues at coordinate 63,404 of JAKSNY010000008.1, forward strand.
AGTGCCGCAGGCTACGGCAGTTCGTTCCCGCTTAACCGTACTCTTACAACAGAGTTACTTGGCTTTGACTCAATGTGTTACAATGTTGTATATGCACAGATGGGCAGAGGCAAGACAGAGAGGATTGTGGCACAGGCGGTGGCATCGGTGGCAGGTACATTGTCTAAACTTGCGTTTGACAGTTGTATGTTCACAAGCCAGAACTTCGGGTTTATGAAACTTGATGCCAAATATACCACAGGCTCCAGCATTATGCCTCATAAAAAGAACCCCGATGTGTTTGAACTCACACGTGCAAAATGCAATAAGATTCAGAGCATACCTAATGAGATAATGATGATTACCAATAATCTGCCATCGGGTTATTTCCGTGATTTGCAGATTATTAAAGAGTCATACATGCCTATGTTTGATGAGATTCTTGATTGCCTTAATATGGTTAAGCGTATGATGGCAGAGATTACTGTTAATGAGAATGTGCTTGGTGATTCCAAGTATGACTGCATTTTCAGCGTAGAAGAAGTTAACCGTCTTGCCACTGAGGGTATGCCTTTCCGCGATGCCTACAAAAAGGTGGGGCTTGACATTGAGGCGGGCAAATTTAAGGCCAACAAGGAAATCCACCACACCCATGAGGGCAGCATAGGCAACCTTTGCAATGATAAGATAGCAGCACTTATGGATGGTGTGCTAAACCAATTCAATTTTGATAAGGCAAACAATGCTGAAAAAGGTCTGCTCTCACTTGCGTAACAACGTAGCGAGAAATCTTATAAAAAATTTGTAAAATCAAAAATAATTCATAACTTCGCACCCGATAAAGAGAAAAAATGAAAAGACATAGAAGCCGGAAACGGCTTACATATAAATGTAGGTAGAAATTACCCTCCCCGAGTGCATCGGGGGGGGTAATTTGCTTATATTCAATGAGTTATGATTTAGTAATGAGCATTGTTTCTTGCTGGGTGCTCGCCGAGAACCCTTCAAAACGCCAAACTTGTTGCGGTGCTCCGCAAACTCGCACTACGTGCTCAAACAATGCTCCGCTCCTCCAAGTGGGAGCGTTTTGTGCGGGGCTCGCAATGCAATTCACAATGCTCATTACTAAAAACAATAATTATCCGAATCACCGATATAGATAACGAGATTAACTAACATATTTATTAACTTTCAACTTTTAACTATGAAAAAGATTTATTCCGCTCCTAAAATGGAGCAAGTTAGAATGGAGGCAGAAATGCCCGTAATGGCTGGTTCAGCCGCAGTGCCAAGTTTCACAACAGAGAGTGTAAGCTGGCTGTAGTATTAACCTTAAAAACAAGAAGAAAGAGATGAAAAAACTTATTTACTTAGCAGGAGCCGCATTGGTAATGATGGCTTCAGCATCGTGTGAAAAGAAAGCAGATGTACAGAACCCTGAGAGCAAGAAGGGTATGGTAAAGACGGTGTTCAGTGCCGTATCAAATGAGAGCAAAGAGAAGACCTCAATAAGCGGTTCTGATATTCTATGGTCAGCAGACGACCAAGTTAAAATCTACGCAGGTACATCAACAACAGGCAATAACTTCACCCTTACAGATGGTGAAGGCACCACATCTGCAATATTTGAGGGTTGGATAGCAGAGACAGCCACAGCACCTTACTATGCAGTATATCCATCATCAGCGGCACAGGGCATAGACGGCAGTACCATCAAGTACAGCATACCTGCTAATCAAGCGTATGTAGAGAACTCATTTGCCACAAGCACAGTTCCAATGGTTGCATACAGTGAGGCAGACAAGTCACTTGCTTTCAAGAACCAGACAGCGTTCATAAAACTGCAACTGACAGGTGCTGGCACAATAAAGACAATGGAGATAGCATCTGCCGCAAACAACATCTGCGGAACGTTCAGCGTAAGCAAGACTGACCCCACAGCCGCATCAACGGCAGTTACAGGTGCAAAGAAGATAACAGTCACAAACATAGAAGGTACAGAACTTGACGCATCAGAAGCCATAAATGTTATAATAGCATTAGCACCTGCTAATTTTGCTGCAAATGACCTCACTCTCTCAATGACGGCAACTGATGGCAAGGCGTTCTCAACAAAGTTAGGTGGCTTTACCGTAGGACGTTCACAAGGTAAGGCTGTTGCGATTAATGTGGAGTTTGTGACACAAACCACAGGCGAGGCTGAGACAAAAGACGGAACTATGGTTAAGTGGGTTCAGCTGTGGGAGAATGGTCCTAAGTGGGCTGAGTACAACGTAGGTGCAACATCTGTAGGAGAGTACGGTGGCTACTACTGCTGGGGTGGAACATACGAGAATGGAGAAGGAATAACTTGGATGGATGACCATTATACTGGTTCTGAAGACATCCAAGGCGGAAGCCACGACACAGCAAAGAACCTGTGGGGTGATAAATGGCAGATGCCTACAGAGGCAGACTATCGGGCTCTTATTGCCAGCTGTGATGTAGATTGGAAATCAGAATCAGAGAGAGGACATGGTGTTGCAGGACTGCTCGTTAAAGGCAAGGGTGACTACTCTGGCAACTCCGTATTTTTCCCTGCTGCGGGCTACTACTACGATGGCAGAGTCGACAACGCAGGCAGTGGCGGCAGCTATTGGAGTTCCACTCCTTTTGGTGGCAACAACGCCTACTACTTGCTCTTCGACTCAAACGGTCAGATCATGGACAGCTTCAACCGCCACAACGGACAGTCTGTGCGTGCGGTTTTGGCTGAGTAAAAAGATCTCTCGTTTCACTCGAGATGACGTTCTATAATCACAGGGTCAGGGTTTCAAAATCTTGACCCTTGTTGTTATATATATTGCGGAAAAATTGACCGCAATAAAAATTATTTAACAAAACATTTTGTTTTTATAAGGATATGTTATATTTTTGCATTGAGTTCTAACTTTTAATAAAAAATAAAGTTTTAGAAATGAAACTAGTGCAGAGGACACAGCTTTTGGAGAAAATCAAGTCAACCAAAGGCACATCAGACATAAAAATCATTACAGGTGTCAGGCGGGCAGGTAAATCAAAGTTACTATCAGCCTACATGGATTTTTTGCAGGAGAATGAAGTGAACTGTAACATCATTTTCATAGATTTAAGACTGCTTGAATTTGAACATCTGCAAGAGTATCATGCATTGAATGAATACATCTGCTCACATTATGTTCCAAATGTAAATAACTACCTTATCATAGATGAGGTGCAAATGTGTGAAAAATTTGAATTGTGCATCAATAGTCTGCATGCAACGGAACAATATGACATATACCTTACCGGTAGTAATGCGTTTCTGTTATCATCTGATTTGGCAACACTATTCACTGGAAGGTATATTGAAATAAGCGTTCTCCCATTCAGTTTCAATGAGTACCGAACATATTTTGGAGAGCAGGAAAAGCATGCTCAGTTAGATGAATACTTAGTAAATGGCGGTTTGAGTGGCAGTTATGTCTATAAAGATGAAGAACTAAGGAAAGAGTATATCAAGGATGTTTATAATACCATACTTCAACGTGACTTAGTTGAAAAATATAATTTGGCTGATTCTGATGTGTTGCCCAGATTGATGGAGTATATGATGGACAACATCAGCAATATTTCATCTCCAAATAGTATTGCAGGGGCTTTGACAGCAACAAACATTCCTTCAAATAACCATACAATTTCAAAATACCTGGATTATCTGACGAAAGCATATATATTGTATAAAGTTAACAGATATGATATCAGGGGCAAAAAGTACTTACAGTCACAAGGCAAATATTATTTGGTGGATAGTGGTATAAGGTATGCTATTCTTGGTACACGTAACATAGATTATGGACGGATATATGAAAATATTGTTTTCTTAGAACTTATCAGACGCGGTTATGAAGTGTATGTAGGTAAATTATATCAAAAAGAGATAGATTTTGTAGCATTAAAGGGAACAGAGAAGATATATATTCAGGTAAGTGACAACATAGCAAATGAGGAGACTTTCAAGAGAGAATATACTCCTTTGCTGCAAATAAAAGATGCATATCCCAAATATATTATTGCCAACACCAGACATCCTGAATATAATTATGAAGGCATATTGGTTAGGGATATTGCAGATTGGTTGACTTTAAAATAAAAATAACTAAAATAAGTATGATTTGTAATTCCACCATATTCGGACCAATCCACAGCCGCAGGCTTGGAACATCGCTTGGCGTGAATCTTGAACCAAACAACGGCAAGATTTGCTCTTTTGACTGCGTATATTGTGAGGCAGGTCTTAATAAAGATGGCAGAAGCGATACCGTAATGCCTACAAGAGAGCAGGTTTATTCAGACCTTGAAACATACCTGAAAGGGGAACATGAGCCTCTGGATACCATTACTTTTGCAGGTAACGGAGAGCCTACTCTGCACCCTGAGTTTGCTGAGATTATAGATGATACCATTAAGTTAAGGAACCGTTATGCTCCTCAAACCCAAATCTCTGTGCTTACAAACGCATGGCAGATTAGGAATCCTAAGGTTGCTATGGCACTGCGTAAGGTTGATAATAATATTCTGAAACTTGACAGTGCTGTAAAGTCAAGCGTGCTTGCCATTAACCGCCCTAACAATCCTGATTTTGACCTTGATGCCCATATACGTGATTTGGCAATGTTTTCAGGCAACTGTATTATACAAACTCTGTTTATAACAGGTAATACAGTAGATAACACCACCGATGCTGAGGTTTCCGCTTTGCTAAAGGCGTATGCTGTAATTCAGCCTAAATCGGTTCAAATATATAGCCTTGATCGCAAAACTCCGTTTGACACCCTAAAACCCGTAACACGTGAATTCCTTGATGGTGTTGCGGTAAAAATCAAGAGGTTGGGGATTGGAGTTACGGTAACTTTATAGTTGGTGAATCGGTGAACTGGTGAATCGGTGAATCGAAAAATAAAAAGATTAACCGAATCCACGATTAACCGATTAACCGATTAACCGGTTAAACTATGAGAATATTAGTCGCACCACTAAATTGGGGACTTGGTCACGCCACACGGTGTATTCCAATAATCAATGACCTGCTAAAAGAGGGTCATGAGGTGATGATTGGCGGTGACGGAGAGTCTCTTGAACTGCTACGCAGTGAGTTTCCCACACTTTGGTGCAGATATATACCCTCTTTTAAGATAAGATACTCAAAATCAAATTCTCAGATATTTGCAATGCTTAGGTATCTGCCGTCAATTATATATTACTCCATAAAAGAACATAGGGAAATAAAGCATATTGTAAAGGATTTGGAGATAGATATGATTGTGTCAGACAACCGTTTTGGTTTGTTTGTAAGTGGTATTCGCACTATATATATTACACATCAGATAATGGTTAAGATGCCTAAAGGTCTTAAATGGCTTGAACCATTAGTATATAGGCTACATCGCTCTATAATAAGTAATTACGACGAGTGTTGGATACCTGATTATGCCGATAAGGATAAGTCGCTTGCAGGTGATTTGACACATAAATATCCTGTTCCAGATAATGCTAAATTTATAGGTCCATTATCGAGGTTTAAAGGTATGGTTTGTAAACCCAAACATTGCGAAGTGCTTGTTGTTCTTTCTGGTGTAGAACCAAGTCGCACTATTTTTGAAAAAAATATCCGTCAGCGATTCTCCCAAAATAATACAAATGTTGTTATAGCAAAAAAATATAGAGCAACTGAGTTGTTGCCCTATATTCTTGGTGCTGATAAGATAATCTGTCGTTCAGGTTATACCAGCGTTATGGATATGCACCTGCTTGGCGTCTCTGACAAAGTGGAGTGGAGTGCCACTCCAGGTCAGACGGAGCAGGAGTACCTGCTATCCTTGCTTACTTCACCTTAATGGTGTTTATGTTTCCTTCTAAATCCACTAACTTAACCAGATAGGTCTGACCTTGTGCTACTGCTATAGTGTGGCCTTTACCCTGTGCCACTGTTTTGCCGGCAAGATTGGATACAACTATACTTGCGTAATCGTTATTTAATTGAAGCAATCCGCTATTAAATGATTTTACAATTCCTGATATAGTGTTTTCAGGCACGTCTGTAGGCTTAGATGCTGAAGCATATAGCGATAGATGTGCATCTTCTGCATCTGTTGCACTAAATGTTATAGTTCCATTAAAATCACCTTCCTCGGTAAACTTGTAAAGTAGATTAAACTCAACACTACCATCCTCATTTACTGTTAATGTTTTTGTAAGTTCTCCGCCCTCAAAATAGAATCCTGCGTCACCAGCAATTGTGGCGGTAACTTCCTCAACATTAACAGTGCTTACAACTATAGTTTCGCTCTGTTCAATATCTGTATCTGTGCTTATAAATAACTCTTCACTATTAAGTATAATGGTTGGTTTAGCCAAAGTTGTAACCTCTATTGAGTTAGAAGCATCGCTTGTAACTTCGCTTACTGTAACATATACAACGTATGTGTATGTGGATTCAGGGTCAAGGTTTGAAACTGCGTATGATGTCTTTTCCAAACCTGAAGCGGATGCAATGGTCTCATCAGTGCTATTCTTAACTTCTATGGTATATGTAGCACCCTCCATATCAGATGCCTCCCAATTAGCTGTAAATGAGTTAAATGTAACATCAGTAGCCTCAAGAGCCTCAGTGGCTGGAACCACAAATGTAGCTGTAGCTGTTACAGATACGGTAACATTGTCAGCATCAGTTGCACTGATGGTTACAGTGGCATTGTAGTCACCACCTGCTGTAAAATAAGAGAATAGTTCAAACTCTGTAGGACCTTCAGCCGCTATTGTAACTGTTTTTGTAGTTACAGGGTTGCCGTCAGCATCTTTGAAATAGAACTCAGCGTCACCTGTTATAGTGGCGGTAGCCTCTGTAACATTTACAGCGGTAATAAGCACACTTGTCAGACCCTCTATACCTGTGTCAGAAAATAATTGATACTCATTTGTAACAGGTGTTATTGTTGGCTTAGATAGTGTTGTAACACTAATAGCATTAGAAGCCTCGCTTGTAGCCTCACCTATAACAACATAAGCAACGTATGTATAGGTTGATTCTGGGTCAAGGTTTGAAACTTCAAAGTAGTTTTCTTCTATATTAGAGGCAGAAGCAATGTTTGTCCCCTCTGCATCATAAACATCTACATTATATTTAGCACCCTCTAAATCAGAAGCCTCCCAATTAGCGGTAAATGAGTTGAATGTAACATCTGTGGCATCAAGAGCAGTAGTTGGGGTTGGTAATGTTGTAACCTCTATTATATTTGAAGCATCAGATGTTGTATTGCCGTTGGCAACAACATAAACAACGTATGAGTATGCTGTCAGTGGATTCAAATCCTCTACTGTATATGATGTTCCTGTTATATTCTCAATATTTTTTACAACTCCGTTAGCATCACTGACCTCCAATGTGTAGGTTATATTGGTACCTTTAGCGGCATCCCAGTTGGCAGTGAAGGAATTTGCTTCTAAAGCGGTAGCGGCTGTTGCCACAGGGGTGTATTTGCTAACAGCAATGTTTTTCATAGTACCTTCAAGATTTCCTGAAAAACAAAGTTTTATATACTTGGTATCTTGATTCAAACTAATTGTCGGGGAATTAGTTTGTTTGTTACTTGTCCACACTTTATCATTATTACTAAAAGAGGTGCTTGTGCTTTGACTTGCATACCAATAATCCCCTAGGCTTTTAGCAGTAGAGGCACCATTAGTAGATGTACTGAATGTTAATTTGTCAGGCAATCCGTCTATTGCTATTACAACATACGAATCATCCCAATTAAATCCCAAACTTCCTTGAGTGTGTTTTACTCCACCACTCCAAGAAATAGTGCCTTTTGTTCCTTTTTGAACTGTTACTGTACCATCATTAAAATTTGTTTGGGTGTAGTCAAACGGCACAGCAAGTTGTGCAAACGCACTTAATGCAAATATTGCACTTAAAAGTGTAAAAATTATCTTTTTCATAATCTTAAAATTAGTTTGTTTTTTTTCTGCCCCAAAGATATAAAAAGATATCTGATTTTAAAACTTTTTAACAAAAAAGTTAAAGGATTTAACATTTGGGAATAAAAGATGTTACAAAATTTATTCAAAAACCTCTTCCAGTACCTCAACAGCCTTTACGTCTAGCATATCGGGTAGGTTGAATTTAAGGAATCCAAGCAGCAGATGTAGCAATTCCCGCCTTTGTGAGTGTGAGAAAATGTTTGGCTTCCCGGATTTATATGCGGTTAAAAAATCCAAAAACAGTTGCCTCTGTCCTGAGTTTGCAATGGTGTCAAGATAAGAGTTAAGTATAAGTGATTCAGAGTCGTAAGTGGGGTTAAAGCCAAGAATATCTGACAGTTCCATTAAAAATCTTATGGCAAAGTGGGAATCCATGCGGTTTGCTGAATCAAGGAATCGTACTGTGTTTTCCAATTTTTCAAAAACAGACGGGTCAGTATGTCCCTCATATATGCAGGCATCGGTGGTCTCCGCTATAAACATAGCCATTGCCATTTTTGCAGGTTCTTTCAGCAGATATTCTCCTGATGTCAAAGCCCTTGCCTCTTTTAATTGCTGAATGGTGCGGTTTGGTTTATGCTCAGCCTCTATTTCAAGCATAGTCAGCGGTTGTAGCATATTGTTATGAATCTTGCTCCGTTTGCTCTGTGGGGCATATACGGCGTATGTAATCTTACCGTTGTCTGGGGTAAGAATATGCACCAGACACTTGTTGTCAGCGTACTTGTAGGTGCGTAACACTATGCCTGTGGTCTTTATCAGCATTTATTTTAAACAGGTAGCTGCCAGCCGATACGCCTTGTAGTGTTATCTCTGCCGAGCCATTGTTAAATTCAGTATATCCTTGCTCTATAGTCCTGCCACAAAGGTCTGTAATAGAGTATGTTGCAGTATAATCTGCATCGGGGTTTGAAATATCAGTTATATATACATATCCCGATGTAGGGTTAGGAGAAACGGAGTATGATACCACAGTGTCATCAGCGTAAGTCTGCTCTACAGGTGTGCCGCCCCCATAACAAACCACAGGCTCTATCCATATAGAGGCAGGCATAGGAGAATAAGGGTAGGCGGTAAAAGGTTTCCATCCGTCACTGCTCTTCAGATAGGCACTGTTACCCGATGCTCGGTTTGTAGTCTGATACAGCCCCAAACTGTCCAAATTAGAGTAATACTCCAATCCTACTCCCACAAAACACCCTTTTTTAACCTCTATGGGCTTGCTAAAGCGGACGTAGGTCTCACGCTTGTTCCAGTTGGTTATTATCTTTGATGTTAAATTACCTGCATAATTGTATTTGTACTCAATAGGCTTTAATTCTTCTGTGCCTAAAATTTCTGAGGGAGTATCACCATCGCCATATACAATGACTTTTACAGGGTGAGAGGCATTATATCTGCCTTTATATGTCATAACATAAACCCCATAAACGGTGGCATCGGAGTTAAAAGTGTATTTTTCTGCATACTCTGTGTAACCCAATGAGTTATGCCCTGCCATATATCCTTTTGCACCACCGTTAAGGTGCATTGGTGATAGAGCATCTTCTGCATCTATGTTAGACTCTCTAAAGCAAGGGTTACTTGTGGTGTATGGGTCATATCCGTCCATATAGGTAATGCCTTGATTGTGAGGGTCAAGCCATGCCTTTAGTTGCTGTGATGGTTCTGAATGCAGATTGTATTGCTCTGATAGTTGTGCAAAATCATCTCTTATTGGCGATTGGCAGATTGATGAGCCTCCTGTAAGAGTTCCTATTATTCTGTTTTCTGCATTTAGCAGTGCAGAACCCGATGAACCGCCTTGAGTGCAGCCTCTGCTCCAGCGTGATATAAACCAAAATGATTTGTAGGGGAATTTTGATGTGTCTACAGTGCTTTTTGATTTTACAGGATTAACCATAGCGTAAGATACTTTTGCCATATCGCCATTAGGGTGCTGAATACATTTAAGTGGTGCGTACTGTGGCTCGGTAGCGTCCCAACCTGCAAGGTAAGGTCTGTAGTCCTTAGGAGGCATTTGGTTTAACTCCAAAAGGGCAAGGTCAAGGTCTTTGGCGTATGCTACGGTTGTGGCTCCGCAAACAGACAACTCTCTGGAGCCTTGTACTAGTGTATCTGCCGCAGGTACATGATATTGGAAATAGAATACGCTTTTTTTAGAGTTTTCAAGACCTTCCATACAATGCCCTGCCGTAATTATGTATGGTTTATGGTCAGGGTTATTTATTAGGGTGCCTGTTCCGTACCAAGATGAGTTGTCGCCTGTGGTGAATATACTACAAACGGCATTGATTACAGGGTTGCCTGATTCCTCCACTTCTACATGTGGAATGCAAGTGTCGCCATCCCATGGTCCGCTTTTAAGTGTTGGGTATATGAAATTGTGGCTTGCCTCCCCAATTTTTAGTTTACCATTGAACTTGTTGTTATCAGTATCGGGTTCAGAATACTCAACAATAAGAGTGTCGCATGGTAGCGGTGCTATTGCTAAAATGTTGTAATTGTTATTATTAGCAGAGGTAAAACTGCCCTTAACTATGCTCTGTGATGGATTATAAATAAAAAGGTTGGCATCAGAGGGTAAATTAAACTCAGTAAACACAATGCCTATGGAAACCGCCCTTTTGGATACTATACCTACTCTCCATACGCGCAAACCGTCTTTTGTAAATACAGTGCCGCTGTTATATGGTGTAATATCTGTTTGGCAGACGTTACCTGCATACAGAAGTTTGGTGTGGGTGGTGTCATTATGATAAACGGTGTCAACCTGTAGTTCATAGTATATATTCTGTGCATTTTTAAGAACAGGCACAGATTTTATAGAGTGTGTATAGACTACGTCAAACTTTAATGGTTTGCCGCCTCCGCTTATTTGTGCAATAGATATTACAGATATACAACTTGCAATCAATATGTTTAGCAGTCGTCTCATTATGTGAGCAAAGATAACTATTTTTTTAATACAAGAATGCTCTCAGGTCCCATATTCATAAGTAAGTCCAATACACTTAGGTTTTCCACAAACCCGAATTTCTCTTTAAACACCTGATAATAAGGCTCTGCCGTGAAGCTTTCAGTGAGATTGCCCTTTTTGTCTATTAGGAAGCGGTAATCTGCTTTATCGGGGTACGATAGGTAACTATCTGAAATGTGTCTTTTAAATGATATGCCTATCAGAGAGCATAGTTTATCCTCCAATTCCATATTGAAATCATAGAGCCATTTATACACTTTAGTGTAGAATGGCATAAGGTCATCTATGTAGTACTCCAAGAAAGGACTTGAGTTATAGGCAGTCTCTATAGCCCTTATATGCTGTGTCTGCCACTGAGTGCCGTCTATTACAATATCCTTGACTATTGTCTTTTCCTGTGGCTTGATTACAGGGATAGTCAATGTCTCCACGCCGTTTGGACCAAGTATTCTACACCTGGTGCGGAATGTTTGGCGGCTGTAGTTGTCATTAACCTCAGTTATAACCTCAGATGCACCTGATAGTATAGAGTAATGGGCAATGCTGCCTGCGTATGTGGATGATAAAACAACTTTTGACATTATTTTATGTTGTCAACTACACTGAACAGACGTTTCCAACGTATGGCAGAGAAGAAACTTTTATCCTTATCAAGTGACAGCCAAATAAAAATAGGCTTGCCAACTATGTGGTCTTCAGGTACATATCCCCAAAATCTGGAATCGGCTGAATTGTGACGGTTATCGCCCATCATCCAGTAGTAGTTCATCTTAAAGGTGTAACTGTCTGCCGGTTCTCCGTTTATATATATGGTGCTGTCTTTAACCTCCAATGTATTGCCCTCATAATTTTTAATCACACGCTCATAGATGGGCAGATTGTCAAGTGTAAGGGGAGTGGTTGCACCTTTACGTGGTATGTATATAGGTCCGTAATTGTCTCTTGTCCAGTTGTTATGACCTATAGGATAAACAGGCTGTGCAAATATACAGGGGTCAACCGTAACTTTTTTAACGTTTGGTAATTTTTCCGCTTTTGCGGCGGATGCTTTGGTTAGAGGTATGTAATATACAGGGTTGAATTGTCCGTTACTTGCAGTGCTACAGCCCAAGAACGCAAGAATGCCGTTTCCCTGATTCCAACTGTTTACAAGCAGACGGTCATCAACGCTAACCCCCAATGTCTCAAACTGTGAGTCGGAGATATGCCTTCCGTCAGTCTCTACAAAATAGTTAAGTTGCATATATTCAGGCTCATGCTGAGGCTTGCCGTTTATGTATATATGGTTGTCTATTATTAGCAGAGAGTCTCCCGGCAGACCTACACAACGCTTTACATAATTCTCACGGCGGTCAACAGGTCTGGTTATTATCTCACCGAATATCTGTGGGTTAGAGCGTACATAATCTCTGCCATACATGGCACAAAGTGTATAGTAATCAGGGTTTTGTTGCAGTACTGCCACCGTATCGCCGGTAGGGAAATTAAATACCACAATATCAAGTGCCTTTATAGTGTCTAACCCCGATAGGCGTTTATAGTCCCACTTAATAAGTTCAGAGTAAGATTTGGTTGTCTGAGACCAAGGCATTGTGTGTTGGGTAAGTGGCATAGAAAGTGGTGTCATAGGTACACGCGGACCGTAACTTACCTTGCTTACCATAAGAAAATCACCCACCATAAGGGATTTCTCAAGGCTTGATGACGGAATCTTATAGTTTTGAAATAGGTATAGGTTTATGAAATACACTGCCACCAGTGCAAAAAGAATGGCATCTATCCAACTGCACAATACGTAAAGCCCATGGTTTGTATCCTTGTATTTTTTCCAGAATCCCCAAGGTATGAATTTGGTGATATATATGTCAAAGATAAACGGCAACAGCAGCAACCACCACCAGTTGCCCACCCACGCCAAAAACAGCACGTAGAGTACTGCTACTATAGAGAATTTAATCCATTGCTTCATACATCATACATTTATACATCATACATTAATCCTTGTCCCTATTAGAATTTCAGCATATCCTGCATTCCAAGTATTCCCTTTTTGCCTTTGGTGAATTCTGCTGCAAGTACGGCACCAAGTGCAAATCCCTCACGGCTTTTAGCACTGTGGGTTATGGTTATGCTATCTACAGATGAGTCATAGTTTATGGTATGGATTCCTGCAACTTCACCCTCACGTATAGCCTCTATGCCTATTTGAGAATCGTTCTGTTGCTTGCCAAGAACCCAACTCTGCTTGCGGTCTATATTCTCAAGCAGTCCCTCTGCAAGTGTAACGGCTGTACCGCTTGGTGCGTCAAGTTTGTGAATGTGGTGAGTCTCTGTCATATCCACATTGTAGTTTTCAAAACCGTTCATAATCTTTGCAAGATATTTGTTAAGTGCAAAGAATATGTTTACGCCAAGAGAGAAGTTTGAGGTCCAGAAGAAGGCAAGCCCTTTCTCTTTGCAAAGTGCTTGCACCTCAGGCATCTTGTCTGTCCAGCCTGTAGTTCCTGACACTACGCTTACACCCTCTGCAAATGCTTTTTTATAGTTCTCTACAGCCACACTTGGAGCGGTGAACTCTATTGCCACATCTGCACTGCGGAATGCATCGGTGTGGAAATCCTCCTGATTGTCTATATCAATGCGGGCTACAATCTCATGCCCTCTACTTAGGGCAATATTCTCTATAATATGCCCCATTTTACCATAACCAATTAATGCTATCTTCATAAATTCCTTGTATTGTATTTTTAGTTTCTCATAAATTTCAAAAAGGAATTTATGAAAATAAATCCTTTTTTATTGGGGCATATCCCCATTTTCTGCTTCGCAGAACATGTTTGTCGTGACTCGGCATAGCTCGCAAGCGGCTCTGCCCTCGCTACTCCAAACAGTCCCCTACGCTTCGCGTCGGGCTATCGCCCTCTGTCGCCTTCGGCTCCTCATACATCATACATTATACATCATACATAATTACTATCTCATCGGACTCATAAAGGCATCCTCTATATGCTCTATTGTCATAAGTCCCGTTTTTTTGTCTCTTATTATTGAAATTATGTCAAATCTCACAGGTAAATCCAACCCGAAATACTTAATGTAGCCGTCAGTGGCGTTTACTATGCGGCGTATTTTTTTGTTGTTCACCGCAGATTCAGGATTGCCATAGATGCTTGTGCTACGTGTCTTTACCTCTACAACCACCAACATGCCGTCTTTCTGAGCCACAATGTCAAGTTCCAAGTGTCCGCAATGCCATTTGGTATGGCGTATGCTGTAACCTCTCTTTTTTAAATATTCAGCAGCCGCATTTTCACCTTCGTTTCCGATATTGGCGTTTTCTAACATTTTTTTTGTACCTTTGCACATTCAAAGTGCATTGGACGGCAAAGTTAATATTTTTAATGCAAAAAAAAGAAAAAAATATTGTAAAACCTGATTGTGTGCAGAATCCGTTTATTCGTAGGAATAGGGTTGTGATTATGCTTAACGATAAGGAACACAATACATTAAGCCGTTATTTAGATAAATATAAGGTCAAGAATAAATCAAAATTTGTACGGGAGGCACTGATGCAGACAGTCTTAAAAAGATTAGAGGAGGATTATCCAAGTTTGTTTGATTGATAAGGGACTGTTGCTAGGAACGAGAGCAGAACTCTTTGAGTAGCGAGAGCAGAGTGAACTTGTTCACTATGCCGAGTCACGAGAAAGAGTCACAGAAAGTAACCAAGTTCACTTGGGTTATGCCGAGTGACGAAGTAACATGGTTAAGGCGGAGCCTTAACAAAAGGGTCAAGTGTTATGGAATGTGATGATATAAGGTATATGAGGTTGGCGTTAGATGAGGCTCAGAAGGCGTACAATGACGATGAGGTTCCCATCGGGGCAGTGATAACACTTGACGGACAGGTGATAGGGCGAGGACATAATCTTACCGAAAGGCTTGCTGATGTTACGGCTCATGCTGAGATTCAGGCTATTACAGCGGCTGCTGAGACACTTGGCTCTAAATATTTAGAGAGATGTACGGTTTATGTTACGGTAGAGCCTTGCGTAATGTGTGCAGGGGCTATGTATTGGGCAAAGATAGCAAGACTTGTATATGGAGCACCCGATGATAAATACGGATACACCCATATAGCACCCGATGCCTTGCACCCCAAAACAACTGTAGAATGTGGCATACTTGCAGATGAGTGTGCTGAACTAATGAAGAAATTTTTTAAAAATAAAAGAGATTAATAACTAATTTTTAACTTTCAATTTTCAACTTTCAACTTTCAATTATATAATGGACTTTGTAGAAGAATTAAAATGGCGTGGAATGTTGCATAGTATGATGCCAGGCACGCAGGAACAGTTACAGAAAGAGATGACCGTTGCATATCTTGGCATTGACCCTACAGCGGACTCCCTACATATAGGGCATCTTTGCGGAGTAATGATGTTACGTCATTTCCAACGTTGTGGACATAAACCAATCGCTCTTATAGGCGGTGCCACAGGTATGATAGGCGACCCATCGGGTAAGAGCCTTGAGCGTAATTTGCTTGACGAGGCTACATTGAGGCACAATCAGGAGGCTATAAAGAAGCAACTTGAGCATTTCCTTGATTTTAACAGCAATCAGCCTAATGCGGCAGAGATGGTTAATAACTATGATTGGACTAAAGATGTAACGTTTCTTGATTTTGCCCGTGAGATAGGCAAGCACATAACCGTTAACTATATGATGGCAAAAGAGTCTGTGCAGAAACGTCTTAACGGTGAGGCTCGTGACGGTTTGTCATTTACAGAGTTTACGTATCAGCTTCTTCAGGGTTTTGACTTTATGACCCTTTATCAGACAAAAGGTTGCAGACTTCAGCTTGGAGGCTCAGACCAATGGGGAAATATCACTACAGGTACTGAACTTATCCGCCGTAAACTTGGCGGTGAGGCGTTTGCCCTTACTTGTCCGCTTATAACTAAGGCAGATGGCACTAAGTTTGGTAAGACAGAGAGTGGCAATGTATGGCTTGACCGCCGATACACATCGCCTTACAAGTTCTATCAGTTCTGGCTGAATGTGGCTGACGATGATGCGGAGCGTTATATAAAAATCTTTACATCACTCCCAAAAGAGGAGATAGATGCACTTATAGTGGAGCATCAGCAGGCACCTCATTTAAGAGTGCTTCAAAAGAGACTTGCAGAGGAGGTTACTGTTATGGTTCACTCACGTGAGGACTACGATAAGGCAGTGGAGGCATCGGGTATATTGTTTGGCAACGGTACTGCTGATTCCCTAAAGTCACTTGATGAGGAAACGCTGCTCGATATTTTTGCGGGTGTGCCAAGTTTTGAATTCTCTGTAGCAGAGAATGAGGGGGCAAGGCTTGCAGACCTTATGGTTGATAAGACTCAGGTTTTCCCGTCAAAGGGTGAAATGAGAAAATTAGTGCAGAATAACGGATTCTCAGTAAATAAAGTTAAAATCACAGACCCCAATGCAGTGTTTGGCAGTGATATGCTCCTTGATGGAAAATACCTGTTGGTACAGAAGGGTAAAAAGAACTATGTTCTGCTTATTGCAAAATAATCTTAAAAAAATTTGTAAGTAAAACAAATTTGTTGTACTTTTGCACCGCTTTATTGGAAAGAGCAATATGATGGGCTCATAGCTCAGTCGGTTAGAGCATCGGACTCATAACCCGCAGGTCCTTGGTTCAAGTCCAAGTGGGCCCACCAAGATTGCCTTGTCGTATAACGGTTATTACATCAGATTTTGGTTCTGGCTATCTCTGTTCGATTCAGAGCAAGGCAACAAAAAAGAGTGGTTCAACCACTCTTTTTTGTTTTAGCCTTGCTCTGAATCCTTCCCTTGTTTACGGGGAGTACCCCGAACCCCCTCGTGCTCCGCACGGTGCCCTTCGGGCTTTGCTCTTTTTTTATGGGGCATATCCCCAGACCCCTACGCTACGCGGGAGAGTGATTTTTCACTCTCCTCTTTATGTTGCCTTGCTCTAAAGAATCGAACAGATATAAATCCTTTTTTTATGGGGCATATCCCCATGCCCCTACGCTACGCGATATGCTTTATCATTGTGTTGATAAAAAAAATTGGAATTTTTTAATAAAAATATACTTATTTGTAAAAAGTGTATTACCTTTGCGGAAATTTTTAGAAAGAGACTTCAATGGTGATAGTAGAAGACTTGAGTTCTTTCAAGGCAGAAAGCGGATATGCCGCTGCCATAGGCTTTTTTGATGGGTTGCACATCGGGCATAAGGCTCTGATTGGCAAACTAAAGGAGGAAGCCTCTGCTCGTGGGCTAAAAACGCTGATTGTTACATTTGCACAGCATCCACGTGAGCTTATGCATGCAAGTTATGTGCCTAAATTACTTACTACTAAACAAGAGCGTATTGCACTATTAGAACAGGAGGGCATTGATATTTGTTATGTCATTAAGAAGAGCGATGTTTTCTCAATGACAAGTGCCTATTTCCTTAAAAGTGTGCTTGCCGCCAAACTTAATGTCAAATATTTATTGGTTGGTTATGACCACCATTTCGGGTGTGACAGAGAGAAGGGATATGATTATTACAAGATGTGTGGTGCGGATTGCGGTGTGGAGGTGGAGCAGTTTGGTGCAGTGTCTGTTGCTGATAATCATTTAAGTTCATCTACAATACGCCATTTGCTTGAAGATGGCAAAATAGATAAAGTAAATAAATATTTAGGCTATAATTACTCGATAGGTGGTACTGTGATTCATGGCAGAAACATAGGAAAAACCATCGGATTCCCTACTGCAAATGTGGCAATAAACGATGTACGCAAGCTTGTGCCTAAAGAGGGTGTTTATTCAGTAAAAGTAACTTTAGATGGTGAAAAAAAATCATATAAGGGGGTTTTGAATATAGGTGTGCGTCCCACATTTATTGATTTGGGCTCAATAAAGACAATTGAGGTGCATCTTCTTAAATTTGAGGGGGATATCTATCAAAAGAGAATCTATATTGAGTTTGTTAAGTTCTTACGTGAGGAAGAAAAATTTGACAGTCCGCAATTGCTTGCACGTCAGATAGAGAAGGATTGTAAAGAGTCTTAATCTGCGGACAGTTCCACAAGCACTTCCCTGTATGCGTTAAATATCTTTGATTTGGAGACATATCCAATGTATTTGTCTCCGTCCAATACAGGCAGATTCCATGCCCTTGAATCCTCAAACTTACGCATTACAGACTCCATTGAATCATTTATATAGATTTTTGCAGGGGGCGAAACCATAAGTTTGCGTACCGTGAACCTGTTGTAAAGTTCTGGTCTAAACATAATGTTACGCACCTCTTCCAGCGTTATTACGCCTACAAAATCCCCTTTGTCATTAACCACAGGGAATATATTACGACTTGATTGTGAAATCAGTTTAATCAAATCCCCGAACATGGCTTCAGGTTTTATGGTTTGAATATCGGATTCTATTAAATCTTCTGTTTTTAAGAATCCTAATACCGCTTTGTCTTTATTGTGTGTCATAAGCTCACCTTTTTTTGCCAATCGCATTGCGTAAAGGCTATGAGGCTCAAACACAATAATTGTGCAGTATGACACCACGCTTACTATCATCAGCGGAATAAACAGTGAATAGCCGCCAGATAACTCAGCAATGAGGAATATACCTGTTAGAGGGGCGTGCATTACACCCGACA
This sequence comes from Paludibacteraceae bacterium, assembly GCA_024399495.1. GTDB lineage: Bacteria > Bacteroidota > Bacteroidia > Bacteroidales > Paludibacteraceae > Enterocola. The sequence goes on from JAKSNY010000008.1 coordinate 82,100, forward strand.
TCAATCCAGCCATACCGGCAAGAGCAAAGTTCTGTAAAGGGACATTGACCCCTAATAAATGTAGTACTGTGGCGGTAATAAAACCTGTAAAGCAGCCTACAAACAAAGATGGTGCAAATATACCGCCGCAGCCTCCTCCTGCATTGGTTGCCGCAGAAGCGAATATCTTGAACAACACAATCATAAGCAAATACGCAATAAACCAGAAAGTGCTGCCTTTTAATCCGTAGAACAGACTTTTTTCAAAAACCATAGAGGAATCCACATTCAATAATGCCGATATTGACTCATATCCCTCACCATACAGTGGCGGGAACAGGAATATAAGACTGCTAAGCACAACCGAACCTACGGCAAACTTAATCCATTTATTTGAAATTTTACCAAATAAGCCCTCAATCCAATTCATTCCTCTTGTAAAATAGAGCGACATAAAACCACATATTACACCCAGTAGAAGATAGTATGGTATGCGTTGTAGGGCAAATGTTTCACCTTGCATCTGAAACAGGACAGCGTCGCCTTGCAGAAAATAGGCTAAAGAGGTTGCTGTGATTGATGATATAAGCAATGGTATTACAGAGGTGAATGTCATATCCAGCATAAGTACCTCAAGAGTGAACACAATTCCCGCTATCGGGGCTTTGAAAATACCACCAATGGCACCTGCCGCACCACAGCCCACCATAAGCATCAAAGTCTTTTGGTCAAGTTTGAAAAATCTTCCCAAATTAGACCCGATGGCGGAGCCGGTAAGAACTACAGGAGCCTCTGCACCTACAGAACCGCCGAACCCTATTGTAACGGAACTTGCCACAAGTGAAGTCCACGTATTGTGTGGCTTGATTATGCTTTTTCGTTGGGATATTGCAAATAGAATCTTTGTAACGCCATGACTTATATCATCTTTCACTACGAATGTCACAAATAGCAGAGCCAAAAGGATACCTATTGCAGGATATATAAGATACAGGTACTGTTCTTCATAAAAGTTAAAGTTAAGAGTTAAAATGTGCTGGATAAGATATATAAGCCACTTTAACGCGCAAGCGGCAAGAGAGGTGAATATACCAACAAAGAAACTCAAAACTAGTATAAATCTATTGTTTGGAATGTTTTTCTCCCGCCAACGCAATAAATCGCCATACCAATCCACTTTTCTTTTCATAAGCCTCTGCCGGTAAAAATAATTTTAATTGTATAAATCATTATTTTAACATCTAAAAGCATTGATGCATTTTCAATATAAAGTATATCGTAGGCACTTCTGTCAATCATTTGCGCTACAGATGTGGCATACCCATATTTTACCATACCCCATGAGGTGATGCCAGGCTTAACATTATGCAATATATAATAATATGGAGCCACTCTTACAATCTGCTCAATATAGAATTTGCGTTCAGGTCTTGGCCCTACAAGAGACATATCACCTTTTAAAACATTGTAAAATTGTGGAATCTCATCTAAACGGTATTTTCTAAGAAAAGCACCTGATTTTGTAACTCTTGAATCATTTTCATTAGATAACATTGGTCCGTTATCCTCAGCATCAAGTACCATAGAACGGAATTTGTAAATTATAAATGACTTTCCATGCAACCCGATGCGTTCTTGCTTGAATATAGGCTTTTTGCCTATTATTATAAACAACATTATGTATACAGGAATCAACAAAATCATTGCCAATAATGAAATAGTTACGTCAACAATTCTTTTTATGTTAATTTCGCAGGCATTCATTTTATTAGCAGACAAATCAACCATCGGAATTCCATACAAGGTATCAAGTTTGACTCCACCTGTAATAAACTGATATTTGCTTGGAATAAATTTTACTTTTACATTTCTTCCACCCAGTTCCCCTAATATGGAATAAATTTTTGATTCATTGATTTCGTCATTAGCGACAATAATCTCCTCAATAGATAACTTATCAATAATATCTGTTATATCAGCTATGTTTCCCAATATCATATTATCGGGAACATGTTTTTTACAAATTGTGGAATCGTCAATAAAACCCCTCACCAAAAATCCTGTAGATTTAGGGGTGTGCTCTAAATCATAGAATAGTTTGGCGGCATTTTGTCCCGTACCGATAATCAGAGTGTTAAAACCAATGTTTCCTTCTCTGATTTTAGATATGGAATTGGCTGTTATAATAGTTCGGACAGTGTAAGTAAGTATAAAATGCACCCAAATAAGCGACAAATAAGACATATAATAACCATTGTAGTCGTTTACGTTATCATCAATAAGAATTATAAAGAACAGAATGGTTGAGCCTATAATGGTACATATAAGAGTGGAAAATAACTCAGAAAGCCTTGACTTGAACCAAATCTCACCATAATAGCCGGATATCCAATATATTACAAGCCAAAAGAAAGGAATAATCGGATATACCATTTTGGCATTGTACTCGGGCAACAGAAACATGTAATCAAACTCAACAGTACCAAGGTGAATCATAGTCCTGATACTATTCAGTATAGCCCAAGCCACTAATGCGGTCATTGCATCTGCCACGATATACTTATACAGTTGACTTTTGTCTTTCACAGATTATTTTCTTAAAAGTGCAAAGGTACCGTTTTTTTCTAACTTAATAATGCTTGAAGGCTGTTTTTTTTCAGTATTGTCCTGCCCGTAGCCCACAATGTAATCCACCGCACCCTTGATTTGCTCTGAAATTTCAGAGAAACAAGCCGCTGCAGGCTCTCCGCTTATGTTTGCTGATGTAGATACAATAGGTTTTCCGAATGCTCCGCACAGATATTTTGAGAACTTTTCCGCCGTAACCCTGATGCCTATACTGCCGTCAGAGGCAATAAGGTTGGGTGCAAGCCCTTTTGCATCGGGGTAAATTATGGTCATAGGCTTTTCAGAGAGTTCAGTAAGGTCGTATGCAATATCGGGTATTTGGTTTACATATAACGAGACTTTTGCCATAGAATCACACAGTACAAGCATAGATTTGCTATCCTCTCTATGCTTAATGGCGTATATCTTAGCCACACTATCGCTGTTAGTTGCATCACAGCCTATTCCCCAAACAGTGTCGGTAGGGTAAAGAATAATCCCACCCTTACGCAGTATTTCAACAGCCTTTTTTACTTCCGCTATCAATATTTCATCATTATTTGCCATAATTTAAATAATTCTTTATAACTTTGCAAAGATACAAAATTAGGGACAAGGGACAAGGGGCAAGGGACAAGTTTTTATATATTTTTTAGATTATGGAAAGTAAGTGGATAATAAATAATCTTTCAGAAGAAGACGAGCGTTGTAAAGATAATTTAGTGGAGCAACTTAAAATCAGCCCCACACTTTGCCGTTTGCTTGTTCAGCGTGGAATAAAGACAATGGATGATGCCAGCAGGTTCTTTCATCCGCAGTTAAGCCATATACATGACCCATTCCTTATGAACGATATGGATAAGGCTGTGGAGCGTATTAACCGTGCATTAGGTAAAAAGGAGAAGATTCTTATTTATGGAGACTACGATGTTGACGGCACTACGGCTGTGGCTCTTGTCTATAAATTCCTACAGCAGTTCTATTCAAGCATAGATTTCTATATACCAGACCGTTACGATGAGGGTTACGGCATCTCATATAAAGGTATAGATTATGCCTCAGAGAACGGCTTTTCACTTATTATAGTTTTGGATTGTGGCATAAAGGCTGTAGAAAAGGTAAAATATGCCACCCAGCGTAATGTGGATATTATTATTTGTGACCATCATAACCCCGATGATGTGCTTCCTGCCGCAGTTGCTGTATTAGACCCTAAAAGAGTTGATTCCACATACCCATACGCACACTTATCTGGTTGCGGAGTTGGGTTCAAGCTTATGCAGGCTTTTGCCATCAGCAATCATATTCCGTTTGAGAAACTTATACCTCTTATGGATTTGCTTGCAGTCAGCATAGCGTCAGATATAGTGCCTATCACTGGGGAGAATAGGGTGCTTATGCTGTTTGGACTAAAGCAGTTGAATGCCAACCCGTGCATAGGCTTGCAGGGTATAATAGACGTATGCGGGCTTAGAGGCAGAGAGGTTACGGTAAGCGATATAGTATTTAAAATAGGACCAAGAATCAATGCATCGGGTCGTATGCACTCTGCAGGAGAGGCTGTGGAATTGCTCATAACCAAGGATTTACATTTTGCAAAAGAGCGTAGTGGCTGTATAGATAAATACAATCAGGAGCGTAAGGATTTGGATAAGATGACCACCGATGACGCACTTGACAGTATCAATGATGATGCAGAGTTCAAAAACCGCAATTCAATAGTGGTGTATAACCCTAAATGGAGTAAGGGTGTTATTGGTATAGTTGCCTCACGTCTTAGTGAGAAATTCTATCGTCCGTCAGTGGTGCTGACACTGTCTAACGGTTTTGCTACAGGCTCGGCACGTTCTGTAAGTGGTTTTGATATATATAAGGCTATAGACTCATGCCGTGATTTGCTTGAGAATTTCGGCGGTCATATATACGCTGCGGGTCTTACTATGAAAGAGGAGAATGTGGCAGAGTTCCAACGCCGTTTTGATGAGTATGTAACCGCCAATATTACAGATGAGCAGAAGACACCACAGATAGATGTTGATGCCACAATACATTTTTCAGAGATTACACCTAAATTTTTTAACATACTTCAGAAATTCGCTCCTTTCGGACCTGATAACATGAAGCCTGTTTTTGTAACACACAATGTGGTTGACTTTGGTACCAGCCGTCTTGTAGGCAAAGAGTTGGAACACCTTAAACTTGAACTAACAGAGCCTGACAGTGAGAGTGTTATGAACGGTATTGCATTTGGTATGGGAGAGCAGTTTAATGACCACATCAAGGGACTGAAGCCTGTAAGTATTTGCTACACCATAGAGGAGAATAACTTTAATGGCAACAAATCCATACAACTTATGGTAAAGGACATTAAGATTTAGGCTCCTTTGCCATTCTGCACCACTCCCTGTATCCTGCTATTGCAAGTACAGAGTATAACATGTATAGAGATGCAGTAACGGGTATATCCTTGTAGATATACAGACCTACTGTAACCAAATCCACCACAAGCCATACAAGCCATTGCTCTGTGTATTTACGTGATAACATCCACAATGCCACAATGGAGAGTGCTGTAGTGAAACTGTCACAGATAGGAACTGTGCTGTTTGTAAAGTTTACTAACAACAGGTAAATTGCAAGATGTATGGCAGCGTAGGAGGCAATGATACATGGAATCAGTTTCTTATCATTCTTCATAATGGAGTGCGGGTGAGCAGTGCCTTTTGTTTTTGATTTTGAAGGAGCGTGATAAAGCCAACAGATAAGTCCGTATATTCCTGCAAAAATATAATACACATTTATTGCGGCATCGGCGTAAAGGCCTTTGTCATAGTAAAGCGTTCCCTGAACTATAGGCATAAGAATGCCTACAATCCACATCCATACATTAACCTTATACTCAAGCCAGATATATAGGAGACCTAAAATAACTCCTGCTATCTGTAGTATCATTGTTTCCATATAGAGTAAAACTAAAAAGATACTGTTACGTTCCCTGTAGCGTTGAATTTAGCCTGCGGGAAATAGTATGCCTCCCCATCATACGATGATGCGTTTGCACAATACTCTGCATTAAACAAATTGTTAAGTGCCACGCCAAAATGTATTTTACATGCATTTTTGACATTAAACTCATAACCTAAACTTAGGTTTGTAACCCAATACGCATCTATTGTAAGATTGCTCTCAGAATAGTTTGTAATATATTGTCTGCCTACATACCGGGTATCCCAAACTGCACTGAACCCATTAGTGTCAACTCCTGCCTTTATGGTTGCTATCACAGATGGAGAGTAAGATAACTCTGTACCATAATCAATCGCTTTATTTTGGCTTAGGGTAACATTACCGCCAAACCATAGACACTTTATGGGAGTGGCTATAGCCTCTATCTCAATGCCTCGCCTGTAACTGTTGTCTATATTCATATAAAGGGCTTCGTATGTATCGGGATTCTGCTCACCCGTAAGTACAAGTTGGTCTTTATATATCATATAGTATAGGTTTACTGAACCTTTAATCCATTTGTGCTCAACACTATATCCGCATTCAACATCATACAGTCGTTCCGTTTTAGGCTGTACCTCTGCAATAGCGTTCACCAAATCACGCCTTGTAGGCTCCCTGTTTGCCATTGAGGCTGAGGCATAAACCTTATTATACTTACAGAACCTGTAGCTGACACCAACTTTTGGATTTACAAAATTATATAATTTTTTAATATCTATACCTTGCATTCCGCCTTTTTTATAATCATAAACGTCATTTAATCCGTTTATTGCGTAATTTACATAACGATATTGAACGTCAGCATAGATATTGAATCCGTTAAATGCCTCCCAATTAACCTTTGCAAATACACTTACATCGTGTTTTAAGGAGTTATTTCTATAATATTCATAATTTCCGTTAAAGTTTGCCGCCTTAAATACATTTGTAACATACCCTTTATGCAGACTTGAGTATGTGTTCCATGACACACCGAAATCTGTAGTCACTCTTCTGTTTTTATAAACTGCATACGCAATAAGTCCGCCAAAATGGCTCTCCTGCCTTTTCTCTCTTGTAAGATTGCTTTTAGTGACAGGATTACCATCAGAGTCGTACATATTATATAAGGTGTATTCTGATAATGTACGTGCGTTCTTATATTGGTCATACCAGCCATTGCCGTATGTGTAGTGTGCAGTGGCGTTAAGCCCCCAATGTGCATTAAAATTGTGCGTTATAATAATGTGGTTGTTTGTCTGAATGTAATTGTCCTTTTGGTTGTCATAAAAAGATATTACGTTCCCGTTGTCATCTTTTATCTCTCCGCAAGGATTATATCGGCGGTTTTTTGCCATCTGTTCTTTTGTAATGCCGTCCCACGCATTGTAGGTATGTTCCACTCCGCCAAATGATAGCAACTTAACCTTAGTGGCACTACCTATGTACCCTGCCTGTATCATATATGAGCCTAATTCAGTACTTGCCCTTTCCATGTATCCGTCAGAGCCTGTATGAGATAACATTCCCTCTATGGCCCATTTCTCTTTCAGTAGCCCCGATGTTATATTAACCAACTCTTTGTTAGTGTTATAACTGCCATACAGGGCTGTTACCTTGCCACCGAATTTCTCCGAGAATTTTTTACTCTCCAAATTTATGGAGCCTCCAAATGCACCTGTACCTGTAGATGAGGTTACAGCACCTCTGTTTATCTGCACATTGTCAGCACTCTGTATTAAGTCCGGCGTGTCCACCCAATACACTTTATGACTTTCCGCATCGTTAAGCGGAACATCACCTACCGTTACGTTTATACGTGTTCCGTCATAGCCACGCATTCTTACATCGGTGTAGCCCACCCCGTTACCTGCATCTGATGTGGCAATAACAGATACTGAATTCTGCAAAATGTACGGAATATCCTCTGCACTGTTTGTCTTGTTAAGTTCCTCTATGCCTATAGTTGTTTGTGCCACAGGGTCAGCCACACCAGAGTGCATGGCAGTAACGTCTATTTGCCCCAATGTCTGAATATATGTGGAGTCATCAACCTGTTCCAATACATTAGGAACACCTGCCAAACAAAACGCCTGGCTTAAACAGAATAAAAAACAAGATAGTAAGATTCTTTTCATATCCGACAAAATTCAGAGGTGTACAAATTTTGCCGTTATCCCGGTATCAGCATTATCCGTATCCGGTACAATGGGTATAATCTCAGCCGTAATTTGGCACCCCCCCCTTTAATTTTGGTTGCAAAGATAGTGCAAACCGAATTCAAAACCAAAAATGCAGAGCATTTTTTGAAAAAAGTACATTTTAGTACAAAATTCCACTGATATCGGTAGCCTTTATGGCAGGTTTTGTCTCTTGTGTGAGTGAACCTCCATAAATGTAAACAGGTATTGCAGTGGTGTATGATGAGAAGTATCCTGTAGGATTGTCCTTTAAATCAACCTCATACCATCGGGGCATAAGAGAATACATCAAGTCTCCGCTAAGCCCTCTGTAATAGGCATATCTTAGTGTGCCTGTAGAGAAGAAAGCTGATTCCATATCCTCTGCTGTGCATAGATTCTGCACACCTGGTATAAGGTAGAAAAACTCCTTTGCCTTTTTCTGCACGTCATATAAATTAAGTCCGGCTTTGGTTATTTCATCGTGGTTAAGGTAAATGTTCCCGTAACCGCAACTAAGCACCCATTTTTTTTGTCCAAAAAACGCCATCAAGTAAGAGTTAAGTAGGGCAGAATACTTACCTATATTAAACGATTCGCAACTTACTCTTGGATTCATAGGTCTTGTGTTCTCTTTGCCTCCTGTGCGTGCTCCTATTAGTGCTATTGTCACATTTTCCTTGCCGACTTTACTTATAACATTCTCTATAAGGCGTTTTATTGTCTGATCTAATCTAAAATAAGCGTCTTCTGTCTCAATTGATACAGAAGAACCGCTTAACATATAAAACTTGGATAGTGAGAAATTCACCATCAATAGGTCTGTTGTAAGGTCTTCACCCATTTTCTCTTTGGTCAGAGCAGTAAGGGCTAAATCACAAATATAATCGTTACAATATGGTGTGGTTGTGAAATTGTCATACATTTTAAGCCCATTGCAGACCTCTCTTATTCCATAGTTAAAACCTAATACAGTTTTATTGCCCGATGAAACATAAAATGCGGTAGGGTACATATTTTCCCAATTGCGGTCTAAATATTGTTCTATAGGCTTGGTTGCGTTGTACTCCGATAACCATTCAGGCATTGCAGCGGTGTAGTATGATGAAGTGCTCCATTCTCCTGTAAGGTTGTTCATATAGACAGGCATACCGGAGTGTCCGCACATAGTCATCGCTATTGATGGGTCAGCAGCCACCGACACTATTTTTGCCATACCGTATGTGTCTTCGTATAATCTGTCTGCTATGGTTGTGGAGTGAATGTTTTTGCCACTTAACTGATAGTCGTCATTTAATCCTTTAGTGGTCTTATCTGTAAGAATATTAATGTATTTGTAGTCGGTGGAACTGAAAACGTATTTGCCTGTTACGCCGTGAAAACAAGGATTTGTACCCGTCATCAGGGTGGCTATATCTGTTGTGTAGTCTGTGGTCAGATAGTTGAATTCAACATCGGGGTAATATTTGCCCTGACACAATTTCTTGAATCCGTCGTTAGAGAATCCGTTGAAAAATTGAGAGAAATAGTGTTGGTTAAAATCTTGAATAGTTATTATAACTTGAAGTTTAGTGGAGTGATTTGAAGCCTTGGCACTGAAAAATGCAAGATACAATGTGCAGAATAATATCAACCTCCTGAATCTGTTCACCTTCAAAACTTAATTGAATGTTTCTTCCAATTTTGTAACAGTGTTGTCTGTCTTATTGTCAAAATAAATAGGCTTAATAACATCCTCTTTAACCACAAAAACCTCTGTAGCCCTATCAGGAAATGCCTCTTTTATAGTGTTGCTGAAATTAAGAGCCTCATAATAGGAAGAGAAATCGCCCAAACGCACTTTCCAAAACGGAGCGTTGTAAGTTACATAAGTGTGCAAATCGGGGTAAATCTCTTTAATGTTTTTCTCTAGTTCAAAAGCACCTTGCTTTGCTATCTGAGCCCTGTTGCTTGAGTAAATCTGTACCCGATAGCCACTTGTGGTTACGGCTGGATTGTTGATACGCTCCGATGGTTCCACATTTTTATATAACAGAGAGTCAAGTTTTGCGTCATCTGCAAACACATAGCCTATATGGCAGATTAGAGCCAATAAAATAGAGAATCTGGTTTTCATGTTTTTATGTTTTGACTACAAAGATAGTGCTTTTTAGATAAAAATTTGTAATAAATGGCTATATTTGCAAAATGTAAGGTTAAAACTTTTATAAAATGTCTCAAATTCCCCGATATGTCATAATAGTTGCCGCAGGCAGCGGTAGCAGAATGGGAGGAAATATTCCAAAACAATTTCTGCCGATAGATGGAAAGCCCATACTTATGCGTACTATTGACGCGTTTTCTTTTGTGCCTAATAAGATATTGGTGCTGTCTCATAGTGGTGTTGATATGTGGAGGCGTTTATGTAAGGAGTATGGCTATACGGTGCAGTGTAGAGTTGTTGAGGGTGGGGCGGAGCGATTTCATTCAGTAAAGAACGCATTGGATTTTGTACCCGATGATGCCGTAGTGGCAATCCACGATGGGGTGCGTCCATACGTTACAGAGACTGTTATAGAAGATGCGTTTTGTGTAGCGGAGATAGAGGGCAGTGCGGTACCTGTGGTGGATTGCGTGGATTCTGTAAGGGTGCTTACAGAAGATGGCGGCAATATGCCCTTTGACAGAAACAGGGTTAAATTAGTGCAGACTCCGCAGGTGTTTAAAGCCTCAATAATAAAAAAAGCGTATAATGTTGAATATAATTCTGCATTTACAGACGATGCTTCTGTAGTGGAGGCATCGGGGTACCGAATATACCTTACTAATGGAGACTCTAAAAACAAGAAAATTACAACTATTTCCGATATACAAAACTATTAACTAATCACTTTGTTAAAACAAGTTTTAACCATGTTACTTCGTCGCTCGGCATAGTTCAAGTAAACTTGCTTCTGCTCTCGCTCATAGTAACAGTCAACTTTCCACTTTCAACTTTCCACTTTCCACTAATATGCAGATAACAGCACCTATAAAATATTTGCCCGGAGTAGGTCCTAAACGCTCAGATATCCTTGAAAAAGAGTTGGATATACACACAGTTTATGACCTTATCCGCTATTTCCCATACAAATATATAGACCGTAGCAAGTTCTATATGATTAGGGAGTTGGAGAGTGCCACTGCATACGTTCAGATTAGGGGCATGATTTTAGGTTTCAGACCTATGGGAGAGGGCAAGGGTAAACGCCTTGTGGCTACATTTACAGATGGCAAGGACACTATTGAACTTATATTCTTTAAAGGTCTTAATTATATTCTTGACTCATATCAGCTTAATACAGAGTATATTGTATTTGGCAAGCCAAGCCTTTTTAACGGAAAGTTCAGTTTTGTACATCCTGAGATAGAGAAACCGTCGGCAGATAGAATTACAGGCTTTATGCCGTTATACCATACCACAGAGAAGATGAAAAACCATTTTCTTAACTCCAAGGCGGTGCAGAAACTTGTATATATGGCATTTAAGAATATAGACAGAAACTCCATAAAAGAGACACTTCCTGCTTATATACTTTCAAAATACGGATTTCCCGATATTGCTACGTCACTTCTGCAAGTGCATTTCCCGCAGAATGTGGCGGAAATGGACAAAGGGCGTGCCAGATTAAAATTTGAAGAACTCTTTTATATACAACTTGCCATACTTAAACAGGCTAACCAGTTCCGCAGTAAGGCAATGGGGCATCCGTTTCCTACAGTGGGGCACTATTTCAACACCTTTTACAAGGAGTGTCTGCCGTTTGACCTTACAGATGCTCAGAAGCGTGTTTTGCGTGAAATTCGTAACGATGTGCGTGGACCGGGGCAGATGAATCGTCTGCTTCAAGGTGATGTGGGCAGTGGTAAGACCATAGTGGCTCTGCTTAGTATGTTGCTTGCCATAGATAATGATTATCAGGCTTGTATAGTGGCACCTACAGAAATTCTTGCCACACAGCATTATGAGAGTATGAGCAAGATGATAGCACCACTTGGCTTGGAGGTAGGGCTTCTTACAGGTTCAACTCGTACAAAAGAGAGGGCTCGTATAGCGGACGGCCTTACATCGGGTAGCCTGAAAATTCTTGTAGGTACGCATGCGGTTTTTGAGGATAATGTGCAATTTAACCGTCTTGGACTAGTTATAATAGATGAACAGCACCGTTTTGGAGTGGCACAGAGGGCAAAACTTTGGGGCAAGAACATACGTCCGCCACATGTGCTTGTAATGACTGCTACCCCTATACCACGTACCCTTGCCATGACTCTTTACGGCGATTTGGATGTAAGTGTAATAGACCAGCTTCCCCCTGGCAGAAAAGAGATACAGACAGAGCATATATTTGATGAGAAACGCCCTGCACTAAATAACTTTTTAAGAAAACAGATGACTTTAGGCAGACAGGTGTATGTTGTCTATCCGCTTATCAAGGAGTCAGAAAAAACAGATATGAGGGATTTGGAGAACGGATTTGAGGCTATGAAAAACATATTCTCTGACTTTACTGTCTGTATGGTGCATGGAAAAATGAAACCGACGGAAAAAGAGGCTCAGATGAGGGAGTTTATAGAGGGGCGGGCTAATATGCTTGTATCAACCACCGTAATAGAGGTGGGTGTCAATGTACCAAACGCCACAGTTATGGTTATAGAGAATGCAGAGAGGTTCGGACTTTCACAGTTGCATCAGTTGCGCGGCAGAGTGGGGCGTGGAGGAGACCAATCGTACTGCTTACTTATTACTAAATATAATATAGGTGTAGATACCCGCAAACGCATAGATATCATGACCCAAACATCCAATGGATTTGAGATAGCGGAGGCTGACTTGCGGTTACGTGGTCCCGGCGATATGGAGGGTACTCTACAGAGTGGACTGCCGTTTAACTTGCGTATTGCAGACCTAAGTCGTGATGGGCAAATGCTTGGGCTTGCACGTGATGAGGCATCGGCGTTGCTTGATAAAGACCCTATGTTATCAACCACAGAGAACAGACTGCTACTTGAGAACCTGCAGCAAATGACAAAAAACGTGGTGAATTGGAGTTTTATCAGCTAAAATCCACTTCCCGTCATTTTGAGTGAAGCCGAAAATGCACGAAGTGAATTTTCGTGCAAACGAGAGCAGAGAAAGTTTACTTTCTATGCCGAGTGAAGCCGAAAATGCACGAAGTGAAAGATCTCATAAAAATATTTTGCAGAATAAAAAATAATATCTATATTTGTCGCAGATGATCAAATACAATGACAAGACATAGAAGCCGTTTACGGCTTAAATATAAATGTAGGTAGAAATTACCCTCCCGTGTGCAACGGGGGGGGTAATTTGCTTATATTCAGTTAGTTAGCGTCATTTCGAGTAGAACAAGAAATCTTTACTTGAACATTGCACAATATGAACCAAAAGATATCTCACTTCGTTCGATATGACGAAATTGCAAGAAACGAGTTTAACAAAATATTTATTAACTAATTTTTTAATTTTCAACTTTCAACTATGAAAAAGATTTATTCCGCTCCTACATTGGAGCAAGTTAGAATGGAGGCAGAAACGCCTGTGATGCAGACATCGGGTGTAATGCCAACTACAGGAAACATTGCAAGTTTTGCATGTCAATGGTGATTAACAATTTTAATTTTTAAATTTTAAATTATGAGGAAATTTACAATTTTAGCAACGGCACTTGCCGCAGTGTTGGCGGTGCTGGCGGGTTGCGAGAAGAAGAGCAGTGCCTCCGATTCCGAACAATCTGCAAAGAAGGTTCCCATGACCTTCTACGCATATTCGCAAGGCGGAGAGCGTACGGGAATGGATACGGACGGCAAGACGTCCGTATGGACAACTGATGATGAGATAAAGATATTCTCATCAGCAGATACAGATGGTGAGGTGTTCACGCTTACAGAGGGCGATGGCACTACGTTTGGTACGTTTGAGGGCGAGTTGGTGAAGGCTTCAAGTTACTCAGCCGCATACCCTGCAAGCCTTGCAAGCGGACAGGACGGCAGCATAATAATATTTGATTTGCCAAACAACCAAGATTATGCGGAAAACAGTTATGCCAATAACACAGTGCCTATGGTGTCATACACAACAGACAACCAGTTGCAGTTCCAAAACACTACAGGACTTCTGCGTTTGGGCATAAAGACCACAGCAGACGTTACAGTTACCAAGATGGTACTTACAGACAAAAACAGCAGTGCCAAACTGTGGGGTAAGTTTAAGGTTACGGCAGCATCTGATAACGGACTTGAGTATGTGTCTGGCGGTGACAACACCCTTACAGTGAATTTAGGCAACGGCGTTGCACTGAACTCAGCAGACTACACCTATTTCTTCTTCTGTCTGCCTGCCGGAACACTTGCAGGTGGTTTCACAGTAGATATGGAGACAGCAAATGGAGATGTAGCCAAAATAGACTACACAGGTACCGATAAGAAGACAGAACTTAACGTAGGTAAGCCGTATGACGCAGATGGAGTTGAGATTGTGGCACCTACAAGCGTGCTTGATGAAATGTCTGAGAAGGATGGTGAATGGAAAGACCCATCAAGTGAGCTTGACGGCGTAACGGAGAAAGACGGAAATTGGTGATAATAAACAATAACAGAAAAAATTAAAAAAAAACATAAAACAATGAAAAAACTTATTTACATGGCAGGAGCGGCATTGGTAATGTTAGCCTCTGCATCTTGTGAGAAAAAAGAGACAGTAAAAGAGGCACAGTCATCTGTAGAGAAAGTGGATATGGTGTTTACAGCCACATCTGATAACGGTGGCTTAAAAACCACAATAGTGGATAACACAAAAGCAGTATGGTCATCAACAGACAACCTGAAAGTGTTCACAGCAGAAGACCAAACAGGTAGCGTATGTAACTATAAAAGCGGTGCAGGCACAGCAACAGCGGAGTTTGAAGGACAATGTGCCAAAAAAGGTCCTTGGACAGCGATATGCCCTGCTGGTAAGGGCACAGGTTTTGCAGACGGCACCATAACATTTACAATGCCAGAGAATCAGACATACGCCACTAACACATTTGCAGACGGTGCAATGCCTTGCGTAGCATACTCAGAGACCAACACATTTAATTTCAAGCACTCATTTGGTGTGCTTAAACTCAGCCTTAAACTTAAGAGTGGAAAGACAGGCTCAGTAAAGAGCATAACCGTTACAACCAAAGGTTCTGAGAAACTTAACGGTACATTTACAGTTAATCCTCAGACAAGTGCGGCTGCCACATACAGCACAGGCGGAACATCATCTGTAACCCTTAACTGTACAAGTGTAGCACTTAGTGAAAGCACAGCCACAGATTTTTGGATTGTAGTACCAGAGGGTGCGTTTGCAAGCGGATTTGATGTAACAGTAACACCTACATCAGAAGACCTTCTTCCAGCAACATTATCAACCACAAAAGCCAACACCATTACTGCAGGTGAGGTTAATAAGATGCCTGTACAATTGGTTGAGTTTAAGATACCAACCACAGGCTACGCAGACAGAAAAGAGGGTACAGGCACAGTAAAAGTTAAGTGGGTGCAACTGTGGGAGAATGGTCCTAAGTGGGCTGAGTACAATGTAGGTGCCACAACTGTAGGAGAGTATGGTGGCTACTATGCGTGGGGAGGCAGTCAAAGTACGGTTGACGACCACAATACAGGTACAGACCCTCTTTCAGGCGACTCTGACACCGCTACTAAGTTGTGGGGTTCTAATTGGCAGATGGCTACAACGGAAGACTTTGACGCTCTTTTTGCTAACTGTGATGTAGAGTGGAAATCTGCAGATAATAGCGGATATGGTGTTGCAGGCAGACTCTATACAGGTAAAGATGACTACGCAGGCAACTCCGTATTTTTCCCTGCTGCGGGCTACTACGGCTTTGGCAAAGTCAACTTCGCAGACAGAGACGGCGACTATTGGAGTTCCGCTCCTAATGGCAAGTCCTACGCCTACACCCTGTACTTCACCTCAGGCTCTCAGAGCGTGAGCAGCCTCAACCGCATGTACGGCTACTCTGTGCGTGCGGTTTTGAATGAGAGTAATTAAGCCATAGCCCCGTCATGCTGAGTGAAGCGTAGCGTAACGAAAAATCTCATAATGAATAGGAGATTACCTTCGGTCAGCAAGCAGTCTTCGCTCCGCTCAGGATGACGGGCGGAAAACAATTCAGGCGGGTCAAGGTTTCATTGGAAACTTTGACCCGTTGGCTATATAATAAGGTGTAACTTTACTCGCACCTTATAGGTGCTCGTTAAGATAAAAACTCCGTTTTCACTAACTTTACTCGTGGCTTCGCCACTCGTGAAGTTAACTGTCGCTCGGCAAAAAACAAAAAGCGTTCCGCTTTTTCTTTGAAAAACCATCTTTCCCTATTGAAAATCAAGCTTTCCAATAGGAAAATCTGTTTTTTTAGCAAAAAAATCCCAGATTTTTTTGGTTTTTTGCTCTCGCTTATGTATTTTTGCATCATAATAGAGCGATAGTAAATCCTTATGTATGGTGAAATACTAAGAAAAGGATATGATATCAGTATTATGTATCCTTAAACATAAAAAACAATATGGATAAGGATAAGATATACAATAATTAGTATGGATGATAAAATAGTAATAAGTATGGAAAGTAACAATCTCATAGGAAGAGAATATGAAAAAGGGTTGCTAAAGAATTATTATAATAGTCCTAAACCAGAACTTGTTGCTATATATGGTCGTAGGCGGGTTGGAAAGACTTTTCTAGTTAAAAAAACATTTGGACAACAATTTGCATTCTCTTTTACAGGTATGTACAATACCTCTCGTGCAATACAACTTAAGGAGTTTAAGCGTAGTTTAGAAAAATATTCAGGAGAATTATGTCTTACACCAAAAAATTGGTTTGAAGCGTTCAATATGCTTGCTGAATACTTAGACACACTTAAACAAGAGCGTATCGTGGTGTTTTTAGATGAATTGCCGTGGATGGACACTCCTAAAGGAAACTTTCTTGGTGCATTTGGAAGATTTTGGAATGATTGGGCTTCAACCAAAGACAATTTTAAGCTGTTTGTTTGTGGAAGTGCCACTACGTGGATGGTTTCAAAATTTATAGGTAATAAGGGAGGTTTGTACGGACGCGTGTGCCGTCCTATTCATTTGGCACCTTTTACATTGCTTGAAACAGAAAAGTTTTTACACGATGTAAAGGGTATTGAATATAATAGAAAGCAGATAACTGATGTATATATGATATTAGGTGGCATCCCTTTCTATTTGGATATGCTTGTAGCAGGTCAGCCTTTATCCAAGTGTATAGATGATTTGTTTTTTAGAGATGGTGCTCCGTTAAGAAATGAATATGATTTTTTATTCCGTTCATTGTTTAATGATTCAAAAGTTTACAGAAGGGTTATAGAGTATTTGTCCGATAATGTATCGGGTAAAAGTCGTCAAGATATTATGAACGGTATTAAATTACAAGAAGGTGGTAATTTGACAGAAATTCTTGACAATTTGGTTAAATGTGATTTTATACGTAAGTTTACTGTTATCGGAAAAAATTCAAGAGATGCCCAATACCAGTTAACTGACAATTTTACATTATTCTATAATCGTTTTGTTTCAAATAATAGTGGACAAGATGAACATTTTTGGACAAATATTGATGGTAAGCCGCTAAAGTCATCATGGAGTGGTTCTGCATTTGAACAGATTTGTTTGTTACATATAAGGCAGATAAAAGAAGCGTTAGGCATCTCCGGTATTTTGAGTAATGTTCATTCATGGAGTTGCAAACCTTTTGTTGATGCTGATGGAACACAATGGAAGGGTGGTCAGATAGACCTTATAATTGACCGCAGCGATAATGTCATCAATATTTGCGAAATGAAATATGCATCCGATACATACACAATAACGTCAGATTATGAGCAATCTATACGCCATAGGGCATCGCTGTTTCAAAAAATGACTAAAACCCGCAAAGCGATTCAACATATATTTGTTACTACATACGGAATTAGTGCCAATAATTATAGTCATTTGGTGCAAAACAGTCTGATTTTGGATGATTTGTTTAAATGATGTTGCTTCCGTCATTTTGAGTGTGCTTGCTAGCGAGGGCAGAAGCCAAACTTGTTTGGATTATGCCGAGTGTAGCCGAAAATGCACGAAGTGAATTTTCGTGCAAACGAGAGCAGAGAAAGTTTACTTTCTATGCCGAGTGTAGCCGAAAATGCACGAAGTGAAAGATCTCACAAAAAAATTTTGCAGAAAAAAATAATATGTAACTTTGTATTGTTAGCCTCTCCGTAGAAGTATATCGGGGGGATATTAAAAATCAAATAGTTATAAAATAATAAATCATTATGAAGACATTAAAGTTTATTTCAATTGCACTGGCTGGAGCGTTGCTGGTGCTAAGTGCGTGCAAGAAAGACAGTGGTAATGAGCCAAGTCCAACACCCGGACCAACCCCAACAGAACAGGTTACCGATGCCTGTGGCATCACCTATCCAGTAGTTAAGATAGGGGAGCAGTACTGGATGGCGGAGAATTACCGTTGTTCAAAGTATGACACAGAGTCAGAGGCATACAACGCCTCATGGCTTACAGATAATACCATTCCAACATCAGCAATAATTTACACATACACCCCATACTACACCGATGCCTCGGACAAGAGCAAGTGGGATAGTTATAGCAAACGGTATGGAGTGAATCTTACAGATGCACAAGTTGCAAAACTTGGTTACCTCTACAACTGGGCCGCAGCTGTAGGTGTTGCGGACGGATGGGAACAGACATCAGCGTTCAGTGGCAATCGTCAGGGCATCTGCCCCAACGGTTGGCACGTACCGTCAAGAGCGGAGTGGCAGACGCTGTATGATTACATATACAGTGCACAAAAACTCACATCAAACGCAGTCGGCAAATATCTGAAGACCACCTCCGGCTGGTACGATGAGGGCAAACCACAAACCTACCCACAGGGCTTAGACACGTATGGTTTTGCGGCTCTGCCGGCAGGCTACGCATTTGGAAGTAGTGTGGACAATGTTGGCTACGATACCCATTTCTGGTCGGCTACTCCAAATGAGAGCTACAGCAGCTACGCTTACTACAGGACCCTCTATTACGACTATGACTACTTGAACGAGGGCGACGGCAGTAAGGGCCACGGACGATCTGTGCGTTGCTTAAGGAATTAAGGAGCAAGCCGAATGCAGACAAACTTGTTTGTATGCTGAGGCGAAGCCCTTAATCACAACGAAGTTGAAATTAATGGAGTAGCGAGAGGAGAACAAGTTTACTTGTTATCCCGAGTCACGACATTAATCACAACGAAGTTGTAATTAATACTAAATCATCAGCCTTCGGGCTGAAAGCCAAAGTCTGATGATATTATGCGGGCTGCCCCAAAACAAGGTTAACAGGTCAAAGGAGAATAAACGCTCCTTTGACCTTTTTGATTTTGTGTTTTTTATAAAAAAGTTCCATACTTGTTTGCTTTTGTATTCTGTTTATCCTATATTTGCAAAAAATATGTAGTGTTTATGCCAGAGATTAGTCGTTTTTATGGAATTATTATAAAAATGTTCTTTAAACCCAAAGAACATGAACCTGCACACATCCACGCTTTGTATGATGAATATGTGGGTATTTTTAATATTGAAACTTTAGATATGATTGATGGTGATTTGCCACAGCGTGCCCAGCAATTAGTGAAAGAATGGATGACACTTAATAGAGAACAGTTGAAGGAAATGTGGCAGAAGCAAGTAATGATAAAATTACCTCCATTATGATTCCTAAAATACAAGACATACAAGCATTGGATAATTTTATTCTTTGGGTAAAATTTGATGACGGGAAGCAAGTTCACTATGATCTTAAAGAAGATATAGCTACTATTCCTGCTTTTCGTGGTTTGATAGATGAGTATGGACTCTATCGCAATTTTTATGTTGACACAAGTCGTACGTGTGTAACTTGGAATGAAGAGATAGATTTACCGAGCGATTGCATTTATGAGTATGGTAAGGTGAAGTGATAGCAGCACTCGGCATAACCCAAGTAAACTTGGTTCTGCCTTCGTTGGCAAGCACATTCAGGATGACGAACTAAACAATGGGTCAAGGGAGAAGAATAAACGCTCCTTTGACCTTTTTGTTTTTGTCAAAATGTATATAAAGGGGTGTAACTTTACTCGTACACTGCGTGTGCTCGTGAAGATAAAAACTCCGTTTTCACTAACTTTACTCGTGGCTTCGCCACTCGTGAAGTTAAATCTCCTTACTCTGTAAGTGTAACTTTACTCGCACACTGCGTGTGCTCGTGAAGATAGGATGCATTATGGCAGAACCAAAAATGTTCCATTTTTGAAAAATATGTGTTGTATGGGTATGTAAACAAGTTTCCAACCCACACTCCACATATTTTTTGCAAAAAAACTGCATTTTTTTTTGTTCTGCACATAATTTTCACTATCTTTGTCGCCCAATTTAAAATTATCAGTTTTTATTATGTATTTATCAAAAGAAGAAAAAGCGGAAATCTTTGGGAAATACGGAAAGTCCAATACTGACACTGGTTCTCCAGAAAGCCAGATAGCATTATTCTCTGCCCGTATTGCTCATTTGCAGGAACATGTTCAGGCAAATAAGAAAGATTATAGTACACGTCGTGCTTTAGTAATGTTGGTTGGAAAACGCCGTCAACTCCTAAATTTCCTTAAGGAGCGTGACATTAATCGTTATCGTGCCATCATTAAAGAGTTAGGTATTCGTAAATAATTGCATACCTAAAATGTTAAAAATGAGGGAGTACTGATGTGCGCCCTCATTTTTTTTAATTTTTTTTAAATTTTTTTTAAAAAATATTTGGTAGGTTGCAAAAAAGGGTGTAATTTTGCACCCGCTTTTGAGAAAAAGCAAGATCTTTGAAAGACTGGAAACAACAAACAACCAAAACAAGGAAGGAACAAGAGCATATTATGTAGAGATACATAAGTCCCCGAGCCATCAATTCAGGAAATAAAGAAAAAAATATACTTTACAATGAAGAGTTTGATCCTGGCTCAGGATGAACGCTAGCGACAGGCCTAACACATGCAAGTCGAGGGGCAGCGGGGTGTAGCAATACACCGCCGGCGACCGG
>JAKSNY010000009.1 GCA_024399495.1 Paludibacteraceae bacterium
ACGTAAGCAAGACAGATCCTACAGCCTCATCAACGGCAGTAGAGGAAGCAAAGAAAATAACCATAACAAATATCAGTGGTACAGCACTTGACGGTACAACACCAAAGAATGTTATAATAGCGGTAGCCCCTGCAACATTTGCAACAGATGACATCACGCTGTCAATGACAGATAGTGACGGCAAGGTGTTCTCAACCAAGATAGGGAACTTCAACGTAGAACGCTCAGGTGGTCATGCTGTTGCTGTTGAGGTGGAGTTTGAGACGCCTGCACCAGCAACTACAGGCGAAGCAGAGATAACAGGCGGAACCAAGGTTAAGTGGATTCAACTATGGGAGAATGGTCCTAAATGGGCTGAGTACAACGTAGGTGCAACATCTGTTGGTGACTATGGTGGTTACTACTGCTGGGGTAGTAGCGAAAATAAAGGTTCAGCATACCCCAAAGTTACAATTATGATACAGGGTACTGAATACGACACGGCAAAGAACTTGTGGGGGTCTAACTGGCAGATGGCTACACAGGAAGACTTTGGCAATCTTATAGCCAATTGCGATGTACAATGGACAGATAACTATAACGGCACAGGTAAGGCAGGTAGAGTATATACGGGCAAATCGGAAGGATATACAGAAAACTCCGTCTTTTTTCCCGCCGCAGGCTACTATTCTTCGTCTGAGGTCAAGGATGGCGATAAAGGTAATTACTGGACTGATGTTTCTCTCAACAAAAATACCTCTTACAGATTTCTTTTCGACAATAGTACTGCAAGCGAGGCTAAATCTTTCGGTCGCGGAAACTGTCTATCTGTGCGTGCGATATTGAAGGAGTAACGGAACACAGTGTAGCGAAAATTCTCGCAATGATTAAGAGATCCTTTGCTGACGCTCAGGATGACGGATGACGAAGAAGAACGCTCTGTGTGACGTTCAATGACAGCGGGGTCAAGGGAGCATAACCGCTCCTTTGACCTTGTTTTTTGAGAAAGATTACCTTATATTATAAATTTTGATTTGGGGTAATGTTGCCAAAAATAGTTGGTAATTCATTCAAAAGAGCAGGGATTTTTCCTTGCTTTTTTATTACCCCAAGGTCTAATTATTGGCTAATGGACAAAATTCGTGATAAAATCCTTGTAAATTACTGAATAATAGTAACTTTGGATAGATTATTATTAACATGTGACTAATTGTCAAAAAGTAGGATAAAATCGTTGTATGTAATTGACAATAAATCAGTTGTAATGATTATCGCACTCAAGTGCCTTGATTTTCAGGATTTGGCTTATCTTAGGCATACAATAAACGAAGTATGATACTGTGTCAAGGTTTGCTCGGCAACTTGTCTTGACCTTGACACAGACATATCATACGATGTTAACTTTGACTAAGATAAGGCAAATCCAATCATTTTTGTTTGTTGGACTGATTCCTGAAGTACAGATACCATTTTACATGGTTCTGACAGTGCGTTTTTGACAATCCCCTATGTAACGATATGTTTTCGTACATATGTCCAAAAAATGATTCCAATGCATTAGTCGTACGAGGTACATCAGGATTGTCTATGAAGAGGAACATATTGGGCAGGGCGTGTTTCAGATGGATATATGATTTCCTTACCATCTTGTGTGTATACCATTCCGTATGTGATTGTATTTTAAAACTTTTCTTGGTAATCCAATCCTTGTATGTCTGATACCATTGTTCTAGGAATATCTCCCACTGCAGTCTGTCATTCCTTGTCTTAACCTTGCTGATCATATTTACAAGTCTTTTAAGTTCTCTGCCTGCTTCGCTTTGAGGATGTTGGGTTAGCCATGTGTTGCACTCCCTCTGTATGTGTGCCAAGCATCTTTGTCTTATTGCATTTGGACAGGCTTTTGCTACTGCTTTGATTATGTTTTTTCCACCATCAGACGTTACGCTGCGTATTTCTATACCAAGATTCTGTATATTTATCAGGTCCTCAACTATTTCTTCTTCCCACTCATCGTCCGTTATCCTGTATAGGAGCGTTGTCTTTATGTTCTCATCCCGATACAGGACAAGACACACCCTGTTTGGGAACCACGTTCCATCTATCAGAAGGTTTACCTTCTCCCTACGTTGCATTTGCCATTCCGGATATGACCTTAGATACTCATCAAACCAACGTGACAGCTGGCGCTCGCTGTATCCGCTCAAATCCGATATTTGCTTTATTGTCTGCTTGCCAAGTATCCACCACTTGAGCCACACAAACCTGTTGCCTTTACTAACGTCCTTTCTGCGGTGTGTGAACATATTTCCACATTCCTTACATTTATACCGCTGATGACCTTTTTGTCTGCCCCATTTTATTACAGACAATGAACCACATTTTGGGCATCTTTCTGTCCTGCTTTTTCGCATAAAAAAATAACTTTGATGAAATCAATTTCATCAAAGTTACTATAATTATTTGACATATAGTATCTTACAAGGCTTTCACCAACTACTTTTGTCTATTATACCTTTTAACTTTTTTATGCTGTCGCAACTTTTGCCGCAGCATTTTTAAGTTCCTCTGCCTTTAACTCCTTATAGAACTCTACGTGAGCCAACTCCATATAAGGATATACAAAAAGTAGTGCAATACCGAATGTGATTATGCAAAGCAACCACCATCCAATAAATGTAAGGTCAAGTACAAATAACTTCCATTTATGACCATACATCATTTTTTGAGAAGCGTCGATGCAGTCATTTGCACCCATCTCAGGATTCTCAGCGGCAATAAATGGAGTCATAGCGTATGCGTAAGACTTAATTATACCAGGGATAATAAATAGCAAAGCCCATAAGAAAGTAAAAAGTGCGGTCAGCCATGAAATTGCCATACAGCGTGCATACTTCCCTTTAAATACGTCAAACATATTTTTTACCGCATCTGTGTATCCGTTGTAGAACCCAAGCATGGCAACGCAAATAGCGTATGTCAAAGGCACTATCACGCAAAATTGAACTATTACACTAATAAAGGTTAGTGACGAGATGCCACAAAATCCGCCAATAGAGTTAATACCTTGATTCAATAAATAGATACCCCCAAAAATCAATGTTGCCATTACAGCTGGCTTCCAGTTGGCAGTGAGTGCATTATATGCACTTTGCCTAATTTCAGAATAAATCTTCATAATAGTTAAAAGTTGAAAGTTGAAAATTATAATATTATTAGTGTTTAGCCTTAAAACTCATATCTAAGCTTTTTACGGAGTGTGTCAATGCCCCTACTGAGATTACATCTACGCCACATTCAGCATAATCCCTTATAGTATCGTAAGTGATTCCACCTGATGATTCTATCTCATATTTGCCATTAACCATTTGCACCGCCTTTTTAGTGTCCTCTATAGAGAAATTATCAAGCATAATGCGGTCAATGCCACCAACATTCATAGCCTCCTGTAGTTCATCAAAATTCCTTACCTCAATCTCTATTTTTAGTTTTTTACCTTTCTCTTTAAGGTATTTCTGTGCCGCTGTTATGGCATTGGTTATGCCGCCAGAGAAATCCACATGGTTGTCTTTAAGCAGAATCATATCATAAAGCCCTATGCGATGATTCTCTCCGCCACCTATCTTTACTGCCTGTTTTTCAAGCAATCTAAGTCCAGGAGTGGTTTTGCGTGTGTCCAATACTTTGGTTTTAAGCCCTTCAAGTCTCTTTACATATTTACGTGTGGTGGTTGCAACACCGCTCATACGCTGCATAATATTCAGCATTAGACGTTCAGTTTGTAGCAGTGATAGAACTTTACCCTCTACCTCAAACGCCACATCGCCTGGCTTTACCTCATCGCCGTCATTAAGGAATTGGGTCATTTTAAGAGTAGGGTCAAAAGCGTTGAATATCTTTTTAGCAACCTCCACGCCTGCCAATACACCTGTATCTTTTATAATAAGGCGTGAACACCCCATTTCTGTAGGCGGAATGCAGCAAAGCGAGGTATGGTCGCCATCGCCTATATCCTCTGCAAACCAATATTTTATCAGTGAATCTAAATTATCGTACTCCATAATAAAAAAAGTGGTATATTTGTATTGAAAAATCAATGCAAAAATAAATAAAATATATGAAAATAACACTATTGGCGGTAGGGAAAACTACCGATTCCATTGTAGAGAGCCTTACAAACATATACATAAAGCGTTTGGAACACTATACTGATTTCAAATTTATTACAATCCCTGAACTTAAAAACACAAAAAGCCTGAGTGAGGCTGACCAAAAGCAGAAAGAGGGGGAGCTTATTCTAAAGGCTATCCCTGCTGGCAGCAGAGTGGTGCTTCTTGATGAGAAAGGTGCAGAGTACACATCGGTTGAGTTCTCTCAAAAAATAACCGCATACCAGAACAGCGGTGTTAAGAATGTGGTGTTTGTAATTGGCGGTCCATACGGTTTCAGCCCCGATGTCTATGCCCTTGCCGGTGAAAAGATTTCCCTTTCAAAAATGACATTCTCCCACCAAATGGTGCGTGCCATATTTACGGAGCAACTATATAGGGCGTTCACAATAATTAAAGGAGAACCTTATCATCATCAATAAAAAAATTATTTTTCAGCACCCATTTCAGGGTCTATGAGGATTCGTCCGCAATGCTCGCAAACTATAATCTTCTTGCGTGAGCGTATATCAAGTTGGCGTTGAGCAGGTATTTTGTTAAAACAGCCTCCGCAAGCGTCACGTTCTACAGAAACTACAGCAAGACCGTTACGTGCATTCTTTCTGATACGCTTGAAAGCCTGTAGCAGACGTGGTTCTATCATAGCCTCTATATCTTTAGCCTCTTTTCTAAGCCTTTCCTCGTCTTGTTTGGTTTCAACTATAATCTCCTCAAGTTCCTCTTTTTTATCTGCAAGCATAGTCTGTTTCTCCTCAAGCAGACCCTTTGCCTCTTCAAGAGTACTTTTCTTGCGGTCTATGGCAGCCCCGAAATCTGCAATGTTTTTTTCTGCAAGTTCTATCTCAAGTTTTTGGAACTCAATCTCCTTTGAAAGGTGGTCAAATTCACGGCTGTTACGTACGTTATCTATCTGCTCTGTATATTTTTTTACAAGTTCTGTAGATTCGGCTATTTTTGTCTTGCGAGCCGCAATCTCTGTGGTTATATTAGCTATCTCGCTCTCGGTGTTAGAAATACGGGTTTTCAGACCCTCTATCTCGTCTTCCAAATCCTGAACCTCCATTGGTAGTTCACCACGCAGAATCTTGATTTTATCTATCTCAGTAACTTTAAGTTGCAACTGGTGCAACGCCTTTAGTTTCTGTTCTACAGAAATCTCTTTTGTTTCGTTATTCTCTGCCATTGTTATAAACTGTTTATAGGGCTTTTGCCCTTTTTTGAAAAATGGATTGCAAAGTTAGGAATTTTTTTTGAAATAATATCAAAAAATATCTCTTTTGTGAATTGTTCGCTCTCAAAATGTCCTATGTCCGCTATAATCATTTTGCCAAGCGATGAAAAATACTGATGATATTTGACATCGGCGGTAACAAAAACATCTGCCCCTTGTTCCATAGCAGACTCAATAAGGAATGCTCCACTGCCACCACATACAGCCACACGCCGCACAGTCTTGCCCCTTAAATCAGAATAACGTATAGAACTGCAATTAAATACATTTTTAACTTTTTCAAGAAACTCCGTCTCTGTATAGGGGCGGTCAGTATTACCTATCATGCCCAGTCCCTCGTTAGAGTCAGGGGTATCTAAAATTTTGCATTCTGTAAGCCCTAACTTACTGCACATACGTCCGCTAACTCCGTTAAAAGCCCTGTCCATAGCGGTGTGTGATGAGTATATTGATATGCTTTTTTGTATTGCCTTTATCACCATTGCAGATGTCTGTTCTGAAAGTTGCAGTTTTTTTAGTCCTGAGAAAATAAGAGGATGGTGGGATATAATTACATTGCAACCTAAATCTATAGCCTCATCTATGACATCGGGGGTTATATCCACGCATAAAAGCACTCCTAACACGTCATCAGAAAGAGGACCTATCTGCCAACCGGAATTGTCCCACTCCTCTTGTAAGCGGAGCGGAGCCACTTCCTCAATAATATTTGCTAAATCAGTAAGTTTCATAAAATAGGGTCAAGGGTCAGGGGACAAGGGTCAAGGTTAAAATTTTTTACATAAAATCATAGTGGAGGATGCGGGTACCGCAATATTGTTCCTGTTCCACTTAAATATGCCGTTCTCATTTATCTCTGAACCGTTGCCCACAACCCACCAGTTGTCTTGGGGTATGTCAAGCCAAATAACATTACGGTTTCCGTTGTGAATAACCATAATCCTGTTCCATTTGTCGCCACAGGCATTGTCGTCTATAGTATAGGCAACCACGCAAGCCTGATTAGGGTAAAGGAAATGCAAATGGTTTTGAATATCCTTTGTGGTAGGCATTCTCAACGCAGGATGCTTACGTCTAAGGTTTATTATACCCTTGTAATATTCAAACAGGTCTTTATGTGTATGCTTGTTATCCCAGTCAAGTTGGTTTATGCTGTCTGCTGATTGATATGTGTTATGTACTCCCTTCTTTGTACGCATAAGTTCCTCTCCGCCATACATAAAAGGTATGCCCTGCGATGTCATGATAACAGACTGTGCCAGCATATTAAAATGTATAAGTTCTGCCTGTGCGGTGTTTTCAGGTGCTGAATATACAAGTTTATCGTTAAGGCAAAGGTCATCGTGGCACGATATATAGTTAATGCACTGATATGGCTCATTAGCCCAAGGAGAGTTAGAGTAGTTGATAAGTCCGTAGTGAATTTGAGAGTGCTGTGTGGCGGCTACAGTACCAAATTTAATGGTCTCATCGTAGCCTTGTCTGCCACTTGCAAACCCTGGCTCACGTGCGTTAGACCAGTTGCCTTTAATGGCATCACGCAGGTCATCACTAAATACGCCGATGCCTGTAAGCTGGTTTACATGTTGTTTTACAGCACGTTGCTCGTATGGAAGGGGGGAGTCTCCGCCAGTCCAGCCCTCACCATACATGTACAGAGTAGGGTCTATCTTGTCTAATTCCTCACGTATAATACGCATGGTCTCCGTATCGTGTATGCCCATAAGGTCAAAACGGAAACCGTCTATATGATACTCATTAACCCAATATTTAACAGATTCAAGTATGAATTTACGCACCATAGCACGCTCACTTGCAGTCTCGTTTCCACAACCCGATGCGTTAGAGTAACTTCCGTCTTGATTATGACGGTAATAATATCCAGGTGCAGTCATAGTAAACGATGAATGCTCCCAAGTGTAGGTGTGATTATAAACCACATCCATAATTATGCGAATGCCGTTCTTGTGCAGGCTCTGCACCATCTGCTTAAACTCACGGATACGGCAAATTGGGTCATACGGATTAGTGGAGTAACTGCCTTCCGGCACATTATAGTTTAGCGGGTCGTATCCCCAGTTATATTTATTGTCTTGTGGGCGAGTCTCATCTATTGAGGCGAAATCAAATGCCGGCATCAGGTGTATGTGGGTGATACCTAACTCTTTAAGGTGGTCTATACCTGTCTTCTGACCGTATGAGTTTACAGTACCCTCCTCTGTAAAGGCAAGGAATTTGCCCTTGTTCTGCATTCCTGAGTTTTGAGCCATAGAGAAATCCCTTACGTGAATCTCATAAATGATTATATCCGTAAAATTCTTTAGTTCAGGTTTGGTGTCGTTTTCCCACCCATCGGGGTTAGTGTCATTTAGGTCAATAATGGCAGCACGCTTGCCATTTACACCCACAGCCTTGGCATACACACCAGGAGTCTCTTCTAACCACTCATCATCAAATTTTATTTGGAAAGTGTAGAACTTACCCTTTAAATCGCCATCTATTACAGCCTCCCAAATGCCATCTGACTTCATTTGTTTCATCTGCCTTGTTTCCAAGGCGTTGCCCCCGATACCGTCAGAGTAAAGACGTAACACGGCATCATCTGCATCGGGTGAGTATAGTTTAAAAGTGGTCTTTTTAGGTGTGTAGTTCAATTCCAGGTCATTTCCTTTATATACAGGATATTCATCAAATGAACTGAAATGGACAGGTGAGTCAAAATTACCCATAACATTAAAATTTACGCAATGTAAGTGCAAATATACAATATTTGTTGCAAAAAACTATTATAACAAACAAGTTTTTGCTACAATTTAATTTTGTCCTGTAATCTGTTTGTAGTGGCGTAGGCAGACAAAATATGCTATGCTTTGCTCTATGCGTGTATCTAAGGCATTTCGGTAGAGTGTCTGAGCCTCTAACAGTTCAGACATTGAGACAAGTCCTGATTTATAGTATTGGCTGCTTAGACGTAAGTTAGATGAAGCGTCGTCAACAGCTTGGTCTGCAAGCAGATAACTGCGATAGGCGGCATCCAGTTCATCCCATATCTTTTGCGTTTGCAACTCCAGTTTGGCAGTAACGTCAGACTGCATATTCTGAGCCTCCTCTATCTTGTAGTTCTGTTTCTTGATATTGTAGGCTGTCTCACCCCAAGCAGTTATAGGAATGCTTACAGTTGCAAAACCTGTAAGGTTAGTCCTGTTTTTCTCCAGCAGGTTATTATACATGTAGGAGCCTCCCAATCCTATCTGCGGTAAGGTTTCGCCTATAATCATACGCTTTTGCAGTTGGTTTGCCTTAACATTCAGAGCAAGTAGCTTGACCTCACTTCTGTTTTGTACTGCCTCTGTATTGTCCATTTTCAGTTCCCACGGCGATGTAACCTCACCAATGGTATCTGTAAGGCAGATGGAATCTGTGTATGCCACTCCAATCTTTTGACACAATGCCCGCTTTGACAGTTTTATGCCATTCTCTATCTTTATGGCATTTGACTTCATCTCATTGCTTTTAAGTTTCACCCTAAGACCGTCATTCTCTGTAATAAGACCAGCCTGTAGAGCCACCCTTACATCTTTATCAAGGTTATTAAGCAATACCAGTACAGTGTTTACTGTCTTCAGCTTCTCCTCCAGCATTTTAGTCTGCCAATAAAGTTCCTCTGTACTGAGCATGAGTTCACGCTCCGCTATCTGTTTCTGATAGGTGGAAGCCTCTATTCCCAGTTTTGCAAGTTTGTTTCCTGT
The DNA here is from genome assembly GCA_024399495.1 of Paludibacteraceae bacterium. Lineage (GTDB taxonomy): Bacteria > Bacteroidota > Bacteroidia > Bacteroidales > Paludibacteraceae > Enterocola. Next base: position 9,129 of record JAKSNY010000009.1, read on the forward strand.
AACAATCCTGCCGCCGGCATAGATAGGTTGCACCGCTAAAACATTGGTGACCACACCTTTCTCTAAGAAATCCACATGGTCTGAAATTCCAAACGGTTTAAGGGCAATATCATAAATGTTTTGCAGAACATTACGCAGTCCATCGTGACTGATATCGCTTATTCCGTATTCTATGTATGATTTATCTGAGTGGAACGCCCCAGCCGACGCACTTACTGTAGGAAAATACTTGCTAAGGGCGGCTTTCTTGGTCTGCTCCGCCTCCTTAACGGCAAGTTCAGCATTCTTTATGTCTGCATTGTTGGCTACGGCAAGCCTCAGACAAGAGTCCAATGACAACCCTTGCCCCCACGACACTGCTGAAACCAGTCCGAATAACAAAAATACTATATATTTAAACTCATACATCATACATTATACATCATACATCATTTATATATTCTCCAGTACGCCACAGGTAATATTGTTACTATTAAAACTAAAGAGAATACAGTGCCGAAACATATAATCACACCCATAGGCATCCAAAGCGTACTACGGCTCATAATCATAGGAACCACACCTAATGCGGTGGTTGCAGAGGTAAGGAATATAGGTCTCATACGTCTTGTGCCGGCAAGGAATGCAGCCTCTTTTGCACTCATCTTCTCCTTTTTACGCAACTCTTCCGCATACTCAAACATTATTATTCCGTTACGTACTATAATTCCAATAAGACTCACAACTCCAAGTACAGATGTTATACCAAAATCCAGCCCAAACATCTTTAGCCCTAAGAACGCTCCAAAGAAACAGAGCAGAGTGGCAGACAGAGATAAGAAAGCAAGACCTATATTCCCGAAATCGTAGAGTAGAAATGCAAATATTACCACAATGGCAAGTCCAATGCCTAACATAATTTCGGGAATCAGGTCTTCGTTTATACCTGTAAGTCCTCCCCATTTTATTTTTATGGACGATGGCAGGTTTGGAATTATATTATCGTTCAGATATTTCTTTATTTTTCCCATCGGCACAGGTTGGCTTTTACCAAATTCCAAGTCTGCCGATACTGTTATTGCTCTCATGCCATTTCTATGTTGGATTGATGCACGTTGGTAGTCAGGCTCTACTGTGGCTATCTGACGTAGCGGTACCCAAGTTCCGGTAGCGGTAGGGACCAGCATGTTTTCTAATGCTGTAAGATTATGCTTGTCATCATCTTTTACAATGTGAAGTACCACAGGGATATTGTAATCTCCTTCCCACAATGTGGTAAGTGGTTGTCCGTTCTCAAAGCTTGCAAGTTGCATTGAAAGCGATGCTGGTGTAACTCCCACACGTGCCGCTTCATCTTGTTTAAGTGTAACCTTGATGCAAGGTAGGCTCTCGTCTGTTGTGGCATGAATCCAGTCAAGGTCTTCGTAAAGTGAGTCACGCATAAATTTCTCTAACCTGTCAGAGTATTTCTGAATCTCTGTAAGGTCATCTCCCATAAAGTGAATCTCAATAGGATTGGCAGCCATCTGATAGTCCATTTGCTTGAATCGTACACTTGCATTTGGAAAATAGTCAAACATATAGTCTGTATATTCCTCTAAGAAACTCTCTGTAGCCTCATTTGATTTTGTGTTTACTATGAATTGTGCATAGTTTGTACGAGGCAGTGACGGGGCATAGCATGCATGAAATCTTGGAGAGCCGCTACCTATAAATTTTGTTACGGCGGTTATACGCTTGTCGCCTTTTATTATGGTCTCTATGCTGTCACACAGCGATGCCGTCTCTTCTATTGAACTTCCGTATGGCAGACGTACCTCTATGGCAAAGCAACTTCGCTCTGCCTTAGGCATCATCTGAACATTTAGCGATAAGAATATAAGTACACCTGCGGCAATGGTTGCTCCTGCAACGGATAATGTTATAATCGGGTGCTTGAAACACCATTTAAGTAACCGGTCATATCCGTTTTGCAAGATATTGAAAAATATATTTTGTGTGCGTTCCACAGCATTTAATTTCTTGTCATGTTTTTGACGTTTTATAAAGAAAAACTCAAGGAATGGCACTACTAATATGGCATATAGCAGTGATGTGCCAAGTGAGAACATTACAGTCCAAGGGAATAGTTGTATAAAGTCCGCCATCGGGCCTGTAAGGGTCTTGGTTATAGGGAAAAACATTCCTATAATGGCAACGGTGGCAAGCAGTAGCGGTGGAAATAGTTCATTGGCACTTATTACGGCAGAGTTCCAGCGGGAATATCCACGTCTAAGTCTGTCTATATAGCCATCTATAATTACAATGGAGTTATCCACTATCATACCAAGTACAAATATAAGTGCCGCAAGTGATACTGTATTAAGTTCTATACCGCATATATACATCAGCAGTAGGCTTATAGCGGTACATATTGGAATTCCTGAACCGGCTACAAGTGCAGACCTTAACGGGAATAGCATAAGCATTACAAGAATCACAATGCCTATAGATGTAAGCAGGTCTGTAAGGAAACTTGTTACAGACTCATCTACAACTTTAGGTTGGTCTGTAATACGGTTGATGCTTACAGAAGGTGGCAGAACCTCTCTAAACTCATTAAGAACCTTATCCACTTCACGCCCGAATGCCACAATGTTGTTACCCGGTCTAACCTCTAAAGATAATAATAGTGTGTTGTTTCCGTCTTTTACAACATAACTTGACGGTGTAGGGTAGTGGCGCTCTATTGCTGCTATATCTTTCAGCCTTACTATATGCCCCGATGGGTCAGTATATACAATCTGCTCTTCCAACTCCTCTTCACTTACAAATCCCTTCTGCAAATGTATTGGGGCGGACTGAGTGTTGAAATCTGTTGTTCCCGATATGGTTGTGAATCCCTGAGAGAACAGTTTTGCCATCAGTACCTTGGAATCTATTCCGTATTGTGCTAATTTTTCGGGTATGATATATACACCGATTTGCTCATGTTGAGAGCCTATTATTTTGATTCTTCCAAGTGATTTTATTAAGTTTAGTCTATCGCTAAGTGATTTTGCATAATCTCCAAGTTCACGTGGCGATTTGTCTGCCGATTCCAATGTGATAAGCAGTGATGATGTGTTGCCAAAATCATCAATCACCGCTATTGTAAGCACACCTGCAGGCAGTTGGATTTTAAAGTCCTTTAGTCCGTGGCGTATCTTTGACCAAACCTCGTCTTTATCGTGTACATCTTTTGATAAATCTACATAGATATACGCCATGCCGTCTTCAGAGTAAGAGTATGTCTTAGTCTTATCAATCTCTTGAAATGAGAACAGGTAGCGTTCAAGCGGTGTTGTAAGTTGCTCCTCTACCTGTGCCGATGTGGCTCCCGGATATACACCTACAACAACACCTTGCCTTATTGTGAATTGTGGGAACTCATCTTTGTTCATATCAAAAAGTCCATAGAACCCAAGCACAACAAGCACTGCCACAATAGCAAAAATTATGCTATGCTGCCTCATCGCCTTAGATACTATGTTATTGCTCTCCAATTTCATTTTAATCTCGCCTACGGCTCATTAAAATAAATATTCCTTTTTATCATACATCATACATCATACATATTCTGTACTATTGTACAATCACAATACCGTCTTCATAAACTTTTTGTCTGCCTTGTACTATAACGGAATCTCCATCATTAAGCCCTGATGTAACTATTATTCCATTATTTGCAAAACCTCCAGTCTCCACTTTTTTCCTCTTTGATGTGCCGTTTACAACACACCATACATATCTGCCGTCTGGCATAAGTTGTACAGACTCGTAAGGTATTATAATGTTATTGCTAGATTTGTCACTTCTTACTTCAGCCTTGCATACCATACCTGATAAAAGTTTTCCATCGGGATTCGGAATAATGATTGTAACCTCGTATGTGTGAGATAAATCGCTGGCATCCACATTCTTGCTGAACACCTTGCCGCAAACCTTGTAATTGTCCAGTGCAAGTACCGTTACGTCTGCTTTCTGACCCTCTTTTATCTTTGAAATATCATTTTCAGGAACTTCTATTTTTACAAGCATTGTGTCTGTGTTTATCAATTTTAAGAAACTTTGTGATGGCAACAGATGACTTCCTATTCCCATAGCCTTGCCGCTTATAATGCCATTAAATGGGGCTTTAAGTGTACAATCGTCAAAATTTTTACGAGCCATCTCTGCCGTAGATTCCGCTTGCTCTAATTTAGTCTCCATCTCTATCCATTTTACCTCACTTATAGAGCCACTGTCGTGTACCGTTTTTAGCCTGTTGTAGGCATCTTTGGCTTGCTTTAGAGTGGCTTCTGCCGCTTTAAGTGCATTGTTTGCCTGTGTGTTATCAACTTCCGCTAAAATTTGCCCTTTCTTTACCTTCTGTCCCTCTGACACATAAACTTTTTTAAGCTTTCCTCCTGTCTGAAAACTAAGCATGGTTGATTGGTTCTCTGCCAATTTTCCGGAATAGCTTTGTGCTTGTGCAGATTCTATGGTGTCGTGTACAACCACTACCGTTACTGCAATTGGTTCCAATGTTTTCTCCCCTTTACGTGTGATTCCGTTACATGATGATAATATCAATGCTGTAAGTATGGAAATTAGTATGTATATGGTTCTGTTCATAATCTATTGCTTTTTGTTCTCTAGTTTAATGGCTACACCGTCTGCCAAAAGATTGGTCATTATATCGTAGGTAGAGGCAAAGTCCTTGTATTTGCCTGCTATAAAGAATTGAACTTCCAAACTTTTTAAAATCATACAAGACATACCCGCTAAAGCGTCCGCATCTATCAACTTAGGTTGGAACGCCATTATGTAATTTTTAATGGCATTGTATTCCCATTTGTCAAACTCATCTCTTATGGGTTTAAGAAAATAGTAGTCGCTTGAGGCGTTATCGGCAAGCAGTGTATTGCAAAAAAGCGGATATTTGCTAATGCTTTCCATTCTTGTTTGCATATACTGTTTGAACTGCTCTATGTTTTTTGTAGCACAGAGCAACGGTTCAAGTAGGGATTTTATCTCCTTTATCTCATCTTCTATTACACTTAACATAATAGATTCCTTATCCGAGAAATGATTATATAGAGTGCCTTTTGACTTGTGAGCCAGTTTGGCAATCTCTTCCATAGATGTCTTATTGAATCCGTAAGTTTTAAACAACTCAATAGCACTTATAAGTAAGCTGTTTCTGGTGTTTAATTTCATATAAAATTGAACGATTAAACAAAAATCGTACAAAAGTATAATATTTTTTTAATACTACCAAATAAATTTTGTAAATTGTGAGAAAAAACATTAAATTCGCATTGTAGAATCTACCTATGATTAGTCAGGACTCAATATTGCCGTCAGAGTTGTTGCTGCATTGCTGCTGCGCTCCATGCAGTGCACCCATACTAGAGTGGCTTCTAAATAATGGTTATAAGCCCACCTTGTTCTTCTATAATCCTAATATATACCCTATAGAGGAGTATGACAAACGCAAGAATGAACTGATTAAATATGCCTATAAATTAGGTGTTGAGTTTATTGACGGAGATTATGACCACGATGAGTGGCTCAAATGCGTATGCGGACACGAGTCTGATAAGGAGCGTGGACAGCGTTGCCTGTTATGCTTTACTATGCGTCTTAAACGTACAGCAGAGGTGGCTGCGGAGCGTGGTATTAAACTTATAGCCACTACTTTGGCATCATCAAGATGGAAAAGTATAGAACAAATAGAGGCGGCTGGCTTAAAAGCAGTCGCCTCATATTCTGATTTAAAGTTCTGGTCTAGGAATTGGCGGAAAGACGGACTTCAAGAGCGTCGTCGCATACTTCTTGCCGAGAATCGGTTTTACAACCAAACCTACTGTGGTTGTGAGTTCTCCATATCTTTATAGGGAAGCGTACATTGATACTTCAATTAAGCATACAACTGAGCTAAATAATCGTTTGAAATTATATTTGCAGGAAATGGATTAATTGCGTACCTTTGCGACGCTGATTTAATCCAAATATTATTATGTTTATGAAAAAGAGAAAGCTATTTGTAACGGCTGTTGTTGTTATTTTGTTCCAAACCATTTTGTTTGCGAAGACTCCTACTGACCATTTGAACATTGGTAAAGCCATTGTATATAATGAAACCATTTATAACCTTGGGTGGAGCAGTCATCCTAATTATGATTTATATATTCAAGAGTATTTTCCTAAAGGAGAAAAGCCAGAGTCATATAACAACATGTATTCTATAACTGTTGATTTAAGGTCCGACGTAACAGTTGATGAGTTTGTAGCTGCAAAGGTGAGGGAATTAGACGAGCGCAAGAAAACTGATAAAGTTTGCCATTATCAAGTGTTGGAGAATAATGGAGAATTCATTGTTCACTTAGTAGTTAGTCAGGCAAGTACTAAAGAAGCAAATAAAATTGGGATGGTTGAATTTGATATTCAGTATTATCATATGATAGAGATTAATAATAGAAAGGTGCTTCAGTTAGATTTGTTCAGTCATCGTGAGTATGGCGATAATATACTTCCTTTTTTGTCAAGTTTAAATGATAAACTAAATGATTATATAAATGCCATTACAAAAATGGATGTCAAACCTGATTTATCTCATTAATTCTAACCATTTTACAAATTCGTCAATGGCATCAGGCCAACTAGTGGGTCCATCATAATCAGCGGTTCCGTTCTCTTTTACTTTATAAAAGTTGTGTTCCAATCCGGGGTAGGCTTTCACCTTCCAGTTTTGCTTACCATTTCTAATAAATAAAAGCGGAAGATAGTCACAGAATAAAGAACCTACATTTTTTGTTCCATAAGCCACATATACGGGCTGTTTCAAATCAGCAATGTCAAATAACTGCATAACAGAAAAAGAACAGGTTGTTTTAGGACTGTCACTTCCATCCGCAGGGAAATAATCTATGTTATTGACTTGCCATTCCCACCATTCATACAAACCGTCTATCTGTTTTTGAGCCTCTTCAGAATCTATTATTCCTTGTGCTTCCTGCCTTCTTATACCTGCTATATATTGGCTTGCTCTTCCTAATGGGGAACCTGAAAAATAACCTATAGCAGCCACGTTTTTATTGCGTTTTGCCACCTCTACGGCGACGTAAGTTCCTTGTGAATGTCCAATAACATAAATCTTATTACTATCCACCCACGCCTGCTCCTTTAAATAATCAACAAATTTGTCAGCCCGGTCTGCATAATATTCCAAATTGTTAGATTTCAGGTATTTTTCTGGGTATGAGTGTGGTATATCTTTATTTGTTACATAACACCCATCATCATCTAATTCAGATTCAGACGTTTCTACCGGAACTCCAGGATTTGCCAACATAACCAGATGGTACTTTTCTGATAATGACTTATAATTTAAAGATTCCCACCATATAACACCCAATTCACCAGTGGATTTTTTATCTATCAGACTATATGCTCTTGAACCAATCAGGAACAATATAACCGGTTTTTTTACAGTCAAACTTGTATCCGCTTTTATATATTGGACCGTATCATTCTCTAAATTAACCTGAAATGACCTGATATTCAAATTGTTGTAAATACCATCAGCGTATGACAACGATGAGATGAATAATAGAAATAAAAAAAATACTTTAACTTTCATTGTTTGATATGTTATAAAATTCATAGTTAACTATTTCGTCATTGAATAAATCTTCATATTGACTTTTAATTCGTTTGAGGTGCGAAGATAGTGTTAAATAATGTTAAAAAAAATAGGGTGGGTAAAAAAGTAGTACAACACAAACGTTTTGGATAGTGAAATTATTGTATCTCAGTACACTGATTTTTTTAATTACGTAAAAAAAGTAGTAAATCTACACTGCTAATGACAAGCAAAGCCGCCCATAGTAAGCGGCTATCATTCTCAAGCACGTTGGACCGCAGTCCATTGCATCATATTGGTGGTAGTGGGGGAACATTTTTCTTGTCGTCTTTGACGACAGTCTTATTTGGATGCCAAAGCGTCAAACGCATGGACTAATTCAGGAATACGCATACATCCAATACGGACATACTCCTCTCCTTTTGTGTTGATTAAAATGTTAAGTGGAATCCCTGATTTGTTATAACTCTTCAAAATGGCGTTCCATGCTTGCATACTTACAAAATAGTGATCTCCTTTCATATTTTCAATATGTTTTCCGTAATCTTTTATTGGAGACCAGTTGGGGGTGGTTATATAAACCATTTTAACATCAGGGTATGGATCTTCAACATATTGATTCTTGAAGTTAGATATATAATCTATCTCTTGCTCACATGCACCACAGTGAATGCCCCACAATACTATAAATACTTTTTGTCCTCTGTATGTTGCCCTTATACTGTCCATTACATTTTCAGGCACGACATTTTCCATAAGTTCACACTTAACGCTGTCAGATGAGAAACTGTTTAGTTGCAAATTGTCAGAACCACCAACCAAAGCAATTGTCTTTAAGAAGTTTGACGCTTCTGCGTTGTTCATAACAGAATCTATTTTGGATGCAAATAATGGGGTCGTATAAATACACGCTTTACCTGTACTTTTTGCTGTATATGGTAAAAATAGCGGATTCCAATCCATTTCCTCTATTAAAGACAGACACTCCTTATTGTAATCACTTTCGCTACAATTCCGAAAGCCAAACATATAGAATAATGAATAGCCCCTATAAAGTTCAACGTACAACTCTTTTGTCAAATCTGGAATGTCAGACTGCCTGATTTCGTCACATTTTTGTGAAAAATGGTTTGATATAGCTTTATGGTATTGTTTTATGTCATCATATTTTTCTGCATCTTCATTGAAGTCAGTATAGTTTATGTAAAAAAATGATTTGGAAAACTCCCTGTTTAAAGTGTCAAGAGATCCTTGCGTATACAGGAAAGTCTCTCCTTTCTCCATCTTGTCCAAATCAACCCAAACTTCATTTTTTACAGCAGGTTCCACAAAAAAATTAATACCCTTGTGAAAATCAGAAGAAATGATCACTTGGGCGGTGGCTGTCTGTTGCCAGTGCTCACATATTGTCCCAGTACTGTCAGTTGTACATTCATAATATTCATTGTCATATCTAAATGCCTGAGCCACAAATATTGTAACGTGTTTCTCGCTGACACTCTTTTTAGAGACATAATGCACACATAAGGTGGTTTCGCCTGTATTGTATGAGAACTCAGGTAATGACCAATCTGTATACTCTTTTCCCAGTAATTCAGCAGGAACTTTGTTTGCCGTGTTCTTGTTACATGAACAGAACACTATACATAGAAAACTGAAAAATAAAATTTTACGCATATAGTATGTTATTTTAATTAAGTCTGGGTAAAACACCCAGACTTACGAAACTAATTAACGATTTTTACAATACTCTGGCATATTGCATCTATAAATATTAGATTGTTTCGCTTGGCAGCATTTTGTACCACTCTTGATAATTTACATTTAATGTCATCAATACTAAATTTTATCTGTTACATAATTTAAAAATATTAATTGGATTTATTACAAATGTCCGCAATTTGTATGTTTATAACTGAATATTAACGGCGAACTCTCCGTGCACTGAGGCATTGATATTATTTGTTTAAGAGACCCAATATATATGTCATTGATTCTTGGGGCAATAATAGAGATTATTCTGCCATCAGAGTTAATATAGGCATACATTGGTATTCCTTTGCTTAAATAAGTTTTTATAGGTGACTGGTTGTAGTTTATTAATCTGAAATTCTTTGAAGCATCAAGATTCTCATCCTTTACCGCTTTACGCCATTTTGTCTCGTCTGTATCAATGGAAATTTGAATAAGAGCAATGTTTGAATTGTTCAGCATCTCTTTTGCCTGAACCGAATTTCTTATGTCCCAGATGCATCCGCCGCACCAACTTGCCCAAAAATCAAAATAGAGTTTCCGCCCTTTATATTTTTCTATCAGTTTTCTGACAGAAATAATTTTTCCCGATGTGTAATCCTGCAATAAGACTCCGTCCAGTATTTCCTCCGGAATTTGAGTTCCATTATATTTTGACAGATTGTAGTGTGCGTTTATATTATCCTTATAGTATTGATTTTTAATGGTTGGAATAACATTTTTGTATGCCTCGCTTAAAAATGTTGTATTATGTTCCGCACTTTGAAGCCATTTGCTAAAGAACTGAGCATAAAGATATTCTTTTAGCTTTGGGTCGCTAAATGTGTTGATTGCCTTGTAAAAGGCGTATATGTCTTCTGAACTGTAGCATAGTTTTAAGTATGTGGCAAAAAAATAGCCATTGGACATCAAATTTCTTTCAATGGGAAGATTGATGTAGAATTGCTTGTCCTTAGCGTTTTTGTTTGATGCTTCTTGTAGCAGTTTGATACTGTTTTCGTTGATTATTTCTGCATGAAGCAGATTATACCGTTGAGAAGAAATGTTTTTTTTGAATTTTTCCAGATTCGTCAACTTATATCTTTTTATAGAGTCAACATCGTCAAACGGACAATCCATTATTTCATTATAATAATTGTAGTTTTTTGCGTATGTACCTTTTGCATTGAGCCTGTATTTCTTATAACCATATTTATCCATTCCAATGTACTCGGGAAATAGTGATACGCTATCGCCAGGCGTAACCAACACCTCTTGATAACATGCTATTCCGCCCAAAGAAACTATAAGTATGTTTTCTGTTTTTGTAGTGTTGAATACAACTTGCATGCCATTGCCAATTACCAGTGGCTCACTCCTTTTACAAAATGCATTTGATACATTGCCACAGAATACACGTTGAAAAGAGATGTTGTTAAAAACAGAATCATTTGACACAATAGTAATGACTGTTTTATAGGCATGTGCATACGTAATGCACACGCCTAATAATACCATAAGATTGATTATCCTTTTCATTTTTTTTAATGCAAAGTTAATACTTTTTGTCTAATTAAGATCTGTCTTGTTTATAGGGAAGCGTACATTTATAGGGAAGCGTACAAAAGTAGTAAAAAATTAAAAAAATCTTTTCAATGCAAGAAAAAAGATGAAGACTAAATTTTAGTCTCCATCTTTTTAAAGTAGGTGATATTTCTGTTGTGAAAACAGATGGTTCGTTAGAACCATCTAACATAGCAGAAGTCCATACGGTGTGGAAGCTCTGCGTTCTTTGGGAACAGACGGAACGCACATTTGAACAAACCATTGCTCATAGGTGTATCAGATAGATTGTAGGTAACTTTAGTACCCTCTTTCTTAACAACTTTGAATTCCAATGTACGGAACAGTTTGTCAACGCCGTCAACCATTTGGGTGGATACAAAATCTATACCAAAACTGTCAACCAAAGATGTGTCTTTAACATCAATTGTTACAGTACTTAAGTAGTTAATTTTGTCTTCACCTGAAGGTGATTCTTTAACATCTATGTCGTAAATCTCAATGTCGTCCCAAGCAGAAGCCACTTTCTCTTTCCAAGCCACTATCTCTTTAGCCTTGGCAAAGTTATTTGCCTTCAATGCTTTTACACGTTTGCCTTCCTTGTTGTAGAAACGCTCTATATAGTCATCAAGCATACGCTTGGTGGTATATGTAGGAGTGATTTTAGCGTAAGAATTCTTTATAAATTGAATCCAACGAGGAGAGAATCCTGATGAGTTGGTGTCAAAGTATAAAGGAATAATCTCATTCTCAAGCATTGAATAGATAGTGGCGGCATCAAGTTGGTCTTGATGTGGCTGATAAGTGTAAGTACGCTTATCTGTCAATGCCCAGCCTGCACCCTCTTTGTAGCCTTCGTACCACCAACCGTCAAGTACAGAGAAGTTAAGAACACCGTTCATCTGTGCCTTCTCACCTGATGTGCCTGATGCCTCAAGTGGACGTGTAGGTGTGTTAAGCCAAATATCCACACCGGAGATAAGTTTCTTAGCCAATGCCATATCGTAGTTTTCAAGGAATATAATCTTGCCCAAGAACTCAGGACGGCGTGAAATCTCTATAATGTTCTGAATCAATTTCTGACCACCTGCATCAGCCGGGTGAGCCTTACCTGTGAATATGAATTGAACAGGATATTTAGGATTGTTTACAATCTTGTCAAGACGCTCAAGGTCTGTAAACAGAAGGTGTGCACGTTTGTAAGTTGCAAATCTACGACCAAATCCTATGGTAAGTGCATTAGGATTGATTTTGTTCATAATCTTTACAATACGTGAAGGGTCTCCTTGATTCTGTAGCCAGCTTTGAGAGAATTTAGTCCTGATTAACTCTATAAGTCTTGTCTTTAGTGTTGTACGGATTTTCCAAATCTCCTCATCGGGTACATTGTAAATACCTTCCCAGTGTTTAAGATTAGATTGGTCTGACAAGAATTTGTCTCCAAAATATTTAAGGTGAAGTTCCTTCCACTCCTTAGCAGCCCATGTGCCGTAGTGAACACCATTTGTAACCCAACTTACGTGTAACTCATCTGGGAAGTAACCGTCCCAAATCTTCTTAAACATATTCTGTGATACCTTGCCGTGTAACCAGCTTACACCGTTAACCTCTTGACATGTGTTGCATGCAAATACTGTAACAGAGAATTTCTCTGTCTGGTCACCTGGCACCTCACGTCCCATGTTCATAAAGTCTGCCCAAGATAGTCCAAGTTGAGTTGCAAAATCGTTCATATAGTGTTGGAACATCTGCTCGTCAAACTTATCGTGACCTGCAGGAACAGGAGTGTGGGTTGTGAACAAACCTGAAGCACGTACAACCTCAAGAGCCTCATTGAACGCAAGACCATTACCTTTCATAAGGTCAAGCAGACGTTGTACATTAAGGAATGCGGCATGACCCTCATTGCAGTGATAAATGTCTTTCTCTATGCCAAGTGCGTTAAGAGCATAGATACCACCTATACCAAGTAGAATCTCCTGTTTCAGACGGTGCTCATTATCGCCACCATAAAGATGATATGTAAGGGTACGGTCCTGCTCATTGTTCTGCTCTATGTCAGTATCAAGTAATATAAGCTGAACTCTACCTACGTTTACTCTCCAAAGGTTTGCATATACATTACGTCCTGGATATGGAACTGCTATGGTTACCGGCTTGCCGTTTTTGTCAAGAATTTGCTCTATAGGAAGGGTGTCAAACGCTTGTGCGTCGTAAACCGCTATTTGCTCGCCGTTCATTGAAAGTGATTGGGTAAAGTATCCGTATCTGTAAAGGAATCCTATGGCAACCATATCAACTGCACAGTCACTTGCTTCTTTCAAGTAGTCACCCGCAAGTACGCCAAGACCTCCTGAATAGATTTTAATAACAGATGTCAAACCATATTCCATACTGAAATATGCTACAGATGGCACTGATTTAGTAGGTTTTACAGACATATATGCTTTAAAATGGGTATATACTTCATCCATTTTAGTCATAAATGCAGGAGTCTCTGCTAATTTGGCAAAATCTTCCGCTTTGAGTTTCTGAAGCATAAGAACAGGATTGCCTTGGCACTCGTTCCACAATTGAGGGCTCATTTCAGAGAAAAGGTCAATAGCCTCATCATTCCATACCCACCAAAGGTTCTTACTTAACTCCATTAGTTTTTGAAACGCTTTAGGAACTTGGAATTTCACATTTAATGTTCGCCAATTAGGATAATTGGCATTGCTGGTTTGTAGTTTCATAAGTATTAAAGTTTATATGTGTTATTTTATTTCTATTAAAATTTTAAAATTTGAAATGCAAAGGTAATTTTTTTTGATTGAATATACAACGGTTTTTTGTATAAAAGTATAAAAATATGTCGTTATTGTTAATTATTTTTAAAATTGTCAGTTTTGATGACACTATTTTGAAATGATTCCATTCCGTTTCAGCAGAGCGTCAACTATTGGTTTACGCCCTCTGAATTTAATATAGAGTTCCATGGGATTTACAGTTCCTCCCGCTTGTAACAATTCCTTAAATCGTCTGGCGGTATCGGGGTTAAGAACGCCTGTCTCTTTAAAGTAAGCGAAAGCGTCAGCATCAAGAACTTCAGACCACTTGTAACTATAGTACCCTGCCGCATAACCACCGGAGAATATATGTCCGAACGCAGTACTTACGCAACAACCTTCCACTATAGGCAGAAAAGTTGTCTTAGTGCAAGCCGCACGTTCAAAATTCTCCACTTTATTGGAGTTTGTTGCTTCCCATGCCTTATCCAATGTGTGCCAAGCCATATCCAAATAGCCGAAATTAAGTTGTCTTACACATGCGTATGCCACGTGATAATTTTCTGAATCACGTAATTTCTGTATATATTCCGCAGGAATTTTTTCGCCTGTCTTGTAGTGGATAGCCACATCATCAAGAAAGCACTGCTCGTAGGCAAAGTTCTCCATGAATTGCGATGGCAGTTCTACAAAATCCCTATAAACATTGGTTCCGCTTAAAGAGGCGTATTTAGTGTTTGCAAGCATTCCGTGCAATGCGTGTCCAAACTCATGCAGCAGTGTTGTAACCTCGCCAAATGATAGTAGTGAGGGGGTTGAATCTGTAGGTATGCTGAAATTAGTAACAATAGATATGTAGGGTCTGAGGTTCTTTCCGTTTTTAATCTCTTGGCTGCGGAACTCTGTCATCCAGGCTCCGCCTTGCTTGTTTGAACGTGGAAAGAAATCAGCGTAAAATGTGGCAATGTAATTTCCGTCGCCGTCTGTGACATCATACACCTCCACATCTTTGTTATATTTGTCTATATTGTTGTTCAGCGTGAAACTAAGTCCATAAAGCTTGCTGGCAAGGGCAAATACTCCTTTTTTAACTCTGCCAAGTTCAAAATAGGGCTTAAGCATACCCTCGTTTATATTGTATTTCTCCTCTTGTAGTTTCTCGCTGTAGTAAGCCCAATCCCAAGGTTGTACGGTGAATGTGGAATCCTTTGTAAGTTTTTTTGCAAACAAGGTGAGCTCTTCCAATTCTTTTTCAGCCACAGGCATATAATTGTCATACAGATTATCAAGTAATTCATAAACATTGCCCTTATTCTCCGCCATGGTGCGTTGCAGTTTGTAATCAGCGTATGTTTTGCAGCCCATAATGTTTGCAAGCCTCAGACGCTTGTTTACAATTTGCTCCACTATGTTATTGTTATCATTATCCCCACCTTTATTCCCTTTGGTATTGTATGCCATATACAATTTTTTTCTCAAATCCCTGTTGTTTGAGAATTTCATAAAAGGCATATAACTTGGGGCACTTAAATTAAACAAATATCCCTTTTTTTCTGCGTCTTTTGCACGTTGCAATGCCTCATTCAGCACATAATCGGGTAGTCCGTCCAACTCAAAATCCTCTGTAAGGGTCATAGAAAAAGAGTTGGTCTCTTTAAGCACATTCTGTCCGTATTCCAATGTAAGTGAACTTAATGCCTTGGATAACTCCGCAAACTCTTTTTTATCATCTTTTGAGAGATTTGCACCGCTTCGTACAAACGCAGTGTATGTATCTTCAAGCAGTTTAAGGTCTTCTGTGTCAAGATTTAACGATTCCCTTTGATTGTACACTTCTTTAACTCTGTTAAACAAAGACTCGTTCTGCATTATCTGATTGCTCTTTTCTGTAAGCAGAGGACTGTATTTTTGTGCCAAAGAGTCCAAATCATCGTTTGTATTGGCTTCTGTAAGGTTAAAAAGAATTTGAACGGTACGGTTGAGCAACTCGTTAGAATATTCAAAAGCCAGAATGGTGTTGTCAAATGTGGGCTTCTCTTTATTTGAAATTATGGCTTCAATGTTTTGGTCTTGTTCCGCAAAACCTTTTTCAAACGCCTCTTCATAGTGCTTTGTCTCTATTTTTGAAAACCCGATGAATCCGTCTTGCAGAATAGGGTTGGTATTTGCATTTACCATAATGCTGATAAGAATTATAATTGTTAATAATCTGAATTTCATAAGTCAATGCGGACAACGCTCTCCACACCGGAGATATTTGACAGGGAGCTGTAAATGGATTTAATATTTGTGGTGTCGGTCACATACACATTCAACCTTGCACAGAAAATGCCACCGTCTGTGGTTAAATTCACACTCTCAATGTTGGCATCTGCGGTATCTGATATGGCTGTCACTATATCCAATAGCATACGTTTACGGTCTATCCCCTTTATCTCTATAAGGGCGGTAAGCACCTTGTTATGCTTTACATTGTCTTTGTCAATATTTTTATCTGGCAGGCTTATGTTCTTTATTGCATCGGGAACACTGTTTGGCATTATGAACTTTGGAATCCACTTGGAAAATGCACTTAAACCGCTGTTTTTCTTTAGGATAGCGGGCATATCCTCTAACGATAGGCTGCCATTTCCAATATCGGTTAGCAGCGTATCCCAATTCTTGCGTTTATAGCCTTTAAGTAGTTTTGATACAATATCGGGAGTGTAACTTTTCTTGACGCTGTAACCTGCTGCAAACAGAGCCTCTCTGAGTTTCTCGTCACCCAATGCCTTGTGATTGTGATTTCCAATCTTAAGTATGCCGCAAAGTTTGTCTTTGTTTTTTGCACTTGTAACATAATCAAGCCACTCCGCTTTGGGGGTTTGTTTCTCAGAGGTGAGAATCTCAACTTGGTCCCCGCTGTGCAGTTCGTGATTCAGCGGCACTATTTTGTTGTTTACTTTAGCCCCGATGGCGTGGCAACCTATATCAGTGTGTATATTGAATGCAAAATCAAGCACAGTGGAGTGTGCGGGAACCGATTTTATGTCACCTTTAGGGGTGAACACATAAAATTCAGACTCATATTGTGATATTTTGAATGACTCAAGCAGGTGCATAGCGTTGCTGTCGGGTGTTTTGAGCAACTCATTAACAGTATTAAGCCATTCCTCTATCTTGTTCTCGCTTGACGAGTAGTCTTTTTTGTAGTTCCAGTGTGCCGCAAGACCTTTCTCTGCAATATCGTCCATACGGCGGCTGCGTATCTGAACCTCAATCCAATAACCCTCAGGTCCCATTACTGTTACGTGTAACGCCTCATAACCTGTAGCCTTAGGGTTACTTAGCCAATCCCTTGTGCGGTTAGGATGAGGTTTATAGATACTTGTTATTATATTGTATATTTTCCAGCATTCCAATTTTTCGTCTGCATCGGGTTCAGGGTCAAAAACTATGCGTGAGCCTAAAATATCATAAACCTCTTCAAAAGGAATATGCTTGGTTTGCATTTTCTTAAAAATGGAATGAGGAGATTTAATCCTCTTTTTCATCTCATATTTGCATCCTAACTCATCTAATTTAGTGGTGATGGGGAATGCAAACTTATTATAGAGACCTATGCGTTTGTTTGTCTCTGCGTCAAGCCTTCTTTGTATATAGTCGTATTCAGCCGGGAAATTATATTTAAAGCAGAGATTCTCCAATTCTGTTTTAATAGCAAACAAGCCAAGTCTGTGGCAAAGTGGGGCATAGATATACTCTGTCTCGCATGCTATTTTCATCTGCTTGGCGGTAGGTTGAGAATCAAGCTGACGCATATTGTGCAAGCGGTCGGCTATTTTAAGAAGTATCACCCTTATGTCTTCAGACATAGAGATAACCAACTTGCTAAAATTTTCAGCCTGTTCCTGTGCCTTTTCTCCAAAAATACCGCCCGATATTTTAGTAATGCCCTCAACCATATTGGCGATACTGTCACCAAACAGGGCTCTAATATCATCAATGGTGTAATCGGTATCCTCCACTACATCGTGAAGCAGTGCGGCACAGATTGAAGTGGAACCAAGACCTATTTCTGTGCAACAAATTTTTGCCACAGCAAGAGGGTGTGCTATGTAAGCCTCTCCGGACAAGCGGCGGATTCCCTCGTGTGCCTTTTTTGCAAAATTAAAAGCCTTAATTATGACATCACGTTTTTTACTATGGTTTGATGCCATATAGTCATTGAGCAGACTTTGAAATTCCTGCTCAATTAACTCTATCTCTTTTTGTTCTTTCTCCTCTTTGGTCATATAAAAAGCCGTTGGACTGGATTACAGTCCAATGGGTCTTGTTTTTCTTTGTTTGCATTTGCGCACAATCCCCTTGCCAAGGGACATGCCTAATTTGAATAGAGTGGGTTTTGACAATAAGGAGGGTATTGACAAAATGCCTGCTCCTGCATTTTTTATCAGTGATAAAGGAGAAAATTTTTTACGGACGTGACTTTTTGCCACAACATACGAGTTTCTGACTTTAATCTCACGTTTCTCCACAAGGTTTGCAAGTCTTAGTTTTTCCGCTCGCAAATCCTCCAAACTGTTAATCTTTTTCATCTTCTTTAAAAAGGATATTGCTTAACGATTTTATTAGCGGATTTAAAATCCATTGCTTGCGAAAAATCAAAACCAATATTGTAAGGGTGACAAATAGACCCCCTACGATACAAAAGCCTATCGACATGCCTCCCAAAACACCTTTTAGAGCATATACAGAGGCAAGTGAGAAATAAGTAAGTGCCACAAGCATTAAGACCACCGCTATAATCACAACCACAAACAGCGTGAGTATCAGCGATAGTTTCTCAAGTAAATTTAATTTTAGCAATTCAAATTTTAGAGAGGCATATTCTTTTGCTTCGTCTAAAAGTTTTTGATATTCTTGATCCATAAAATAGCTTGCAGTTAGTCTTTGTCTTCCTCTTCTTTATCTTGCTCTTTAAGAGACTCGTCAATAGCCACCTCTATGTCAGATAAGTCTGCAAAATCATTGATTTTAGTCTTGACGCTATTAATGATAGCCTCGAATTTATCTTTAGAGATACCTTTCTCCTCTAACAGAGAAATAATCTTTGCTCTTGTCTTATCTCCTTTTTCCGGAGCCAACAATATACCTGCTACTGCACCTGCGGCTACGCCTGCAAGAAATGCTACAATGCTTGATGCCTTCATAATTGATAGTTAAAAGTTGAAAGTGAGTTGTTTACTTTATATTAGATACAAAGGTAATAAATAATATTGAAATCACAAAGTTTTAGTCAGTAAATTGTCCAATTCAGTCCATAATAGAGTCCTCTTTTTTGCTATTTCTGTAACCGTAGGCTTCTTTGACGGCATTTTAGACCCGATGAGGGATATAAGTTTCCTTGCCTGATTATAGTAGTCCCAGCAGAAAACAAGCATCCACGGACTGAGAATCAATTTTATTATAGCATTAAGTATGCCAAAAATGAATATATCAACTATAAAAGCCACAATATATGCTAACGGCATAGTAATAAGTGAACTTAAAATAATGTTTATGCCACCTCTGTACATTGTGAATTTCTCTCCAATACGGTCAAATTTTCCATATAGTGTGTATGGGGCTAAAAAGACAATGAGGTTGGGAATAAGGAAAAACAGGAATAAGGGGAGTAAGAATATCAGCAATAAGGCATCGCATAAAAGCCAACCGGCAGAGTCCTTGTTGGTGAAAATCCAATCACGCAACCCTGCATCTAATGTTTTTTGCTTTAGTTCCAAGCCCTTTTTGTAGATTTCATTATCGGTATCTGCCGATTCCGCTAATTTGGCTGTAAATTCTTGGTCAGCCTTTAGTTTTTGACTCAGAACCCGATAATCCAATCCTTTTAATGTGGCGTATCTTATGCCGTATGTGTTACGCAGATAGTCTATAGCCTCGTAGTTCTCTGCATCGGGTATGTCAAGCATAACACTGAGCAGAGCGTTGCGTACAGCCTCATTAACCTGTCTTTGGGCGGTGCGTGGTTTGGTTTTGTAAAGCTCATAATAGGGGCTGAGGCTTATGGCAGGGGCTATGTTTACAAGCAGGGAGTGGCGGAAACGATGGTAGTTATCATAGTGCAGACCTACAGGCAGAATCTTAACATCTTTCTCAAAGTTCTGCTTTTCTGCAGCGGCAAAAGCCATTCTTAGATAACCCAATGAGAACTCCCCTAAAAACCGTGATGTTTGATTTGTGGCTTCGGGGAATATGCCAACGCTCTCACCGTTAAAGATTTTATCCTCAACCGATGCAAACTCATCGTAGTTCTTGCTGAGACTCTCCTCTCCGTCTGTACGCATACGGTAGGCAGGTATAACATGAATGGAACGGAAAAACTTGTTTGCCAACTTATTGCGGAACAAGGCACCATGAGCAAACAGATTTACAGCCCTATCGGGGAACGCAAATTCCAGTGCCAAAGGGTCGTTTATAGCATTCTGATGATTTGCTACAATTATAGTAGCCTCACTCTTATCAGGAATGTTCTCCTTCCCCTGTATTTCAATCTTACGGTAATAGATATGGTTGTGAATGAACTGAATGTAGTGATATAAAAATCTGAAATTCATAGTGCACGTAAGTTAAATTTTTACAAAGATACAAAAATTTTGCGTACCTTTGTAACCGAACTGTGAATTTATGAAAAGGATAGTGCTGATATTGACGCTATTTATATCATCTGTGATTGCATATTCACAGATATCGGCATCATTTCTGTCTAACGGTACTCAGATGGGGGCTATAGGCGGTGCCATGCAGAATCCTGTAAGTTGGGAGGCTTCTGTTTCCGCTACAGATGGTACCCCGATGTTAACGCTCACAGCCACCATAGACGATGGTTGGCATCTCTACTCCCAAAATCATAAGGGTACAGCCTTGCCTTTGGTAATATCACTACAGCCGTCAGAATGCTATAAACCGCTACAACAGAAATTTACAGAAATCCCTGAACCCACAGAGCATTATGACGATTTTCTTAATGAGACAGAACTGTACCACAGTGGTGTTGTCACTTATCAAATGCCACTTCAAGCACTTTGCGACACCACAGTTCAACTGAATATAAGCGTAGAGGGTCAGGCTTGCATAGACGGTGCATGCGTTCCTGTTGAAACCCAACTCACTGTCCATTGCTCGCTGTCCGTCATAGAGGGTCAAGGATCAGGGGACAAGGGTCAAGGAGAATCTTTGTGGTGGTTCTTCCTTATTGCATTTGCAGGCGGACTGCTTGGTATTCTGACACCTTGCGTATTCCCTATGATACCTATGACCGTCTCATATTTTATGAAACATGGAGGCAGACGGCAGGCATTCTTCTACGGATTCTCAATAGTGTTTATATACGTGGTGGTGGGTATAGTCCTATCTGCATTGTTCGGGCAAGGTTTTGCGAACGATGTAAGCACCCATTGGATTCCTAATGTATTGTTCACCGTAATATTTATAGTATTTGCCATATCGCTGTTAGGTTATTTTGAAATACAGTTGCCACAGAGTTGGGTTAACGGCTCTGCCAAAAACGAGGAGAGAGCAGGGTATATAGGCACATTCTTTATGGCACTTACCCTTGTGTTGGTGTCGTTCTCATGTACACTTCCAATAGCAGGGGCGGTGGCATTGGGTGCAGCAAACGGAACGTGGCTTAAACCAATAATAGGCATGCTTGGCTTCTCACTTGCATTTGCATTGCCGTTCACACTGTTTGCCGTATTTCCGCAGTGGCTTAATAAACTGCCTAAATCAGGTGGGTGGATGGCTGCCTTGAAAGTCACCCTTGCCATAGTGGAGCTTGCCTTTGCATTTAAGTTTTTAAGTGTGGCGGATCAGGCATATCATTGGAACATACTTTCAAGAGATATATTCCTGATTATATGGATTTTACTATTTATAGTGCTTGCCCTATATATGTTTGGACTTATAAAATTCCCTGTAGATGGTGACGGCAGACCAAGACGTACAAAAGGAAGAACATCTGTGGGTATAGTGAGCCTGCTGTTTGTGGTTTATATGGTGCCAGGGTTATGGGGTGCTCCGCTTAATGCAATAAGCGGTTGGTTGCCGCCTATGAACACACAGCACTTTATAGATTCTCCGGAGTGGGAGAGTGGTGCCGTTATGGACTACGATGAGGCTATGGCTAAAGGCAAGGCAGAGGGTAAGGACGTGCTTGTAATGTTTACAGGCTACGGCTGTGTAAATTGCCGTAAGATGGAGCAGAAAGTGCTTGCTGCTGAGAATGTCACCAAACTTATGAAAGAGAATTTCATAGTATGTACGCTCTATGTTGATGATAAGGTTACGGCACTCGATGAGCCATACGTTACATCGGGTGGTGACACCATTACACTGCTTGGAGATAAGAACAAATATATACAAAAAGTGTTCTTTAACCAAAATGCACAGCCTTGCCATTACATAATTAACCCCGATGATGGGTCTGTAGTGGCAGGACCTATGTTCTATGAGACCGATGTTGATATTTATTTGAATTTTTTAAACACTAAGATAAGGTAACATGTTACAGTCTATGACGGGATACGGCAAATGCGTAGTCCCATTTGCAAACAAGAAGATTATTGCAGAGATTAAGTCGCTTAACAGCAAGCAGATAGATATATCTACAAGAGTGCAGAACATATTTAAGGAAAAGGAGATTGATATCCGTACTCTTATATCAGAGCGGCTGGAGCATGGCAAGGTGGATTTCTCACTATATTTTGATGATGCAGGGCAGAGTGACTGTGCTAAAATAAATGCAGACGCTTTCCGCACATATAAAGAGTCTCTATCAGTTTTGGCAAAAGAGAATGGCATAGCGGAACCACAAGATTGGTTCAATGTACTGTTACGCCTGCCCGATGTTATGAAAACAGAGAGTGCGGAGCTTACAGACGATGAGTGGAGTGAGGCACGAAAGGCTATAGACGGTGCCATAGAGCAATTACAGGAGTTCCGCAAGCAGGAGGGAGCAGGGCTTGAGAAATTCTTTACAGGCAAACTTGACAACATAGCGGCTCTGCTTGCAGAGGTGCCGCAATATGAGCGTGCAAGAATAGATAAAATAAAGGCACGTCTTGAGGATAACCTGAAGGAGATAGATGATAAGATTAAGTTTGACCCAAACCGTTTGGAGCAGGAAC
The DNA here is from genome assembly GCA_024399495.1 of Paludibacteraceae bacterium. Taxonomy (GTDB): domain Bacteria; phylum Bacteroidota; class Bacteroidia; order Bacteroidales; family Paludibacteraceae; genus Enterocola. The sequence goes on from JAKSNY010000009.1 coordinate 31,988, forward strand.
TTATTTTCTATATAGAGAAACTTGACATCAGTGAGGAGAAACAGCGTCTTACAAACCATATAAAGTATTTCCGTGAGGTTATGGCAAATGAGCATGGACAAGGTAAGAAATTAGGGTTCATAGCACAGGAGATGGGGCGTGAGATAAACACTCTCGGCTCCAAATCAAACCACTCAGAGATGCAGATTATAGTGGTAAAGATGAAAGATGAACTTGAACAAATTAAAGAACAGGTTTTAAATGTTTTATAATCGGTGCTTACGGTATCGCATCAACGAATCACCGCATCACCGCATCACCGCATCACCAATAAAATTATGTCCAAACTAATAATATTCTCCGCCCCGTCAGGTTCCGGCAAAAGCACCATAATAGGTAAACTGCTGGAGCAGAATCTTGGTATGGAATTTTCCATAAGTGCCACAAGCCGTAGCCCACGTGGAAGTGAGAAGAATGGGGTGGAGTACTATTTTCTGAGTGCCGATGAGTTTAAGGCTAAGATAGCATCGGGTGAGTTTGTGGAGTATGAGGAGGTGTATAAAGACCGTTTTTACGGCACGCTTAAAAGCGAAATCCAGCGTATAGGGGCTAAAGGTAATGCCACAGTGTTTGATGTGGATGTAAAGGGGGGCTTGAATATCAAGAAACAGTACGGTACTGATGCCCTCACCATTTTTATTATGCCACCAAGCATAGAAGAACTACGCAGACGTTTGGAAGGGCGTGGCACTGATGCCCCCGATGTTATAGAACAACGTCTGAAAAAAGCGGAGTACGAGATTAGTTTCGCACCACAGTTTGATAAGGTTATAGTAAATGATAACTTGCAGAAAGCCACAGAAGAAGCAGGAAGAGTTGTCCGCAGTTTTCTGGACAGGTGATATGCCTGCTCAGGACAAATGGATGGGTGAGATGAATGCCTCAATAAAGAGAGTTGGGTTGTTGGGAGGCTCGTTCAATCCTATTCACTATGGTCATACAGGGCTTGCTAACTACGTACTTGAAAATACAGATATTCAGCAGATTTGGTTGATGGTATCGCCACAGAATCCCCTAAAGAGGCGTGCAGACCTGATGCCTGATGATGTGCGTCTCTCACTTGCACGTAAGGCCGTGGCATCTATGCCAAACATTAAGGTTTGTGATATAGAGATGCAGCTACCTATTCCATCATATACTGTTAATACACTTGCTGTGTTGCGTCAGATGTATCCTAATGTGGATTTTACACTTATTATAGGCTCTGATAATGTGTTGTGTTTTAATAAGTGGTATAAATATCAGGAAATTTTAGATAAGCACAGAGTGATGGTTTATCCACGTCCGGGATATGATGCCACAGAGTTAATAAGTACCAAATATCCCTCTATGATGCTTATTGATGCACCGCAATTCAATATTTCATCCACTGAAATTAGGGAAGGTAAGGCGGAATCCTCAATTATTTGAAGATAGTGATTTTGGGTCTTTGCGGAAAATTATAACCATTTGTATTACCGCCAGCACAAAATAGAATGCCGTAAGTATCCACAATGCGTTAAACTCTTTAGCAACTTGAGACATAGTGGCACCCATAGAGTTCAGATGCAGGTATCCGTGCAGGCTCCATGTAGTTGGAAAGAAATATGACAGATGTCTCCAAGCCTCCGGAATACAGACTTGAGGCCAAGATACGCCTGCAATGAACAGGAATATAAGAGATGTAGGAAGCAGTACCACCATACCAGTCTCTCTGTTTCTAAGGAAACCAGCCACAAATAAGGAGAAGAATATGGTTGATAGAAGCATAGGAACTATAAATATTATAAGATTCTTTACATCTCCAATATGGGGTATGTTCCCAAATATTCTTGGAACCAATATAAGGTCTATGCAACTTAATCCAATGTAAATTATAAAGAATCCAAGTGCCATGCCTAAATTCACCTGTAAAGAATTGGACCACTTGTTATTTGAAACCTTATAAAGGCGTTTCTCCTCACGTAGCGTGCCCATAAGCATGCAAGCACCTAAGAATAGTGTCTGTAGGATAATAAGTACAAGCACAGGCGGAATCAGGAATGAGGCATAGCCGTCTATCGGGTTATATAGTTTTGTCTCCTCATATTGAGACCCTTGTATAAATTCATTTATCATCTCATCGCCTATACCTAAAGCACTCATACGCTGTCTCTGTACCAAGTGCATCTCATCGAGCATAACCATACTTGATGATAACAGTATATTCTTCATATAGAGGAATGTGGACATATCGCAATATACAGATATGTGAGCCTGACCTCTAACCCCTTCCAGATTGTCTGAGTAGTCCCTTGGAAAATACATTATACCATGTACCTTTTGGTCTTGCAACAGTTGCTCCGCTTCTGCCATAGAGGTACAGCGGTACGCTATGTCAACATCGTGTGAGGCATCAACCTTGCGTAAGAATCTTTTACTCTGCTGACTACCCGATAAATCAACCACAGCGATAGGCACCTCTTTAAGTGTGTTTTCCCAGCAAAGCCCTTCATAAAGGAACGGATATACAAGCCCTGCTACAAAGAAGATGGACAGTACCCCTGGGTCATGGAAAACCTCCACTATTAGTTTTGAAGCCACCTCCCAGATATTAAGCATTACCTGTCTGCAACTTTTCAATATGTTTTTAAAAACACTCATTATTTGGGAGAATAATTAAGATTTACGGCGGCGTAGCGTAACCTTTCAACTATAAATAGCTGAGGAATCAGCGCAAGCAACATCCATATTATAGGTAGAATTGTATTTTCTATAGGCCCGTTAAGCAACGCCTCATTTGCATATATATGGTAATAATGCCCTAATGGGAACAGCCAAGTAAGAGCCCTGAATGCAGGTAGCATAGCCATAGGCGGATATGTGAATCCCGACATTGAGAAAGCGAGCATTCCGTATAAAGCACCAATACTTAATGCTGTACGCACAGTTGGTATAAGACCTATAAACAGCACCGCAATAGCCTGCATGGCACAAACATATACAAGCATAGCAAGACTCATAAGTAAGAATGAGCCTGCAACAGGTAAATCCATTACCTCAAACAATAACATATTACAGCATATACCTAATGCCAAATAGATTAGATTGTATGGTAATAACTTACCTATCAATGCCACAGGCATAGAACCGCCGGCAATCTCAAGCCACTCTCTTGATGTCTTATCCTTTAACTCCAATCCTATGGAGAATATGGTGGTAGTAAGCACAATAAGACCTAATATGCCGGGTAGTATTGTACCTACCAGATAAATTGCATAGTTGGCTTTTGGGTTTCCTATTTGGTGGTTCTCCATTACAATAGGCTGTATAAGGGTCATAGCCTGATCCTCTGTAAGACCTACCGCTGTAAAGACCTCTAATTGTAGGGCACCTGCCACCAGATTACACATGGTAAGCAGTTGCTTGTAAGCCATATTGGCACCTACTGTATAGGTGTTATTGGTATATACACTTAAAGTTGGTCTTCTAAGACCTGCAAGTTTATTGTAAAAGCCACGAGGGATAAGCATAAAACCATAAATATCACCACGTTGCAGCATATCACGTGCTTCTGAATAGGAGTTACATACCTTGGTTACTTGAACCATCTGCATAGAGTTAAGTTGGTGAATAACGTTACGTGATGTGGTGGTCTTGTCCAAATCAACTACGGCAATAGGCATACGCTCAGGCACTCCCTTTTGCATAATGGTTGCAAAAAAGAAGCAGCATAGTAGCATTACAACAACTGTTGCAATCATGTACAATGGGCGTGAAAACATTATTGATGTCTCACGCTTTGCTACGTTCAGTATGTCTTGGAAGAAACTCAACTTAATCGTAATCCTGCTGTTCAGGATTGATAATTGCGGTCATACCAGGTTGTAAACCTTCTATAGTCTCCATAGGACGTGCCTTTACCTCAAAAGTACGCACATCGTATTTATCGCTGGCAGTGGTGGCACGCCATGTAGCGTAACTTGCCATTGCCTTTATGTGAGTGATTTTTACTCTATAACTGCGTTTTCCCAATGCAGGAATCTTTATAAGCCATTCTGCACCTACATTGAACCCTTTAAGCATATTCTCACGTACAGAGAACACAAACCACATGTCGGTCTCGTCAATCATACTCATTACAGGTGCACCTGGGGCAACCAATTCGCCCTTATGTGAGAAAATATTCTCAATAACACCATCAATAGGTGCTATAAGATATTTCTCACTAATAAGTTCATTAACAATTTTAAGTGCGCCGTCCGCTTGGTCAACTAAAGCCTGTGCGGCAGCCTTGCCCTCCTCTTCAGCACCACTTCTTATCATATTATACTGAAGTCTTGCTGTTTTCTCTGATTCTTGTGCGGTTTTATACAAGGCTTCTGATTCGTCACGTTTTTGAAGCGATACTACACCCTTATCGTAAAGACGTTGGATACGTTGGTATGTCTGTTCAGCTATTTCACGTGTTGATTTTGCTTTCAGATATAAAGAGTAAGCACTCTCAATTTGCTCATTGCGTGCACCTTTGTTCACTTTTTGCTGAGCCGCATCTGCGGCACTTTTGGCAGCCTGTGCCTGTGCAAGTTGAGCGTCTGCCTCAGGGCTGCTGATAGCGGCAAGAGTATCGCCTTTATGTACAAAATCACCCTCTTCTGCAAAGAAATCCTCTATACGACCAAGCATCTTACCAGATACTTTATATTCAGATGCCTCTGCTTCGCCCGATATGATTTCAGGTTCAGGCTTATATACAAACACACCTATTATAGCAACTATAATAACAACCTCTACTATAGCCACTAAACCTACAAGAAGACTATTTTTCTTGTCTTTTATAATCTTTTCTGTTTTGTTGTTTTCCATAGTCAGTAGAATTATTTAACCGAAAGTTTACCTAATTGTTTCTGTAGTAACACTTCATTGTTACGCAGTGAAATGGCTGCGTCTATCTTTTGATTGTATGCGGTCTGCCAACCTGTTTGAGCTATCATTACATCAGTAACAGTTGCCATGCCTTCTTTGTACGCTTCATCTGCCATACGCAGGTTCTCCTCTGCGTTTTCCATATTAAGTTTGGATTGTTCAAGACGGCGGTTGCCTTCTTGTATAAGTTGGGCGGTTTGAGTTGCTTGGACAGTAAAGGTTTTCTTAGCTTCGTCTAATTCCAACTTTGCTAAATTGGCTGTATGTTTTGCGGCTTTGTATCTATATATGGCATCTGCGTGAGCGATAGGGATATTTACAACCACGCCAACATTGAAACCTCCTTGAAAATTCTTATTAAAACCGTCTAACACATTAGGGGTTGTGGCAATATAATTCGCCGCTGCCACTATATTTGGTTTAAGTCCGGAACTTGCTAATTTGGCTGTTGTGTGAGATATTTTTTCAGTTTCGGTTAGCAGTTGTATTTCAGAGCGGTTTTCTATATTGCTTTCATCTATGGTCAAAGCATGTTCTGCAATGGAATATTTATCCAAATTAGAGGCGTCAAGTGTGATTTTTGTATTAAGGGGCAGTCCGCAAATCTGGCAAAGCGACATCTTTGCAACAACAAGACTGTTTTCTATGGTGTTTTTAGCCATTTCGCTCTCATTAAGTCTTACCCTAACCTTAAGTATGTCTGATTTAGTGGCGACACCCTCTTCCACTGCCGCTTCAACATTTTGCAATAGTTTATAAATAAGATCACTGTATTGTTGGGCAAGTTTCAACTTTTCTTGCAGTGAAACCACTAACCAATAAGCTGTATTGACCTTGACTATTAAACTTTCTTTGTCTCCTTTAGCCTTTATTTGAGATATTTTTTCTTCACTTTGGGCTAATTTGTACGTGTATATCAATTTGCCTCCCACGTATATAGGTTGCGTAATTCCTACTTGTCCTACAAATATATTGTGGACATCAAAGGTAAGTTTGTCACGGAAATCGCTATATACTTTGCCTATGGCATTTTCAATATCTTCTGTGAGTACAGGAAATAGTTTCTTAATCAGTGGGTTAGAGTATGTGGGAGTGAATGATTGCTGTTCTGCATCAAACTTACCTAATGACGTTTGTGCGGAATTTGGCAACAACACAATATTTTTTTCCATCCACATATACATGCCGTTGGCATTTAATTTGGGAAAGAAACCGGCAAAAGAGGCTTTCCTTGCATAGGTGGCAGAAGCCTGTGATTCAATGTCTTTCTTGATTTGGGAATCTTCGTCTAATGCCAAATTGGTGCATTCGTCAAGCGTTAGCAGACGTTGGGCATTTAATCCTATGACGGATATTAGTGAAAGAGTTATAATGAAAAATAATCTTCTCATACAGATTTAAATGCTTATACATATTGAATAAAAAAGTGATCCCGTCGGGATTCGAACCCGAGACCCACAGCTTAGAAGGCTGTTGCTCTATCCAACTGAGCTACGGAACCATACTAAAATTTTGTGCAAAGATACGATTAAATAAGGGCAATTGCAAAAAAAACGGAGTTTTTTTGTAGTAATCAGTATGTTATCACAGAGGAAAACTTGTTTTAGCTTGTGATAATATACTGATTACAAAAACATTAGTTTTTGCAATTGCAGAATGTAAGTATCTTCACCGAACGAAGTGAGGTAAAGATACGATTAACGAGATGTAGAGTCTTCAGAGAATAATAAACTAGAATGGGAATCCGACTGCAAAGTGCAGAGCGGTGTCCTCCGTTATTTTCCAGCCTGGAACAAACCTCCACTGCTCACCACTTGGTCTTGCAGGGTCATACGCCTTAAGACCCCAGTCAAGTCTCACTACAAAGAAATCAAAATTAAGTCTCAGACCGATTCCATAGCCAAATGCAATCTGCTTATAGAATCGGTTAAACTTGAATTGTCCCTCGGCAGTGCCCTCATCATTGAGAGTCCAAATGTTACCTGCATCAAGAAATGCGGCAAGCTCCAGTTTCCAGACAAGTTTTGTCCTGTATTCAATGTTTATATTCAGGTTAATGTCACCGCTCTGTTTCATATAGTCAATGTTACTGCCTCTGGAAGAGTAGTTGCCTGGACCCAAACTACGTGCAGACCAGCCTCTTACACTGTTTGCTCCACCGCCATAATAACGTTTCTCAAACGGAAGTATGTTTGAGTTCAGATAGGGGATACCTACACCTAATCCAATATGATATACAACCATATTCTTGCTATCAACAACGTGCCGGAAGGCAAAATCAAAATCCATCTTTACATATTGGGCAAAAGGAATCCTGCCCACAAGGTAGGAATCGTTAGAGTTCTTATTGGCATTTGTCGCTGCAGATATTCCGTAGAGCAAATTGCCGCTGGTTTCTGCCGAACATCTCACCGAATAATTGTTTTGTAATGAATTTGATTTTTTGTTTGAATAGGCTATTGTGTAGCCTATACGCATTATAAGGTGGTCCTCATAACTGTATTTAAGCAGGGAGCTATTTATTGTTTTTTTCAGACTGTTGCTCATATAAGGCAGATATACATAGTTGAAATCAAACAAATCAAATTGATGGGATATGTCTTTTTTGTCATTCCATTTATAGCGGATACCTGTACCTGCTATTATGCGGGAATAATCTGCACGTATCTGATATGAAAAATTTGCGTAAATCTCAGTGTTTGTATTGTTGTTTCGTAAGAAGTCCCTTTTTAGAAACGGGCAAAGCAACATAGGCAATCCGATTGAGGCCTCTGTAGCAACATCCCAAATGGAACGTTTGCCTATAATGGACTCGTTACCGCCTCTTATGCTGAATTTGAACACCTCTCCACCTCTAAATATATTTCCATGTGCATACGTAAGTTTACCTGCCAAACCAAAGTCACCTTCATTATTAGTTCCCTCTATTTGAGCACTTAAGGATTGGACTTTATCCGGTGTCATATACACGTAGCAATCCAATTGGCGGTTTGCACTGTCTCCAACTTGTTTAGTCTCTATATTAAGATACTTGAAAATGTGCATTGAAGATAATTTTGCGTAAGTCTTATCCATAAGACTCTCGTTATAAACCATGCCAGGGTCTAATAATGTTTTGATGTATAAAGGGTAGGGCCTTATTAGATTGACATTAGAGTTTATAGTGATATTTTTGTAACTTTTTTGTTTGAGTTTTGATAGTACAGCGGTGTCAAGTATTTGGGTGTAATCCTCCAATGTGATATAATGAATGTCTCTGATTGTATATTTTGCGTGAGATTCGGTTGTGTACTGCTCTCTTCCGATAATACGTCTCATTGGTTTAATATACATCATAAGGTCCACTTGGTGATTCCCGATGGTACTGTCGGCTATAACACCTACGTATTCTTTGTCAAATTCATAATAGCCGTTGTTTTTTAACAGTTTGGTAATTCTAATCCGCTCGGATTCCAATACGTCTATGTCAAAATTATCTCCAGGTTTTATCAGGGTGTTCGCACTGTCAGACAATACCACTTGTTTTAGTGAGTCGTCCAAAATGCCGTATCTGAAATAATGAATTTTATAAGGATCGCCTGCTTTTATATGAAATGTCAGGTATGCTTTTTTCTTTTTGTATTTTACATCAGATGTGACTACAGCATTGCCGTAGCCCTTGTTTTCCATATATCTCTTTAACTCCAATTCAGACGATTTGGTAAGTGTGGAATCGTATATTACGGGAGCGTCACCAACTTTACGTAAAAATCTATTTATCCATAAGGCTGTATCGGGACTTGACAGACTGTAGAGTCCTAGATTGAATGGGATAGCATCAAAAAGTTTAGGGTTAGGCATTTGTCTTAAATATGGCTGAATATCGTAAGACTTAACGTTTTTGGTATCGGGTAAAATTTTTACCTTGTACAATAGATATTGACCGTCAGGAACATACTTTGTTATCTGGCATGATGTCAACGTCAGTGCAACCAAGATGATAAATAATATAGATGCAATTTTTCTTGTCATTTTGTAAAAAGACATAAAAAGGCAAATTTGGTACAAAAATATGATAAAATAACCATTTAATCAAAAAAAATGACTAAATTAGCGTTCCAAAATTGTGATTATATGTTAAGTAAGAACAAAATCAAGTCCATTAAGGCCCTTTCGGTAAAAAAAATAAGATATGAGAAATCGCTTTTTATTGCAGAAGGACATAAAACCGTAGATGATTTGTTGAAAACTTTTGAGTGCGAATTTATTTTCGCTACAAACAAATGGAATAACCCCGATAATCTATCAAAAGATATTGATGTCCAAATTATTACAGAGGCGGAACTCAAGCAGATTAGTTTACTGGAGAACCCTCAGGATGTTTTTGCCGTATTTAGAATGAAAAAGTTCTCTGTTGAAGATATTGACTTTAATGGGAAACTTACAATTGCATTGGACGGAGTGCAGGATGCGGGGAACCTTGGTACCATAATCCGCATTGCAGATTGGTTTGGAATAGAGAATGTGGTATGCTCATCGGGTACTGTGGATATTTATAATCCTAAGGCAGTTCAAGCCACAATGGGTTCTCTATCCCACGTAAATGTGGTTTATACCGATTTACCCGACTTCTTAAAAAAACTTGATAAAAATATACACAAATACTCCACGGCACTTGACGGGCAGAATATATACACCACAAAATTAAATGAAAATGCGGTAATTGTTATGGGAAATGAGGGTAACGGAATCAGTCCTGAGGTTAAGACTATATGCGACGAGTCTCTGCTAATTCCAAAATTCCTTGAAGATAGGTCCTCTGCCGAGTCTCTCAACGTAGGGGTAGCCACCGCTCTTGTCTCTGCCGAATTCAGGAGGCAGTGTAATTTCCGGAAGATGTGATATGGCAGAGTCTTTTGACGCAAAAAACGGCGAATAAAAGTTAAACACATGATTGTATTTGTTTGCTATCCTATATGCGTAGTCGCCTGCAAGAATCTTGTTTTTTTCTAATTCCAATTGTGATTTTATTATATTATATACCTCTTTGTACTCCGCCTTGTTGTTGTTAAACCAAATAATGCAACTATCAAATTCAGCATTGCTCATATTATGCTCTTGAAGGTTTTTTTTGTACAAAACTGCTTTTTGATTCTCTCCTCTCACATGATTTGTGGCAACAAGAGCTTCTGTGATATGTATATCGTAGAGTAGTGAAGCCATTTCTTTATTATCGGGCACATAATCAGGACGGTCTTCATTGCAAGATGAAAGGGATAAACATAATAGACATCCGATAAGCAATATCGTGTATAAAGTGTGTTTCATTCTTTGAATATCACTTTGTTGAATATCAATATCATAAATACCCCGATGGTTATGGCTGAATCCGCTAAATTAAATATAGGGGAAAAGAATATGTAATGAGTTCCGTTCATATCCCACTCTATAAGAGGAAAATACAACATATCAATAACTCTGCCGTAAAACAGAGGGGCGTAATCAAACATAGTGCCGTAAAACACGCAGTCTATAATATTTCCTATGGCACCAGCGAATATCAAAGATAAGCATATAACAAATAGTGTGCTTGTATTATGCCTTATGCTATGGACTATGTACCAAGCGATAAGGCCACAGACTATTATTCTGAAAATGGTGAGAATGCGTTTGTCAAAAAGAGTTATTCCAAAAGCAATTCCGTCGTTTTCAATATAGTGCAGACGGAACCAATCTGTAATGACAAATTCTTCATTTATATAAAAAGAATCATGCACCCATAATTTTAGGGCTTGATCCGCCGCTAAAATTATGAGTGTGATGACTACTGCAATAATGGAATTCTTTTGAATAGCAGACATTAGTGCTTCTTTTCTCCTTTTGCCTCTATGCTTAGTGTAGCGTGGGGAACTGCTCTCAGACGTTCTTTTGGTATGAGTTTGCCAGTCTCTCTGCAAATGCCGTATGTCTTGTTCTCTATTCTCACAAGTGCCGCTTGTAAATGTTGTATGAATTTCATTTGACGTTGGGCAAGCCTTCCAGCCTCTTCTTTAGACATAGTGGTGGCACCTTCTTCCAAAACCTTGAATGTGGGAGATGTGTCAGAAGTGTCATTCCCGTCCAAATTATTAAGAGCATTCTTTAATTGGTCATAATCAGAGTAAGCCTGCTTGAGCTTTTCGTTAATGATAGCCCTGAATTCCTCCAATTCGGAATCTGAATAACGTGTCTTTTCAGCCATAGTGAGCCCCCTTTCTTTTATTTATAATTCTACAAATGTAGTGAATTTTTTTATATAAACAACATAAAGCCTTATGCTTTTTCAATTTTTATTGAAATAACCTTTCCGTCTATGTCAAATTCCTGATAATCTGTAATGCTATCAGATGGTTTTATGCTTACCGCAAGTACTTGCTGCATAATGTAGTCAGCAAATGCCTCAATGGCGGTTCTATAATCATTGTCAGATTTATATGAGATGTTAATCTTGTCTGTGATGTTAAGACCGCTACTTTTGCGCATATTCTGTATGCGGTTTACCAGTTCACGGGCAAGACCCTCCTGCTTAAGTTCCTCTGTAACAGTAATATCAAGAGCAATGGTAAGATTGCCGTCATTTGCCACAAGCCAGCCGGGAATATCCTCAGAGAAAATCTCAACATCGGTTGCCAAAACCTCAACACTCTGACCTTCAATATCAAGAGTATATTTGCCGTCTTCCTCAAACTTACGGATTTCTGCTTGAGGCAGGCTTTGCAGTTCGGCTGCCACACTCTTCATTATTTTACCGCATTTAGGCCCCAGTTTCTTGAAATCCGGTTTTATGCGTTTTACCAGAATGCCGTCAGAACTTGCAACTATCTTAATCTCTTTAACATTGACTTCTGCCTTAATAAGGTCTTCCACCGCTTTAAGATTCTCCTCTATGTTACCCGATGTGGAAGGTATCATAATATGGCTGAGTGGCTGACGAACCTTGATGTCTGCCTTCTTACGCAGTGCAAGAGTCAGAGATGTTAGTCTTTGGGCAAGTTCCATCTGCTCTTCAAGTTTTTTATCCACAACCTTGGCATCGTATTTTGGGAAGTTTGCCAAGTGAACAGACTCCGCACTATGGCGATGTGTAACGGCGTTAAGGTCAGAGAACATTCTGTCTGCATAGAACGGGGCGATAGGAGCCATAAGCAGGGCTACAGTCTCCAGACAAGTGTATAGGGTTTGATAAGCGGACAGTTTATCCTTATCCATCTTGCCAGCCCAGAAACGCTTACGGTTAAGACGCACATACCAGTTGCTCAGATTCTCACATACAAAATCCTGTATGGCACGTCCGGCACGTGTAGGCTCATAATCGTTAAGAGCATCTGTAACCTCCTTTGTAAGAGTGTTCAGTAGAGAGAGAATCCAGCGGTCTATCTCTTGACGCTCAGCAACAGGAACCTCATCTTCTGCGTATGTAAAGTTATCTACGTTAGCGTATAATGCAAAGAAAGAGTAGGTGTTATATAGGGTACCAAAGAATTTACGTGATATTTCCTCTACTCCCTCCTCATCAAATTTAAGGTTGTCCCAAGGGGCTGAATTGGTCATCATGTACCACCTTAAAGGGTCAGAACCATATTTCTCAATGGCACCAAACGGATCCACCGCATTGCCAAGACGCTTTGACATCTTGTTTCCGTTCTTATCCAATACAAGACCGTTTGAAATCACATTCCTAAAGGATACGGAGTCAAACACCATAGTGGCAATGGCGTGTAGCGTAAAGAACCAGCCTCGTGTCTGGTCAACACCCTCGCTTATAAAGTCTGCAGGGTAGTAGGTGTGCTTATCTACAAGTTCCTTATTTTCAAACGGATAGTGCAGTTGGGCGTATGGCATTGAACCTGAATCAAACCAAACGTCTATAAGGTCAGATTCACGTTTCATAGGCTTGCCGTCTTTAGATACAAGAATTATGGCATCAATATAAGGGCGGTGCAGGTCTATATTGGTGGGAGCGTAGTTTTCTTTAGAGAAATCACCTACTTTAAAGTTCTTGTAAGGGTTCTCTTTCATAATGCCAGCCTTGACAGATTTCTCAATCTCAGCAAAAAGTTCCTCCATAGAGCCTATGCAAATCTCATCTGAACCGTCTTCTGTACGCCAAATAGGTAGCGGTGTACCCCAATAGCGGCTACGTGACAAGTTCCAATCCTGCAGGTTCTCAAGCCATTTGCCAAACCTGCCTGTTCCTGTGGATTCTGGTTTCCAATTTATAGTCTTGTTAAGCTCTATCATCCTGTCTCTGCAAGCGGTGGTCTTGATAAACCAACTGTCAAGAGGGTAGTAGAGTACAGGCTTATCTGTACGCCAGCAGTGTGGGTAATTGTGAATGTGCTTCTCTATCTTAAATGCCTTGCCTTCAGCCTTCAGCATCATGCAGATACTTATGTCAAGAGTCTCATCCTTATCTGTAAGGTTAGCATCGTAGGCATTCTTTACATATCTGCCCTCATACTGCTTGTAAAGGTCTGTGTTTATGCTTTTTTGTACAAAATCGGTGTCCAAATCCGATAGTAGGAAGAACTTTCCTGTCATATCAACCATAGGACGCAACTCTCCCTTTTTAGTAAGGAATGTAAGTCCTGGAATACCTGCCTTTTTTGCAACAAAGGCATCATCTGCACCGAATGTCGGGGCAATGTGTACTATACCGGTACCGTCCTCTGTGGTGACATAGTCGCCAGAGATAACACGGAATGCACCTTCGCCTGGATTTACCCAAGGTATAAGTTGTTCATACTCAATACCTACAAGGTCAGTTCCCTTGCATTCTCCAATTATTTCAAATGGTTCCGCCTTCTTCTCTCCAAAATAGTTTGCCACCAAGGCTTTTGCCATAATATATGTGGCTTCCGCTCCAGAGTATGGATTGGCAGACTTTATTATTACGTAGTCTATCTTAGGACCTACGCATAGAGCGGTGTTTGAAGGTAGTGTCCATGGGGTGGTTGTCCATGCCAGAAAATAGGCGTTAGAGCCAAAGCGGTCTCCTTTTATCTTGAACTGTGCTGTAACGGTGGTGTCCTTTACATCTCTGTAGCAACCAGGTTGGTTGAGTTCATGCGATGACAATCCGGTGCCAGCCGCAGGTGAGTATGGCTGAATAGTGTAGCCTTTATAAAGCAACCTCTTGTTGTACAGTTGTTTAAGTAGCCACCAAAGGCTCTCTATATATTTGTTGTCGTATGTAATGTATGGATTGTCCAAATCAACCCAATAGCCCATTTTCTGTGTCAGCGATGTCCATTCTTTGGTATATTTCATAACCTCACTGCGGCACTCTGCATTATAGTCATCAACGCTGATTTTCTTGCCTATGTCCTCTTTAGTTATGCCAAGTTTTTTCTCTACACCTAATTCTACAGGCAATCCATGGGTATCCCAACCTGCTTTACGCTTAACTTGGAAACCTTGCATAGTCTTGTAACGGCAGAAAGTGTCCTTTATGGTACGAGCCATAACATGGTGAATGCCAGGCATACCGTTAGCGGATGGGGGACCTTCAAAAAATATAAAGGATGGTGCCCCGTTACGGGTTTCTATACTCTTTCTAAACAAATCACTGTTACTCCAAGCCTCACAAATATCCTTGTTTATTTGTGAAAGGTTGAATTTCTGATATTCAGCAAACTTTTTGCCCATTTTAATGTAAAAATTTTAACAGGGCACAAAGTTAATAAATTTAACGCAATCTGTCAAGAGAACGAACCAATACTTCATCTTTGCCTATGGCTCTTATTGCCAAATAGGATAGAATAATATTAACAGGTAATATGACCGCAGGTAGTAATATTGATATTAAAGCACCTGTGGTCTTGCGTTGTATATAAATGTAGAATGCGCATAGAAGTGCAGTAAGTATCATTATTATTATATTGAAGCAGTTAAGTCTCATTTGAATCACCCTTTTCTTGTATAGGAAAATAGATACCAGACTTACGCAAGGTATAAGTACTATTAGCACAGAATATGGAATTGTACATCCCATTTTTAGTATAAAATCTCCACACGATGCCATTGGGAAACAGCATAGCAGTATGCCGAGTATTGTAACAATAAGCAGATATATGGTTTGGATTCGTTGAATCATAAAAGTTTAGGAGTTTAGGAGTTTAGGAGTTTAGGAGTTCAGGAGTTTAGGAGTTTAGGAGTTTAGGAGTTTAGGAGTTTGGGAGTAAAAAAACGGTGGGGCTGAGCTCCACCGTAATTTTCGTTGTCTTAAAGCAGTTGATTATTGAGCAACTTCTTCAGTAGCAACAACTTCTTCAGCAGCGATTGTGTCTGCAACTACAGCAGCTGAATCAACAACCTCTTCTACTGGAGCTGCAACTTCTTCTACTTCTACTGCCTCTTCAGCAACAGTTTCCTCTTCAGCAGCTTGGTTAGCGCAAGATGCAAGAGCAACTGCAACCATGGTAGCAACAAATAAAACTAATTTCTTCATTGTGGTAAAAATTTAAAATAAATAACAATTGTTCTTTAATTCGGGGGCAAAGTTATGTATAATTTTTTTATTTGTATCATTTTTTTACAAAAAAAACACAATTTATGTTATTTTTTTACAAATTCACGTTGATATTGGTGTATAAATACCTTTTAATATTGCGTTTTGGGGTTTTTACAAATTCATTCGGGTATAGAATTATTTTCATAATGTTTTCGTAACTTGCCACAATTTGATTCAAATTTTTCCTGTTTTCCTCCATAACGATATCTAAATCAGAGTGGGAAATGCATGCGGCGTCAACTGCGTCATAATCGGGATATACAAGTGCAAACAATTTACCATCTCTCTCAAGTACAAGACTTTCCATAATAAAGGGCAGATTGTTTAGTTTTTCCTCAATCTCTTCAGGGTATATGTTTTGTCCGCTTGCTCCAAGAATCATAGTCTTGCATCTTCCTTTTATAAACAGATTGCCTTCCTTGTCCAACACCCCGATGTCTCCTGTACGCATCCAACCATCGTTCATAAATGCCGCTTTGGTGGCTTCTATATTCTTGTAGTATCCGCTCATAACATTTTCACCTCTGACAATTATCTCTCCCGCTATATTATAAGGGTCATCGGAGTCTATCTTTATTTCCATTTTTGGTAAGGCTTTGCCAACAGAATAGGGTACATATTGATTCCAAGGTGCGTATGAAATAAGAGGGGCACATTCTGTCATGCCATATCCTACGGTGAAGCGGAATTTAATTTTTCTCAAAAAATCCTCAACTTCCCTGTTAAGCGGTGCTCCACCTATTATAACTTGTTTAAACTCATTTCCAAAAGCCTCTTCAAGTTGGGTGTTAATCTGGCTATAAATTTTATCATCAAGATAAGGTATGCTTAAAGCAAGTCTCATACTGCGTTTTGATAAAGCAGGTTGCAGTTGCTTTTTGTAGATTTTTTCCAGTATAAGAGGAACCATAAAAATTACTGTTGGCTTAATCTCCTCAAAAGCTTTGGTGAGCACTTTTGGACTTGGAATCTTATTCAGTAATATAGTATGGGCACCTACGCAGGTAGCAGTCAGAAAATCAAATGCCATGCCAAAAGCGTGGGCAAGTGGCAGGAATGTAAGCACTCGGTCTCCTTTTTCAAGCAAATGTGTATCTATTCCAAATGTTATATTGCCTGCAAGTGCGTTCCCACTTATCATAACCCCTTTGCTGAAACCTGTGGTACCTGATGTGTAACTAATCATTGCAAGTTCCTGATTTTCAAGATCAGCAAAGCACACATTCTCTTTAGAGAGTCCCGTAGGGTATCTCATATCAAATGTAGAATCAAGAGTTTGCATTATTTTTTGAATACGCTCGCCGTCGTGCTGATGAATGCAACGGAAATCGTCGATAGAGAACACCGCTGTCAGATTCTGCATTTTGTCTTCCTCAAGGTTATCCCAATTTTTATCACTACAGAAAAGGAATACAGAATCGGAGTGATTTACTATATGGTGAACATCATTTGGACTAAAATCCTGCAGAATAGGTACAATAACCGCTCCGTAAGTAACCACTGCTATGTAGGTAATAGCCCAATTTGGAGTATTTTTGCCTATAAGGGCTATCTTATCACCATGATGTATATTCGCTTCTTTAAAGAGAGTATGAAGCCTGACTATTTGTTTTGCGGCATCACCGTATGTGTAAGTAATATTCTTATAGTAATTGGTGTATGCCGGTAGATTCCAATTCTCTTTAAAACTTTTTTCAAGTAGTTTTGTGAATTTCTGTTCAATCATAAAAGTTTAGGAGTTTAGGAGTTTAGGAGTTCAGGAGTTTAGGGGTTTAGGAGTTCAGATGACAATGGATTTATGAAATAATCGGGTAGATTGGGGTTAAAGGCAGGCAGATGGACTATATCTAACTTGAATTTCATGTTCCTATACCTACTTATTATAGAGTCGTAATGCTCACCCCTCTCGTTAAGGCGTATGATTCTGTTGATTTCAGCGTATTTCCAGCCTAAGTTATCCTCATCGCTCTTACCGCACATTCCGTCGGAAGGCACCTTGTGAGTAAGGTGTTCAGGCATACCAATACAATCGCCTATGGCAACCACTTCTTCTGTGGTAAGCATACATACAGGAGCAAAATCACCTGCACTGTCACCATAGTGGGTGGAGTAGCCTTGCACATCCTCGCTACGGTTGCATGTGTTTGCCACGCGGCAGTTCCCTATCATGGCGGCAACACCGTAAAGGGTGGTCATTCTAAGCCTTGCAGGTGTATTTGATATATATTGGGGTGTAAGTTCCTTGCCTCTCATTTGCAGGACAATCTCATTTGTTAGCCCCGTATAGGCATCGTTAATGTTTATGGTAAGGTGCTTAATGCCAAGATGTCTTACAACTGCCATAGAGTCATCAATATCGGGTTGTACGCCATTAGGCATAAGCACGCCCATTACACGCTCCACTCCCAATGCCTTAACAAGCAGTCCTGCCACAACCGTAGAGTCTTTGCCTCCGCTAATGCCTATTATGGCTTTAGTGTATTGGTTCCCATTCCTTTTAAACCAATCACGAATCCACTCCACACATTTGTCTGTGGTCTCTTCTACATTAAATATATAAGGTTTCATTATATTTTAGTAACAACAATTTCGGTTCTTCTGTTCTCTGCCCTGCCTTCTTCGGTATTATTAGGTGCAATAGGCTTATCATATCCATATCCTTTAGATGTAAGTCTGTTAGGGTCAATACCTTTCTCTATAAGATAAGTGGCAACAGATTGAGCCCTTTTTTCTGATAGAGTCTTATTGTGGGCCTTTGTTCCTGTTCTATCTGTATGTCCTTGAATTTCAAGACACATTGTAGGGTTATCATTAAGCAGTTTTATAACATTGCCTAATTCTACTATAGATTCCAGACTTAAATCAGCCTTGTCTATTTCATAGAACAGATTTTTAAGAATAACACTCTTTCCTACTGCAATCTTTTTCAATGTTATGTCTTTTGAAATTTCTTTATATTCATTTTGTTCAGGCAAGTCAAAATTTTCTGAATGGAACATATATCCAGGGTGACTTACAGCAATACCATAATTTGAGCCGCCAGGTAGAATAACCTGATAGGCTCCGTTTGTTTCTGCGTCTTGAGTGGCTATTACTTGTCTTAGATTATTGTCTGACAATGCAATCTTTGCTTTTAAGACAATAGAGTCATCTCCCATAACAATTCCTTTGACAAGTGTTATTTTTGTAGAATCAAGATGAGTTGCCTCTTCTAAATTCAAATCAGCCAAAAGTTTGTCGGATAGCATTGTGGCTGGTTTTGGAAAATCAACAGTAAGGGTCTTGTCCAATATGTAAGATACAAGATATAAGTCCATTCCGCCCATTCCGCCGTCACGGTTGGAGGATATAATTGCGTCACGCTCTCTTTGACACTTGAAATAGAATGCGTCATCTTTTGCGGAGTTTATGGGCTCGCCTGCATTTATGGGCTCACTCCACTCTCCGTTATTCATTTTACTGTAGTAAATGTCGTAGCCCCCAAGACCTCCGTCACGGTCAGAGGCAAAGAACAATATGGAATCGCCCACCAAGGTAGGGGCTATTTCATTCTTTTTTGTATTTATTTTATCTCCTAAATTTATAGGTTTGCTCCAATTTCCGTCATTATCCAAATGGGTTACATATAAATCTTGTTTGCCTAACCCTTTTCTGCGTTCTGTAGAAAAATATATAGAGGTTCCGCTTGTGTTGGTGCAGGATTTTTTTATTCTGGTATTGCAGATTTTTATTTTTCCGCATTTTTTCCATTTGGTTCCATTAAATCCATATATCAGAATTTTACCATGAGCAGTCCCTTTGTAAGCATAAACAGTATCTTTTGACGGCCAACCCACAACATCAATATGAGAATATGATTTTCTTAAAGACAGAATCTTGCCATCAGGCACCCACTCCTTGTTTTCAAACTTTGCGGAATACACCAGTTCATTGTAATCGCCATGTTTCAGTGCTGTTGACTTGGTGTATGCCATTACATCACCCGATGGACACAATATTGAGTTATATTCATTGTCGGCGGTGTTTATATTAGACATCGGGGTAAGATAACAGTTGCTTGTTTGGGCATTGACACAGATTGCAAATGATAATACAAATATGTAGCAAAAAAATCGTTTCATTTTAATCGCATTGTTTTTGATAGTACTTTTGTGCGTTTTTAGCACCTAGTTCAACCCCTTTTTTATAATCGTTGCATGCACCGTCGTAATCTCCAAGATACTCTTTGGTTATTCCCCTGTTTACATAGGCGTCACCATAATTGGTGTTTGCCTCTATTGCTTTATTGAATTCAGTAAGAGCGTCATCATACATCTCTGTCTTGCACAGAACAGCCCCCTTGCCATTGTATGCCGAAGCAAGATTCTTGTTAAATAAGATTGCAATGTTAAAATTATCAATGGCACGCCCATAGTCTCCTGACTGGGCGTAAATGTATCCTTTGGCGTTGTAATAATCGGCATTGTCGGGTTCTGACGCTATAAGAGTATTCAGTATCTCAATTGAGTTGATGGTATCGTGTTTAGCCTGCCATGTGGCAACAGCAAGATTGTATGCGAACTTTGTGCTGTCAGGTGCCGCTTTGTGGGCTTTATTATAACATTCGTATGCCCTGTCGGTATCTTCAAGAGCCAAAAAGCAGTTCCCTTGCTCATTGTAGGCTGCGGCATTGCCTCTTGTGTGATAAATAATGGAATTGTACACCTCAATTGCTTTCTCGTATTGTTCGGATAATTGCAGTACGCCGCCCTTGTCAAGCATTGCCTGTATGTTTGACGGGTTTATCTCCAATGCCTTGTCAATGTATTCTATAGATTCTGGGATATTGCCAAGACAATAATTGGCTTTACTTAAAAGCACGTAACAATCAGAGGTGTTCTCCTTACTGAACTGATTTAAAGCAGTCTCAATATCGGCAATGGCCTTGGTGTATTTCTCTTGGTTAAAATATGCCACAGCCCTATTGTAATATGCTTTGGTAAAATTGGGATCTATAGTGACAGATGCCGTAAACTTTATAATGGCTTCATCATACAAGCCTTTTTTCAGTAAATCAATACCCTCATTATAAACCACCTCTTGCTCCGGCAGTTGTATAGTGCTTGCCACTACCGCTTTAGAAGCCCCATAACCCGATGTAATGGTGAGAATTAAGGTGATGAATGTAAATAATAATCTTCTCATTTTTTTAAAGATTTTTGCCAATTCCATGCTGAGGCTATGGTCTCATCCAAACTCTTTTCCGCTTTCCAGCCAAGTTCATTATTTGCAAAAGACGCATCTGCCCATACCTTCTCTATATCACCCTCTCTGCGTGCTCCTACCTTGTAGTTCAGTTTAACACCTGTTACCTTTTCAAATGAGTTTACAATCTCAAACACCGATGTTCCCTTGCCCGTGCCAATGTTAAATACCTCCACATTCTGTTTCTGCTTACCATTCTCCATTCTGCTTACTGCCACCACATGGGCTTTGGCAAGGTCTGTTACATTTATGTAGTCTCTAATGCAGGAGCCGTCTGGGGTATCGTAATCGTCACCAAAAACAGTGAGACACTCTCTTATTCCTGCGGCAGTCTGTGTTACGTATGGAATCAGGTTTTGAGGAACACCAAGAGGTAACTCACCTATAAGTGCTGTAGGGTGTGCCCCTATCGGGTTAAAATATCTGAGCAGAATAGCATGTATATTATTGTCAGATGTGGCTGTATCGCGTATAATCTCCTCACAAATCTGCTTTGTGTTACCGTATGGTGATAAAGCGGGTTTTATAGGGGCGTTCTCCGTTACAGGCAGCACATCGGGTTGCCCATATACCGTACACGATGATGAGAACACAAGTGAGCCTACGCTGAACTCTTTCATACATTTAAGTATGTTCATAAGCCCTACAAGATTGTTCCCGTAGTATTTAAGAGGCTCCTTAACAGACTCTCCCACAGCCTTGCTTGCCGCAAAATGGATTATTCCGTTAATGCCATTGTTCTCACAGAAAACCTTTCTTAGAGCATCAAGGTCTGTTACGTCCACCTGATAAAATGGTACCGCCTTACCTGTAATTCCCTTAATTCCGTCCAATACGTTTATATTGGAGTTTGAAAGGTTATCTACAATAATAGGCTCATTGCCAGCCTCTATCAGTTCCACTACCGTATGTGAACCTATATATCCGGTTCCTCCTGTTACAAGAATCTTCATAAACTACGTAAAATATAATAAAGATGCAAATATAAGATTTTTATTTGATTTTTCAACTTCCAATTTTCAAAATTCAATTAAATTGTTGTATTTTTGCAGACATAATTATTATGGGACGCATACTTGCAGTGGATTATGGTAAAAAGAGGGTTGGGCTTGCTGTTACAGACCCAGCTAAAATTATTGCAGGTGGGCTTACCACTGTGGATACTCCTAATGTTTTGGACTATATATGTAACTATGTGGCTACCAACGATGTGGAGTGTATAGTGGTGGGGTTGCCAAAGCAGGTTAACGGTAAACCGTCTGAGTCTATGAACTACATAAATCCGTTTGTAGGTAACCTTAAAAAGAGGCTTCCAGACATGCAGGTGGTATTCTATGATGAGAGGTTTACATCTGTGCTGGCACATAAGACAATGATAGATGCAGGATTAAAGAAAAAAGATAGAGCAGATAAAGCCCTTGTGGATAAGATTAGTGCCACTATCATTCTACAGGATTATTTAAATAGTGGAAAGTTAAAAGTGGAAAGTTAAAAGTTATTACTTTAATTTTCAATTCTTAATTTTCAACTTTACTTTCAGTCAGTTTCACAGTCAATTTTCAACTTTCAACTTTCAATTTTCAACTTTCAGTTTTCAACTTTCAATTAAATATGATTTACCCGATTGTTATTTACGGCAATAGCGTATTAAAGAAAACCGCTACAGAGATAGATAAGGACTATCCTGAATTGCAAACCCTTATAGCGGATATGTTCAAGACTCTGCAAAAGGCGGATGGTGTGGGGCTTGCGGCACCACAGATAGGACTGTCAATAAGGCTTTTTATTATTGATTTGGAGCCTTTAAAGGCTGACCATCCTGAGTTCAAAGGGTATAAAAAGGTGTTTATTAACCCTACCATATTGGAGTATAGTGATGAAGAGAAATCTGCTGATGAGGGCTGCCTTAGTCTGCCTGGACTTTCAGAGAGCGTAAGACGTTCCGTATCCATTAAAATCCACTACTTTGATGAGAATTGGGTGGAACATACAGACACTTTCTCTGATTTTCCTGCCAGGGCAATGCAGCATGAGTATGACCATTTGGAAGGACACGTATATACAGACCGTATATCGCTTATACGACGTCAGATGATATCAAAGAAACTGGCTGCACTTACAAAAGGTAAGTTTGAGTGCAAGTATAAGTATAAATTATAGGGACAGGAGAAATGTATGATGTATGATGTATGAATGTTAGTACCCAATGTTTTGGAAGAGAGTGAAGATTTGTGGATTCAGGTCATCTCTTTTTCCGTTTTTGATAATAAAGTCCGCTTTTCTTAATTTTTCGGAAATTGACATTTGGCTGCTCATTCTACTTCGGATTTCAGCATCAGAGAGTCCGTCTCTTTTCTTAATACGCTCTATACGTTCCTCTTCTGAAGCCACCACTAGTACAATTTTATCCACATTGCGGTCAAAACCGGTCTCATAGATGAGGGCACTCTCTACGGCAAGGAAATCACAGTTTTGCCTGTCTTTCCATTCTCTAAATGATTGTATGACAGCAGGGTGTACTATTGCGTCCAACTTATCACGTAATGTGCTGTCTGAAAAAATCTTTTTTGCAATAAATTTCTTGTCTAATGTAAAACGTGCAGAAGTAGGCGATTCTGTCTTATTCTTCTTATCTTTGGGGTCATCTAAATTCACAACCTCTATATAAGCCTTTTTGCCAAACAAATCTGTTATGGCACTCTTTACATACTCATCTTCAACCATCAGGCGTTTAGCCTCTGCATCACAGAAAAAAACAGGCATGCCTGCAATCTCAAGAAGCCTGCATACATGGCTTTTACCGCTACCTATACCACCTGTTACACCTAATATCATAGTATTCCTTGATCCCTTGACTCCTGACCCTTGACCCCTGACCCATATTTTTAATATACAATATACTCCACAGACTCAGGTGTGAGTTTGCAGTTGGTTACTCCGTCAGGTGTTTTGGCTATATTAATATATTGGTTTTTGGCATTGCTGCTTATAATATCGTTATAGTCAATGTTCAGTGAGAACTCACTTGGGCTGATTGTGCTATATTTACTTTTCCCTATGGTGTATTTTACAATAACTTCGTTAGGTATTGCTTTTACAGAGTAGTGTGACGGTACATTTACGACTTTTACAGGTACAGAGGTGGTGCCTTCTATGTATATCTCCACAGGAACAGTAACTTTTACAAATTTGGTATCTGATTTGAACCTATCGGGAAAAATAATTCCAACTTCACTTACAAGCGTGTCATTTAAATCATGAGCGGTAAGTTTTTTAGTGTAAACGCAATGTAAAGTGTCAAGTCTATCTTGTGACGCATAAATTTTAATGGAAGATGGAGTTATTTTGCATGAATCGCTCAAACAGAATTGACCGTCACAGGTTATGTCCTTGACCAACACCACAGGCACGTTCTTGAATTTAAGCACACCCTTTTCAATGATTATTTCGGTTGGATAGTAATCCACTATGGTGGTGGAGTTTGAATAGCGCTCCTTTATTTGTATGTCAAAAAGACTGGATGCTGAATATACAGATTTTTTTGCGTTGATTATTTCCGGATGCTCATCAAAGTCAAATGTTAGAGAGTCGTCTTTACTAAGCATTGTCAATATGGTCACCCCTTTTTCCTTAACTTTGACATCAATTTCTGTTATCAGGTCGGCTGAAAACTCGATTTCCGATGGCACATTGATGTAACGTATTTTCATCGGGACGGTATATTCGTAAGTCTTGTTTAAGGAGATGGTAAACCAAAAGATAGTGGATATCGCTACAAAAAACATAAACACAAGGACGTTCCTGGAAAAGAGGAACATCTTTAATTTTTCTAAATATGTGTTAAATATGTCTTTTGGAATTTTATTCACACTTATTTACTTTTCAAAAAATTTTCGCCATTCTTGTCTTCTGAGGCTGTGGCTGTGTCCATAGCAGAGGCATACACAGAACCTTTGTCAACGGTTATCTTAACACCTTCGCATATTTCAAGAACTATGGTGGCATCTTTTACCTCTTTAACCTTTCCGTAGATACCGCCGGCCGTGATTACCTTGTCGCCTACCGTTATGCTGTCACGGAATTTCTTGATTTCTTTCTGTTTCTTCATTTGTGGACGTATCATAAAGAAATAGAACACCACAAATATCAGCACTAACATAATAAGGGTACTGTATGTACCGCTGCCGCTCGCAGTTCCTGTTGCGGCTTGTAATAGAACCAAATTTTTCATAATTATAATGTATTAGTTGTTGTTTTCTTCTTAACTACGGCAACCTTGACAAGTTTGCCCTCCTTTTTAAGTTTTGAGGCAATGGTATCCAAAATTCCGTTAAGGAATTCGTAACTTTTACTGGTACTATAAAGTTTTGAAATTTCCATATACTCGTTAATGGTTACATTTACAGGAATCAGCGGAAAGTTTATCAACTCCGCTACGGCTACTATCATGGTGCATACGTCCATAGTCGCCATTCTATCCTCATCCCAGTTCTTTGCGTTCTCTGCAATCATCTTTGCATATTCGTCCTTACCCTTGATGGCGTAATCAAGAAGAGAGAATGCGTATTCACGGTCTGTGTCATCATTAAACATAGGTAGAAGCTCCTGATTCTCATTGTTATCCTGAGAAAAATGCTTGATGGTCTTATCTATGAAACTTATTACAATCTCTATGTCATCATTCCAATATATGTCCATGTCCTCTAACTGCTCATAAAGCAAATCACTCTCTGCCAGCACTTTTTTGTATAACTTACGCCACAGCATCTTGTCATCGTCGTAAGAGACGTTATCCGCAGACATATACTCCTTGTAATCCTCACTTGCTATAACCGCTTCATACATTGACTTTATAAAATCAGAATCACCGTCCCAGTGCAACCCTGTGGCTTTAACATAATCGGACAATGTTTTATTTGATAATAGTTGTTTGTAAAATTTATTGTTAATAAAACGCTTGTTAGGATTCAACTCCTCGACGGTAGGTCTTAACTTGTTTAAACCTATCTCTATGCGGTTAATTGCGTATCGGGTTATTTCTATGGAGAGCAGAAGCAGCCAAAAATAAACCTCGTATGTTTTGTTAAGACTGGTTTGCAACTGTTTTTCAGCCAATTTTGCATTAGGTTGCGGATTGTTTTGCCACGAGTACATCAGTTGCACAATCTTTGTTCTAATTAAAGCTCTGTTAATCATCGTTATGATTTTTTTTTCTTGACTACAAAGATATGATTTTTTTGTCACGATGTAAAATAATTTGCGTTTTATTTTGATATGTCAAAAATTTTCAAGATTTTTGTAACGATTTTTTAACAAACCTTCCAGATGATTAATTTGTTTAACAGAACCCCAAAGGAAGAACCAAGCAGGGTTCAGAGAGAAGACAGGGAAGACAAGGAGATTGTGTTTTCCAAAGCCGTGAAAGCCGGTAAGAGAGTTTATTACTTGGATGTAAAGAAAGACCGTCGTGGCGATTTGTTCCTTTCTGTTACAGAGAGTAAGCGTAAATCCGTAACAGAAGACGGACAGTTCATCTTTGAAAAACACAAGATTTTCTTGTATAAAGAGGATTTTGACAAGTTTGAAGAGGCAATGACTGAAGTGTTATCTTACATGCGTAAGGCTATGCCTGTTGTAGAACCTGCAGAGGGAACTGAGGCAGAGGTGGAGTCTGATGCCACAGTTGAAGAGCCAAAGGCAGAAGAGTAAGAATCAGAATTTAAATGAAAGGCTTCCACAGTGATTGCGGAAGCCTTTTTTTTGCTTGTATGCAGTCTCCTTGAGACCGCTATGTGGATTAACCCTCTACAATAGACTCTGTAGGACAAGCGGCGGCACATGTGCCACAGTCAACGCACTTATCAGGATCAATTTTGTAGATATCACCCTCAGAGATAGCCTCTTGAGGGCACTCGCTAATACAAGTTCCACAAGCAATACATGTGTCTTTAATAACGTATGCCATAATGGTAATGTTTTTAGATTGGTGCAAAGTTACAAAAAAATAATTGAAAATTGAAAGTTGAAAGTTGAAAATGTTTAATTATTAAAAAAAAATAAGTATATTTGCATTTCAAAACAATTAAATTTTTTAATAGCGAGGGGAGCGGATGCGTCCCCTTTATAATGATGGCTAAAGCAGATGTTTTATTAGGGCTCCAATGGGGCGATGAGGGTAAGGGAAAAGTTATAGATGTGCTTACCCCTGATTATGATGCAGTTACAAGATTTCAAGGCGGACCTAACGCAGGTCACACCCTTGAGTTTGACGGTCAAAAGTATGTGTTGCGTTCCATACCGTCAGGTATTTTCCAAGGCAACAAGATAAACATTATAGGTAATGGCGTAGTGCTTGACCCTGCACTATTTAAGGCTGAGGCTGAGGCACTTGCAGCATCGGGGCATGACCTTACCAAAAGATTGTACATATCTAAGAAGGCTCACCTTATAATGCCTACACATCGTGTGCTTGATGCGGCAAATGAGGCTGCCAAGGGAGATTCCAAAGTTGGAACCACAGGTAAGGGCATAGGTCCTACATATACAGATAAAATTAGCCGTAACGGACTACGTGTAGGCGATATAAACAATAATTTTGATGAGAAATATGCCAAGGCAAAGGCTCGCCACGATGCCATGCTTAAAGGTATGAATTTTGCCTACGATGTAGCCGCAGTGGAAAAAGAGTGGTTTGAGGGTATTGAGTACCTTAAAAAGTTTACTTTTATAGATAGTGAGCATTTTGTAAACGGACTGCTTGATGACGATAAGTCAATACTCTGCGAGGGTGCACAAGGCACAATGCTTGATGTTGATTTTGGCTCATACCCGTTTGTAACATCATCTAACACAATATGTGCAGGTGCATGCAGCGGTCTTGGAATTGCCCCTAATAAAATAGGTGACGTATATGGAATATTTAAGGCATACTGCACCAGAGTGGGTGGAGGTCCGTTCCCTACAGAGTTGTTTGATAAGGTGGGGGAGACACTTTGTGAGAAAGGTCATGAGTTCGGTGCGGTTACAGGTCGCCGCCGTCGTTGCGGTTGGATAGACTTGGTGGCTCTTAAATATGCCGTTATGATAAACGGTGTAACCAAGCTTATAATGATGAAGAGTGACGTTATGGACACATTCCCAACCATTAAGGCTTGCGTGGCTTACAAGATAGACGGAGAGGAGATAGACTACTTCCCGTATGAGATTTGTGATAAGAAAATAGAGCCTGTATATACAGAACTTGACGGTTGGCAAACCGATATGACCAAGGTGTCATCAGAAGATGAGTTCCCTGAGGAGTTCAACGCATATCTTGATTTTCTTGAGGATTTCTTGGGTGTGCCTATCAAGATAGTTTCTGTGGGACCTGACCGTCAGCAGACCATAATTCGCTATCAATAATGGCTCACATATTAAGTACAAGTGCAGAGAATGCTATCAAAGCAGTAGAAAAGCACATGTAGTTATCAAAAGAAGGCAGGGCAAGTCCCTGCTTTTTTGCTCTTCTGCTTTCCAATATTTTAGCCCCTATGGCAAGTAAATAGAATCCGAATCCTGCACAAGCCATAGCAAAGGCACCGCCATAACTCATAACTGTAAACATTATAAAAAGATATAGCAGAAGGTTGCAGTACATACTTGCTCCAGATGACAGCCTTTTCTTGGATATAAGCCAAAAAGCGTTTATTAGGAAGAACGCCACAGAGGCATAAATTCCCAACATAAACAGAAATTTACCACCAGGTGTTTGAGTGTAAATAAAAGTCCAGCCTACAATAGCAATCAAAGAGCAAACGCACGCCGCAATATTCAGTCTTTTCATAATCGTTAAATTTTGTGCAAAGGTACAAATTTTTTTTGTAACTTTTTTTCGCTTCGCTCAAAGAAAGTTACTCACGCTCGGAAAAACAAAATTTTTATTTTGTTTTTCCCTCACTTAATCGTACCTTTGTGCCCTCAAATAAATAATATATGCAGGATATTAGAAACATTGCCATTATTGCACACGTTGACCATGGTAAAACCACATTGGTTGACAAGATGCTTGTAGCCGGAGCCTTGTTCCGTGAAGGAGAGAACAAAGGGGAGTTGATACTTGATAATAACGATTTGGAGCGTGAGCGAGGCATAACCATAGTTTCCAAAAATGTATCAATAGTGTATAAAAATACAAAAATCAACATTATTGACACTCCGGGGCATAGCGATTTTGGCGGTGAGGTGGAGCGTGTACTTAATATGGCAGACGGTGTCCTGCTACTTGTAGATGCTTTTGAAGGTCCTATGCCACAAACCAGATTTGTGTTGCAGAAGGCTATAGAGATAGGCTTAAAGCCAATAGTTGTGGTTAATAAGGTGGATAAGCCAAACTGTCGCCCCGATGAGGTGCAGGAGGCGGTGTTTGACCTTATGTGCAGCCTTGACGCTACAGAGGAGCAGCTTGATTTCCCAACCATCTACGGCTCTGCCAAGAACGGATGGATGTCAGAGGATTGGAAAAAGCCAACAGACAACATTTGTCCGCTACTTGATTCCATAATAAAGTATATACCTGCACCTAAGACACTTGAAGGTCCGCTACAGATGCTTATAACATCACTTGACTACTCATCTTATGTAGGGCGTATAGCGGTGGGTAGGGTACATCGTGGTACAATAGAGGAGAACAAGGATGTGGTGCTTGTACACCGTGACGGTTCACAGAACAAATGTCGCATTAAGGAACTTAACATATTCTCAGGCTTTGGCAAGACAAGGGTAAGCAGTGTATCAAGCGGAGAACTTTGTGCCATAGTGGGTCTTGAGAAATTTGAGATAGGGGATTCCATCTGCGATGCAGAGACAGTGGAGCCTCTGCCACCAATAGCCATAGATGAGCCTACCATGAGTATGGTGTTCACCATAAATGACTCACCTTTCTTTGGCAAAGAGGGCAAGTTTGTAACATCACGCCACATAAATGACCGTCTTGTACGTGAACTTGATAAAAACCTGGCTCTAAGGGTTACTAAAGAGGATAATGAGGACGTATGGCACGTATTTGGACGTGGAGTCCTGCACCTCTCTGTGCTTATAGAGACTATGAGACGTGAGGGCTATGAACTGCAAGTAGGTCAGCCACAGGTTATTATAAAAGAGATAGACGGCGTACAGTGTGAGCCGTTTGAGCAGCTTACAATAAATGTGCCTGAGGAGTTCTCAGGTAAGGTTATAGAGATGGTCTCTAACCGTAAAGGAGACCTTATGTCAATGGATACCAAGAACGACAGAATCCATATAGAGTTTGAGATTCCGTCAAGAGGCATTATAGGCTTGCGTACAAACATTCTTACCGCAACGGCAGGAGAGGCTGTAATAGCCCACAGATTTGTAAGATACGCCCCATATAAGGGGGATATAGAACGCCGTAACAATGGCTCAATAGTAGCACTGGAGAGCGGTACTGCATACGCATACGCCATAGACAAACTACAGGATAGAGGCAAGTTCTTTATAGAGCCGCAAGATGAGGTCTATGCAGGTCAGGTGGTAGGAGAGCATTGCAAGGAGGGCGATTTGCCTGTAAATGTTACCAAATCAAAGAAACTTACCAATATGCGTGCATCGGGTTCTGATGAGAAGACCCACATAGCCCCAGCTGTAGTTATGAGCCTTGAGGAATCTTTGGAATACATAAAGGCAGATGAGTATGTAGAGGTTACACCAAAGTCAATAAGACTCAGAAAAATAATTCTTGATGACCTTGAACGCAAACGTGCAAACAAACAATAAGGTGTATCTGTCTATTGGCACCAATCTGGGCGATAGGCAGACAAACATAGACAAAGCCCTCTCTCTTATTAGGGAGAGGGTTGGTCTTATTTCAGCCGTATCTTCCGTTATAGAGACAGAGCCTGTAGGCTTTAACTCAAATAATAAGTTTCTAAACTGCGTTATATGCGTTTATACAGCCCTTACACCGTTAGAGTTGCTGCATACCACACAAGATATTGAACGCACAATGGGAAGGCTTGTAAAGAGCCGTAACGGTGTCTATTCAGACCGTATAATAGATATAGACATACTTCTGTACTCCGATGTAAGGATAGACACACCGGAACTAAAAATCCCTCACCCACGTATGCAGGAGAGGGACTTTGTTCTAAAACCGTTAAAGGAGATTCTTTAGGCTGGTTCTATATTATAGTCTCAGCACTTATTTGCTCATTGAGGAATATAGATGCGTTCTTTATGAATTTCTGTGCGTTTTCTGTGGTATAGAAAAGGCAGTTTCCGCCTTTCTCTATTTGGCTTTCAATCTCAGAATGCCTTGTAAGGTAGTTTCTTAGGGATTCTGCCACTATGGGGCCTTGGCTTACTATGCGGATTCCGCTTGGTAGGTGTCTTTGTATTTTATCTTTTAGAATGGGGTAGTGGGTGCAAGCCAAAATAACAGTGTCTATAAGTGGGTCTTTTCCCACCAGTGCTGAACAGTATTTCTCCACAAAATAATCTGTTCCGTCACTCTCTGCCTCGCTGTTCTCTATAATTGGTACCCACATAGGGCAAGCCTGCCCTGTAACTTTAACATGTGGGAACAGTCTGGCTATCTCTATATTATAAGACATGGAGTCTATGGTGCCTTCTGTTCCAAACAGTCCTAAATGTCCGTTTCTTGTAAGTGTGCCTGCAATCTCTGTAGTGGGGCGTATAACACCAAGCACCCTCTTGTTTGGTGCAAGATGTGGCAGGTCATTCTGCTGTATGGTTCTTAGTGCCTTGGCTGAGGCTGTGTTACATGCAATAATAACAAGGCTACACCCCATAGAGAACAGCTTTTTTACGTTCTCAAGAGTGTAGCGATATACAACATCAAATGAGCGGGTGCCATACGGAGTTCGGGCATTATCGCCAAGGTATATGTAGTTATACTCCGGCATCAATGCCCTAATTTCACTAAGTATGGTTAAGCCACCGTACCCGGAATCAAAAATTCCTATAGATGCCCCATTGCTCATGGGTGCGTTTTACTTGCTTAGATTAAGCACTTTCTTTACAAGAGGCATTACATTCTCTGCTTTTGCACCTATGTATGGTAGAATCTGACCTGCACCTGATTCCATAATGTAGGTGTAGCCGTTCTCATCACCAACTTGCTTGATGGCTTTGTTTGCCTTGTCAAGAATAGGTGTCATAAGCTCCTGCTGCTTTTTCTGAAGGTTGGTCTGTGCATTTTGGGTAAACTCCTCTATGCTTTGGTTAAGACGTTGCAGTTCAGACTCCTTGTATTGTCTGATTGTAGGGTCAAGGGAATCCTTCGCTATAGCCGCCTGATACTCAGTAAATTTTTTCTGAAGTTCATCTTGCAGTTTTTGACCCTCCTGCTTGTAGGTAAGGTTCATATCTTCCAACTGCTTTAGAGCGGTCTCGTATTCAGGCATTGAAGATATAAGCTCTTCTCTGTTAATATAACCCAATTTAACGTTCTCCTGTGCCATAAGCAGTGCCGGCACCATAAGCATTACTGCTACAATTAGTTTTTTCATAATTTTATAGTGTTAATAGTTAATAGTTGAAAGTTGAAAGTTGAAAATTATTCATACATCATACATCATACATCATACATTGCCCTCACTTAGCGTATCCAAGATTATTCAGCAAATCATCACTGATATCTATTTTAGGATTTACAAACATAATCATGCCAGTAGCCCTATCCCAGATGGCGGCGTAACCCTTAGATTCCGCAATACCCTTTAAGCCGTTATAAAGTTCCTCATATATAGGTTTCATAAGGCTCTCCTTTTTCTTAAACAGTTCCCCATCGTTGCCAAAATACTTGCGTTTAAGTTCACTTGCCTCAGTCTCTTTAGCCACTATCTCCTTCTCTTTCTCCTGTTTCTGCTCATCGGTGAGGAACACCATCTCCGCCTGATAGTTCTTATACAGGGTCTGAGCCTCATTGTTAAGAGCCTCTATCTCTTTCTGCCATTTCTTGGAACTCTGCTCTAACTGTTGGTTCGCACTCTCATATTGGGGTATGTTCTTTAGTATATACTCCGTATCTATAAAGGCATACTTTTGGGCGTATGCCCCAACGCTACATAATAACGCAACTGCAAATGATAAAACAAACTTTTTCATACTGTAAATTTATTGGTTACGTATTTTAGACTGCAAAGATAATAAAAAAGTTTAAAACTCCTGACCTATGATAAAGTGGAACTGACTTCCGCTTCTTGTTCCGTTAACTTTATCAAATCCGTATGCCCAATCTACGCCAAGCAAACCGAACATTGGCATAAACACTCTTAAACCTACACCCAGAGAACGCTTGACATCAATAGGATTGAAATCGGTGTACTCTGCCCAACAGTTACCTGCCTCTGCAAAAGCAAGTGCCCAAACCATTGTCTGGTCTTTTAAAACAAGAGGATATCTTAACTCAAGAGTGAATTTTGTGTAAATGTTACCTGCTTGATAACCATTAATGTAAGGTGTGAGAGAACCATTTGAATAACCACGCAACGCTACGGTCTCTGTAGCGTATGTAGTGCTGTAACCGGACATACCGTCACCACCTACATAGAATGTCTCAAACGGAGACCTCTTGTTGTAGTTGTAGTATCCAAGGAATCCGAACTCAGCACGTCCCATAAGCACCAGTTTATTGTTTTTAGTAAGTGGCACAAAGAATTTGGCTTTGAATTTAATTTTATAATATTCAACCCATTTGTATATATCCTGTGTTGACAAGTGCGAGTAATCTTTGTTTTTGTCAAAAGCAGAATATGGAGGGGTTAATGTCACTCCTAATGATATATCGGAGCCTTTTGTAGTGTAAATAGGTTGGTCTAATGAGTTTCTTTCCCAAACCACGCCTACGTTAAAGTTATTGCTATAGCCAGTGCTTAGAGCAAAATAATCCCACTTACTAAGATTGTATCTCTGATATGATATGACACCCGATAGAGAGAAATAGTCATCGGGCCACTTTAACCGGGTGCCTATAGAAGCGGAAACACCGAATATCTTGATATATTTATCGGGGTCGTATGAATCGGAATACCAAGAGTTTGACGTGTCGTAATTATAGTAATAGTTGTTATATGCCGAATTGTAATAGCTGTTTACACCAGACTGAATAGAGTAATAGATATTGAAATTGAACGATGTGGGACGTTTGCCGCCAAGCCAAGGCTCTGTAAATGAGAGACTGTATGCCTGATAGTACATACCATTAGTCTGTGCCATCAGAGTAAGGGACTGTCCATCGCCTTGAGGCAGGGGCTTCCACATTTTAAAATTAAATAAATTTTTAAGTGAGAAATTTGAGAATTTAAATCTTAAAGTACCTACAATACCTGTTTGACCCCAACCTGCTGACAATTCCACTTGGTCGTTTCTTTTAGATTCAAGCACGTATGTAAGGTCAACTGTACCGTTCTCGGGGTCTGGAACTGTTCTAATATCCATTTTACCAGGCTCTGTTGAAAAATGACCCGATGCGGCAAGCTCACGCATTGAACGCATAATATCTGATTTACAGAATAAATCTCCAGGTTTTGTCCGTAACTCACGGCGCACCACATGCTCGTAAAGGTAGGTGCTTCCTTCTATATTAACCCTATTGATAGTGGCCTGTCTTCCTTCCGATATTCTGAGCTCCAAATCAACGGAATCGTTGACTATATTGGTTTCCACTGGTTGTAGGTTAAAGAACAGGTATCCGTTATCAAGGTATAGGTTGCTTACGCAGTCTTCGTCTTCAAACAGCCGCTGGCTAAGTTTCTTTTGGTTATAGACATCGCCGTATTTAATATTCAAAACATGTTTAAGATATTCTGTTGTATAAACTGTGTTTCCTATCCAATTTATATTTCTAAAATAGTATTTTTTACCTTCTTCAATCTTAATATATACATTAACGTATTTTTTAGGCTTTTTTTGGTCGGGATATACGCTGTCTTTTAGAATCACAGCATCCCTGAACCCGTACTCGTTGTACTTCTCAATAAGCAGTTTCTTGTCATTTTCATATTCAGACGGAATGAATTTTTTAGAGCGGAAAAGATTCAGGATATTTCTGCGGTCATTGGTCTTTTTCATCGCTTTATCAAGCTTTTTGTCTTTCAATTGCTTGTTTCCGTCAAACTCTATATGGTTTACCTTGACTTTAGACCCTTTCTCCACCCTTACATCTACAATGTTATTCAGTCCTGAAGCGTCATCTTCACGTGGAACTACAGAAACCTTGGCGTTGTAATAACCTTTGTCGTTAAAATATCGGGTTATGTATTTAGTGGCTTTGTCTATTACGTATGGTGTTACCTGAGTGCCTTTTGTCATATCCATTCCTTTCTCTAAATCCTCACGTTCCTTTTTCTTTACACCCATAAAATTTATTCTGGATATTTTAGGCTGTTGGTCAAGATTTATGTTAAGCCAAATTTTGTTTCCCCTTATGGATAAAACTTCAATCTTTATGTTTGAGAACAATCCTTGTTTCCAAAAACGGCGTATAACATTTGTAATCTCATCGCCTGGTATTTCTATCTTTTCCCCCTTTTTTAATCCTGAATACCCGATAAGCACATAGTCTTCGTAGTTATTCTTTCCCGATATGGTAATCTCTTCTATCTGGTATGTACGAGGCATATTGTAGTCAAAATCGGGAATTTCGTCAGATGTAAGAATCGTGGTGGAATCAATGACATTGGAAAGGGTGTCTTCCAACTCGTATGAGTCTATGACAGTTTCCGATAACTCTTGCGACTGCAGTTCTGCAAGTGATATGGCAGTAAAAATAAGAATTATCAGGGATAGTCTTTTCATTGTTATTTCTCTACTTGTTCTCCAGTTAATCCAAAACGGCGCTCACGTGTTTGGTAGTCAGCAATAATCTCAAAAAAGTGTTCCTTTGTAAAGTCCGGCCACATAACAGGAGTGAAATACAACTCAGAATATGCAATCTGCCACAAAAGGAAATTGCTTATACGATACTCTCCACTGGTGCGTATAAGCAGTTCAGGGTCAGGCATATTTTTTGTTGCCATATAAGATGCAATGGTGTCGTCAGTTATGGAGTCAGGCTCTATTTTTCCGTTCTTAACATCTGTACTGATGTTCTTTACCATCTCTCTGATTTCCCATCTTGATGAGTAACTTAACGCCAAATTAAGGGTAGTACCAGTGTTGTTTGCCGTGCTTGCAATACACTCCAAAAGTTTATCATAGACAGGTTTAGGCAGACGCTTAGTGTCGCCAATAGTGGTAAGACGCACGTTGTTTTTATTAAGAGTTTCTGTTTCAGACTCTATGGTAGATACAAGCAACCCCATAAGGGCGTTGACCTCTTCTGCAGGGCGATTCCAATTTTCGGTTGAAAATGCGTAGAGTGTCAGATATTTAATCTGAAGCTCAGCGGCGGCCTCTGTTACAGCCCTGACAGACTTAACACCGTTAGTATGCCCAAACACACGTGGTTTGCCATTTGCCTTAGCCCATCTGCCGTTACCGTCCATTATTATGGCAACATGGTTAGGTAGTGCGTTTCTGTTTATTTTGTCCTTAAAGCTGTTCATAATATTTTATCTGCAAAAACGTTTAGGGTCAAAAAGATTAACTGTCAGGTATAAATTACAAATAGAGTACCAATCTGTATCAAAAAATCCGTTCTTTGATGATTTGTAAGGGTTATCCAAAATTGTATTGCTTGATGATGTAACGTCAAAGTCATCGATAAATAATTTATGGATAGACCACTCCAAACCAAGAGTGAAACGCTTGTTTATTTTCCATTTGCCTCCAATTCCTACAGGAATATTTACATGGTACATATTTTTGGCGTCCAATAGGTTGCTATAAGCGGTTAAGCCTACACCCAGCATAATGTATGGAGTGGCTTTATAATTGCCTATTGCATATTTGGATTCACCAATATCCAAAAAATTGAATTCAACGCTAAGTGACGCATCCACAAAACTTCTTTTGAACGAAGCATATACTCCACCTGGCATAATGTATCCAAAATCCCTTGTATCCCCCTCCACTTGTGCATATACAGCACAAACCTTAATAGCCCATCTGGTGTCAATATTATATCTGTACATACCTCCAATAGCCATACGTGGCTTCCAGAATGGGGTTTTATAGTTTGCGTCACCTAAATAAAATGAAACGCCGCCCGTAATACCAAGCTCGTGATTGTATTCCGCAAATGCTGTAGTGGATATAAAGCACATAGTCAGCACTGTGCATAAATGTTTTAACCTTAAAAAGTATCTCATTTATAATATAAACGGAACAATCAGAATTATATTCTATGCAAACTACATAATAAATTGCAAATTTACTCATATTTTTTCAAATAAAAAAGCCGAAATGCTATTTACACTCCGGCTTTTTTATAAAAATTAAAATTATATCAATACTCCCAAAGATCTTGCTCTAAATTTATGATTTCGGTTTTAATCCTTTCCTGCTCTTTGTGAGCCTCCTCTGAATTGTTGTTATATTCAAGGAAGTTTCTGTTTCTTAAGTTGGAAACTTTATAGATA
Organism: Paludibacteraceae bacterium; assembly: GCA_024399495.1. GTDB lineage: Bacteria > Bacteroidota > Bacteroidia > Bacteroidales > Paludibacteraceae > Enterocola. The sequence goes on from JAKSNY010000009.1 coordinate 69,224, forward strand.
TAACTGCCAAACTTACGTTTGATAAACAAGTCATCCAGAGTTTCTCTGGCTCCGTTGTTGCGGTCGGTAAGAAGAGCTTCCTGCTGTGCAAGATATGGTCTTAAAGCATCAAATGGATACCATGCTATAGGGTTACTTTCAAGAACTCCGTCATTGTTTGTAAGGTAGATTTTAGGACATATCGCCAAAATTCTTACAGCGTAGATGGAGTTGTTCTTATCAAAATACCAAACCTCTTTAAGGTAGTATTTAATAACTTCCTGATTAGGTATATCAACCTCTTCTACTGATTGTCCCAATGTGTCTCCAGACACTGAATCCACCTTGTAAGACACTATGACGTTATATTTTTTAAGAATCTCATCAAACTTAACTTCAGTTTCGTCTGTAAAAATCTCACGCTCGGCTTCATAATTGTATCCTTTTATCTTGCCCTCTTCGTGCAGACGGAAAATGGTGGTGAAAAGACTTTGCCTATGGTCTCCCGATGTAATAGGGAAGTACAGAGGGAAATTGATTTTCTCTCGGAGGTCAATAATTCTATATACAACTTTCTGCCACAGAATATCATCAGTGCGTGGATTGTTGTATTCTATTGGTTTCCTTTCACTTAAGTCTATACTAGTAGGTAAATTAGACTCCACTAAACCACCGTTGCCGTCAAAAAATGAGTTCTCAGTTTCTTGTGCAACCATAGGTATGGCGATAAGTGCCGTAATCCCTAAAAGTAATGTTCTATAAATGGTTTTCATATTGATATATTAATTTACTAATACTTCTATTGTAGGCAGCATACGGGTTAGACCATCAGGACCTTTAGCCTTAACCTCAGATATGTTGAACTGTTTGCCTTTACCCATTGCACGTATAAGTGCTTTTTGTTTATCTGTAAAGTTAGAGTTCTCTGAAATTTCTGTTTTCCAGTTACCCATAGAGTCAACCACCTTCATCTTGAAGCCTACTACAGTATAATTTGCTTCGATATCTGCATCATCAAGTTCAGCCTGAACCCCAGTTGCACCTATAAGACTTGCTTTAGGGAATGGCTTACCTTGACCTTTATATTTTGCAGGTGCTCCGCTCTCCTTATACGCAATATACGCAACTGGAGGTGGTAATTGTTTTACACGGAATATTCTAGGTTCAAATGTTTGATTCTTACCGTTCTCGCCTTTAACTGTAACGCTAATTTTGCATTCCACACCTACCTTGTCAGGAACTATAACCCAACCAGCACCTTTAGGAGTAAGTTTCTTTATGTTAGTAGCGGAAACCGACAGGTTCTGTGTAGGAACACCTGGGACTGATACGCTCATAGGGTTATCGATACCTGCGTAGAATACGTTCATCTTATCGGCAGATACAATGGCTGTAGGTTCACCTACAACATACGATGAACTAAACTCGTATGGAGTTACAGTTCCATCTGCTCGTGGTAGTTCTATCGTACCTGCAATATTAAATGCACCTAAACTTCCACAGCCAGCTCTATAAATCTCACCATCTATCACCTGACCATTAACAGTTATTTTTGGGCGTTTGGTTGAGTCAACAGCAGCAAGTATGATACGAGCCTCATATTGACTGCCTCTTGTAACGTATGATGATACAGGAATAACCTCTGCCGTAATCTTGTTTACACGGAAGTCACCTGCCTCTGTAGCACTTTGCAGATATCTTATAATATTAGACTCTGTGTTTCTAACTGCCTGTTGATATTGTGTAAGCAATGTCATAGCGGCAATTGCAGGCATGTGCTCAAACATTTTGACCTCCCATGTAATTGGGGTTGCAGGGTCTTCCGGGTTTATTTGATCGCTTGTGTCAAAATTGCGTCGTATTGTGGCAATCATTGCATCATCTTTAACAATATGCAGAGCAGTGTCTCCTTCCGCTATTTTTGCAGTGTAGTCTGCGTATGCGTTAATACTGTCTTTCAGTTTCTGACCATAACCTTCATAAACTGCAATCTGGTATGATTTGTCAAGGTTGTCCTTAGCTTGTAGTTTTTCTACTGTGACGCTGTCGTCAGGAACTATTGCGGGGTCAAGACCATCGCACTCACGGATGATTCTGATTTTCATCTGCTCTATTTGGTTGTATAGAGCGTCAGACATTTTCATAACCTCCTTAGCCTTGTTATAATGAGGTCCCACTTTAACAGGGTTCTGTGTGTAACTGTTCTCAAATTCCACCATAAGGTTATTGTTTATACCTTCTACACTGACAATAGCCTGTCTCAAGCTCTTCTGCACTACAGTAAAGCCGTTCAGTACGTCAGTAGATACGTTTAACGCCAGCAAAGCGGTGTAAACGAGGTACATCATACTTATCATTTTCTGTCTCGGGGTTTCCGGACAATTGGTAGCACTCATAAGTTTTTATAGTTTACTTATATGTTTTGAAACTCAGATTAATTAAACTCTTGCGTTAAATGCGTTAAGCATATTGCCATATACACTGTTCAAACTGCTTACCTGTTGTGTAAGTTTTGTAGCCTGATCCTTGAATGCGGCTGTCTCTATGGCTGCTTCACCCATTGCGGATTGAACTTTCTTCAAGTTGTCGTTAACCTCAGTAACAATACCTGCCTGTTCGCTGATAGACTTAACCTGCATCTCATAACTTGCGTTGATAGCAGAAAGATTCTTTGTGATGCCTTGCATCTCCTGCATATAACCCTGTGCATCTGAAGCCACATTGCCCATGCTCTCTGCAACTGTCTTATATGATGCAAACAGTGAGTCGGAAGATGTCTTAAGTGACGCTTGCGTTGCTGCAAATGATGCTATGGCATCTGATGCTATGTTCATGTTCTTGGCATAGTTGCTTGATGCTGAAACCGCCGCAGTGATGTCTCCTATTTGTGCCGCTGATTCAGATAACTTCTTGATGCCTTCGTTAAGTTTTTGAACATCACTCTCTGATAGTTTTCCAGCCTTGGCTATATCATCTATAGAGTTGCCTGCTGTTGTGTTTGGTGTGGTTGTTTCTGCCATGCCACCTCCAAGAATAGGGGCACCTTCACCACCCATCAGTTGTGGAAACACTTTATCCCAATGGTACTCAGGATGCGGGTCTTCAAATGCTGAAATTGCGAACAAACATGCCTCAATAAACATACCAATCATAAGCATGATACCTGCACCTGGATAGTGCTGAATTTTAAATAATGCACCGACGATAACTACAGACGCACCTAAACCGTATGCGTACCCTGTGATTCTTTTACCCTTAGGGGTTGAAAAAAAGTTTCCCATTTTTTTTAAAAATTTTAAAATTATTTATTAATTGTTTTGTATTGAATCTGCTTTTTTATTGATAGTTTGCACCTATCACACTACGTACGCAACGGAATCCGATATAAGACTTGGTCTCTGTCTGATACTCGTAAGTACGTGTGGCACACTGAAGGAAATAGCCTATATCCTTCCAAGAACCACCACGAATAACCTTGCGTTTCATTATTTCAGGCTCTGTTGAGCGGGAATTGTAATTGTAACTTGGATTTAAGTCGTTTACAAAACTGTAGTTAGACTCGTGGAATGCTGATGATGTCCATTCTGCAACATTACCTGCCATATCATATAGTCCGTAATCATTAGGTGGGAATGAACCTACCTTTGCGGCTACCATCCAACCGTCCGCCACATAATTGCCGTGTTGAGGTTTGAAGTTTGCCAGGAAGCAACCTCTTGCTGTACGGATGTACTCACCACCCCAAGGATACATAGACAAGTTACGTCCGCCACGTGCGGCATACTCCCATTCAGATTCGGTAGGAAGTCTGTAGTCTTGTACAATAGGTTGGTGATTTCTGATTTGTGCATTATTATAGTAAGTGGTACGCCAATGGCAGAATGCACTTGCCTGCTCCCAGTTTACACCTACTACAGGATAATCGCCATATCCGTCGTGATAAAAATACATTTTGGTATATGGCTCGTTGTAAGAATATGTAAAATCTCTAATCCAGCAAAGTGTATCAGGATATACATTTATTATGCGTGAATTGATGAAGTCTCTACGCGATTTGAGTTCCACAAACTTGGTTTGGTTTATGATGTGACCTGTTTCATGGTCTATGTAGGCGGTGTCTTTTTGAATCATACAGTCTGCACTGTCTTTTCCCTTTCCTAGCATAGACAAATCACTATGATAACTGCCTGTATTGGCATCAAACTTATTGCGTTTAAGTGCCGCTTGATTGTAGTCTATCCAACGATACTTATAGTCGAGAATCTGACCGTTAAGTTCTCTTGAAAATGAGATTGATTCCTCATCTGAGTAGAACATTGAGTCAATGGCTATGGCCTGCTCGTCTGTTTTAGGCTTGTCCCATGGAATTTTCTCATCCCAATTTAGTTTAGGAAGCCTCTCTATGCCCTCTTTCTCTCTATCGTTAGGGCGGTTTCCTATCTTGTAAACTGCATCACCCGTTTTTTTATCCTTTGAGGCAAACTCAGAATCATCACCCTCTGCGGCAATAATTTTTTCCATTGCAATTGAGTCTCTCACCCAAAATACAAACTGTTTGTACTCTCTGTTTGTGATTTCTGTCTCATCCATCCAGAATGCGTCAATAGAAACAATTTTCTGCCCTGTGCTTGCAGCCCAGTTAGCATCTTGATCGTTTGCACCCATAGTGAATGAACCTTGTTTAATAAAAACCATTCCGTACGGATTAGGCTCTCTCCAAGAAGTTCCGCCTACACCAACAAGCTCACCGCTGCCGCTATTGCTACAACCGGAAAGCAGAATGATGGTAAAAATGAACAATGGTAATTTTTTCATATTTTTTGTTCTTGATTATAGGTATCTAATACTTTTATATTTGTTCTTTTTTGATAAATCCACGTTAAAGTTATATGACAATACAACCTCGTGACATCCTGCCGATTTAATCAACTTAGAGGTGGGCAAATCAAAAGAGTAGCCTATCACCAATCCGTTCAACACTCTCACTCCCGCCATAAACACCACCGCACCGTCAATTCTGTATGCCAAACCGCCCCAATAACTCTCCTTATACTCTATATTTGCACCTACCTGTCCTGTAAAGGTTACAAAATCTGTATTTATGGTTGCATAAGTCTTTAACTTATATAACGGATTTGCAAAAGAAATATTGTATCCGCCCATAAACCGTAAGTTTCTCTTACGCTTAAAAAACACATTTTCGCTCATCTGATACTTAGGTGCAATTATGTTCATAAGTGATGCACCTGCATACCATTTTTTATTGTAATACATCACACCCACACCCAAATCAAGCTTAAAATCGTTACACTCGCCACTCAACGCAGGGTCTGATGAATCGTGATAATCGCTCTCTACGGTCTTTATCTTGCCTTTGTCTATGCTGGTTGTTGAAAAATCAACATTAAAACCGCAAGCCAAATAGCTATCCTTAATAGCGATACGGTAGGCGTACATTAAGTTTATGTCTTGATAGCGGTAAAGCCCCACTATATTGTCATAAAAACTGACTCCTGCACCGTGTTTTGTCTTTCCAATCTTAAAACCTAAATCGGCACTTACATAATAAGTAATCGGAGCTCCTTCAAATCCCGCATACTGTGACCGGAATGTTCCAAATATGCTTATCATATCGTCCGCCCCCACCGCCGCAGGGTTTAAATTCTTGAGATTCAGCGTGTATTGACTAAACTCTATACTTTGCTGCCCATACGAGTATAAGGCTGTTATACACCCACATAAAACCAGTATAAAACGCCCTATTCGCATTTACCAATATGCAAAGATACAACAAATTTTTGAATAATACACATTTTCAAGCAATTTTAATACTCATCTTCGTTAAAGAAGAAATCTTCCTTGCTTGGATAATCAGGCCAAATATCCTCAATTGTTTCGTAAATCTCACCTTCGTCTTCTATCTCTTGCAGGTTCTCAATTACCTCTAAAGGTGCTCCAGAACGTACTGCAAAGTCTATTAGTTCTTCTTTGGTGGCTGGCCAAGGCGCATCTTCCAATTTAGATGCAAGTTCCAATGTCCAATACATTTTTATTAAAATAATTTTTTTAAATCAGCGTGCAAAGATAACAAATTTTTTCAGTTATTCCAATTTTCTACCTAAAACAAAGAGATAATCACTCAATCTGTTTAAAAAAACTGCCGCTTTTTGTTGAATTTCAAATAACTGCATTTTATAAACATTTCTTTCGGCCCGTCTGCATATTGTTCTGCATATATTTGCCAATGCGTTTGCTCTGTTGGTGCCTGGAATCAAAAAATCTGTAACAGGAGGCAATGTGACGCTGATTCTGTCTATTTCAGCCTCCATCCATAATATATCTTTTGTGTCAAATTGGAATTTTGCAACTGTAGCCTCATCGGGTGATGCATACAACATGTTTATTTTTGTAAGAATCTCTTGGATTTTTGAGATATTGCGAATATCATCATCGGGTATGGTATTACACTTAAGCATACCTAAAAAACTGCTTAATTCATCTAATGTACCGTAAATTTCTAGTCTGATATCGGATTTGCTTACACGCCTACCCCCAATAAGGGAGGTAGTACCATTATCACCTGTTTTTGTATAAACCTTCATTAGTATCTTATTTTGTAATGCTCTTTTTGCAGTTTTTTATCAAAAAACACAATCCCAAGATGGAAAATGTCTATGGTGACTCTTACTTTTTCATTGGCACATATCTCTTTCCACGCTTCACGCATCTCATCTGAGTGGTTTATGTCATCAAACACAAATATAGTCTTGTCGTGAACTTTTGTCAGGCACTCATTAAAATAGTTTAGAGTGGGCTCTTTTCTGTGATTGGCATCAAAAAGTACAAAATCCAATCTATCAAACGTACTGACCACCCCTTTTATTGTGTTGTCTATGTTTCCAATAACAATCTCCACATTTTTTATACCCCTAAGGTTCAGTGCGGAGATGGCGCAGTTTGCCACAGCCTGACACCCTTCAAGTGATACCACATGTGCCTTTGAGTCTGTAAGTGCAAGATACATGGTGGTTATGCCTAACGATGTTCCAAGCTCTAAAATGTTTTGACTGTGGTTGCTCAGTGCAATTCTGTATATGAGTTGTGCTAAATTCTTGCTCTTGAGGCTTGATTTTGCAATGTTGCATATTTTTCTTTTACCCGATGTGCCTGTTCCGTAGTCTGTGAAATCTATCTCCATATTGTCACTAAGCCACGCACTGCGGAACCTCTCCACATCGCCGTACGCATAGTATTGGTGACTACACTCCATAACATCGGTTACAAACCTATATACAAAAGGGGAGTGGATTCCAAAACCGCCTTTGGGCTTGGAACTGAACCAATGTTTTATGTAGGCTGTTATTATAGACAATGTATAATGTATGATGTATGATGTATGATTGTTCACTATCAACTGTCCCTTGTCCCTTAATCAATGCTCACTCTTGCTATAAGTTCCTCTCCCAACGCCGTCTTTTTCTTTATATGTTCAAGTACGGCTGTAACAAACGGATTGTCTTCAAAGCTGCCACGTACATTTGCAAAGTCACGCTGTTTGGTGTCATCGTTGCCATCTACTCCAAATCCGGTACGTGCAATAAGATTAAACTCCTTCTTTGCATCTTCATACAGCATTTGGTCAAGTTCCACTACATTAGAACTCCATGTCTTCACCTGCGTTATAATATCCTCAACAGTGAATTCATTGTATGGCTTGCCAAATTTCTGCTCCAGTTTCTCCAATGCCCAAGTCCACTCATACTCATAGTATTGTGAGTGAATGCCGCGGAAACGCTCGTTTATATCATGCACGTTATTTAATACGCCTTGCTCTATATCGTCAAGCAGTTTGGTTATCTCACTTTTAGGTGCTATAAGCCCCGATATGTCAACCCACCTGCCTATGCCTATGGCTGTAGATGGCTTTAGCTGAGCCCTAATCTCATTTACATTTTTGAATTTGGTGCCTTCAAGACGCTTTATAAGAGAGTTTCCAAGGAATTTCTCTATAGCCATATTATAATATTTAAGTCCATGACGCAGAGCATCGTTGGTAATCTTTGAACTCTGATAAGAGTAGGTCTCTGAAGTTTCACCAGAGAGTGCCTGCAGGTTTTTCAGAACATCTATGCCGGCATACATCTTCTGTATGGTATATGGACTAAGCAGATTGAAATTTATGCAGTCTAACTTATCGGGGTCTTTACGGCGGTCACGTTTAGGCCATTTCTGTGCGTCACGTATGGTTCCCACACTCTTTAGGTTTACACCAGGCACTATAAAGGTGGCATCGTCGTTCTCTATAAGGTAAGAGAAAGGCAGGTTTGAGGTGTCAGAGTGTTGCGTATGCCTACCCATAACCAGTGAGAAAGCACCCACTTTGGCAGGCCATAGAATGTAGGAGTCACTTGTGGTTTTTGAACCTCTCTCCACCACACCTTGGTGCATAGGACCAAGCTTATACATGTGGTTGCTTTGGTTAGAGCCGCTACCTGCATTAAGGAATGAGAACAACCCCGCAATCAGCAGGCTGGATTTATGGTGTGTGACGGTAAACGGTCCGCCGAATATGGCACAAGCCTCACCGTGGAACCCTTGACAATTACTGAAATATACAGAGTCATAGATGGAGAAGTGTTTGCCTATCTGTACACCTTGCCCTATAAAGGTGTTCTCCACCAGCGATGCGTCTGTTACAATGCTGCCTGATGATATTATAAAGTTTTTGGCAATTACGTTCTGACCTATATATATAGGGTCAGACTCATTGCTGTTTATGCTTCCGTTAGTAAGGTTGCTGGTCTCCTCTATGGTGGCGTAATCGCCTATGCGTACATTCTCAATGCGTCCGCAGTTTATTATCTTTACGTTTTTGCCTATAGAGCCTGTAGCGGAGGATATACGTTTGCTATAGTCAAGGATAATATTCTTGATTTTTTCTATACATTTATCCCGATGACGGTAGTTTGCCATTATGTAGGCAAGGTGAGAAGACAAATTGTCGCTCATAAGAATCTCTCTGCCTCCGCCCTCGTTCAGAAGCGCTATCTCTGTGCCGTTGCCAAACGATGAAACGCCGTCTGTAACCACAAGTTCAGTGTTCTCTATAAAGCAGTCATCGCCTATATTGTAGTTGGCAATGTAGCAGTTTATCTTGTTTATGAAAACATTGTTTCCTACAATACAATTATGCAGGGTGGCATGGAAAATTCCGCTATGACGTACAATACCACCTTTGGCTGCAATCTCTTTTTCAAGCACGCCTAAGGTTATGTTACCTGAAAAATGTACATGCTTTACATAGTCTGTAGAGAACGTGTCCGCTACGCTAACCTTACTCCAGTCACTGCAAGTGCATGCTTGTGCCTCCAGTGTGGCAATCTCTATGTTTGTAAGTTTTCTCATATTAATTAAGAATTAACAACTTTACTCATTACTACGTAATTCGTGAATTTTGTCGTGACTCGGCATAGAAAATGAATTTTCTCTGCTCTCGCTACTCCAAAATTTCAACTTTCAACTTTCAACTGACTCATCATATATGTCATATAAAAAATCATTATACGGAAACCGTTGTGTATGAATCTCTTTAACTCTGTCATACAACAACTGTTTCAGTTCGTCAATGTTTATCTTGTTCTTTGCCGATATAAATATGCAGTTCTCCTTTAGTTTTGACATCCAAGTCTCTTTTAACTCATTTAAAGAGATATTCTCCTTGCTTCTCTCTGTAAGGTCATCTGCATCTTTCTCTTTATAAGAGTAGGCATCAATCTTGTTAAAGACCATAATAAGAGGTTTGTTTTTGGAGTCAAGTTCGCTTAATGTTTTCTCCACCACCTCTATCTGCTCCTCAAAACATGGGTGAGAGATGTCTACAATGTGCACCAGAATGTCTGCCTCACGCACCTCGTCAAGTGTGGACTTGAATGACTCCACCAAATCTGTAGGCAACTTGCGTATAAATCCCACAGTATCAGATAAAAGAAACGGCAAATTGCTCACTATGACCTTACGCACAGTGGTATCAAGAGTGGCAAAAAGTTTGTTTTCGGCAAGCACCTCTGATTTGCTAAGCAAGTTCATAAGTGTGGATTTGCCCACGTTTGTGTAGCCCACAAGTGCTACCCTTACTAGTTTGCCCCTATTTTTACGTTGCACGCTTTTAGTTTTGTCTATATGAACCAACTCCTCTTTTAACAGAGATATCTTACGCAGAAGAATCTTACGGTCAGTCTCTATCTGTGTTTCACCAGGTCCACGCATTCCTATACCGCCTCGCTGACGGTCAAGATGGGTCCACAATCTTGTAAGACGAGGCAACATATACTTGCATTGTGCAAGTTCCACCTGAGTTTTGGCATGGGCTGTTTGTGCTCTCTTAGCAAAAATATCCAAAATAAGATTAGTACGGTCAAGAATCTTAATTTGCAATTCTGCTTCTAAATTACGCAGTTGGGCTGGGGATAACTCATCGTCAAAAATGGCAAGATTGATATCGTTATCTTGTACAAAAGATTTTATCTCTTCTAATTTACCTGCTCCAACAAATGTTTTGGAATTGGCGTAATCAAGTTTCTGAAAGAATTTTTTAATAGTGACAGCACCAGCCGTATCTGCTAAAAATTCCAGTTCATCTATATATTCCACCGCTTTCCGCTCGTCTTGCTGTGGAGTGATAAGACCAACCAAAATGGCTCTTTCTATGTACTCTTCTGTTTTCATATCACAAAAAACAACCTTTCGGAGTAAAAATACGAAAGGTTGTTTCCTATAAAATAGACCTTGCGGTCTTATAGTTTAAATCTTATAGGTAATGTGTATTTTACACGTACATTCTTACCGCCTTGTTTTCCTGGAGTCCATGCAGGCATGGATTTTATTACTCTGATGGCCTCGGCATCAAGGCTTGACTCTACGCCACGCACTACTTGAACATCTACAATCTTACCGTCCTGATTTACCACAAACTGGCATATTACACGACCTTGAATGTTGTTTTCCTGTGCAATAAGTGGGTATTTTATGTTCCTTGATAAATAGCGGTTCATAGCATCTTGACCGCCAGGGAACTCAGGCATTTTTTCTACAACCACGTGTATCTTCTGCTCTTCTTCTTCCTCTTCCTGTACTGCTACAACTTCGTGAATCTCTACGCGTTGGTTAGCATCGTCCTCTGCAGAGAAATCTGCAGTCTGTACGTCGGCTGTGTTCTCCTTAATCTCAATAACGTCACTTAGAACTGTTTCAGGTTCCGGAGGTGGAGGAGGAGGGGGTGTTTCGTCTCTAAAAGTAACCTCTACCATCTCTTCATCTTCCTCTACGGCATCTTGAAGAGCCTCTTCATAAATCTTAATGTCGCTTTGGGCCCATTCAAAGGCTACAAACATAATACCCAAAGCAACTACAAGACCAATCAAAACAGAAGTTGATTTTCTGTTTTCAATATCAGCCTTGGGTGATTTTTTTATTTCCATATTATTTCTTAAAAGTTATATGCTTTTTGTGTTGTTTTTCCACAAGCCGTTTGCAAATGTAATGTTTTTTTTTTATATAATAGCATATTTGTAACTATTTTTTTTACATAAATGCATTTTATTGTCAAGTTTGAGAAATTTTTACTAAATTTGAACGATTTTTATATAAGATGGGGAGAGGCTTTTATATATTTGTATGTGGATTTGTGTTGTGTTTTGTATTGTCGGCTTCAGCACAACAGATGGGCACTGCTTTCAGTTCATTTTTGGAGTGTCCGGTGTCTGCTCATACGGCTGCGTTGGGTGGTAATATAGTATCATACATAGATACAGACCCGATGTTTGCTTTTTCAAATCCTGCCGCTTTGCGTACTGAGGCGGATAAGCAGGTATATGTAAATGGGGCTGTATATATGAAAAACACTGGTTATACAAGTGCCGCCTATTCTATGAAGTTCTCTGATAAAGATGCACTTCAAGTAGGGTTTCAGGCTACCATGTATGGTAAGATGGACGGATATGATGAGTACGGGAATCCTACGGGAAAGGTAACAGCCAATGATTTTGCGATTCTTGCAACCTACTCTCGCTTGCTAAACAAGTATTTCACAGTAGGTGTGACAGTTAAGCCTGTAGTAAACAGTTATGGAGGTTATACATCGTTCTCTCTTGGGTCTGATATAGGAATAATGTTCCACGATTCGGTGTCGCTTGTGAATGTGGGGCTTGTGCTGCAGAATTTTGGCGGTAAGATAGTGGGTCCGCATGGTATAGCGATGACAAATGATTGGATGCCGTTGAATCTTGCGGTAGGGGTAAGTAAGAGATTGGCGAAGGCACCACTTGTACTTAACCTTACCCTTCAGAACTTGCAGCGTTGGGATAAAAACGAGTGCGGAGGCAAGGTTGGCACAATGATAGGCAAGAAATTCATAATAGGAGTGGACATTGTGCCTAAATCCGAAAAATTTTGGGTGTCGTTGTCTTATAATTTTGATAGAGGGTTGAGCCTCAAGAACCCAACGGTGTTGTCTGTATCGGGTCTATCTTTTGGAGGCGGAGGAAACATAAAGATGGTGAAATTGGGTGTTGGCTTAGCATTTTACAGCTCGGCTGCCGTTACGGCACATTTTACATTTGGCATCAACTTAAACAAAATAAACAAGAAGGCTCTATGAGAAAAATAACAGTTGCGGTTGACGGTTACTCATCGTGTGGAAAAAGCACTATGGCAAAGACTTTGGCTAAAAGTGTGGGCTATATATATGTAGATACAGGTGCAATGTATAGGTCTGTGGCATTATATGCTTTAAGACACAATTATGTTTCAGGTGGTGTGGTTGATGTGGAGAGGCTTGCCTCTGACCTTGATAATGTGGCTATAACTTTTGCACCCGATGGCAAGGCTATGCTGAATGGTGAATGTGTGGAGAGCGAGATACGTGGCATAGAGGTTAGTAAGACTGTAAGCCATGTAAGTGCAATACCTGAGGTTAGGGCACACCTGGTTAAATTACAGAAGGCTATGGGAGATAAGGGTGGTGTGGTTATGGACGGCAGGGATATAGGTACAGTGGTTTTCCCCAATGCAGAGCTTAAACTTTTTGTTACCGCCGATGCCGCCATTCGTGCCCGCCGCAGATTTGATGAGCTGAAGGCAAAAGGGCAGAGTGCCGATTATGATGAGATACTTGCCAATGTTAAGGAGCGTGACCATTTGGACGAGACAAGAGCCGTTAGCCCACTGCGTAAGGCAGATGATGCTATAATATTGGATAACAGCAATATGACTATAGATGAGCAGAATGTGTGGGTTATGGAGAAATTTAAAGAGGCATGTCAGGACTAAAGGTTGAGATAGACGGTGATTCCGGGTTCTGCTTTGGAGTTGTGAATGCCATAACTAAGGCAGAGACGGAGTTGGACGGCAGTGTAGAGCCTCTATATTGCTTGGGAGATATAGTCCATAACGGCGATGAGGTTAAACGTCTGGCTGAACGGGGGTTGGTGGTGATAAACCATAGGAACTTGCCTGCCCACAAGGGTAATAGAGTGCTGTTTAGGGCTCATGGGGAGCCGCCATCTACGTATAAGGTTGCAAAAGAGTTAGGTATCAGGGTTATAGATGCCACTTGCCCGGTGGTGTTGAAATTACAGCAGAAAATACGTAAGGCTTATACTGAACACCCTGATGCACAGATAGTTATATATGGTAAGAACGGGCATGCGGAGGTGAACGGACTGGTGGGGCAGACAGACGGCAAGGCCATAGTGGTTGAGGGTATAGATGATGAGCAGGGTATTTCAAAAATAGATTTTGGCAAGGATGTTCTTCTGTTCTCGCAAACAACCAAATCTATTGATGGATTTAATGCTTTGAGTGCTTTTTTTGGGGGTAAAATGGATAGTGGGGCAAGTTTTACCGCATACGATACTATATGCCGCCAAGTGGCTGGACGGCAGCAGAAGATAGAGAATTTTGCCAAGCGTCATGATGTTATTATCTTTGTGGGAGGCGACAAGAGTTCCAATGCAAAGGCACTGTTTGACACATGTTACGCGGCAAATAAGAACAGCCACTTTATTCAGAATGCGGAGCAGATAGATTTTAAATGGTTTGACGGGGCTGAATCAGTAGGTATTTGCGGTGCCACCAGTACCCCGATGTGGCAGATGGAGGAGATAGGGTCAAGGGTCAAGGGACAAGGGACAAGGGATTGATGTATGATGTATGATGTATGAATAACTTTTAACTTTCAATTTTCAATTAAATAATTATGGGTCAAATTAAAACTATTGGTGTTCTGACATCGGGAGGTGATGCACCAGGTATGAATGCAGGTCTAAGAGCGGTTACACGTGCCGCTATTTGTAACGGTATGAAGGTATGTGCCATATACCGTGGTTATAAAGGTCTTATCACTGATGAGGTGGTGGAATTCAAGACTCAGGATGTAAGTAACATTATTCAACGTGGCGGTACTATCATTAAGACAGCACGTTGTCCGGAGTTCGCCACACCCGAAGGTAGAAAAAAAGCGTATGAGACTATACAAAAGCATAATATAGATGCATTAATAGTGCTTGGCGGTGACGGTACATTCACAGGTGCCAAGAATTTTGCAGAAGAGTACAATATGCCTGTTGTGGGTCTGCCTTGTACCATAGATAATGACTTGTGCGGCACTGACTTCACCATCGGGTACGATACAGCACTGAATACAGTGATAGAGTGTGTGGATAGAATACGTGACACAGCATCTTCTCATGAGCGTCTGTTCTTTGTAGAGGTTATGGGACGTGATGCAGGATTCCTTGCACTTAACGCCGCTATAGCCGCAGGTGCTGAGGCTGCCGTAATACCTGAGGAGGAGATTAAGAGAGAGGTGCTTGAAGAAGTTGTAGGTAACGGATTCCGTAAAACCAAAAACAGTAGTATTGTGCTTGTGGCAGAGAGCGATGTTACAGGTGGTGCCAAAGGTATTGCTGAGGCTGCCAGAAAACTGCACCCTGAGTACGATGTACGTGAGGTTATACTTGGTCATATCCAGCGTGGCGGTACACCGTCTGCTCAAGACCGTATTCTTGCAAGCCGTATGGGCGTAGCCGCCATTGAGGCTCTGCTTGAAGGTCAGCGCAACATTATGGTAGGTATTGTAAACGATGAGATTGTGTATGTTCCGTTCTCACGTGCCATTAAGGACGACAAACCTATTAACAAACGTCTGTTTAACGCACTTAGAACACTTTCCATCTAACGGA
Source organism: Paludibacteraceae bacterium (assembly GCA_024399495.1). Taxonomy (GTDB): domain Bacteria; phylum Bacteroidota; class Bacteroidia; order Bacteroidales; family Paludibacteraceae; genus Enterocola. The sequence continues at coordinate 84,442 of JAKSNY010000009.1, forward strand.
GGACAAATCTTATAGACAACAGTCAGATAAATATTAGAGGGGCAAGGGTTAACAATCTGAAAAATATAGATGTTAACATTCCTGCAGGTAAGTTTGTTGTAATTACAGGTGTCAGTGGCAGTGGCAAATCGTCACTTGCCTTTGACACCTTGTATGCTGAGGGGCAACGCCGTTATGTGGAGAGTCTGTCATCATACGCACGTCAGTTTGTAGGCAACAAACAGCACCCCGATGTAGATTTTATAGACCATCTGCCGCCAGCCATTGCAGTGGAGCAGAAGGTAAAGACCCGCAATCCACGTTCCACTGTAGGCACATCTACAGAGATTTACGATTATCTTAAACTGCTTTTTGCCCGTATAGGTAAGACGGTATCTCCCATATCGGGTAGTGTGGTTACAAAACACACCGTTAAAGATGTGCTTGACTACATTTCTAAAATGGAGGAGGGTACAGTCTCTATGCTTATGGCACCGATAAAGGATTCCGCTAAGCTTAGAGTGCTTAAAACGCAGGGTTTCAGCCGTGTGTATGCAGATGGAGAGGTGATTAGGATAGATGATTTTGATGCGGTAAAGCCTTACAATAGGTTACTGCTTGTGGTTGAGAGATTTACCGCATCAGCGGAACAGGCTTTTCTGAACAGAATGGCAGACTCTGTGGAGACTGCGTTTTATGAGGGTGGAGGTGTGTGTTTTGTAGGTGATAAGGAGTTTTCTGAGAATTTTGAGGCAGACGGAATAAAGTTTGAGGAGCCGTCTGAACAGCTGTTTAATTTTAACAGCCCGATGGGGGCGTGCCCTACATGTCAAGGTTTTGGTAATGTAATAGGTATAGATGAGAATTTGGTGGTGCCAAACAAGACACTATCCATTTATGAAGATGCCATAGCACCTTGGCGTGGCAAACTTATGGGCGAGGATAAGCAGAATCTTATACGCCATGCCTCAAAATTCGGGTTCCCGATTCACAAGCCATATTTTGAGCTTACACCTGAGCAGAAAAAGTTACTATGGACAGGTAACGAGTATTTTTATGGGCTTAATGAGTTCTTTAGGTTTGTAGAGCAGAACCAGTACAAGATTCAGTATCGTGTAATGCTGAGCCGCTATAGGGGCAAGACCGTTTGCCCTGATTGCGACGGCACACGTTTAAGACGTGAGGCTCAGTATGTTAAGGTGTGCGGTAAGTCAATAACAGAACTTACTGCAATGCCTATAAACAAATTGCTTGCGTTTTTTGATACTGCCCGGTTTACTGAGTATGAGCAGAGTGCGGCAAGTAAACTACTTGCAGAGATAAAATCCCGTTTAGGCTATTTGGTGGATGTGGGGCTTGAGTATCTTACACTTAACCGTGCGTCTAATACTTTATCGGGTGGAGAGAGTCAGAGAATAAATCTTGCTACATCGCTTGGCAGTAGCCTTGTAGGTTCATTATATATACTTGATGAGCCAAGTATAGGGCTTCACCCTAAAAACACAGACCAACTTATAGGTGTGTTAAGAAGACTACAGCAGATAGGCAATACTGTGGTTGTTGTAGAACACGATGAGAAGATTATAGCCGCGGCAGATTATGTTATAAATATAGGTCCGGGTGCAGGCAGATTAGGTGGAAAGGTGGTTTATGAAGGGTCTCCTAAAGATTATGTGGATACGCTGATTAAGACACCTATACCAACGGTACGCCGCCATTGGAACAACTATATAGAGATTAAGGGTGCTACGCAGAATAACCTTAAAAACGTTAGTGTGAAGTTCCCTATCGGGGTTATAACTGTGGTGACGGGTGTAAGCGGCAGTGGAAAATCAACTCTTGTAAAAGATATTCTGTATGGAGCGGTTAAGCGTTATAAGGGAGATATGGTGGAGTCTGTGGGCAGTTTTGGTACATTGGAGGGTAGTCTGAACCTTATAGGTGGCATAGAACTTGTAGATCAGAACCCTATAGGCAAGTCGTCACGCTCCAATCCTTGTATATACCTAAAGGCTTTTGATGAGATAAGAAACCTGTTTGCAGAGCAACCTCTTGCCAAGCAGATGGGATTCTCATCTTCTTATTTCTCTTTTAATACTCCAGGAGGCAGATGTGAGGAGTGCCAGGGTGAGGGTACCATAGTGGTGCCTATGCAGTTTATGGCAGATGTGGTACTTGAGTGTGAGGCGTGCCATGGTAGGCGTTATAAGCAAGAGGTGCTTGATGTAAAATACAGGGGAGTTAATATATACGATGTGCTATGTATGACTGTGAACCAAGCCATTGAGTTCTTTTCTGAGGACTCAAATGTAACTGCACAGCGTATAGTTAAGCGTCTGAAACCGCTACAGGATGTGGGCATAGGCTATATAAAATTAGGGCAGTCTTCAAGTACTCTGTCAGGTGGTGAGAGCCAGAGGGTTAAGCTTGCTTCTATACTTGCCGGCGGTTCACAGCGTAATAAGGTATTTATTTTTGATGAACCTACAACAGGTCTTCACAGTTCAGATATAGTTACACTTATTAAGGCGTTTAACAAACTTATAGAGAATGGACACACCCTTATTATCATAGAGCATAACCCCGATGTGATAGTTCAGGCAGACCATATAATAGATATGGGACCTGGCGGTGGTGAAGATGGTGGCTCTGTGGTGTTTGAGGGAACGCTGGAGGAAATTGTAAAGTGCAAGGAGTCTGAAACGGGGAGGTATATTTATAATGTATGATGTATGATGTATGATGTATGGTGTATGATGTATGATGTAAAAAAGAAAGAAGAGCCATTGGCTCTTCTTTCTTTTTTATGTTAGAGAATTTTATTCTGCTTTTTCTGCATCGTCTGCCTTAGCGGCTTTCTTTGTGGTCTTTTTAGCCGCAGGTTTTTCTGCTTTTTCTGCCTTGGCCTCGCTCTTAGAGAGTTGCTCTTTAAGCTGTGCAAGACCCTCTATATCGCCAAGGGTAGTCTTCTCCATTTGTGGAGCGTCCTCTTTCTTGGCTTTCTTAGCTTTCTTCTCTGTAGCAGGAGCATCGCCGTTGGCTGCCTTTTGAGCATCCTCAAATATACGGCTGTGAGAAAGGATGATACGTTTTGCATCCTTGTTGAACTCTATTACCTTGAAGTCAAGTTTCTCATCAAGTTTGGCTTGTGAGCCATCTTCTTTTACAAGGTGTTTAGGAGTTGCAAAGCCCTCGATACCATACTCAAGAGAGATTACTGCACCCTTGTCCATCATTTCTATAATGGTACCTTGGTGAATTGAATCCACTGTAAATATAGTCTCATACGTATCCCAAGGATTGTCCTCTAACTGCTTGTGACCAAGGCTTAGACGACGGTTCTCCTTATCTATTTCAAGAACCACTATGTCTATCATTGCATCAAGAGTGGTAAACTCTGACGGGTGTTTGATTTTCTTTGTCCAAGATAGGTCTGAGATGTGGATTAGACCATCAACACCCTCTTCAAGTTCTACAAATACACCAAAGTTAGTGAAGTTACGTACTTTTGCAGTGTGCTTGCTGCCTATTGCATATTTCTCATCGATGTTAATCCATGGATCCTCTTTAAGTTGCTTGATGCCAAGAGACATCTTACGCTCATCGCGGTCAAGAGTAAGGATTTGGGTCTCTATAGTGTCGCCAACCTTAACGAAATCCTGTGCAGAACGCAGGTGTTGTGACCAGCTCATCTCTGATACGTGTACAAGACCCTCTACACCCGGAGCAATCTCTACAAATGCACCGTAATCTGCTACAACTACGACCTTACCTGTTACCTTGTCTCCTACCTTCAGGTTAGGGTCAAGTGCCTCCCAAGGTTGTGGTGTAAGTTGTTTAAGACCAAGTGCTATACGTGTCTTCTCCTCATTGAAATCAAGGATAACAACGTTAATCTTCTGGTCAAGTGTAAGAATCTCACTTGGGTGAGAAATTCTACCCCAAGATAGATCTGTAATATGGATAAGACCATCAACACCGCCAAGGTCTATGAAACAGCCGTAAGGCTCTATGCCCTTAACAACACCTTCAAGTACCTGACCTTTTTCAAGTTTGCTGATAATCTCTTTCTTCTGTTGTTCTATCTCAGCCTCTATAAGTGCCTTGTGAGATACAACTACGTTTCTGAACTCATGGTTGATTTTAACAACCTTAAAGTCCATAGTTTTGCCTACAAATACATCGTAGTCACGTATAGGCTTAACATCTATTTGTGAACCTGGTAAGAATGCCTCTATACCAAATACATCTACAATCATACCGCCCTTTGTACGGCTCTTGATGAATCCCTTAATAATCTCATCGTTGTTAAGAGCCTCATTAACTCTATCCCAAGAGCGTGCGCTGCGGGCTCTCTTATGTGAAAGGATAAGCTGTCCTTTTTTATCTTCTTGTGATTCTATGAAGACCTCTACCTTATCTCCAATTTTAAGGTCCGGATTGTAACGGAACTCATTCATAGATACAATACCGTCAGACTTGTAGCCTATATTAACTACAACCTCACGTTTGTTCATGGCAATTACGGTACCGTCAACCACATCGCTTGTGTTAATCTGGCTAAGTGTCTTGTCGTAAGCCTGTTTTTGGTCTTCTTGGCTCATAGATGTCTCTACGGCGCCATTCTCATACGCATTCCAGTCGAAATCCTCGACTCCCTGCATGCTAATTGTTTTCTTTGTCATAATAAAATAAATTTAATTAGTTGTTTGACATTATTTATAATCGCCTAAGCGGGCGGTCCTGATTTTTGGACTGCAAAATTAGTATAAATTGCTGATATTGCCAAACTTTGCTATGCTTTTTATTGTTTTTATGAGAAAAAAATTGTAATTTCGTTCTTGATTTATGTCTGACAAACTAACAAAAGAGCAGCGACACCATT